>NZ_JAMB01000001.1 GCF_000521805.1 Marinomonas ushuaiensis DSM 15871
TAAATGATAAAAAAACACTTTCTGGCCAATAAAGCATCAAAACAACCTAAAATAGGTCAGATAACAATCAACAATGGTTCTGACGGACATAAAAAAGCCCATTTTCCTATTGGAAAATGGGCTTTGAAAATAACCGTATAGATATTCTATTTTGCAGCTAACTCTCTGCGCCGTTTAATTTCATAAACAATCGCAATCAAAATAGTCACTGAGATCATAACCAACCCAAGTGCATTAACGGCAGGCGTCAAACCCGTTCGCACTTTTGAAGCGATATAAACAGTTAATGTTGTGTCATAACCTTTCACAAACAAAGTTGTGTTGTAGTTTTCAAACGATTGTAAGAAAGCAATGGCAGCGGCCGAAATAATAGCAGGCTTTAAATACGGAAGCAGAATACGACGAAATGCTTGCCACTGTGTTGCACCAAGGCTTAACGCTGCATTTTCTAAAGTCCGATCAAAGCGCTGCAATCGAGCCAACACCATAAGCATGACATAAGCAGTAATAAACGTTGTTTGAGCAACAACAGTCAAAAACACACCACCACTTACAGACAAACTACGCCAAAAAATCAAGGTAGAAATACCCACAATAACGCCCGGTGTAAGCAACGGAGACATCATCAAGGTATAGATGAATGTTTTACCTTTCCCTTGGTAAGTAGATAGCAATAAGGCACAACAAATACCAATTGGAACGGCAACGATTAACACGCCAGCGGCCACAATAATACTTGTCCATAACGCATCCCACATCGCACCATCTTGAGCTAGCGCTTCAAACCACTTGAGTGTTGCACCTTTCCATGGCGATACAGTAGGAAAACGACTGTCATTGAACGTCGCCAATCCCATGATAATAAGTGGCGTAAATAGGTATAAGAAGAAGATGCCGATATAAAAACGCACACCGAATCGCATAATGGTTTCAGACTTCATTTTGCAATATCCCCCAACCCAACTTTAAAGACACGCATTACCAAAGCAATAAAACCAATACACATAACCAAAAGTAAAAATGCGTAAGCCGCTCCTTGGTTCCAGTTACCGCCTTCAAAAAACCAATTATAAATAATCTGAGTGAACCATCGACTTCCTGGAGAACCCAACAATGCAGGAACCGCATAGCTACCCGCTGCCAACATGAAAGTCATAATACAACCTGTCGCGATACCAGGTTTAGCATGAGGAATAACAACTCGCCAATGAGTTCTAATCCAACCAGCACCTAAGTTGCGAGCCGCTTTAATCTGATTTGTATCTAAACTTTCAATGGCGTTATAAATTGGAAATATCATAAAAAGAATATAGGCGTATACCATACCGACTAACACACCACCATCACCCGATAAGAATCGAATTGGACGATCAATAAACCCCAAACCTAACAGCAAAGCGTTTAATGGCCCTTTGTAAGCCAAAATAATATACCAAGAGAAGGTGCGTAGAATCTCATTAATCCAAAAAGGAATAATTAACAACAACAAGCATAAAGCTGCTTTTTGTGGCGTTGCCACTTTCGCCAGATAAAACGCAATAGGGTAGCTAACCAATAATGTCAATGCCGTTACTAGAACACTCGACCAAAGGGTTTTGAAGAAGATGGATAAATGTATCTTGTTGTTAAATAACGTCTCATAGTTAACCAAAGAAAACGTATCTTTTGGCCCACCTATATCCGCAGGTAATAAATTCGGACGAAGTGAATAATCGATCATTAAGATCTGTGGCAAAATAACCAAGGCTATCAACCAAACCCCAACCATACCTACAATGCCAACGGCCAACCCACTACCAAAGCGTGACTTAAGCTGCTTAAACATGGCCCTCTCCAGCGATAACAATAGCATCTAGCTCGTTATAAGAAAGACTAACTGGCGCGCCTTTTTTCAACGAGTCAGAAAATTGATGCGTTCCAAGCTGGATAGACAAAGCCTGATTTGTAGGAGTATTTGCATTCAAGGTTAAATAAGCACCTTCAAAGTTTACTTCATCAATAGTCGCCTGCAATGTATGCATACCACCTTCAGATTGAAGTCTAAAATGCTCTGGACGAATAAACA
Source organism: Marinomonas ushuaiensis DSM 15871 (assembly GCF_000521805.1). Taxonomy (GTDB): domain Bacteria; phylum Pseudomonadota; class Gammaproteobacteria; order Pseudomonadales; family Marinomonadaceae; genus Marinomonas; species Marinomonas ushuaiensis. The sequence goes on from NZ_JAMB01000001.1 coordinate 2,066, forward strand.
GCGTCGCATCACTTCCAACCGCCAAGCTACCTTGAGAACGACCAGCCAGTTTACCTAAAGGACCACAATCCAAAACAACAAGGTTAGAATCTGCCGCTAACACTTTCCCTCGAATTCCATTATTTTCACCAACAAACGAAGCGACAAAAGGAGTCTGAGGATCACGATAAAGTGTAATCGGATCTGCAACTTGCTGAATCCGACCAGCAGACATAACGGCAACTCTATCCGACATAGTCAAAGCTTCGCCTTGATCATGAGTAATATAGATAAAAGTAATGCCCGTTTTACGCTGAATTTCTTTTAACTCAGTTCGCATATGTTGACGTAATTTCAAATCCAACGCAGATAATGGCTCATCAAGTAATAACACTTGTGGTTCAACCGCCAATGCTCGAGCAATGGCAATACGTTGTTTCTGCCCACCAGACAATTCTGAAATTTTCTTTGTACCGCTGTCTTCTAACGCTACAAGTTCAAGCAACCTATCCGACGCTTTCTTGCGCTCACTTTTCGAAACACCGCGAACCTCTAGGCCAAATTCAATATTTTCAGCCACTGTCATAAGAGGAAAAAGTGCGAGGTTTTGAAAAATCATCGACGTAGGACGTTTGTTAGCAGGAACGCCTTTCATGCTTTGCCCGCCAATTTTCACGTCTCCCTGGGTTGGATCTAAAAAACCACTGATCATGTTCAAAATCGTGGTTTTTCCGCAACCAGAAGGTCCTAGAAAACTAAAAAACTCACCAGATTCAATTTTCAAATCTGTTTTTTGTATTGCTGTAAAGTCACCAAATTGCATTACTGTGTTATCTAAATGAACACTACTATCCATATCTCTCTCGCTGATTATTTTTTCTAGATACAAGAAAGCCCCTTGTGAGTAAATCTCACAAGGGGCTTTACTAGGCCTTATGCAGACAAGTAACGATCTTGATATTCGTTACGTAATGCAACATACCAAGGTTCTTGAATTGGCCACCACCAAAGGTTGGCAAGATCTTCTTTGCTATAAGAGTCTTGGAAGAACTGTTTAGTTGCTTCTGGCAATAGTGCATCAGCACCTTTTGCCGTTGAGTTATAACCGGTCGCTTTTACGAACATTGCGCCAGCTTCTGGCGTGTAATACCAGTTAATGAACTCATAAACCGAATCAATGTTATTGGCATTTTTAGGAATAACAAAACCTTCCATCCAAGCCAACGCACCTTCTTTTGGTGCACCGTAAGCAATAGGTTCGCCTTCAGATTGCAGTTTAAACGCTGTGCTATCCCATGTTTGACCAATAACGGCACCATTTGCACGAAACGCGCCTTGTGCTTCATTTTCAGTTGACCAGAATTGAGCAAGTGAACTTTTGTGCTCTGATGCGACTTTCAAAATCACATCAAAGTTCGCACGCATTGCTTTTTCATTCTTATATGATTCAAGCAATGGGTAAGGTAATTTACCCGCTTTTTCTAACCATAAACCAATACCGACTAATGCAGAATGGCCACGAACCGTAACACCGCCCGCATTTTCTGGTTTCCAAAGATCTCCGTAACTCAAATTACTTGGGTCAACACTTGCGTCTTGCTTATGGTAAGCAATGGCCTCTGTTCCCCAATCTGATGGTGCAAAGTAACGTTTTCCGTTTACTATGCCACCAACATCTGAACCTGCTAGAGCGCTGTCTAAACAACCACTCCAATTAACGCGTTTTACGTCAAGTGGCTGAACTAGATCATAGTCCACATAACCAGGCACACGGTCAACGGTTGGCATGATAATGTCAAAACCCGTTCCATCGGTCGCACGTAGAGAGTTTAATAACTCATCATTTGTACCGTATGGCGTAAAGGTAGCATTTATACCTGTTTTCGCTTTAAAGTCTGACAACATTTCATCTGTAATGTAACCGGCCCACGCATAAATACGTAACTCTTTATTAGCCGCAACGGCTCTATTCATTGCGAATGGCGTTGCTGCAACAGCACCTGCTGCAGAAGCACCTTTAACAAATTGACGTCGTGAAAGGGTCATTTCTTAACTCCTTTAATTTATATGGTTGTTTGCGATTTTTTTATCTCAACGGCTTTATGCCTAAAAAACGTTTCTACTAAGCACTCACTTAATATGTTTTTACTCTATGACAAAATAATGACAAAAAAGTGACTGTGGCAGTTTTTTATAAATATTAAAACCGACAACTACACATGAATAATGTTGTTATTAGACAACAAAACCTCCCTGGTTATCAAATCAGCACTATTTCCAACGATCTAATTTATGTCACTTTTTTGTAACCTTATTGTATTAAGGTAATCCTCTTTAATAGTCGCTGTAAACAAATACCCTGAAAAAAGGTAGGTTTTTTAATTGAAGATTTCCCATGTTACCCGCACCACCACGGCCAGTTATCTCATCATTGCAACCATGTTGATTGTGCTACTTTTATGGAGCTTAATGAAATTCCGTAGTGCATTTGAACAAAACGATACCTACACGCTTGTCTGGGAATATTCATCAATCGACTTAAAACAACAAATCGAAAGTTATCTATCTTCTGGTGACGCATCAAGCTTACAAGCAACGGAAAAATTCATACAGGAAAGCATTCACCCAACTCTCAATACCTTACCTAACGACATTCAAGAACCCATTGCGGCGCAGCTCGCTTTGATTGAAAGAAGCCTCCGATCTGATATAAGAGCAGCAGGAAAATTATCAGGCAGCCCTTTCGCACTAATAGAAAATAATGAACGACAAACCCTATTGTCTCTCGATACGCTTGCGGATAAGGTTCAATTATTTCAATCGAAAAATGACCTAACTTCAACAATGCCCTATATTGCTATTCAGGGACTTTTATATGCTGATATAGCACACGTAAATAGTGCTAAAAACGACTATTTAACAAACAACACACAAGAAAACTATCAGCGCTTGAAACAAAGTATTGAGCTTTTTCAGTCTCATATAAAAAACCTAAACCTCCTTCCTGTATTAATACTAAATGAGGATGAGAAAACAAATAGCGCTAACGATTTATCATCATTAATGGGGTGGAGCTCTGAAGAAGAGACTCAAGAAGATATTGATCCTCTAGAAGAAACCAAAAGTGAATTACACACTTGGTCGAGTCGATATTTGAAAGATGTCGACTCTAGCCTTATCAATATACAGCAGGCTTTCGCTGCACAGGAAAAAATACGTTCACAGATAAGTCAATTGGAAGCAATTCTAAAAACAGGCACCAAAAATATTCAAGACAGCGCCAAGGCAACGCAACAGCAAACTCTTTTTGTCTTCTCAGGCTTCGTTATTTTGATGGTATTAACCACCATTTCTGTACATATATTTCAGAATAAAGTCGTGGTAAAAAGTGCTAGAGATTTATACTCTGCCGTTAGAAACTTAGTCGAGCATCAAGACATAAACGCTCTCGTTGTTAGTAAAAATAAAAACGAACTGTCTGATGTTGCTCGATATCTAAATCTTTATTTAAAGCAAATCGCAATACAACGCCAACAGAAAGACACCGAACTAAAGAACATTTCAACCTCTCTCAACGATATGCTAAATGCTTTTGAGCAGGTTCATAAACTCAGCATGACATCAAAGCAAGGTCTTGATGTTACTTTAGAGCTCTCAAACCAAGTTGAAACACTCGCCAACAAAGCAGAAGTGAGAGCTCAGGAAGTAGCCAGCTACGCAGCAGAAACAAACACGGCAATGACACACAGCGTTGACCAAGCAACCTCTTTGGCGTTAGCTAATCAAATGACTGTTGAACGTCTCAATAGCAGTAAAAGCGACTTAGATAACTTAGAGACTTCTGTATTGAGCGCCTCATCCATCGTTAGCGGTATTAAAGACATCTCTGAGCAAACAAATCTGTTAGCACTTAATGCCGCTATCGAAGCAGCTAGAGCTGGCGAGCATGGACGAGGCTTTGCCGTTGTTGCCTCAGAAGTACGGACACTTTCTAGCCGTACACAGCAAGCACTTGAAGAAATCACCGAAATCTTCTCACGCCTTACATCAGCCACCAGCAAACTAAAAACGAATTTAGATCTTATTGAGAATGCGTCCTCAGAACAAATTAGCTTAACGACAGCACTTGGAGAATCCGCTCAAGACATTCTCGAAAAATCTGAACGATCCAGTTATCTTGCGAAAAAAGCAACTGGCTACGCAGCAGAACAAAAGGTAGGTATGAGTAATTTAAATGCAGCAGTTATAAAAATAAGAGAACAAGCCAATGAATCAGAAACCTTTATGCTAAACGTTACCGACAACATTAAACAAAAGATCCAAGACATTACTTCAACATTAGGTATCAAGAAATAAACAAAACAAAAGCATAAAAAAATCCAGCCATAGCTGGATTTTTCATTCACTAACATCTCTATACGAAGCTTAGAACAAGACACGCGCCTTTACTGTGCCATCGACTTCTTTTACTTTCTCAAGTGCAAGCTCTGCATCGTCTGCGTCCACATCCATCACCATGTAACCCAGTTTCTCCGTGGTACGAAGATACTGACCTGTGATGTTAATATTATGCTCAGAAAAGATAGCATTGATTTTAGAAAGTACGCCTGGACGGTTTTCATGAATATGCAAGATGCGATGATTATCTGCTTGTGCAGGTAAGGCCACTTCAGGAAAGTTAACTGCAGCAATCGTTGTACCAACATCAGAGTATTTAATTAACTTTTCAGCCACTTCAACACCGATGTTTTCTTGAGCTTCCATTGTGCTACCGCCAACATGAGGCGTTAGAATCACATTATCTAGACCACGCAATGGTGATACGAATTCCTCGTCGTTACCTTTTGGCTCAACTGGGAACACATCTACTGCAGCACCACTCAAATCACCTGATTTAATGGCTTCTGCAACAGCATCCAAATCCGCAACCGTTCCACGAGAAGCATTAATAAAGATAGAACCCTTCTTCATTTGAGACACTTCTTTCGCACCAATCATCAACTTTGTTGAGTTAGTTTCAGGCACGTGCAAACTAATAATGTCACTAGTAGACAAAAGCTCTTTCAAACTTTTAATTTGGCGAGCGTTACCCAATGGCAACTTAGTAACGATATCGTAAAAACACACTTCCATGCCTAAAGATTCAGCCAAGACACTTAATTGCGTTCCGATACTACCGTAACCTATGATACCCAAACGCTTACCACGAGTTTCATAAGAACCCACTGCCGACTTAATCCAACCACCGCGATGACAAGCCGCATTTTTAGCAGGAATGCCACGAAGTAATAGAATCAATTGGCCAAGAACAAGTTCGGCCACACTGCGCGTATTTGAAAAAGGTGCATTAAATACCACAATGCCTTTCTCGCTTGCCGCATCAAGATCGACTTGGTTTGTACCAATGCAAAAACACCCAATGCTAACCAACTTATTGGCATGCTCTAATACTTTGGCTGTCAGCTGAGTACGAGATCGTATACCAACAAAATGCGCTTCCGAAATTTTCTCGATTAGCTCATCTTCTGCCAAGGCGGTTTTATGATATTCGATGTTGGTATAGCCGGCTTCATGCAACGCATCCAATGCAGATTGATGAACGCCTTCTAATAGCAAGATTTTGATTTTGTCTTTGTCTAGTGAGTTATTACTCATGGCTCGTTCGACTTCTCTATGGTGGTGGGGGGGAAATGATTCGGTTATGTTAACACAGAATAATCCGTAACCTAATGATCAGTACAGGAATGTCATTCATTATAAAGAGAACAAAACTCATAAAGCTTATTCTCTTTATACGTTTTCGACGCTTTCAATTAGAAGGTGGTTGTTCCCGTGATTTTTCTAGTCATTTTCTGGTCAAATAGACTGCGGTTTCCACGTGGTGCGTGTAAGGAAACTGATCAAACATGGCATAACGAATAACGTCATGCGTACTCGATAAGGCTTCTAAATTCGATTTTAGTGTTTCTGGATTACAGGAAATATAAAGAATAGAATCAATTTTTCGAACAAGTTCAACAGTTGCATCATCTAACCCTGCACGTGGAGGATCAACCAAAACAACTGAAGGGGATAATTCATTTACACCCGCTTGGATAAGCGTTTTTGGCAGCTCAACATCGCCGTTCAGTGCGGCAGATACATCTTCACTGGCCATTTTAACCACTTGAACATTCTGCATACCATTAATTGCAATATTAAGCTGTGCAGAATTAACGGACACTTTCGAAATTTCCGTCGCAACCACTCGCTCAAAACGTCGTGCTAATGGAATTGAGAAGTTACCATTACCACAGTACATTTCCAATAAATCACCGGATGCATTTTTTGTTACATCAAGCGCCCATTCCAACATTTTTTCACTGATCCCCGCATTCGGTTGAGTAAAACTATTTTCCACCTGTTGGTAATGAAATTTCTCACCGTGAACGGTAAGTGTTTCCATTACAAAATCACGCGTCAAAATCTGCTTCTTCTTACGACTTCTACCGATAAAATGACAAGCAGGAAAAGCGGCGTCTAATAGATGTGCTGCTGTATTCCATTCTTCATCGATTGGTTTGTGATAAAGCAGACTAATGAGCGCTTCACCTGTGGTAGTGGTGAGGAAGTCCACTTGAAAAAGCTTGTAACGCAATACGGGGACATCACGAACTGCGTCAATCAGCTTTGGCATTAGTTCATTAATAAGGCGTGAGGCAGCAAGAAATTGGTCTGTCCGGATCGGAGTACGAGGATCAGCAGAGTCAAACATTGCATAGTATAAATCATCGCCATCGTGCCAAATCCGAAACTCAGCTCGCATACGATAATGGGATGGCTCACTTGCGTACACCTCGATTTCAGGCAATGACAAGGTTGCCATTAATTCTGCCAAATTAGCCTGCTTTTCTTGCAGTTGCTCTTCGTACATTTCTGGTTGGATTTGATCCGGTCTCATGACTCATTCTCTTGGAAGCGATAGGAACTAATAATCTTAGAGCGCGGCATTATACGAGTTCCCTCTTCACAAATCTAATCGCACTAATCTATTGGCGCACTGATTTAATGTAAATACTCTGGGCCTAATAGAATCGCAATAGATAAAGTAAGCGAGGCCTCACCATCGTAATCGTTTTCCGTTTCATGGGTGAACTGTGGTTTTATCTGACCAATCAACCAATCTTTGTAAAGCAAACGTTCATACAAAAAGTTATATAAAAAACTGTCTGGTTGAATGTCACTTTTTCCGGACTGCAAAAAACTTAACTGATAACTCATCCTGTTTTTTTCATTAACAGCATGGCGAATGAAAAAGTTCTCTCTTACGTAGAACAACCCTTCTTTATCGAGCCAAGTAACGCCAAAGTCAGTGCTGTACTGTAGCGACGGGCTTTGTTTATAACCAAGCCCAATACCGTATCTGGCACCAACGCCATCAGAATAATAAGCAAAAACCTCCTGTTTTTGCCACCACTCCAAAACATTTACATCATTACCTTGCGTGAAACGCAAACGTAAAAAAGGGTCCAAAGGGAAATCGATACGCACACCGGCATCAAAATCAGCACCCATATCTGCTCGAGCAAAACGTACCGCTGCAGAGAAGCTGGAGCTTAAAGCCGAATTAATCACATTATTTTTTTGTGAAGATTCACCTAGCTCACTTTCAGGTACTAAAGAATCACCATTCGACTCAATGACCAGTCTTAAGCGATCTTGTGTATTTGGCAATTTCAGCTGAGCATTTAAATCAAAAAAACCTGAGCTGGACTCTTCACCGAAAATTGGGCCAAAACGGATCTCAACCTGGCTTTCCGACATAATGCTACTCGGGTGCCCAGATAAAAAAGTGTCGATATTACCTGACCAGCTACCAATAGTTTTAGAGACCGTTTCATGGGTCGCGTGCCACCAAGACTGCTCTTTATCACCCTCTTCCAGAGCCTCACTCTTCATATCTTCTGCAGAATAAGAACATAAGGGCCATATTGACATCGCTACATAAGCAACGGCTAGACAGCCCCTCCTCCATGACATTTTTTATTGGCCTTTAATCATTTTCTGAATCATAAGCGAGGAGTTCTCAGCAGCGACTTTAAGGTATTCTTCAAAACTTTGAGGGGATTCTTTGCCTGCTACATCAGATAATGAACGAACGACAACAAAAGGTGTGCCGAATTTAAAACAAACCTGAGCCACAGCAGCCGCTTCCATTTCAACAGCAATCAAAGACGGAAATATCGTACGCACAGCATCAACTCGAACTGGGTCATTCATAAAGCTGTCACCCGTTCCAATCAAGCCTACTTTGGCCTGAACATTTGCCACCGCTTGCACCGCAAGTTGCGCTTGATTAACGAGGTTTTCATCTGCGGCATAAGTCGCTGGCATGCTTGGCACTTGCCCCATAACATAACCGAACGCAGTGACATCAACATCATGATGAACCACTTGATCAGAAATCACTACGTCACCTACTTGTAAATCAGGGTCAAACCCACCAGCTGAGCCAATATTAATAACATATTCAGGTTTAAATTGAGAAAGCAGCAATGTGGTAGAAACAGCAGCATTCACTTTGCCAATTCCCGATTTCAACAATACAACGTCTTTGCCTTCGAATTGCCCTATAAAAAAATCGCAGCCTGCAACACTCTCTTCACGGACATCTTTCATCCATGCTTTGATAACAGCCACTTCTTCATCCATGGCCCCAATCAATCCAATAACACTCATTCTCTACTCCTATTTATTTGTCTTAATTATTAACTTTGCTGCATGACACCCTGAGTAAATAATCGTATTTGTCCACCAGAATAGGGTTTCTTCATTTCAAACAAGACAACATTATCCGGCATTTCAGGCCAGCTTTGTAGCGAAAAGAACTGTATTTCAGGAAACTTAGAATGAATGGTTTTCAAAAAAACGGATGATTGAGGCTCCAATAACACCACAACCGCATCCGCATGATAGGCCAACACCGCACGATAGTTTGATAGATCCGTTAACCATTGCGCAGACAACCCATAATGATTTAATTCGGTATACCAGATGGCTTTGGCAACACGACTCCCTCCAACCATAATCCATGAACGTCCTTTATCGGTAGATCGAATCGGATCGATTCCTTCCAATTCAAAAGCCTTTACCAATGATTGATGTAAATTATAATCGAATGGGCATCCATGTAATGTAAAAACGTGAGGGTCAACTTCTTCAAGAGGTATACTATTTAGCCACAAAATAGGGAGCGTAACACGGTTGTATTTTAGCCTCAGCGCGCCAGTCATTTCAGACTGAACATCAACACCTTTATCGCATCCAATCAATACCGCATCAAATTTTACAACCGTATTAAACTGAGTAAAAAAGCTGTCGACCGACACATATTCTTCGACTTTTAGACCTAACCGAATTAATGACGACTTAATTGCATTCGAATTGGGATAATCATTTGCCACCCACGCAACAACTCGCCCCGGAGACAATGTCACCAATTCAGCCTCTGTCTCTATTTTCTGAGTCAGAAAGTTAAGTTTCAAGGCGTTATTTCGCAATGTTTTCTGTTCACCACCAAGATGATCCATTAGCATTTTAATCATCCAGAAAAACAATGGTCGAGACGTCATATCATGTGTCGCGATTAATTCCAGTTCATTTTGCTTAAATCGAATCGTTAGCCTACGTTCAGCCATATCGTTCGACATCACCATCATAAACAGCACACGCATTAGGCTTCTAAAGCTCGCATCGACTTCAATGACGGCTTCACCGTCAATGAGTGAGCAATCTAATAACGCCCTATTTGCCTCAACGCCCATTAGCGACATAACACGAGCACTCTCTTCACACAGCACTTCCCCCAATGGCGTATAAGACACTTTAGTTTCTGCCTGGCTGATATCATCGAGAGTAGATATTAATAAGGATATCCAACCTTGAAACTGCTGAGTGGTAATATGCTGAGGTAAGGAAGATAAGTAAGAAAACTCACTCAATAGCGCTTTAGTATCTACCTGCCTTTGTGCGGATGAGGCTAACGGTTGCAGCTGTTCCAGCTGCCATAACAAACTAGTTTCTTGAGTCATGTTTCGACCCACTAACAATAGTCCACGATAAGAGCTTTCATTCTTAAATGAATAAGCCTGCCATTTGTAAATACGCCCTAAATTCGCAATAGTGAGTTCGAATGTAATACCTACACCGCCTTTTAATGCCTCCTTAATTGCTCGATGGCAAGATATAGGCATAAAATCAAACACTGTCCGAGCTTTCTCTGATTCCGGAAAAAGTACCTTCGCTTCCGCATTAATTATTTCCACTTCGGTTACTTCACTGCAGAAAATAATCGCACTGTGTATGGATTCCGTTAAAAGTTTAAATCTATGATCTTTCGCTTCAATTAATGCTCTATATTGGCTGTTTTGTAACTGTATTGGCTGCAATTCACTGAAAGGCGAAAAGTACTCTTCACTGGAACGAACGATTACCCTAAGTGGAGAAAACACCAATTGATCGATTAAATAAACCAGCAAAAAATGAAAACACAACAAAACACCACCTATTGCTACAAGCAAAGGAATTGCATTTATTAGTGTCGTGGAAAATGGTGTATTTTCTTGGATAATCTCTAACTCTAAATCCGCCTGTATTGGAAACTTTAAAGGTAAGCGAGAGACCAATGACTGCTTAGATAAATCGATACCTGTTTCATATTCTTCGAGCAAAATATTATTAGGCCCGTTACCATAAATACGCACACCGTTCACTGGTGTGCTTTCAAGTAACTCGCTTGCCAATGTCAAATTGTCATTTAATGAAATAAAGCCATATAAAAAACCAATATTATCTCGTTCTTCTGAGATCATTTTTTTCTTATACATCAATAGAATAGAATCATCTTGTGTAACAAAAAACACCCACCTATTGATCAGCCCTTTTTGCAACACGGAATCAAGATCAACCTCAGTAAACAAACGAGCTCGAGGATCCATAGATCGCTCCCCATTGCCCCACTCAATATAAAAGAAGTCTAATCCGCCAAAAAACAATACTTCGTGATGGCTAAATAACAAATCCAATTCACGACCTTCTTCATACTGACTAAAAGATAAGCGCTGCCCAATAAAGTTAATTTCGCCTTCCGCACGAGCCAAGTAATTATTAAATGCCTGCTCGGCCACCTGATGCCTCAACGCTAAATTCTTTTCGGCAGCAGATTTATTCAAAGAATCAATAAAATACAGTGTCGTCAATCCAATAATTAAAAAAGCCACTCCAATTAAAAGTGATACTCTCTGCCATAAACGGTGACGTAAGCTAATCGTTATTTTTGCCATAAATCCACCGAGTAATGATAAGCTTGCTCTACCATCAAAAATACACTTTCGTAACCTAACTCTGTGGATATTAAATTGGAATTAGCAACATAAAGATTTGGCATATTTTTCCCTTCAAGATCCAGTTTAATAGCCTCAGCCACAGCAATAGACAAATCATCCATCATAAACAATACGCTCACTTTTACTCGTGACTGTTCTGGCTCCGCTAACCCATCAGAAAACAGACCCCAAGCATTCGTTTGCACATTATGGGCTGCATTTTTTTCCTTTAACGCACCCACAACACCAGCAGAAATATTCTGAGAACAACTGAAAATAAAATCGGTTGGATTCTCTTTAATTAAAATGCGTGCACTATCGAATGCATCTTGCCTATTATCAGACACCTCTCGAATGCGGCTAACATGCCGACCATAACGCATCATTTCATCTAAAAATAAATCACAACGAGCATGCCCAAGATAACCAGCAGGTAACACTAAAGCCGATATACTTGAACCTGGTAGCAGTTGACGATCAAGATAACTTGCGAGCGCCTTAGTTGCCTTTTTTTGATCAAAACCGATATACATCAATGGAGGATGGTGTATCCAATGAATAAATGGCGAGGCAAAATCATACAAAATCACTTTGCTTTTATTTGAGCGTAAGAAACGTTCTAAAAATCGACGTTGCACAGCGCCCATCTTCGTCATGACAATATAATCAGGTTGATCCCTTTCCATTTTTTGAAAAGGCTTTAAATTGCGACCGTATTCAGCGTCATCAATATAAATATCTAATCGATAATCAATCGCCAGCTCTCGCATACGCCTTTTGAATGACAATAGAAGCGATTTATTTTCTAATGAGTCAACATCACCAAACAATAGCATGGCGACCCGAATCTGCTCTTTCTGAGCGATACTAATTGGTTTGGGAAGAGAATTTACCACCGAAGTAAACTGTTCAGCTAAAGGACCTTGCTTTGGTATGGCCTGATAAAAGTCACGACTTTCCATAACATCCAACATGATGTTCGCAGATTGCCCTGAAGGCACAAAGCCCCCTAAAACCATCAACAAAATAAAAGCACGCACTCTTCGCATTAGCTAGACCCGATTAAAATCATTAGAACCATCATTCTAACCAAATTAACGAACTTTCGTGACTACAGAAACTAGAAAATACAGGTAAGTACAAAAATGAAAGGACAATTGGAAAATAAAACAGAGATTTTGATATGACTAAAGCAGAAATAAGACATAAAAAAAGCCGACATAAAGTCAGCTTTTTTTAAATTTGGTGCGGAAGGAGAGACTCGAACTCTCACGCCGTGAAGCACTGGAACCTAAATCCAGCGTGTCTACCAATTCCACCACTCCCGCAAGGAATGGCGAGCATTATAGGTAAATGAATTTTACGGTCAATAGTTTTTTTGAAAAATCTTCAAAAAAACTTAAAAACACTGTCATTTACCCACTTTCTCACCTAATCCATAAAACGCTTCAACAAATTCAACGATACTTTTTAAAAAGTACGCCCATTGTTGTACTCACCACGCTCATAACGCACAGCCATTTCTTCCAGATCCATAGTATGAATGCGAGAAGCCTGACCCGCAGATCCAAACGCTTCATAACGATCAATACAAACCGCTTTCATCGCCTTAATACTCTCGGTTAAGTACTTACGTGGATCAAAGTTACCTTTGTGCTCAGCCAAGCTACGACGAATCGCACCTGTTGCAGCCAAACGTAAATCTGTATCAATGTTTACCTTACGCACACCATAACGAATTGCCTTCACAATTTCGTCAACAGGCACACCGTAGGTTTCTGGAATTTCACCACCAAACTCATTAATAATTTCTAACCAGTCTTGCGGCACAGAAGAAGAGCCATGCAATACAATATGTGTGTTAGGTAGTAATTCAACAATTTTGGCAATACGTTCGATATCAAGAATGTCGCCAGTAGGTGGTCGAGTAAACTTATATGCGCCATGACTTGTACCTATGGCAACCGCCAACGCATCAATACCTGTCGCATTAACAAAATCTACCGCCTCTTTAGGATCGGTCAGCATTTGATCCATCGTCAAAACACCTTCAGCGCCCACACCATCTTCTTCACCAGCTTCGCCAGTTTCTAGCGAGCCTAAAACGCCCAACTCACCTTCTACAGATACGCCACAAGCGTGTGCGAACTCAACCGTACGGCGAGTCACATCAACATTGTAATCATAGCTTGCTGGTGTCTTACCATCGGCTTGCAAAGAACCATCCATCATCACAGATGAAAAGCCCAATTGAATAGAACGCTGACAAATCGCAGGTGATGTGCCGTGATCCTGATGCATTACAACAGGGATATGAGGGTAATCCTCAATAGCGGCTGCAATCAAATGACGTAGAAAATGGGAGCCTGCATACTGACGCGCTCCCGCTGATGCTTGCATGATTACAGGTGAATTTACTTCGTGAGCGGCCTCCATGATGGCCTTAACCTGTTCCATGTTATTAACATTGAAGGCTGGTAAACCATAACTGTGCTCGGCAGCATGATCTAGCAGTTGACGCATACTAATTAAAGGCATACAAGGTTTCCTCTGACAATTGGTCTTATATTGTATTTATAACGGATAAAGTTAGGGTGTTTAGCTAACGCTCCGATTATTTATTCACGACATCGCTTCACAGCACATCATGAGGCTTACGCCTTATTGTTATTGTCATATTCGATCTTAACGCCGAATAGGTCACTCTCTAGTGTGATGATCACCGAGCATCGCTTAATATCTTTTTAAAATTAAGCGATGCCAGCGAAGTAGGCTTTACGCCTTTATAATTTTAAATGATCTTTTGTCATTCTTTGATACTAATTTTGCGCGCGTGACTCTAACATCGCAACAGCTGGAAGCACTTTTCCTTCAACAAACTCTAAAAAAGCACCGCCGCCAGTCGAAATATAAGAGATTTTGTCTGCTAAACCGTACTTATCAATTGCAGCCAAGGTATCACCACCACCAGCAACAGAGAACGCATCACTATCAGCAATAGCTTGAGCGACGACCTCTGTTCCTTTAGAAAAATTATCAAATTCAAAAACGCCACATGGACCATTCCATAAAATGGTTTTCGCATTCTTTAAAATATCAGCAAGCGCTTGAGCAGAATCTGGACCTAAATCCATGATCTCTTCATGGTCTGCTACCTGATCAACAGGTTTAATCGTTGCAACGGCTGTATCCGAAAATTCCGTTCCCACGCGCACATCAGTAACTTCTGGAATATCTAAATCCGCCATCAGTTTTTGTGCTTGTGGAATTAAATCTTTCTCATACAAAGACTTGCCTACATTGTAACCACGAGCCGCAACAAAGGTATTTGAAATGCCGCCACCAACAATCAGTTGATCACACAGCTTAGACAAAGACTCTAGAACCGTTAGTTTTGTCGATACTTTTGAACCACCAACAACAGCGACCAAAGGACGAGCCGGATTATCAAGCGCTTTACCTAATGCCTCTAGCTCTGCTGATAACAACGGGCCAGCACAAGCAACAGGTGCGAATTTTGCTACACCATGAGTCGAAGCGTGTGCACGGTGTGCGGTACCAAAGGCATCCATCACATACACATCACACAAAGCGGCCATTTTTTGAGACAAGGCTTCGTCGTCTTTCTTTTCGCCGATGTTGAAACGCACATTCTCAACCAAAACAAGCTGACCCGCTTCAACATCAACACCGTCTAACCAGTCTTTTACCAAAGGAACATCTTGACCCAACAAACTAGACAGATGTGTTGCCACTGGCTGAAGTGAATATTCTTCCTCGTATTGACCTTCTGTTGGACGGCCAAGATGAGACATTACCATCACTTTTGCACCAGCCGCTAAAGCCAGTTTGATGGTTGGTAATGCTGCGCGAATACGTACATCACTTGTGATCTTACCGTCTTTCAATGGCACATTTAAATCTTCACGAATTAATACGCGCTTATTTGCCAAATCCACATCTTTCATCTTAATTACAGTCATGTACGATGTCCTCGTCATTTAATTTTTTATATTGTAATACAAATACTAGCATTTAATCACATTGGCCCAATACTTAGCCACGTCCAACATGCGATTAGCGTAACCCCATTCATTATCAAACCAGCAAAGTAGTTTAACCATGCGCTTATCTATCACTTGCGTTTGCGTACTATCAATAATGACAGAGCGCGGGTCATGATTGAAATCAACCGAAGCATGTGCTTCTTTGGTAAACCCCATTAAACCAAGATATTTTGTGTTAGCAGCAAGCTCTAGCTGTGCGTTTATTTGCTCTACTGTCACGTCTTGCTCTGTACGCAAAACCAAATCGATAACAGAGACATTTAAAGTAGGAACTCGAACTGCATTACAACCCATTTTCCCGTCAAGCTCAGGCATCATACGCGTGATACCTCTTGCCAAACCAGTATCCACAGGAATGATTGAACTCAACGCAGCGCGAGTTAAACGCAAATCTTTTGTGTGATAACCATCAATAACAGGCTGATCATTCATCGCAGAATGGATGGTTTGAGTGGCGCCATGTGCCACGCCAGCAAATTGCTTAATAATATCCAAAACTGGAATCAGGCAATTTGTCGTGCAAGAGGCAGCAGAAACAATATCATGGCTCAACTGTATTTCTTCGTGATTAAAACCATATACAATCGTCGCATCAACATCCGATGCAGCAGGTTGAGAAAGTAAAATCCTAGGCACACCCGCATTCAAATAGGCCTGAGCACCCTCTCGATCAGAAAAGCTTCCAGAACACTCAAATACCATATCTATATCAAGAGATGACCACTCTAGCCCTTCAGGTTTAGCACAAGAAAAACAAGTAACCACATCATCGCCAATCAGAAGAGTATTACCTTTTGTCAATACAGGCTTAGGAAAGCGACCATGCGTTGTGTCATAGCGCGTTAGATAACTGATTGTCTCAATATCAGACAACTCATTGATTGCCACCACTTGAATGTGGTCGCGGTAGCCGTTTTCATAAAGTGCTCTTAATACCGAACGCCCTATTCGACCATAACCATTAATAGCGACTCGCAACATAGACCTACTACTTCATCGCAACGAAAACCGACAACATCGCTTTTCATTTCACTTTTCAAAAAGGAAAAAGAGGCGTACAAAATACCGCCTCTTTTTCTTATTGACCATTTATCTTAAATGGCTAAAACTTTATCAGCTGTCTCAACAACATTCTCGACCGTAAAGCCAAAATGTTTTAGTAAATCACCGCCAGGAGCAGATTCACCAAAGGTTGTCATGGCAACCATAGCGCCATTAAAGCCTACATATTTATACCAGTAATCTGCATGTGCTGCTTCTATCGCGACACGCTTAGTAACAGAGCTTGGCAATACCGATTCTTTATACGCTGCATCTTGAGCGTCAAAGACATTGGTCGATGGCATAGAAACCACACGAACATTTTTGCCCTTAGCAGTTAATGCTTCTGCTGACGCCATAGCCAAACCAACTTCGGAACCCGTTGCCAACAAAATAAGATCTGGTGTGCCAGGGCAATCCTGAAGAACGTAACCACCTTTCGTCACATTGGCTAATTGCTCAGCACTACGTGCTTGTGCAGGCAAACCTTGACGAGAGAAAATCAACGATGTTGGACCGTCACGACGCTCTACTGCTGATTTCCAAGCAACCGCACTTTCCGCTGCATCGCATGGACGCCATACAACCATATTCGGCGTCATACGTAAGTTAGCTAATTGCTCAACTGGTTGATGCGTCGGGCCGTCTTCGCCTTGACCAATAGAATCATGGGTATATACGAAAATGTTCTGTATTCCCATTAGAGCGGACATACGAACTGCATTACGCGCGTATTCCATAAACATCATGAAGGTCGCACCGTAGTTGATGAAACCACCATGCAAAGACACGCCATTCATAATACCACTCATGCCAAACTCACGAACACCGTAGTAAATGTAGTTACCAGCAGGATCTTCTTGAATACCTTTTGAGCCAGACCATAACGTCAGGTTAGAACCGGCTAAGTCGGCAGAGCCACCCAATAATTCTGGCAACATAGCACCAAATACACCAATCGCATTTTGTGATGCTTTACGGCTGGCTATATTTTCGCCTTTGTCTTGGCTCTCTTGGATGAAAGCTTGAGCTTTCGCTTCAAAATCAGCAGGTAGTTCGCCTTTTACCACTCGACGTTCAAATTCTGCAGCCAATTCTGGGAAAGCGGCTTGATAAGCTTTGAATTTCGCATCCCACTCAACTTCGCGAGTTGCACCATTATCTTTAGCATCCCAACCAGCATAAATATCAGCAGGAATTTCGAAAGGTGCATGTGGCCACTCAAGGAATTCACGAGCGGCTGCGATTTCTGCATCACCCAATGGAGCACCGTGACAATCGTGGCTGCCAGATTTATTTGGCGAACCAAAACCAATAATCGTTTTACAGCAAATTAATGTTGGTTTGTTTGTTTCTGCTTTTGCTGCTTCGATTGCCGCTTTAATCGCCACTGGATCATGACCATCAACGTCAGCGATCACATGCCAACCGTAAGATTCAAAACGCTTAGGTGTGTCGTCAGTAAACCAGCCTTCAACATGACCATCGATAGAAATACCGTTGTCATCCCAGAACGCAACCAATTTACCAAGACCCAATGTCCCAGCTAATGAACAGGCTTCATGGGAAATACCTTCCATCAAACAACCATCACCAAGGAAGCAATAAGTATTGTGATCAACAACGTCATGGCCTTCACGGTTAAACTGTGCGGCCAATGTTTTTTCAGCAATCGCCATACCGACCGCATTACTGATACCTGCACCTAGAGGGCCTGTTGTTGTTTCAACGCCATCGGTATAACCATACTCTGGGTGGCCTGGTGTTTTAGAGTGCAGTTGACGGAATTGCTTTATTTCTTCGATTGGCAGTTTATAACCAGACAGATGCAACAAAGAATAGATAAGCATAGAGCCATGACCGTTTGACAAAACAAAACGGTCGCGATCTACCCATTTTGAATTCTTTGGATTGTGCTTAAGGAAATCATTCCATAGCACTTCAGCGATATCCGCCATACCCATTGGTGCGCCTGGGTGTCCTGAGTTAGCTTTTTGTACGGCATCCATACTCAATGCGCGTATGGCGTTAGCAAGTTGTTTACGAGACGGCATGGTTATTCCACTCCTGATGGCTTAACGAACAAATAGAAAGAACATTCTCTACAGGATAGAGCCACCATGCAATGCTGGCACCACCGTTATGCCCAAACAATGAGCAAAGAAAATGAAATGACATAAAATCTGCACCATCGTAACAAAAAAACCGCCTTTTGCCTCATTAAAATCCACATCTCTGGTTGATATTTAACCCGCTCTAGTTCATCATTCGCCACTTAACAGCGTCGATTTGTCTCGGCTTGCGGGCGCTATATAAACTCAGCTAAACAGATGCGCAAGAACCTGTTTAGCATTTTTATGCAAAACAGGTTTTTTTATGCCTGTTTAGCGACTAACTCAGCTAAAGAGGAACACTCCTTATGTCCGAATATTCTTTATTTACTTCTGAATCTGTTTCAGAAGGCCATCCAGATAAAATTGCAGACCAAGTCTCTGACGCCATTCTTGATGCGATCCTTGCAGAAGACCCAGAAGCACGAGTTGCTTGTGAAACCATGGTCAAAACAGGCATGGTTCTGGTTGCAGGTGAAGTTCGTACAAACGCTTGGGTCGATATTGAAGAAATTGCTCGCGGTGTGATTCGTGAAATTGGCTACAACAGTTCAGACATGGGCTTCGACTGGGAATCCTGCGCCGTTATGAATGCCATCGGCAAACAATCTGCAGACATCGCAGTGGGTGTTGACGAAGCCAACGAAAAAGAGCTTGGTGCCGGCGACCAAGGTTTGATGTTTGGTTTTGCGACTAACGAAACCGATGTATTAATGCCTGCACCTATTACTTACGCTCATCGCCTAGTGCAACGCCAAGCCGAAGTTCGTAAAAATGGCACACTTGGTTTTCTTCGCCCGGATGCAAAAAGCCAAGTCACTTTCCGCTATGATGAAAACGGAAAGCCATGCGCAATTGATGCTGTCGTTTTATCAACACAACACAGCGCGGCCGTAAAACAAGCAGATCTTCGTGAAGCTGTAATGGAAGAAATCATCAAGCCTGTTCTTCCTGCAGAATGGTTATCAAAAGAAACCAAATACTTCATCAACCCAACAGGGCAGTTCATCATTGGCGGACCTGTTGGAGACTGTGGTTTAACTGGCCGTAAAATCATCGTTGATACTTACGGTGGTATGGCTCGTCACGGTGGCGGCGCCTTCTCTGGTAAAGATCCATCAAAGGTAGACCGTTCTGCTGCTTACGCAGGTCGCTATGTCGCGAAGAACATTGTTGCAGCCGGTTTAGCGGACAAATGTGAGATCCAAATTTCCTACGCGATCGGTGTGGCTGAGCCAACGTCTATCAGTATCAATACGTTTGGCACAGGCAAAGTAAGTGATGCAGTCATAAGCCAGCTTGTTCGTGAGCACTTTGAATTGCGCCCAGCAGGCCTTATTAAAATGTTGGATCTGAAGCGTCCAATTTACTTACCAACCGCCGCATATGGTCACTTTGGTCGTGAAGGTGAAAACTTTACTTGGGAAAGAACAGACAAAGTTGACGCCTTGCGCAAAGCCGCTGGTTTATAATTTCCTAGTTTTCAGATATAAAGCCTTCTTTTGCCTTACTTTTTTAATAGAATGTAAGAGCTAAAGAAGGCTTTTTCATTTCTATTTTTCAAACACAGGACAAGGTATGCGTATCCCACGAGTTTTTATCGACACTGAACTTAATGAAAATACTGTCATTGCCTTACCTGATTCCACGTTTCAGCATCTATGTAAAGTACTGCGTCTAAGGTCTGATCACCCTCTTCGAGTATTTAACGGTAAAGGTGGTCAATTTCACGCAACCTTATGTGATGTAGAAAAACGCTCAGCAAACATTTCCATTACTCAATGCGAACCTCTTAATAATGAATCGCCCATTCAAGTTACTATAGGGCAAACTCTGTCCCGCGGTGAGCGTATGGACTACGCGATCCAAAAAGCCGTGGAAGCGGGTGTTTATGCGATACAACCGCTATTCAGCGAACGGTGTGAAGTGAAGCTGCAAAATGATAGAGTTGAAAAACGCTTACAACATTGGCAACAAATCGCCATTAGCGCTGCAGAACAATGCGGAAGAGGCATTATACCTATAGTCCATCCACCGAAAGAATTGCATAATTGGGTCGGAGAATGTAACGAAATGTTAAAATTCACCTTACATCACCATAGCGCAAAACCTATTGCTAATTTTGCACGCCCCTCCGGTAATCAGATATGTCTGCTGATAGGTCCAGAAGGTGGGCTCACCGAGAACGAAGTGCAACTCGCTGAAAAAAAAGGATTTAATGCTATTACTCTTGGTCCACGAGTCCTCAGAACAGAGACGGCTCCGGTTGTTGCATTAAGTGTCATTAATACTTTATGGGGCGACATTTCATAAATTTTCATACGATAAATCAAATAATAAGTGACTAACAGAATCACTACATATTCAGATTAAGAATGGGCTTATTATTAAACTAGTATAAAATTAAGGATAAATAATCACATGCTTAACAAAATCGCTTTAACTTGCATAAGCTATATAAGTGCTATTTTTTTATCGGCTAGCGTACACGCAATAACGCTAGAAGAAGCCACTTATACAGCAATAGAAAACAGCCCGGAAGTAAGGCAGGCCATTGCATTATATCGAGAAATTAAAGAAAGCGCTGACGCAGCACGCCGTTCAGGCTATTACCCAAGCATTGACCTTTCCGCAGGAATAGGTCACGAAACAACCTACGATTATAATTCAACGTCGCAAGACGTCGACCTGACTCGTCGAGAGCTAACCTTAGCTTTAAATCAGCCTATCTTTGGCGGCTTTTCAACAGAAAACGAAGTGAAAAGATTGCTTAGTGAAGCAGAGGCTGACCGCTGGAGCGCACTTATTTCTGTAGAAAATACTGCTCTAGAAGTTGCTCAAGTTTATGCTGACATTTTGCGTTACCGGGAGCTTGTCACCCTTGCTGAGATGAATTTAGAAGCACATCAGCGTTTTTATGGGCAAATAAAACTAAAAAGCGATTCAGGCATTGGTCGCCAATCTGATCTAAGCCAAATTACAGCCCGCCTTGCCAAAGCGCACGCAAACCATTTGGCAGCCATTAACAATTTACTTGACGCTGAAAGTAGCTACAAAAACATTGTTGGTGAACTTCCTCCTGAAGAACTTATTTACCCAGTACCCGATCGCAACTTACTCCCAGCAGATTTAGAAACCGCGATTAGCGACTCTCTAAGACAAAACCCTGCGATTGAGGGCGCTTACTGGGACATTATTGCGACAGAAAGCAGTACAAAATTAATAGAGGCGGAAAAGTATCCAACCGTTAACTTTGTACTAGAACGTACATGGAACAACAACATAGACGGTGATGAAGGGTCTAGTGAAGATCTTCTTGCCATGGTACGACTGAACTACAATATCTACAGTGGTGGTTCTTATAAAAACAACAAAGAAGCCGCTGTTCAGCAAAACATCCAAGCAACTGAAATTCGTCGTAATACAATCAGAGATACAGAACTTACTGCTCGCTTAGCATGGGCAGCCTATGAAGCCACAACAGGTCAGAAAAAACACATTCAACAATATGTCATAGCGACAAAAGAGTCTCAACTCGCTTATGAAAAACAATTTCGCTTAGGCCGTCGAACCTTGTTGGACTTACTCGATAGTGAAAACGAACTTTTCCAAGCTCGCCAAGATTACGTTAATGCCGACTACGATGGGCTTTTTTCAGAGTTTCGTTTGTTTAATGCAAAAGGTGAGTTGATGCGCGCATTCCGTATTTATCGCCCTCAATTACTTGGATTCAATGACTCATACGATGAAAAAAATGCACCTTCAATAGAAAAGCAAAGCGCTATTAATGAACTACAAGAAGCGGAAGCAGCGTCTCAGCTAAATACTGATACCGATGTTCAAGCAATACCTGAAAACACAGGAAGTGATTTAGAAAGTGAACTATTCCTAGAAGCAAATGAAAACTCTGGTAGCTGGTAAGTAACGACTCTAGGTTCTCTCAGGCAAAGATTGATTAATCGTAACAACACAATAAAAACGATGAATTAATCTTTTGCCAAATTGTTAAAAGCTTCGTATTTCGAATGATAACTCTCAACTCAATATTTAAGTTTCCCTCTTACAATGTCCAATTCACATTTCCTAGCATAAGTATCTGCACAAGATAGGTATTTTTCCTTCTCAGCGCGCCCATATTTCTATAGCATCAGTATTTATTAAATAGATTTTTCAAGCACAAAACGCTGCTTCGTTTTAGGAAACACCATATGACTATCAAACTCGGCATTGTTATGGATCCAATTTCATCCATAAACTACAAAAAAGACACCTCTCTCGCCATGTTATGGGCTGCCGCTGAAAAAGGCTGGCAATTATTCTACATGGAGCAAAAGGACTTATTTTTAGACAATGGCAAAGCATACGCTATGTCTCGTCCACTGAATGTCTATAAAGACCCAGCACATTTTTACGATCTTGGTGAAGAAAGTAAAACGCCTTTAGGTGATTTGGACGTTATTTTAATGCGAAAAGATCCGCCGTTTGACAGTGAATTTGTCTACAGCACCATGATTCTCGAGCAAGCAGAAAGAGATGGCGCCCTTGTCGTAAATGATCCCAAAAGTATACGCGACTGCAATGAAAAGCTTTTTGCGACTCAATTCCCTCAATGCTGCCCACCAGTATTAGTGACACGAAGAGCCGATTTGCTAAAAGCGTTTCATAAAGAGCACGGTGACGTCATCTTCAAACCTCTTGATGGCATGGGCGGCACCTCTATTTTTCGCTTAAAGCCTGATGACTCTAACGTCAGCGTAATTATCGAAACCCTCACTAAACTTGGCGCCGAACAAACAATGGCACAAAAATTTATCCCAGAAATCAAAGAAGGCGATAAACGTATCTTAGTCGTCAATGGTGAGCCCGTACCTTTTGCACTAGCACGAATCCCTGCATCTGGAGAAACGCGTGGTAATTTAGCGGCTGGAGGTCGTGGCGAAGGACGACCATTAACGGATCGTGACCGTTGGATTTGCGATCAGGTCATTCCATCACTAAAAGAAAAAGGATTAATGTTTGTTGGCTTAGATGTAATCGGAGATTACCTTACAGAAATCAATGTAACGAGCCCAACTTGCGTACGAGAACTGGATAACCAGTTTGGTCTCAACATTGCCATGATTCTGATAGAAGCCATAGAAAAGCGACTTCAGTAATTTAGTATGCGAACAATAGATAAATTTTCCGTCGCGCTTTTCATCGCCATTAGCTTACATGTGCTAATGGTGATGGCTGTCGGCTTTGATTTTACACTTCCATCTCCAAAGCCAAAAACGCTCGAAATAACCCTAGTTCAACATACGACAAAAGCGCCTATTGAGGCTGACTTTATTGCGCAGGCAAATCAACAGGCCAGCGGAACGGAACTGCGTAAACAAAAACTGACCACCACAGAAAACTCACGTTTTTTATCTGACAAGATACAAGAAATATCACCACCCGTTCAGCCTCAGCTGGCTTCTGCAGAGCCTATCGATGAACCTAGCTTGCTAGCAACAAATGACCAAGAAGCGGTTTTCGAAGTTGCCAAGGAACCAGAACAAGAAACAAAAACACTTGAAGAAAAATTTCTCGGCGAAACGCAAATCCCAAGTCATCTTTCTAATGACATAGCCACGCTAGAAGCCCTTCTCGATCAACAACGCCAATCCTATGCTAAGCGCCCAAGAATCCGTCGTTTAACCTCAGTATCTGCTAAAGCCGCCATTGATGCTCAATACCTTGATGATTGGCGACGAAGAATCGAGCGAATCGGTAACATCCATTATCCAGAAGAAGCCAAGCGTAACCATGTATATGGCGAACTGCGCTTAGCTGTGATTTTATCGCCTAATGGATATGTTGATGACATAGAGGTTTTACACTCTTCTGGCACTCGCATTCTTGATGATGCCGCCATGCGAATTGTCCGTTTAGCAGAACCTTTTCAAACCTTTCCAAGTGAGCTTAAAAAAGAAGTGGATAAACTAGAGATTATTCGCACATGGCGCTTTATTCCAGGTAATCAGCTACGCAGTCAATAACGGTTGGCTGTTAATTTTAAGCACAAAAAAGCCCTCACTCAGAGGGCTTTTTTGTCTTAGCTAATTTGATTATCAACTATCGCAATGAAAACATCATCAATCGAATTGACCGTCACCCATAGCAAGACGTATTTTCTTCATTGCGTTCTTTTCAAGCTGACGAATGCGTTCTGCAGAAACGCCATATTCATCGGCCAATTCATGCAAAGTCGATTTCGCATCAGACAACCACCGCTGAACTAAAATATTACGGCTACGCTCGTCAAGATCAGCCATAGCGACTTCAAGGCGTTGATTAGAATCTTCTGTCCAATTACCGTTTTCAAGTAGAGTAGCTGGGTCAGAACGATGATCTTCAAGATACTGCGATGGCGCTTGGAATGCACTTTCATCATCGTCATCTGCAGACGCATCGAACGCCATATCAGAAGAACTTAAACGCCCTTCCATTTGACGAACAACTTCAGGCGTCACGCCTAAATCACTGGCAACAGATTCTACTTCTGAATTACTGAACCAAGATAAGGTTTTCTTCGCACTACGTAAATTAAAAAACATCTTACGTTGCGCTTTCGTTGTCGCAACTTTCACGATACGCCAGTTTTTTAAAATAAATTCATGAATCTCGGCTTTAATCCAATGCACAGCAAAAGAAACAAGACGCACACCCACTTCTGGGTTAAAACGTTTCACGGCTTTCATCAAGCCAACATTACCTTCTTGGATTAAGTCACCTTGTGCCAACCCATATCCGGAATAACTTTTCGCAATATGAGCAACAAATCTCAAATGCGACATAACCAATGTTCGAGCTGCTTCTAAGTCTTCTTTGTAATAAAGACGTTCCGCCAATGCTTTTTCTTCGTCGGCCGATAAAATAGGAATACGACCAATCGCTTGCATATAAGATTCTAGGTTCTGGCCTGGAATCATCATGTCTGTAGGCTGTAGAGTTTTACTCATCTCTGTGTCACCTTCTTAGTTGTTCATATTTAATATGGAAAAATATTACCAAGTAAACGCTGCAAGTGTGTGGCATAAATGTGAATAAATCATGGCTATTACCTTAATACTGATTCTAGCCCTTTATGAATCACTGCAGTTCTATCGTTGCTATATGGCGGTTAACGGCAATCCAAGCCCCAAACACACCAACGAACGCGCTAATAGTTAAACACAAAACGATCTCATCTGCATTAAAAGTCTGTAGTTGGAAACCACTTTGATAGGACTCAATCAATCTCTCTGCTGGCGCACTTACCCACCAGCTAAGTAAGAGAATACAAAGGCTAGCAAAAAATCCACCTAACACTCCAAACCAAAACCCCATGTATAAAAATGGTCGACGAATGTAGCTGTCTGTTGCACCGACTAGCTTCATTACAAGTACTTCATCACGACGGCTTTCTACCGACATTCGAATGGTATTACCTACAATTAAAAGTACCGCCACGACCAGTAAAACCGACAAGGCATACACAAAACGCTGCCCAAAACTCAGTATGTTCGCAAGACGCTGTAACCATTGTGCATCTAACTCTGCGTGTTCCACTTCTTTTTGAGACGCCAGTTGATCTCGTAATGCCTGTAAATTCGATATAGTCGCAATATCAACAACCTCTTTTGGAATAACACGCAACACAATAGGCAAAGGATTTTCAGGTAAAGACGAAAGAATCTGTTCATAACCGCTCGAACTCTCAAAGTATCGCAGGCCTTCTTCTTTCGAAATGTATTCCACTGACGCCACATCTGGTTGCGCAGAAATACGGTGTGACAAGGCAAGCGCTTGAGTATCTTCTAAGTCTGAAAAAAGGTAGAGAGTAATGACTGACTGCTGTTCCCATTGATCCGTCACTGATTGTACATTCTTTAATAGAACATACAGACCACCCGGCAAAGACAAAGCAATCGCAATCACCATCACTGTCATCACACTCGACAATGGGTAATTCACCAAGCGCATAAAGCTCTCGATAAAAGTAGCCTGATGTTGTCGGAAATATTTCCCTGGGTTAAACACAGTACGTGTCGGCCAATTATGCTTGGTCGCTTTTATGGATTGTCTGGTTGCACCTCGTTGATTCGGCTTCTGTGCCATTTAGCCAAACCCTCCATCATTTACCATTCGACCTTGATTCAAGGTCAACACTCGATGGCGCATACGAGCAACCAACGCCAAATCATGACTTGCGACTAAAACCGTCACGCCGACTCGATTGAATTCTTGAAATAAATTCATAATTTCAGCAGACAAACGAGGATCTAAATTACCGGTTGGCTCATCGGCTAATAATAATTGAGGTTTATTCACAACTGCACGAGCAATGCCCACACGTTGTTGCTCTCCACCAGACAGAGCCATTGGGTTATATTTTTCTTTATCCAATAAACCGACTTTATCTAATGCCGCGCGAACTCGCTTTGCAATTTGCTCTGAATCCGCACCGCTTACTTGAAGTGGCAGAGCGACATTATGAAACACACTTCGATCAAACAGTAATTGGTGGTTTTGAAATACCACACCAACACGACGCCTATGTTGCGGGATTGCACGACGACTTAACGTACGCAAATCCACACCATCTACTAAAATCTGTCCAGAGGTCTGACGCTCAATCATCATCATAAGTTTCATTAAGGTACTTTTGCCCGCACCAGAATGACCAGTAAGAAACGCCATTTCACCTTGTTGCAAATGAAAATCCACCTGCGACAAAGCTTCTTGTCCACTCTCGTACTTTTTACCAACTCGTTGAAATTCGATTTCCACGTTGACCCACTGACGTTAAATTGAAAAAAAGAAGCGCCTCGTTATTTTTTACTCACTATCAAACAAAGCATCAACAAATTCTTGAGCGACGAAAGGTCGTAAATCCTCTGCTTGCTCACCCACACCTATGTAACGTATCGGTAATCCAAACTGCTTCGCGATGGCAAAAATGATCCCGCCTTTTGCTGTTCCATCCAGTTTGGTTAATGAAACACCACTCACACCAACCGCTTCGGAAAAGAGCTTAGCTTGACTGATGGCATTTTGCCCCGTACCTGCATCAAGCACCAGCATCACTTCATGTGGCGCATGTACATCGAGCTTTTTCATTACTCGAACAACTTTTGATAATTCGTTCATTAGGTTCGCTTTATTTTGCAAACGACCCGCTGTATCCGCAATGACAATATCAACACCTTTGGCTTTAGCAGACTCAATTGCATCATAAATAACAGACGCAGAATCGGCACCAGTGTGCTGCGCAACGACAGGGACATTATTACGTTCGCCCCAGACTTGTAGTTGTTCTACAGCCGCCGCTCGAAATGTATCACCTGCCGCCAACATAACACTTTTGCCTTCGGCCTGATATTTTTTCGCCAGCTTACCAATGGTGGTTGTTTTACCCACGCCATTGACGCCCACCATTAAAATAACAAAAGGGCCGTCGCTATTTGTCGGATTAAGTTCTTTTTGCGATTGGCTCAAAATATCTGTCATGTCTGCTTTCAAACTAGTCAACAATGCAGAAGAGTCTTTAAGTTCTTTACGAGTAAGCCTCTCTGTCAGACTACTCATTAAGGTTTGCGTTGCATCAATACCAACGTCCGCCATTAATAATTGTGTTTCCAATTCTTCTAATAGGTCGTCATCTACCTTTTTACTGCCGCCAAGAACCGTCGATAAACCATTCCCTAAACCGCTTCGAGTTCGAGACAAACCAGATTTCACACGCTCAGACCAAGACAAAGTTGATTCAGGCTCGGCAACGACAATCTCTGATACTTGAGCGTCTGTAGTTTGATTCGCGTCATCACCTGAATCTGTCTCTTTTTGGCTAGAAAATTCTTCGCTAGACATTAAAGCTTCTGCATCTTTACGCTTAGCGGCTTTAATATCAGCATTCATTTTATTAACAAAACGACGTCGAATAACAAAGGCAATAACCGCTAAAATCGTTCCTATAGCGATAGGAATATAACGAGCATAGTCACCTAAATAAGGTGTAAAAAACGCAATAATCTGATTAACAAATTCCATTAAATCGGTCTCTTAATTTTGACTGATGCAGTAAACATCAGTGAAATGCTATGATTGAATCCAGCGCCACACACATGGATACTCAAAAATGATTATTTTACCATCATTCTGATTAGCAAACAGGCCTAGTTTCGCGCAACATACACCCAATTTACTAGGATTCAAGGTTCATTATGCCTGATAATAACAAACCGCTATTCAGTCGACCTGTTTTAACTCTTGTCATGTTTTTTTGTATCTTGGCAATTTGGGTCTTAAATTTAGCGTCGTCGAACAGCAAACTGCCCTCACCAAACATCGAAACATGGACAACCACATCAGGTATCCCTGTTATTTGGCTAAAACAATCAGAATGGAAAAACAGCAATAAGTTAGAGGTTCGCTTTTCATTTCATTCAAACACAAATAACACCACATTGGTTCAAACCACTTTTGCCATATTAATGAGTGATTCTCTGTCTCTGAGCACCGCGACGATTAATCAAAGATTAGAACCCTTGGCAGCAAGAGCAAGCAGTTATTATGATCACGAAAACCAAGTCATTGGCTTAACACTTAGTAACGAACCTCAGTATTTACAACCCACTTTGTCTTTAATCACTAATTGGCTCTCGCAACCAGCATTTAAACAACGTACATTTGATACATGGCAACACCAAAAGCAGATTAATACATCAGCACAATCTAATCGAGAACTGACTGTATATTCTAATACTGTCTTTTCTAATACAACAAGCAAACAAAACAGCCAAACAGTAGCAGACCTCTCATTGATTCAGGTCTCAGATTTTTATCAAGACCTTCAACATTCCGCCGGTACTATTTTCGTTGTAGGTGATTTATCAACTGAGGCTAAACAAACTCTCGAAGTGGCACTAAATACCATCAGCCAAAATTTTCAACTATCACAATCGATTACAGAGCCTGATCAAAACACAAAAGCCAGCTCCATTGCTCTAGCAACCGAAGGCCAATATTTATGGCAAACCAAAAGCGCCATGGCACTAGCGCCAATATCATCAATACAAGAATGGCTTAGCTTACAAATTTGGGGCGCGGATCTTGTCTCAACGCTTAATCAACAAGAACATATTGATTTTGTACAGCTCGCTCTAACGCTTTCCCAGCATCAACCATGGACGGAGTGGAATATTCAATACGCCAACCATTTTACTGAGAAAGCTAAAAGCAATACCTCAAACAATATAATGGACGCAATTAGTTTTACATCCATTGAAAAAGTCCCTTCAGCGAATGATGAAGTAGCTTTTGAACTGCTGTTTAACTCCTTCAAAACACAGCTTGAACAACAAGTACAATCACCAACCTGGTGGAGTTATATCGCCACACAAGTGACTCATGAGAACAGCCAATTGACCATTGAAGAATTTGTTAACGACTATAAACAAGCCGTTGATAATTTTACCATTGAAGAGTATCAAACTGCCTTGAAACAACTACTGAAGCCATCGTCTTACCAAGAAATTCAGGTTTACCAATGAGAAAGAATAATCCAAGAAATACCCCGAAGAACTCGTTAAATCATGCAACTAAAAATAGTCAGGCAAAATCGTCAAAACTCAGAATCATCTCTGGGGAATGGCGTTCACGCCAGCTTCCTATTCCTGATGTTCAAGGGTTACGACCAACGCCAGACAAAGTACGTGAAACCTTATTTAACTGGATCAACCATTGGATTCCCGGTTCAAATTGCGGTGATTTCTTCTGTGGTTCTGGCGCACTGGGCTTAGAAGCTCTGTCTAGAGGGGCAAAACACGTTACTTTTGTCGATAACTCAAGAGTTGTCATTCAACAAATGACAGACAACCTCGCCACATTAAACGCCACGAATGCAGACGTGACCGCACAAAATGCCGCCGTGTATTTGGACTCTGTCACACCAACACCACTTGATATCATTTTTCTTGATCCACCGTTTCGTAAAGGCTGGCTGGGTCAAATTATTCCATTGCTTGAAAAAGGCTGGTTAGCTGATCATGCCTTGGTGTATATCGAAATGGAAAAGGAAGCAGATCTGCCTCCTTTGCCCGCTCACTGGTCTTTGCTGAAAGAAAAAAACGCAGGACAACTTGTTTACCGTCTTTTTGAAATCGAAACAGTCTAAACGAAGACACTTAACGAGTACTTGAATGGCTTGATGACGCACAGAGCAACCGCTAGACTGTGTGTCATTATTTATCAATCAACATTCCGCTTCTCTTTTCATTTTTATTGTTTTTTCTACATGAAAAGTAAGCACTCTCATTAGGGTACTAAAACGCTATGCCGGACGTCATTCCAGCCGATTCTGTAGGTATTGTTACCCCACAGATTGCGCAATTCGAAACACCTTTGGTGCTTTCTTGCGGGCACACTTTATCATCGTATCAGCTGGTTTTTGAAACCTATGGCACACTAAACGACGACGCTTCTAACGCAATTCTTATTTGTCATGCGCTCAGTGGCGATCATCATGCTGCTGGCTACCATTCCACGGAAGATAAAAAGCCTGGATGGTGGGATTCCGCTATTGGACCCGGCAAAGCCATCGACACCAATCACTTTTTTGTCATCGCATTGAACAATCTCGGTGGTTGCTGTGGTTCAACTGGCCCAACCACAATTAACCCTGAAACAGGCAAGCGCTGGGAAGCCGACTTTCCCCTTGTTACCGTAGAAGACTGGGTCGAAAGCCAAGCGCGTTTAGCGGATTCATTAGGCATTCAAACGTTTGCCGCCATCGTGGGTGGTAGCCTTGGTGGCATGCAAGTTCTGGAATGGAGCATTCGCTATCCTGATCGTTTGAAGTCCGCAGTGATAGTGGCTTCTGCGCCGAAATTATCAACTCAAAACATAGCCTTCAATGAAGTGGCAAGACAATCTATTCGACGTGATCCAGACTTTTTTGACGGTAACTATTTGGATAACAATTCCGTGCCGACTAACGGCTTAGGTTTGGCGCGCATGTTGGGGCACATTACCTATTTATCAGACGATGCTATGGGCGCCAAATTTGGCCGTCAGATGCGTCATGACACATACCAATACAATTATGGTATTGAATTTGAAGTAGAAAGTTACTTGCGTTACCAAGGTGAAGCCTTTACCAAACGCTTTGATGCTAATACCTATATGTTGATGACAAAAGCACTCGACTACTTTGATCCCGCATCGCAAACCGATGGAGATTTAGCCGCGACATTAAGCAAAACACAATGCGAATTCTTACTTGTGTCTTTCACAACGGATTGGCGCTTTTCTCCAGAACGCAGCGAAGAAATAGTCAACGCTTTGGTAAAAGCAGGCAAGCCGGTTTCTTATGCAAAAATCGAAGCCACAGAAGGCCACGATGCGTTCCTCTTTCCAATTCCTCGTTACATGGCCGTGTTAAATACTTTTTTAACTCGTATTGCGAATGACTTAACGCCGGAGGCCAAATAATGCGCAGTGATTTAGAAATCATCGACGAATGGATTCAACCAAACAGTCGTGTGTTAGATTTAGCTTGTGGTCCCGGCGAACTCCTTCACCATTTGATCAAAAACAAACAAGTAAGTGGTTATGGTCTGGAAATTCGCAACAAGGATTTAAACACCTGTATCGAAAAAGGCATTCCAGTCATTGAACAAAATATTGACGAAGGTTTACAAAATTTCGATGACCAAAGTTTTGATTTAGTCATGATGACACACGCTTTGCAGCAGTTTCGTCGTCCTGATCTATTGATCGATGAAATGCTTCGTATTGGCAAAGAATGTATCATCACTTTTCCAAATTTCGGCCACTGGCGTAACCGTATTCACCTTGCGGTAAAAGGCCGTATGCCTGTTTCGGAATTCTTACCTTACAACTGGTATGACACACCAAACATCCACTTTTTTACCTTCCAAGATTTTGAACGCTTGTGCCATGAAAAGAACATCAAAATTGTTCGTTGGGCAGCGGTAGATGGTCATTTAAAAGACCATTGGTGGATTCGTTCTATGCCGAATTTATTCAGTGAAACAGCAATTTTTCATATCAGTCGCTAAACCACGAAATTTAAGAAAAGTAGGCCGCTATTTAGTTGCCTACTTCTTAGACCCATATTTTAAAACTCACAGGAGCTTCCGGTGAATAAAACCATCGTATTAGCCAGTAACAATACCGGTAAAATCAAAGAGTTCAACGCACTATTGAGTGGTGTCGGCATTGATGTAAAACCGCAGAGCGAATTCAATGTAGAAGAAGCGGAAGAAAACGGATTGAGCTTCATTGAAAATGCCATTTTAAAAGCCCGTAATGCTTGTGCTCAAACAGGCTTACCTGCGCTTGCTGATGACTCAGGGATTGAAGTCGATTATTTAGACGGTGCACCAGGGATCTATTCTGCTCGTTTTGCTGGCGAACATGGTAATAATGAAGCCAATAATGCGCTTCTGTTAGAAAAACTGGATGGCGTTCCTGTGTTAGAACGTACCGCCCGCTTTCATTGTGTTCTGGCTTATATGCGTCATAAAGACGATCCTACTCCACAGGTATTTCATGGTGTGTGGGAAGGTCGAATTCTAACCTCAGATGAAGGTAAAGAAGGCTTTGGTTACGATCCGATATTCTATGTTCCAGAATGCGGTTGCAGCGCAGCAAGCCTACCAAAAGAAGTAAAAAACCAAATCAGTCACCGTGGTAAAGCATTACAACAGCTATTGGCAACATTTCGAAGAGACACTTTCAAGCAGAGTGATACCCTGTGAGCCACTCATTACCGCCACTGAGCTTATACATTCATTTACCTTGGTGTGTACGAAAATGCCCTTACTGTGATTTCAATTCACATCAAGCGGATCGTTTCGAAACAAATGGTCAGCTACCAGAAGACGCTTATTTATCGCAATTGCTTGCGGACCTAGATGCTGATTTACCTTATGTCGCTGGTCGCCCAATTCAAACTGCTTTCATTGGCGGCGGCACGCCGAGCTTAATGAGCGAAGATTTTTACTACAAACTCATGGACGCACTGCGAGACAAGCTAACTTGGGTAGTCGATGCTGAAATCACCATGGAAGCGAATCCGGGCACCTTTGAACAGGAAAAATTCAGTCATTTTCGCAAAGCCGGCATCAATCGATTGTCTATTGGAATTCAAAGTTTCCAGCCAAACCTGTTGAAAACCCTAGGAAGAATCCACAACCGAGAAGAAGCCATCCACGCTGTGGATAAGTCTAGGGCCGCTGGTTTCGATAATATCAACATTGATTTAATGCATGGATTACCGGATCAAAGCCAAGCGATGGCCATGGAAGATTTGTCTATCGCGGTCGACTTAAACCCTGAGCATCTTTCTTGGTATCAACTCACCATAGAACCAAACACGGAGTTCTATCGTCGGCCGCCAACCTTGCCTGAAGACAATACCTTATGGGAAATCCAAGATGCAGGACAAGCACTGCTCACTCAGCACGGCTACGCCCAATACGAAGTATCCGCCAATTCAAAAACCAATCGTCGCGCCGCACACAATTTGAACTACTGGCGTTTTGGCGACTACATTGGCATTGGCGCTGGTGCGCACGGAAAGATCACATTAGTTAATGGTCAAATATTTCGTACACGAAAGACAAGACACCCAAATCACTATCTAAAAAATCTGCCCGAAGCCCTCGCTATCAAAGAGGCTATTGAGCAAGAAGATCTGCCATTGGAATTCATGATGAATCGCCTACGATTGTTCGAAACGTTTGATTTAAAGGATTACGAACGCTTTACCTATCAATCAGTACCAAAGAACTTAATAACAGCTTGTGAAACGGCGATAAAACAAGGTTTATTAGACGCTAATGAATGGAAGAAAAATCGTGTGAGAACCACTGAAAAAGGCAAACTATTTCTTAATGAGCTGCTTGAATTATTCCTCCCCTAGTACATCATTTTATTTACTATAATTTGACATCTAACTAAATTGATGTACCCTTTATCCTGTAAAGAATAAAAAAAGGCCTTCGTAGATGGCCTTTTTTTCGTTTTATTGAAAAAGATCAATCTAGATATTTTTCCAATCTTACTTAATCTTAAAAAAACGATTAATTAAGTTACCCTAGCAATACGATAAAAAAGTAAGCAGTACAGTTCTCTAAAGTTAGAAAATAACCGTAACAGAACAACATAAATCGTATTAAGAGCAACCTAATAATGAGAATTCTTTTAGGGTTAAGCAACGAAATCACATAACCAAGACTCATGTAGGTTTTCGTTTAAACAGACTGAAAAATAGATTAGGAAATGATTTTACTAATTAAAGGAAAATGTTTATGAGTAATAAAGTTCCTGACGACGGTCGGGCTGAATACAACACGTCGTATAAAGTAGGACAAGACAACGTACAGTTTCTTGGTCTAGACGTATTAAACCCAGTCTTTAGTACCAGTGCAATTATCATCTTTGCTTTTATTCTTGGAAGTATCTTATTCCCAACGGATGCAAGTGCATTATTATCCGGAGCAAAAAACTGGTCGATCAATAACTTTGACTGGTTTTTCATGGTTTCAGGTAACATTTTTGTGCTCTTCTGTTTGGCTCTGATTGTGCTTCCTTTTGGTAAAATTCGCCTTGGCGGTACAGAAGCCAAAGCCGAACATTCAACCATCACTTGGTTCTCAATGTTATTTGCTGCTGGTATGGGTATTGGCTTGATGTTCTGGAGTGTTGCAGAACCTGTTGCTTATTACACAGGCTGGTACGGTACACCGTTTGATGTTGTTGCAAACACGCCTGAAGCGAAAGAATTAGCCATGGGCGGCACCATGTTCCATTGGGGTCTTCACCCTTGGGCAATTTATGCTGTTGTTGGTCTTTCTCTGGCTTTCTTCGCTTACAATAAAGGCTTACCGCTAACAATTCGTTCTGCGTTTTATCCTTTGCTTGGTGAAAAAGTATGGGGCACTACAGGTCACATAATTGATGTTATCTCCGTTATTGCGACTATCTTTGGTTTAGCAACGTCTCTTGGGTTTGGTGCACAACAAGCAACAAGTGGTCTTAATTTCTTGTTCGGTATTCCAAACACACTTACCACACAAATCATTGTTATTTGTGCTGTGACTGCTGTTGCGATCATATCGGTTGCTCGTGGCCTAGAAGGCGGTGTGAAATTGCTTTCTAACGTAAACATGATCATCGCTGCTGTGTTGGCTTTGTTTATTGTTATCGTTGGTAACACTGGCGCGATCTTCGCGGCAATAGGAACCTTCTTCCTAAGCTACATTGAAAATGTCATTCCACTAAGTAACTGGATTGGTCGTGAAGACGAAACCTTCTACCATGGTTGGACTGTGTTCTACTGGGCTTGGTGGATTTCCTGGTCACCATTCGTCGGCATGTTTATCGCGCGTGTTTCTCGCGGTCGTACTGTACGTGAATTCGTTGTTGCTGTTCTGTTAGTTCCAACGGCTGTATCACTGGTTTGGATGTCTATTTTCGGCGGCTCTGCACTTGATCAAGTTGAAAGTGGTGTTGGTGCTCTTGCTAATGGCATTACCGATTCTTCACTGGCTATGTTCCAAATGTTTGCCAGCATGCCACTGACTTCTATCACATCTTTTGTTGCCATTGTCCTAGTCTTAGTGTTCTTCGTAACCTCTTCTGACTCTGGCTCTTTGGTTATCGACGGCATCACAGCGGGTGGTAAAACCGATGCACCAATGATTCAACGTGTTTTCTGGGCTGTACTCGAGGGTATCATTGCGATTGCGTTGTTGATCGGTGGTGGTTCTGAAGCGCTTGGAGCGATCCAAGCAGCAGCGATCACAATTGGCTTACCTTTCACTTTCCTAATGTTGATCATGTGTATCAGCCTATGGAAAGGGTTACGCAGCGACTTGCATCTTTATAAGTAACTTTTTACTTATAAGATAAAGCGCTTGCATAGAGCGCTTATAGAAAATGAAATGCGAATGGCAGTTTAACTGTCGTTCGCATTGTTTTTTCTACACTAATCTTTTATGATTCGCGCCCTCTTAGGGGAGTAATCTTCTTTGTACATGCAAATCTGTTACTACAACGTTTTGTACTGCAAAGATTCTTTGTCAACATAATTGGGCCTCAAGCTCGTGGCAAAGAAGTTCTAGTTCGATGACAATCAACAGAATTGGTGAGACTTAAGACAATGACTTGGCTCAGGTGGGCTCAGGTATATTGTCTTTTGTTGTATTGCCCACCTAGGATTCACGAAAAAATGGAAGCTCTACTTACCTCTATTTCCACCGTTGCTCTCGCTGAAATGGGCGACAAAACTCAACTCTTGGCTCTCTTTCTCGCAACCCGTTTTACGTCTAAGCTCTCTATTATTTCCGGCATTCTTATTGCGACATTATTCAATCATGCGCTGTCTGCTTGGCTCGGTGTCGAAGTCGCACATTGGATTCCTGAAAACGCTATAAGCTGGATAATAGGACTGAGTTTCATTGCCGTTGGCTTATGGTTATTGGTTCCAGATAAGGATGACAGCGAAGAAAGTAATATATTGAAATATGGTGCTTTTACGGCAACCTTTGTCTTGTTTTTCATCGCCGAGATAGGCGATAAAACTCAAATTGCCACCGTACTTCTTGGCGCTCATTATGGTGGCGTCTGGATGGTACTATTAGGCTCTACATTCGGTATGATGTTGGCAAACGTTCCTGTGGTATTGGCTGGACGCTGGTTAATAGACAAAGTAAATGCTGATAAAACAAGGTTACTGGCTTGTTTTCTCTTTCTGATTATAGGCATAGTAACGTTAGCGTCACCGTTGCTTAAATAGATCCTAATACATTCGTTCTAATACATTATTTCTAATACATGGGAACAACATAATGGACGTCGAATTAACAGAAATACATGAAATACTGTGCCAACATGCGCCATTCAATGAGATAGCTGACGATCCACAACTTCACGATATGGTTAGGGATATCGAAATTCAGTATCTACGCGAACATGAAGATATCATTGCCCCTGGATCATTAAATCAAACTCTGTTTTTTATTCGCAGTGGCGCCATTGAAGTGCTTAGTAAAGAAGGTAAGTTAATTCGACGAATGAATGAAGGCGAGTTGTTTGGTTATGCGTCTTTATTACGTGGCGGTAAATCATCACAATCCATGCGCACCATGGAAGACAGTTTGCTCTATCGCATTCCTGCTCGTTGGTTTCTCAAACTCTATGAAGAAAACGACAACTTTTCTGATTTTTTTGAGCTAGAACGCGACGTTCGTTTGCGCGTTGCCATGGACTCGCAAAATTCAGACATTTCGTTAATGACTTGCCCTGTTGTGAGCTTGCTCAGACGTCGACCGATTAGCATCCAAATGGATTCGGATATTCGCATGGCAGCACAAAGCATGTCAGAGCACCGTGTCTCCAGCTTACTGATCACAGACAACGATGAACTAATCGGTATTCTCACAGATCGAGACTTGCGTACTAGAGCCGTTGCTCAAGGGCTAGATTACGACACACCCGTTTCTGCAATTATGACTCGCGACCCGATTGTCATGGACAGCCACGACTACGCTTCTGAAGCCGTCTTGAAAATGATGGAACGAAACGTTCATCATATTCCCATTATGAAAAATGGTCGTCCTATTGGCGTTGTCAGTACAGG
Organism: Marinomonas ushuaiensis DSM 15871; assembly: GCF_000521805.1. Taxonomy (GTDB): domain Bacteria; phylum Pseudomonadota; class Gammaproteobacteria; order Pseudomonadales; family Marinomonadaceae; genus Marinomonas; species Marinomonas ushuaiensis. The sequence goes on from NZ_JAMB01000001.1 coordinate 40,302, forward strand.
TGACATCGTTCAAAAAGAAAGCCATGGTAGCATTTATCTAATCAGTGATATTTTTAAACAAAATAGCATTGAAAGCTTACGAGCCATTAGTCAAAAAATGACCCATACCTTTACTCAGCTTGTCGTAGCAGACGCCAATACACAAATGATTGGTAATGCCATGTCTCACATCGGAACAGCTTTTGTGAAGCGCCTCTTACAGCTTGCGGAGGAAAAATTCGGTCCGGCTCCTGTTCCCTATTGTTTTATTGCGCTGGGTTCACAGGCAAGAGAAGAACAAACCATTAGTACGGATCAAGACAACGCACTGATTTTAAGTGATAAATATAACGAAGAGATTCATGGCGAATACTTCGAGGCTTTAAGCCAGTGGGTTTGTCAGAATCTAGACCAATGCGGCTACACACTTTGTACTGGCGATATAATGGCGTCGAATACTCGCTGGCGTCAGCCGTTGTCTGTTTGGAAAGAAAACTTCAGCGACTGGATACAAAAACCAAAAGCCGAAGCACTATTACGTTTGTCTATTTTCTTTGATTTACGTGGCATTTATGGCGATAAAACATTAGCAAAACGCCTTAATCAACATATTCGTAAAGAAGCCAAAGAGCATTCTGGCTTTCTGACCTTTATGGCTCGTAACGCCAACCAAAGAAAACCACCTTTAGGTTTTTTCAGACAATTTGTTCTAGATGGGGAAGGTAAACAGTCGCGAACCTTTAACCTAAAAGAAAGAGGTATCGCCCCCATTATTGATATCGTTCGTGTACACGCCCTTGCTTGTGGAAGTGATAAACTGAATACATTAGAGCGCATTGAAGACATCGAAGCCGCAGGGTTGCTTCCTGACGGTCGCGCAAAAGACTTAGCATTAGCATTAGAAATGATCGGCATGGTCCGAATTAAAAACCAGAAAGATCAGATCGAAGCAGGCGAACAACCAAACAATCACGTTAATCCAGAAAATTTATCTTCTTTTGAAAAGCGCCATTTAAGGGACGCATTTAACATTGTCACCCGTCAGCAAGAATTTATTAAATTCCGCTACGCAGGAAAACGCAGCTAGATGTCATTTTTCAAAAAGAAACCACCAGCAACAAAAGTTCAAGACTGGCAAAGCATGTTTGCAGAATGGGCAGAAGAAGCGCCAGAAGGCCCTTTGAAGCGTTATTATCAAGCTGGCATGATCAGCCCAAACACCAAGCTAGAAGATACGCCTTTGTTGGCATTGGATTTGGAAACAACGGGGCTGGATTCAAGTAAAGACGAAATCATCAGTCTAGGGTTAATTCCCTTAAGCAGCAAAACCATTCGCTGTAAGGGTGCGCAATATTGGATGGCGAAGCCAGAGAATTTGTTGCATGCAGAATCCGTTACCATTCATGAAATTACGGATGCAGAACTAGAACAAGCGCCACCTCTAGAAGCGATACTCGATGAAATTTTAATCGCCTTGACTAAGCAGGTAGTGGTTGTTCATTGTGTTTCTATTGAACGTCAGTTTTTGCTTGAAGCGGCCATGAAAATATACGGTTATCCACTGTATTTCCCAGTACTTGATACGATGGGAATTGAGTACCAAGCCATTCATAAACCTTGGTGGCAACGCTTTGGCAAGCAGCCTTCGCTACGTTTAGATGCTTGTCGACAGCGTTATCGTTTACCTCGTTACAAAGCACACCATGCGTTGACGGATGCTTTGTCATCGGCAGAGTTACTACAAGCTCAAATTGCTTATCACTTGGACCCTGCCGCCGACATTTCAGACTATTGGGTATAAAGCGGCATGACTGTTTCTAGTTTTCAGGTTCCTGATTTTCAACCGAAGGGCAACTTTCTCAAACCATAAGCTCGGTTTCTAAAATCCTATCCTGGGCTTCACATAGACCTAAAAATATCATTTCTGTACGTTTTTTTCCGTTTTTTAACCCCGTTTTTCAGACATAAAAAAAGCGCGGCCAAGCCACGCTTTTTTGAATCTGGATAATGAGTCCTACTCTATTCTAATAGAGAGATTAGCGTGGACTTTTGACCTGAAACCGCTTTCTAATATTTTATCAAAAGCGCTCTAATTGAGCTTCGGCTTCAGCCAATGATGGCAAAGACGGATACGCACCTAGTTTTGTCACTGAATCAGCACCACAGGCTGCGGCAAAACGAACAATATCAATCAAAGCTTGTTTTGATAATGCTGCCAAAGAAGCTTGATCACCGCCTTGTTCAGCCAATTTATAAAGCAAACCGCCAACAAACGCATCACCTGCAGCCGTTGTGTCTTTTACTTCTACTTTCGGTGTTACCACTTCACTTTCGCCATGGGCCGCCGTATAAAAGCGAATGGCATTGCCACCATCGGTTAAAACAAATAATGTCACACCTGCCGCCAATGTTTTTTCTATCAGTACAAATGGGTCATCAGCCAATACAGCAAGCTCTTCTAAACTCGCTTTTACGACATCGCCACTTTGCATCCAATCAATCACACGTTGTTTATCTACTTGTCCATTAGACCAAAGGTTAGCACGCAGGTTTACATCAATACTCACAATCCAATGAGCGGCGCGCGCCATGCTTACACCCGCCAATGTCGCTTTCGTGATATCGGCATCTGTTAATGTGTTAGAGCAAGTGTGAAAAACACCTTGGCCTTGAGAAAACCAAGCAGTGTTAAAGTCGCCTTCACGGAATAAAATATCTGCCGAAGGACTACGATAAAACTCAAAACTACGCTCACCGGTTTGATCCAAGCTAACAAACGCCAAAGCCGTTTTTGCTTCAGTCGTCATTAACATGTTTTCAGTATTCACACCGTAGCTGTTTAATGAGTCTTTCAGAAAGTGACCAAAAGCATCATCGCCAACTTGTCCAACAAAATGACTATTTCCACCTAAACGCGCCACAGCAACGGCAACGTTGGCTGGCGCGCCACCAGGAAACTTCGTAAAAGATTCAAGTTCTCCGGTCTGAGTAGCGCCATTAGATAGGAAATCGATTAAGGCTTCGCCAAATGCCATCACTTTTGTTGTCATTGTTTTGCTCTCTTTTTGATACATAGCCATACGCTGTGCAGATATAAATAAGGTTAGATGAAAAATTATGCAGGGCAAGCAACATTAAATCAATTTAATTTATTTAAAGTTTTGTTTCTTTAACGCTCAAGAAGGCCATTCAACCAATAGATGCAATTAGTTCACCCTCTCTCACTGGCTTGATGGACTCAAAGATGCCTGTTCACGACATTCAGTTTGTAAATAGGCATTTTTTTTGCTTATAAAAACACGTGTTGCTGCACAAATGGTCAAAATTACTGCACGGTCTCTCGAACTTGTCACAAATATAAGATACATTTCATATAACTGCCGTTTACATGACTGTTCATATACCGCTATGAAGCTGGCAAAACAAAAAGTTATCGACTTTAGATACGATAAGGAATTAAACAATGAAAGTAACAAAACGTTTTATTACTAATCTCGCGATTACAGGCGTCGCTCTGTCTGTAACGGCCTGCTCTATGATGGGACCTCAACAACCAGATTGGCAAGAAGGCAAAGAATATCGTGTGACTATTTTGCACACTAATGACCACCACGGTCGTTTTTGGCAAAACAGCAACGGTGAATATGGCATGGCCGCTCGTAAAACTTTGATCGATAACATCCGTGAAGAAGTGGCATTAAATGACGGTAATTCATTGCTACTTTCTGGCGGTGATATCAATACCGGCGTTCCAGAATCTGACCTTCAAGATGCTGAGCCAGATTTCCGCGGCATGAACATGCTGAAATATGATGCCATGGCATTAGGTAACCACGAATTTGATAACCCTCTTTCTGTCCTAAAAAAGCAACAGGAATGGGCTGGTTTTCCTTTCTTATCAGCCAATATTCTTGATGAAAAAACAGGTAAGCCACTGTTTGAAGCGTACAAAATATTCCAAGTAAATGACCTTAAAATCGCGGTTGTTGGTTTCACTACTGACGACACAGTTAAGCTAGGTAACCCAGAATATTTAGAGGGAATCAAAATAGAATCACCTATTGAAGTTGCTTCAAAATTGGTTCCTGAACTACGTAAAAAAGCAGATATCGTGATCGCTGTTACTCACATGGGCCATTATGCAAATGGTAACCATGGTGGCAACGCACCTGGCGATGTAGCCTTAGCTCGTGCTGTTCCTGGTATTGATGTTGTTGTGGGTGGTCACTCTCAGAACCCATTATTCGAACCTGATGAGCAAAACGGCACATTGATTCTACAAGCACACGAATGGGGAAAGTACGTAGGTCGTTTGGATTTCATTTATAAAAATGGCGCTATCGAATGGTCTGAATATGAACTAATCCCAGTTAACCTTAAGAAAAAAGTAAAAGACGCTGATGGCAAATCGGTTCGCGTTTTCATTCAAGACGAAATCGCACAAGACCCGGATATGCTTGATATGCTAACGCCTTTCCAAGCAAATGGTCAGAAAGAGCTTAATGTAGAAATTGGTTTCTCTACAGGTGATTTTATTGGTGATCGCAGTGTTATCCGTAATCAAGAAACGAATCTGGGCAATCTAATTGCTAAGGCGATGAAAGAAAAAGTAAACGCTGACATCGGCATCATGAATTCTGGTGGTGTTCGAGACAATTTAGCAAAAGGCATTGTGACGTATAAGAGCGTACTGCAAGTACAACCTTTCGGAAACATGGTGTCTTATGTTGATTTTAATGCAACTGAGCTAACAGATTACCTTTCTGCTATTGCATCAAAACAAGCCGGTACTGGCGCATTCGGTCAATTCGATGGCGTAGCACTTACTTTGAAAGACGGCAAAGCGACAAATATCCTTGTGAATGGCAGCCCATTAGATGCTAGCAAAACGTACCGCGTAGCAATCAACAGCTACGTGGCAACAGGCGGTGATGGCTATCCTAAAATCACAGATCATCCTAACTATGTAAACTCTGGTTATGTTGATGCAGACCTTTTGGTTGAATACATCCAAAACAACTCTCCTATTGATGCGGCTGAATTCGCGCCATCTGGCGCAGTTAAACGTTAATTAAAATTAAGTAATATCGGTTACAAAAAATCCCCAGCAGCCATCGTCTACTGGGGATTTTTTTGCGTCCAATAAAGCATTCAAAAATCGCCTTATGTTGGAAGGATTATTTCTTATAGGTTAAAGACCAAGTTAACGGTGTTGGCAACTTCTCTGATTCCAGCTTAACGATATAAATCAGTTCATTTTCTCTCACACTTTGCCATGTATTGGTTCGTGTTCCCCGTTCGGATTCAAGAACAACGACAACTGAATTCTCTGTTTCTTGATATGTACCAGAAATTTCAACGCCTTCTTCGTCTTTCTTAATGACCTGACCATTTGCAGAAAGCGGAATAGTATCGGTTTCTTCACTGTCACATTGCCACTGGAATTGATTTTCGGTTTGGCTCAATAACCACTGCTGGCAAACCTGAGTTTGCTTCTTCAAAACAGGACGAGCCAAAGCACGAATAAAGAAGTTCATTTCTTGGGCAACGTTTTCAACTGCTTCGTCTAATTTGGTTTGCGTATTGTCTGCATCTTGTAGAATCCATTTTCCGTCTAGATTAGATGCTTGCACACCTGAACTGAGCATCATGGCAACGACACCAATACCGATAAACTTGTTCACCTTATATCTCCTTATTTTTATTGTGAACAGATCATCGCAAAGAACCATCACCTTGTGAGGCTCAAAAACGCGCACAATAACTGACATTTATCGCCAGCCTATGACAGATTATAATTAGGAGCTCAAAGGAAACCGAACATCTTGATGTAAATATTGGCTAGCGACTTCTTCTTCAAGAGGTACGGATAAGTAATAACCCTGATATCGAGCACAACCTATTTTTTCTAAAATTAATTTCTCTTCAAGACTTTCCACACCTTCAGCCAAGACAGATAAATTCATATGAGAAGCCATAGAGACGATTGTATTGATAATCGAACTGTTGCTGTTATCACCAGATAGATCTCTGACAAACGATTGGTCAATTTTTAACTGAGTGAGTGGGAAGTGCTGTATATAACGCAATGATGAATAACCCGTTCCAAAATCATCAATTGAGAATCGTATATTTAACTCCTTGAGCTGTAACATTTTATCAGTCACTGAAGACATTTCTTCCACCAGCATGCCCTCAGTAATTTCGAGGTCCAACAAGCTAGGATTAATCTGATGCTTTTCTATTACTCTTTTAATAGTGTCAACAAAGTCGCCTTTAGCAAACTGATAAGGGCTAATGTTGATCGCAATACTTTCAAACAAATCAGGCAAACCTTTTTCCTGCCAGACCTTTAGTTGTCGGCAAGCATTGTCTAACACCCAAAAACCGATTTCTTCAATCAAACCAGCTTCTTCAGCAACAGGAATAAAACGACTTGGCGACACTTGTCCAAGCTCATCATTAAACCAACGTAGTAATGTCTCGAATCCAACTAGTTGACCGTCGATATTGACTTGGGGCTGATAAACCAAAGAAAATTCGTTTTTATTTATTGCTCCATGTAAGGCTTTTTCTAAAGCGAGTTTTTCCGTCACTTCTTGCTGCATTTCCTGACGATAAAAACAATATTGGTTGCGCCCTTTCACCTTAGCATCATACATAGCCGTATCTGCCTGACGAAGTATTTGGATGTCATTCTCGTTTTCCAACGGAAACAAGCTGATACCAATACTGGCTGAAATAAATACATCGGTTTCATCCAAGCGGAACATTTGAGAAAGCTTAAACAACAAGGATTCCGCCAGTTGCGACACCTTATATTGTGCTTCTTCAAGACTTCTACCAAGCACAGGAAGTAATAAAACAAATTCATCACCACCAATCCGAACTGCAATTTCTGGTTCAGACAAAGAAGAAACAATACGTTGTGCAACCTCTTCTAAAAGTGCATCACCAACATGGTGTCCCATAGAATCATTAATACTTTTAAAACGATCAAGATCGAGAAAAATCAACCCACCAATATGATTATTTTCACGAGCCTCAGCGATCACCTTTGCTAAGTTTTGATTCAAAAATCGACGATTCGGTAAGCAGGTCAAAGCGTCGTAATAAGCAAGAAACTTAACTTGCTCTTCATCTTTTCTCCGCTGAGTAATGTCTCTAAAAGAAGCGAGGAAAAAGTCGTCTTTATCTAAGGTAATAATATTGCCGCATACTTCTACAGGAAAGTAACTACCATCCTTTCTCATATAATCCGCTTCATAGGTTTTTGCATCCTGCATAGATGCAACAGACCATTGTTTAAGAAGACTCGGTGTTTGCTCCGGATCAATTTCTTGAATATTTAAAGTAAGCAATGTTTCTGTGTCATAGCCCAATAACCGACTGGTTTGATCATTCGTATCTAAGATTTTTCCGTTTAAGTCTGTTAACAACATAGATTCGCTAGATTGGTGTAAAACAGCTTTAAAGTAGGCTTCACTTTTCGCCAGCTCTGCTTCGACCTTACTGCGTTTGTGCCAAAGCGCCGTAATCGTTCGAGCTAATATACCAAGTTCATCATCCCGCGCCGCTTCTTTGAACTCAACTTGCTCTGGGTCAACTTCAGCTTCATCAAGTACACTAAGTTGGTTAGTTAAACGAAATAACGGACGAGACAACTGCACATAGACTAAAAAGAAAATCATCCCTCCCAGCAATACCGCTGACCCAAAGATAAGCAAGGCGCCACGAAGATTTCGTATCACAAAAGCTTTTATCAACTCTGCGGTATCCACATTAGTAATTAACTTACCAACATGATGACCGTTTACCATAAGATTCAAGGAAAACTGTTTAGGAAGCCCTCTAAAAAAGAGATCGGAAAACCAACGGGTAGATACATCTGCTAAAGGTCGGTAGGTACTTGCCAATACCCTACCTTGAGCATCTTCGAGTCTAGTTTCGTAATAGGCTAGATGATTCATCAGCCCCTGCTGTACATTTTCCGCTTGTGATCGGTTTGAACCTGCCACAGCTTCTGATGCAAAATACTCTACGCTACGTAAGGAAGATAAAATTTGTTTCTGAAGAGCAACTTTTTGATTTTTCCAATCCTCTCGAATAAAACACACACTAATAATCAACAGTAAAAAGCATAAAAACCACAAAGATTTTTTTATTTGGCTATAAAAAAGACTTTTTCGAAGTGTTGACATAGAAATATGTGTTCCATTCAATCAGTGGAAAGGGAAGAGATCGTCATACTCAAATCTAACATACTTTTCATAGATATTTCCTTCACTACGCACTCAAACGAAATGGTAAGAACCGAGTAATAAAACAAAAAAATCTCGCCGAAGCGAGATTTTAGTAGAACGAGAAATAATGGTGACTTATTTTTCAGCTAACGCAGCTGTCTGTGCGGCAATGATTTCTGCAATACCTTTGCGAGCCACAGCCAACATACCAACCATGTGCTCATCACTGAACGCTTCGCCTTCTGCGGTACCTTGAATCTCAATGAAACCGCCTTTGTCATTCATGATGATATTCATGTCCGTTTCTGCGTTTGAATCTTCTGGATAATCCAAATCCAACACAGGAACACCTTTATAAACACCAACAGAAATAGCAGCGATTTGAGAAACGATTGGGTTAGTTTTGACTCTCTTACTTTCAACAAGCTTGTTCATCGCATCTGCCAAAGCAACAAAACCACCGGTAATAGACGCAGTACGAGTGCCACCGTCGGCTTGAATCACATCACAGTCAATTGTGATGGTATTTTCGCCCAGTTTTTTCAGATCAACAGCAGCACGTAAAGAACGACCTATTAGACGTTGAATCTCAACTGTACGGCCATTTTGTTTGCCTCGAGTCGCTTCACGGTCTACTCGTTTCTCAGTAGAACGAGGTAGCATGCCGTATTCGGCTGTAATCCAACCTTGCCCTTTGCCTCTCAAAAAACGCGGCACACCAGAAACGACAGTAGCAGTACAAATAACCTTGGTATCACCACACTCAATCAATACCGAACCTTCCGCGTGCTTAGTAAAGTGACGAGTGATTTTAAGGGGACGTAACTGATCTACTGCTCTTCCGCTAGGACGCATATTGGCTCTCTCTATTAATTAACACGATAAAGGCGCAATTATAACGATCCCACACAAAATTGCGCGCTCAGCAAACGGAAAACGTCACAATAAGCGAAACTGTCGAACTCCTTCCCGTTGAGCTACAATATCGCCTTTGTTTTCTCTATTTATTTTTTACCTAGGTACTCAACATGACTGCAAGCATGACAGCCTTCTCACGCCAAGAAGCCGTATACGATTGGGGCACAATCAGCTGGGAAGTTCGCTCCGTAAATCAACGTTATCTAGAGCCTAACTTTCGTCTACCAGAAAACTTCCGCGAGCTTGAATTTTCTTTTCGAGATGTACTACGCAAAAAGCTAAACCGAGGAAAACTAGAATGCCAACTGCGTTTTCAAGGAGTAGACAAAGCCGCAACCAGTCTAAAAATCAACCCAACCAACGCTCAAGCATTAGCGACTGCGATTGACACCCTTGGTACTTGGTTTAAAGACCTAGATCCAGCAAACCCACTTGATATACTAAAATGGCCAGGCATCTTAAGCGACGAAGGCACAGACGCTGAGATGATGAAGAAAGCCGTTATTGAACTGTTTAATCAAAGCGTGGATGAATTAATTCAAGTGCGACTACGCGAAGGCACACAATTAAAAGAGATCATCGAACAACGCCTGGACGCCATCGACGACATCGTCGTTGAAGTACAAGCCAAACTGCCTGAAATCATCGCGGCACAAAAACAGAACCTCATCGACAAACTAGAAGCGGCAAAAGCCGACCTTGATCCAATGCGCGTTGAAGCTGAAATTGTCCTACTGGCCCAAAAAGCCGATGTCGCAGAAGAACTAGACCGACTTGCCACCCACACCAAAGAAGTACGCCGCCAACTGCAACAAAAAGGCCCAATCGGTCGCCGCTTAGACTTCCTCATGCAGGAACTCAACCGCGAAGCCAACACCCTATCCTCAAAATCCATCGTCGTCGAAACCACACAAAGCGCCGTAGAATTAAAGGTTTTAATCGAACAAATGAGAGAACAGATCCAGAATATTGAGTGATTTTCCATGATAATAAATAATCACAGATAATGAATTAATTGGATTGGGCAGTGTGAATTTATTATCTAGTTTGGGTAATGTTTTTTCCTTAATAAGTAGTTTTTCCATATTCTGCAGTGAACTTTGAAGCTGGTCTGTGCAGAAACTCAACCATAGAGAAACTTAAACGTTCTGGTATTTTTGATGACTTAACAGGAAAGGTGTTTCTTAGCCAACATAAAGTCATGCAAACACTTAAAGGCGGCCCTGTCATTCCATCCTAATGAAGTAATCCATAAAAAAAGAGCGAACCTTGTCACCGGTTCGCTCTTTTTTTATACGTGACGCCCAACACAGTCATCGATTTAAAAATCATTGACGATGATCACATTTATTTGTTTTATACATGCAAATTTATTTTATCGATCGGTTAAGATATTATTAGTTCAATTCAATAAGCACGATGCTCGTTTCTAATGACAACCTAATATATGGATAAAAATTAATGGATTATATTCCATCAAGGCTTTGAACCATCCTCCAATAAAATAACACTTGGGGGGAATGCAAAATCGACTTGGGCCAAAATTAAACTTAAGAATGATTCGTCTGAGCCATTAATCAAGCTGATCAGGCGCTCTATAAGGCAAAACGTGACGGAAGAAATCAATCTCAGTTATATAAGCTATAAATTCACAATTAATACATGCTAATCCTTTATACTATAATTTTTAATCTTCACTATTAGGCTTCAATAAATGGATTTACTTCAATTGAGAAATACAATTCTCTCAATATTTTTCCTATGCTGTTCTTCGGTTGCATTTTCACATACACCCACCCAATTAATTCAAGATAATTTTTCAGAATTAACAGACTTTACCATTGGATATTATATTGACCGTACTGAGCAGATGTCTTTTGAACAAATTGAAAAACAAGCCTTTCAAGAATCTCCTAATAGTATTTCATTAGGAGATAGCGCGAAAACAACCTGGGCAAAAATCGAGCTTAAAAATACAACTTCAAACGCCACTACTGTTTATCTTCATCATCCTTATGCCTATCACAACCGAGGTGTTGATCTTTATGAAGTCGTCGACGGAAAGCTCACCAGAAAGCGTTTGTTGGATATGGATGATAAAAGCACCCAAGAATGGATGTATCGAGGCAGTGCCGTATTCGATATACAGCTTGGTCCGAATCAAGAAAAAACACTATTTGTAAAAAGTTGGTCTTTTTCTCACCAATGGTTTTCTTTGAATCTATATGGTGAAAATGAGTCCAAAAGAGCTTTGTTAGGTCAATTTACAGATATTGCGTTACTCGTGGGTATGCTACTTGCGCTGATTGTTTATAATTTTTTATTATTTCTCTCGTCTCGATTAAAAGAGCACCTTTATTATTCATGCTACTTAATATCGGGCGGATTTTGGATCGCTCTTTCATACGGACTATTGGCTGACCTCTTCAATATATATGGTTCAATGGCGTTCAAATGGCATCTATCTCTGGTTTCTATGCCTATTTTCCTATTGCTCTTCATGATGGATATTTTTGAAACCAAGAAAAAGCACCGAATTGAACATTGGGCATTAGCCTCAATACTGATTTTATTAATGGTCAACTTCCTCTATGGTTTATTTGACATAGTGAATGCGCTAAAAATCGCAAGTCCATTGGCAAGCGCCATGATGCTAGTGAGCTTTTCAGTATCCATTTCAATGTTTATCAAAAAACATGTCATTGCCCGTTTTTTCTTAATTGGACATATTCTTTTCCTCATCTTCAGCACGAGAGCCCTATTATTTTATAATGGTAAAGTCGAATTTAATTATCTAAACAGCCATGGTGTAGGCCTTGGTATCGTCCTTGAAGCGTTGGTTTTATCGCTTATTATTGCCTATAGAATTAGAGCCATAAAGAGCTTAAAAGAGACGCAAACTGAGCTTCGACTACAAGCATCGACAGACCCATTAACATTACTGTTCAATCGACGATATTTCAGTATTGCAGCAAATCAAGAATTAAAAGAATCACAAGGCTCGCTTTGTATCGCGATCATAGATATAGACCATTTCAAACAAGTAAACGATGTGTACGGTCACACTGCTGGCGATAAAGTCATCATCAAAACCGCGGATATATTTCGTGCGCAAGCAAAAAAGCAAGATATCTTAGCTCGCTATGGCGGCGAAGAATTTATCATCTTAATGCCAAACACGACACTCGATGATGCATTGACGCAGATAGAAAATATTCGAACCACCATCGAAAACGAAAAAATGAACATTGGTCTCAAGCACTCTTTAAGTATTAGGATAAGTGCGGGAATTAGTGAAATATCACCTAGAAAAATTGACCTTGATGACGCTATTAATCAAGCGGATAAAGCTCTTTATAATGCGAAGAATAATGGCCGGAATCAGACTCAGGTATATAAAACTAATCAATAAGAAGCTCACCAGCACCACACAAGTCCACTAATTAAATCGGGCTCTAGATCGTAAATCGAAACGTCTGATCAAATAACGGTAACAGCGTTAATGGCGACGCCTTCCCAAAAAAAACTTAACAATATTAGTTGCTTGCGAGCCTGTCGTTTTTAGGCCATGTTTAAGTTGTGGAGAATAATCTTTCTAGATCAATAAGGTGCTATTCTCAGTTAAACTATTTCATTAAAAGGATGAATCACTGCGTGAAGTTAGATGTTGAGGTATTAGATACTTCCATTGAAGTAAGGACGACTGTCACTAAAAATAAAGAGTCATTGCTTGAGATGTTTGTGTTCTTACCTACAGACATGGCGATACGAGAGCGAGATATCAATGCCAGTGTACTGTTAGATTCTAAAGCTTCTCGCTACCATTACTCAGTTTCTAAATCTAAATTCCCCTTGCTTAAGTTAAAAGCAGAAAAACCTGAAAGTAAAAGCGATTTCCCTGTTTTTTTGAAAGCATTCAAATTAAAGCTCTCTAAGGTAATTCAGGAAATTACCGCCAGCAATGCGAAAACTAAAAGTGGAGAGTTTTTGGAAGTCGCCGAGTCATTATTGAACGACCTCAGAAGCACTCCAACTACGGATGTTAATCTAAAAGATTTCTGCTCTGCCGACGAGCTTTGTTCTTATTACGCGGAACAAATGACGCTTACCTATTATGATAAATGCCAAAAAAGAAAGGTCAGTGGTGTGAACTTTGACGAGCTTATTCATTTCGTTAGTGAAGAGCGAGAATACAGAAAGCAAAAATACGGTTTAAAATCCAAAGAAGCTCAATACATGCGCAAAAAAGAAGACCTCTTCTGTAAATCCATTAACATCTCTCAACAGAATCGGGCGTTAGGACTAATGAGAGAGCAAATTGCCTTTAGCATCAGTGCTTTCTTATCAATGTCGTTAACGACATTGATCGTATTTTACTTTCAAAGAGGTTATGGCACCGTGTCTTTTGCGGTTTTTATGGCCCTTTGTGTCAGTTACATTTTTAAGGACAGGTTCAAAGAGTTGTTCCGTAATTATGTTGCTAAAAAAATGGGAAAAGGAAAGTACAGTGTTAAAAGCACTTTGATTGATAGTGAGCAACATACCATTGGGCATTGTTATGATCTTGCTGAATTTACGACACCGGATGAGGACATATTAGCCATTAGAGGGAAAGGGAAATTCACTAAAAAAGAAGAAGGTGAAGTGGTGATCTATTACAAGAAAAAATACGATGTAAATGATAAGTTCCTGAACGGTTTTTCCCAAATCAGAGACACAATGAATATTAACCTTAGTACCTTACTGGAACTGCTGCCAGATACGACGCTAAGGTACTCTAGTTTTGAAAAGGGTGCGCTCGTAAAACGTAAATTCTCTAGGTTGCATGATATCAACATCATTGTTCGTCTGAATAATCACAAAATAGAGCGATATCGTTTAAAAGTATCCCATTCAAATATAGAAAAACTTGAGCGTGTAAAATTATCTACAAGCTAGTTTATCGTCAAACTCAGCGGGACGGCTCCGCTACCCCCAATTAATTAAGTAGGGTTTGATGCGCATGGGCCTCTCGCACCTGACGTAATGCACTTGGCAACCAAATTAAATAGTAAGTGATTTCTCTGGCCCCAATAGGAGAAGGCAGTTCCACTAATTCACCTTTGGCAATGTATTCCTGACAGAGAAACTCAGGCATCACTGACCAGAAATATGTTGTGAAGCAGCGGAAAAGATCAAACCATTATCAACTAAGTAGGCTGAACTCTCCCTATCCAGTCATAGCGTATTTATGGAAAGCTATTCCAGTGCTTTCAGGTTATTCAAAGTACTTTTCCAGCGATCAATAAAAGGCACATTGCTATGACGTATATTCTTACCTCCCGAACACGCTGACATTCAGCTTGATTCACTGTCCGTTTCTGAAATTTGTTTCAACGGAATAATAAAGGTAAATTTTGTGCCTACGCCTAACTCAGACTTAACTTCAACTCGCCCTTTCATGAGTTTATAAACCCATTGATGAACTAAATATAAACCTAATCCTGTATGCTGATTTTTACGACCTGTTGTTACGAATGGTTCAAAAATGCTGTCTAGAACAGAAGGAGAAATACCGTTTCCATTATCTTCCACTGTGAAAACTAGGTTGTCGCCTTCCTTGTTTGCAATAATTGAAATCACGCCTTGAGCAGGCCTTTGAAAAGCATATCCAAGCGCATTGTCGATAAGGTTTTGAATGATTTGAGAAGTCGCTCCGGGAAAGCCCTGCATATCAATATCTTCTGCACACTCAGTCCTAATACTAATGCCTTCATGTTGTTTCAAAATCGGCTTAAAGGTAAAAACAATGTCGTTTAGGACGTTATGAAACATAAATGGCTGAATATCTTGTGCGGTTCGATCCGATGCAATTCGCTTGAAGCTGACCACAACATCTAATGCTCGCATAAGATTTTTTTCTGCAATAAGTATGGAGTCATTCATTTTAACGAGGCTTTCGGGAGACAGGTTTTCAGCCTCTCTGTCTAACCATACTTTATAAGATGACAACGCCATTCTGACGCCACCCAATGGCGTATACATTTCATGGGAAAGTCCTGCGACCATAAGCCCTAAAGAAGACAGCTTACTGGTTTCTACTAACTCATCTTGTAAGTCAACAAGACGTTTATTCGTAAAGCTCAGTTTCCTATTTGCCTGTTCTGCTTGAAATTTTTCCTGTCGTATCAGCTCTAATAATCGATGTGTTTCAAATCTTGCCGCAATTAGTCGCCAAGATAACCAGGTAAGAATCACAAAACTCACACTAGCAATGGCAAAAATCATCAATAAAAGAGACATACGCCATTGAAGAAATTGTTGTCGATCCGACTTAGCCACAAAATACAAAAGGGGCGTTTCTCCACTCTGGTTATTGACATAGTTTTCATCAATACGCAGTGTTAAAAAACTCCATAAATGGTCGCCATAAAAATGCTGTTCGAGCCCGTCTGAACTATTAATAAATGTCCAAATGTCTGGAAAATGAGCTTCAATATTAAAATAGGAATTATTAGGACGTAAAATCCCTCCCCATTCTAATGACTTATCTACTGATAGAACCCAATCGCCATTACTGTCCAATATTTCTAAAAGTACATTGTCATTACTAAAAGTTCGCATAAGCTCAAACAATTTACTTAAGTCATAGTTCACAACTAAAAAACCTGTGACAAAGGTCTCCACTTTCACCACACCTCGAATGGTCGGCTGAAAAGGTCGTACAATTTCTTGGTTTTCTATATTTAAATCAAGCGAAGATATATAAACGCCATTATCTATACTGTTAGGTGCATTTTCCATATAACTGCGGTCTGATTTGTCTTGCAGTTGCCCATCAGGAACTTTGGTAATAACGCCTGATTTAGAGTTTACTCTAATGAGCTCTTTCCCATTTGGCATGACCCAACGCACTTGTGAAATAAGATCAGATGTTTGAGCAAACATCTCAAACTCTTCTGTAATTTGACTCTTCCAATTATTCGTGAATTTTTCTGCTTCTGTTTGTGATGCTAAACGTGCATTCACACTGTTTCTCAACAGTAATGTCACGCGTTTTATGTATCCCATTTCCCGACTAAACACGCTGACACTGCGAGATAACACTTCAGATTCATTCCCAGCAAGTTCACTCACTTTATGTTCAAGAAAAAACCGATAGCTCCCCCAACTTAATAAAAAAACAAACAACAAAATTGCCGATACGCAGATCAGCAACAATGGTTTTTTCTTAATATTATGCGACCTAAACAACATAGAATTCACAGACACGTTTTAATCCAATCAATGGTCTTATCTAATGGCATCGGCTTAGAGAATAAATAGCCTTGCCCATTTTCGCACCCTAATGAAAGAAGATGCTCTCTTTGTTGCTGCGTTTCTATACCTTCTGCAATAACACTCAATCCCAATGAATTGCCTAGCTCAATAATCATTTTCAAAACTTGCCAATCTTTTTCTGATTCTTCCATTCGCCAAACAAAGCTATGATCTATTTTAAGAACTGATACAGAGAGCGTAGACAAATACGCAAGTGAAGAATACCCTGTTCCAAAATCATCAACATTTACTCGTACTCCTAGCGTTTTTAATACTGAGAGATGTGTGTTAATTGAGCTTTTCTCTTCGATAATTTGAGATTCAGTGATCTCCAATTCAATCATGTCATACGGAATTTTTTCGTCTTCCAATAGCTTTTTAAAGTTCTCGAAGTAATTTGGTCTAATAATTTCACTACCAGTGACATTGACAGAAATAGGCACATTAATACCAATGCTTTTTAATGCATTAATCGCCTGACATGATTGCTGCAGCATCTGTTGATCGAGCTTATCAATTAAACCGCTACTTTCTGCCAAAGGAATAAATTGATCAGGAGGAATCAAACCGCCATTTTTATGATTCCAACGCGCTAACGCTTCAAAACCAACTAAAGCATTAGTCGTCAAGCTCATCTTAGGTTGAAGGTAAATGACAATATCATCATTTGAAATAGCTTCACGTAAATCTTTTAGCAACTCATATCGTCCAAACATCGCGGTTGCTAGCTCGTTCGAAAAAGCCAAATAAGAAATGCCATCGTATTTGGCTCTTTCTAACGTGCTTTTTCCGGCGCTAACCAGTTGTTCCGCTTCATATGCCGGGAATTCAGAGAAATCAACAGAACTGATGGTTAAGTCGAGTGCATGTGGTGAATTTTCCACATCAATATTCGTATGTATGATGCGTTCAAGCGACGTTTCGTCATAGTCAATCTCATCATAAACAACCAAAACTAAAGTATCACGTTCAAGTAACGCAATATCGACTGTGTTGTGAAAAAACGAACGCAAATGATCGTATAAAGACAATGTAAGCTGATCACAGTATTTTGCCCCTAAAACAGATTCTGTATAAGCCAAATCCTCGACATAAATCATCAGTAACTTCGCTCGATTTCGCTCCCAAGAAAACATGTTACGAATTTCTCGAACCATCCAGTTTTTATTATGAATGCCCGAAGTTGGCTCAATATAAGCAAGCTCGGTTAACTTATTGTGCAGTGCGACGTTACGAAAACCCGCACAAATATTTTCACAGAAAACTTGTAATAGATTGATCTCGTTTGATTCAAGCTGTCGCTCCAGTTTAACCAGCACGATATATTCTCGACCATCTAATTCTTTATTTGAAAAATACAATACGGAAAAGCCATCTAGAAATACGTGGTGCTTTTCGGTGTTTGCCAGTTGGATGGCTTCATCTAAAACACTTTCTTGAATGATGGATGACGCATATCGATGAATAAAAGGCGTATATTCTCCGCAAGCAGCAACAATTAAGGCTTTGTCTATTTTTTCTTCTTCTGGATGATAAAAACAAACAATACCGCCTTTTTGCATTTTCAGAAGAGTACAAATTTCTTCTAAAATGGAGCGAGTGTATTCTGTAATGTCATTTTTTGATGCGATTCGCTGACTTGAAGCGAGCAATAACTGCATACCATGCCGCGCTTCTTTCATATCAGAAAGGTTTTCCCACGTGCGAAGGTTGCTAAGTACAATGGTTTGTAAATGACCCTGAGTTAAATCCGATTTGCACCAATAGTCATCAATATCATAATGACTAATAACGTTATTAATTGGCGCCATACCTGGTTGTCCGGTTAACAAGACGATACGAACCAAATCATTGCCAATCACTTCACGAATTGTACGAATTAAGCGTAGCCCAGCTTTGTCGGTTTCCATTACGACATCAAGAAAAATGACCGCAATATCAGGGTTTGCAGCGATAACAGTCGCTGCCTCACTGGCAGAAGAAGCCGTTAAAAATTCAACGTCTTTTCCATCGTAACTTAATGAGCTTAGCCCATTTATTAACGCAGCTTGATAATCAGGATCATCCTCTACTGATAAAACCTTACAATTATTGCGTGTCTTAGAAAATGTTTTAAATGACTCAGTATTATTATCCGGTAGCCCCATACTATTCCCTTATCTATATATTGTTGCTTTTAATTCATCAAAAAATTAACACACATAAAATAAAAGTAGCCCCTAAAGCAACTTTTTACCACGTCAAAATCACATTAAAAGTCTATTTTTTTCAATAAGAAAGAACTCAGCCTATCGCTAGGAATAATCTCACTCATCTGAGCATTTTCTTTGTGCTATAGTGTAGGGCTGGTATAAAAAATTATGGCTGGCGGATTAAAAAACCTCATGGACAAACATAAAGGCAACTTATTCATTTTATCGGCGCCATCTGGTGCGGGTAAGTCGACCTTGTACAAAGCATTATTGAAGCAAGATGAAAACGTACGCATCTCCGTTTCACATACGACAAGAGCAGCAAGAGCAGGCGAAGAAGATGGTCGTGAATATTACTTTACCGACGTAGAATCCTTCTTAGACATGATTGCAGAAGACGCGTTTTTCGAACACGCTCAAGTATTCGATAATTATTACGGCACATCGAAAGCGTCTGTTTTTGAAATGCTAGAACAAGGCATAGATGTCATTTTAGAAATCGACTGGCAGGGTGCTCGCCAAGTACGTCAACTTTACCCTAACGCTATTGGCATATTCATTTTACCGCCCTCATTGGCATCTTTAGAAGAACGTTTAAAGAAAAGAGCAACGGACACAGAGGACGTCATTCAACGTCGAATGGCGAAGGCTGTTAATGAGATGTCTCATTATGATGAATACGACTTTGTCATCATAAATGACGACTTTGATAGCGCACTTTCTCAAATGTCGTCGATTTTTATGGCAATGCGAGCAAAAACCACCGTTATAGAGCAAAAAAATAGCAATCTTATAAATGATCTCTTGTCATTGTAAGAACGCGTTAAGTAGAATTACCCTTGGAAAAATAGATAACTGAATACAGAGGTCAAAATGGCTCGAGTTACCGTAGAAGATTGTTTAGAAAATGTTGATAACCGCTTTGAATTAGTCATGGTGTCATCAAAACGTGCACGCCAACTAGCAACAGGTGGTGAAGAAGCTAAAGTCCCTCTAGAAGGTGACAAAGTAACCGTTATTGCACTACGTGAAATAGCAGAAAACCTGATCAACGCAAGTAATGTTGATCTACAAAAACGCCCAATTCACGAGTTTTAATTTCTATGGTGTCGCTCATTACACAGCTGCCACATCTCTGTTTCGCCTTTGTGAGGTGAGCGATGTACACCGTTGAAGATTTAGCACTGACGTTAAGTCATTATTTACCTTACGATCAAGTCGCCAAGGTAAAACGCGCCTACTATTACGCCGAACAAGCTCACGATGGGCAACGACGTAAAAGTGGCGAGCCCTATGTCACTCATCCTCTCGCTGTCGCCGAAATTCTCTCAGAGCTTCGGATGGATTGTGATGGACTGACTGCGGCACTTCTGCACGACGTAATTGAAGACACAGGTATAAGCCGCGAAGCGCTCACGGAACAATTCGGAGAAGGTGTCGCCGGTCTTGTTGATGGTGTTAGTAAATTAACCCACCTTGAATTCAACAGCCAAGTCGAGAAACAAGCCCACAACTTCCAAAAAATGGCCATGGCCATGGCGGATGATATTCGCGTTATTTTGGTGAAATTGGCTGACCGCTTACACAACATGCGTACATTGGACGCTATGCCGGCTAATAAAAAGCGCCGCATCGCTCGCGAGACGCTAGACATTTACGCGCCCATTGCGAATCGTCTAGGCATGTACAATGTTCGCGTTGAGTTAGAGTCTCTTGCCTTCCAAGCTTATTACCCAATGCGTGCACGTATGTTGCAACGGGCCATTCATAAAAAATATGGTCAACAGCGTATACAAGATACAAAAAAACTGGAAGACACCATTCATTCTGAACTTGCTGCTGACTACATTGAAGCCAGCATCAGTGTTCGAGAAAAACACATCTTCAGCATTTATCAGAAGATGGATAAAAAGCGCCGTTCATTAGATGAAATTATGGACGTAACAGGTGTGCGAATCGTCACCGATCGCCACGATAGCTGTTACCGGATCTTGGGCGTTATTCACTCGCTTTTCAAACCAATTGAAGGTCGTTTCAAAGATTACATCGCTGTACCAAAATCCAATGGTTACCAGTCCCTTCACACGACAGTGTTAGGAACAAACGGTATTCCAATGGAAGTGCAAATACGCACAGAAGAAATGGATCTGGTTGCCAATAATGGTATTGCTGCTCATTGGGCCTATAAAGCCAACGGTACTGCCAACACACCAAGCAACCATGACCGCGCAACGAAGTGGGTCAAAAGCCTTTTAGAAATTCAGCAAAAAGCCCGTAACCCAGTCGAATTTGTTGATAACGTAAAAAGCGATTTATTCCCTGATGAAGTGTATGTTTTTACTCCAAATGGCCAAATCATTGAATTACCTTCTGGTGCGACTCCGGTTGATTTTGCCTACGGGGTCCATACTGAAATCGGTAATACCTGTATTTCTTGTCGAATCAATCGTCGTCTTGCTCCACTCAGTACCCAACTTGAAAGTGGGCAAACGGTAGAAATCATTACGGCTAAAAACGCTCAACCTAATGTTGCTTGGTTGAGCTTTGCGATTACTGGCAAAGCCCGCACAAATATTCGCCATTACCTAAAAGACAAACAGCGTGAAAATGCCATTTCCATCGGCCAACGTCTGCTAACACGCTCTTTAAATGCGTTTAAAACCAACACAGACGAATTAACAACAGAACAAATATCGCAAGTATTGGATAACCATCAGCTGACGTCTATGGATGATTTATTAGAATCCATTGGTAAAGGTCGTCATGTAGGTTACTTGGTGGCTCGTGAGTTATTCCCGAATTTTGATGAAGACACACTGGTTACGCCAAAATCATTTAAAGTAAATGGTTCCGAAGGCCTGCTCATTTCCTACGCGAAATGTTGTGCACCTATCCCAGGCGACCCAATTGTTGGCTACGTACAAGTAGATAAAGGCATAGTGATTCATCACCTTAACTGCCCAAATGTCCAAGACCATTTGGCCAGCCCAGAACGCTTTATTCATATGGCGTGGGGCAAAGAAATTGAAGAAGAATTACACATAAGTTTGATCGTCTCTTATATAAACGAGCGCGGTGCGGTTGCCAAAATCGCAAGCTCTATTAGCGATACTGATTTCCAAGTGTCGAACCTAGATATTATTGAACGTGGTCGTGTAAGCCGTTTACGCTTGAGCATTACTATTTCCAGCCGAGTTGGCTTGGCGGATGTAATGCGTCGCATTAAAGCGGTTCGTTGCGTCGAGAAAGTATCACGGGAAACTATTGTCGGACGCTAATACTTTATAAAGAAGTTAATGATCGTCTCCATTAAACACCTTTTTTAAATAGGATATTCATCATGTCAAAACAAGTGATTCATACAGACAATGCACCAGCGGCAATCGGTCCATACTCTCAAGCAATTCGCGCTGGCAACACAGTGTATCTTTCTGGTCAGATCCCTTTGGTTCCAGAAACAATGGAAATCATCAGCGAAGATGTAAAAGAACAAACCACTCAAGTATTTAAAAACCTACAAGCAGTTTGTGAAGCGGCTGGCGGCTCTTTAGACAAGGTTGTTAAATTCAACATCTTCATGACAGATCTAGGTAACTTTGCCACTGTAAATGAAGTCATGGCGGAATTTGTTAAACAGCCTTACCCTGCTCGTGCAGCAATGGGCGTTCGTGCTTTGCCTAAAGGCGTGCAAGTAGAAATCGAAGGAATCATGGTTCTAGAAGACTAATTACTTCAGATTAGCTCTAAGAAACATAAACAAAAAAGAGGCTTGGCCTCTTTTTTATTGTCTGTTTTTTACACTGAGAATCTTAGCTTTTATATTCACGTAATAGCGCCTGATAACCCGAAACATAACTTGGATAACGAGGTTTCCAGCCTTGAGATAAAAGATATTGACCTTGTATGCGCTTACCCGAATTCGGAGTGAAATCATGAATATTGCTCACCGCCACTTTCACACCAAGACAAGTTGCGAGCCAAAGCTTCACCTCCCACATAGAAACGGGCGTTTGATCCGTAACAATAACCTGTTTAGGCAATGACCTTTCTTCTAGGGCATGTCCAGTTAATGTAACCAGTGCGGATACAACATCGTCACGATGAATGCGGTTTGTCCAACTGTTTGGCCCCCAGCCCTCTTCACTTTCTACTTTTTCTAATAACCTAAATCGCCCTGCGCCATAAATGCCAGAGCAACGCACTGCGACACTTTGAAACACAGCAGCCAACGACGATTCCGTTTCTAATAGAATATTAGCTGTAGCCGATTGAGGCTGAGCTGGCGTACTTTCATCTATCCACTCACCTTGGCTTTGCCCATAAACACTCGTGCTTGAGACGAAAAATACTCGCGGTGGTTTTGCCATCGTTTGATATCGACGAATAATCACTTGAGCGGTATCAAAATAAGCGGCTCGATAAGCATGTTCGTTTCGCCCATTTGGCGTCATGATTAAAAAAACAACATCAACATCAGGTAAAACATCATCGCTCATTTCAACAAGATTGCCTGTTATTCCTTGTACACCATGAGGGAAATCTAATTTCGTACGACGTATTCCCGAGACTTGATGACCTTGTTTAATCAGCTCTGTAGCCAATCCTGAACCTAAATCACCACAGCCCGCAATTAATACATGTGCCATCAAACGTCTCCAATACAAGGTTTTATAATGACTTTATCTATGCCGTTTTTAAGAACGAGGAATAATAAAGAAATAATCTGTAAAAAAAATGAGCGAGTATACTTTATCAAATGATGTATTATCATAGCTAATAACAATGAATCAGCCCATACATCCATTCAGTGATACATCAAGCTACATAAGGTGCGTTATGACATTAACGGAATTGAAATACATTGTAATGCTCGCAGACGAAAAGCATTTTGGTCGCGCGGCTGAGCGCTGTTATGTTTCACAACCAACGCTCAGTGTCGCTGTGAAAAAACTTGAAGAAGAGCTCGGCACCGCTATTTTCGAACGCAGCAAAAGTTCGGTGTACATCACCCCACTTGGTGAGCAAATCATTACTCAAGCCAAACGTGTTTTAGATCAAGCGGGCATGATCAAAGAGCTTGCCGCATCTGGAAAAAATCAATTAAAAGGACCATTAAAAATCGGAGCTATTTTTACGATTGCGCCGTATCTGTTTCCTTTTATGATTCCAGCTCTGCATAAGATTGTTTCTGGCATGCCGCTAATCATTGAAGAAGACTTAACTGAAAATTTACGTCCGAAACTTCGCAATGGTGAATTAGACGCCATTATAGTAGCACTTCCTTTCCGTGAACCGGATGTAGTAACACAGCCGATTTACGAAGAAGAGTTTGTCGTCCTCATGCCTAAAGACCATGCATGGACAAAATTAGAAACCATAGAAACAGACCAACTATCTACTGATAATCTGTTACTCCTTGGTAAAGGTCATTGTTTTAGCGAGCAAGTATTAGAAGCTTGCCCTTTGGTAACAGACAGTGAATTTGATGATGGCAGAACCGTGGTGAATGGAAGTTCTCTAGAAACCATTCGTTATATGGTTGCCTCTGGTTTGGGCGTTACCGTATTACCAAAATCGGCTGTCACCAATATCAATCACGATATGCTGGAAGTCCGCCCTTTCTCTGAACCTGTACCAAAGCGTACTGTGGCATTAGCGTGGCGCGCTAGCTTTCCTCGTCCGAAAGCGATTGAAGCCGTTAGCCAATCCATTCGTGATGCTTGCAAGCAATTAAATTTGTAGAGACACAAGATGATCGATGGATTAGACACACAGGATGTGCGCGAATTAAAAGGAGTAGGCGATGCAATGGCTGAAAAATTAGCCAAACTGCATCTAAATACAGTACAGGATTTACTGTTTCATCTCCCTATCCGTTATCAAGACAGAACGCGAGTTGTGCCTATTGGTCAGCTGCGTTTTGGTGATGAAGCCGTTATTGAAGGCCAAGTCACTGGGTGTGAAATCAAAATGGGCAAACGTCGCAGTTTGCTTTGTCGCATCAAAGACCATACTGGTACATTGTGCCTGCGTTTCTTTCACTTTTCTGCCGCTCAGAAAAAACAACTAGAATCAGGGAAACGCGTTCGCTGTTTTGGTGAGATTCGACGTGGCAGTACTGGCTTTGAAATCTATCACCCTGAATACAAGGTGATAGGTGACGATGAGACTCAAGAAGAAACCGCACAACTTACGCCAATCTACCCCCTTACTGAAGGCTTGACCCAAACCAAAATACGTCAACTTTGTGAGCAAGCCTTAGAACGCTTAACGCCTTACAACTTGCAAGAATGGTTACCCGAAGAAATACGCTCACAATTCAGTTTGCCGCCATTAAGCGATGCGATTCTGTTTTTACATCATCCCTCACGTGAAGCTGACTTAGAACAACTCAGATCTGGCTGTCACCCTGCTCAGTACCGCTTGTCATTTGAAGAGTTAATGGCGCACCAGCTTTCGTTGATTGGTAAACGTATTAAAGCGAAACAAGATGTTTCCATAAAAGTCCCAACCGCTGGCGAATTAAGCCAAGCACTCTTGAATCAGTTGCCATTTTCACCGACCAATGCACAGCAGCGTGTTTTCCAAGAAATCCTGACAGATTTAAACACAGGTCATCCGATGCTTCGTTTGGTGCAAGGTGATGTTGGTTCAGGGAAAACATTAGTCGCGGCTTTTGCAGCGGCTTCTGTTGTACAAGCTGGCTATCAAGTGGCGATTATGGCGCCAACAGAAATTCTCGCTGAGCAACATTACATTAACTTCACCCAGTGGTTTAAGCCGCTAGGACTTCAAGTTGCTTGGATGACGGGGAAATTGAAAAGCAAAGTACGTGAAAAAGAACTGGCCGACATTGCTTCAGGCGCGGCGCAAATTGTGGTTGGAACTCATGCTCTCTTTCAAGAAACGGTTGATTTCGATCGTTTAGCGTTGGCGATTATTGATGAACAACATCGTTTTGGTGTTCATCAGCGTATGGCGTTGCGAGAGAAAGGCATGAAGCATGGCTTTCAACCTCATCAGTTAATTATGACAGCAACTCCTATCCCTCGCACATTGGCCATGTCTGCTTATGCAGATTTGGATTGCTCAATCATTGACGAGCTTCCACCAGGCCGTACGCCAGTGAATACTATTGTGGTATCTGACCAACGTCGCCAAGAGGTTATTGATCGCGTTAAGAGTGCTTGTGAAGAAGGCAAACAAGCTTATTGGGTATGTACACTTATCGAAGAATCAGAAGTACTGCAATGCCAAGCAGCAGAAGACACAGCAATACTATTACAAGAACAACTGAGCGGATTGTCCATCGGCTTAATTCATGGTCGATTAAAAGCTCAAGAAAAAGCCGACATTATGGCAAAATTTAAAGCGGGCGAGATTCAGCTATTGGTTGCGACAACCGTGATTGAAGTTGGCGTCGATGTACCAAATGCCAGTCTCATGGTAATAGAAAACCCTGAGCGACTAGGGCTTGCACAGCTTCACCAGCTTAGAGGTCGTGTTGGCCGAGGCCAGGCAGCAAGCCATTGTGTATTACTTTACAAGTCACCTTTAGGCCAGAACGGAAAAGAGCGCCTATCAACGATGCGCGAAACCAGTGATGGCTTCAAAATCGCAGAAAAAGATTTAGAACTGCGCGGACCAGGTGAATTGCTAGGCACTCGCCAAACCGGACTTTGGGAATTTAAAGTCGCTGATTTACAACGAGATAAAGGCTTATTGGATGACGTACAAAAAGCCGCGACTCTGTTACATGCCAATCACCCCGAGCATGTGTCACCTCTTTTATCTAGATGGCTGCCGAATCACGACCAATACTTAAACGTTTAATTGTCGTTTCTAGTAGTCTTTTCCATATCAACACATCAACGCCTCTTTGGCTTTATATTTGCTTACACCTAAATATAGAAGGATCAGTTCGTCAGTGTAAAAATATGATCAAAAACACTTCTAACTAAATAGCTTCTATGTATTCTTTATTAAATCGATTCATTTGAAGGAGTAGATATGTCCTCTCTAAATCAAGCTAATCAAAGTGATGAGTTATTCATACAAGGTTGTGGCTATCGAATCGAAAATGATCGTGTCATGATTGGTATTGAACGTGTTGGAAGTAACAGATTTGAAGGCAATATTAGTGGTACTTTACGCCTTCAATTGTGTGCGTTTTCCTCCAACGATAATACTTTTGATAACCAAGTATTAGCCTCTACAATCATTGGTGAGATTCAGGGCCAACATTTTATTCCAAATTGTCACTATGATTTAGTGTTCCAACCGCCATTAACGGGCTCATGGCTGCTAGCTCTACAACTTAGCGAATGGGATGGAGTGAATTACGCATTATGCGATACTGTATATTTCGACTCACCTTACCAAGTCCTTACAACATCAGAGAATGGAAAAACGACTGAAAGCGTTTCTAATATCGAAACTGACCTATCTTTATCTATTCAGCCAACGAATCATTCTGAAGCAAAGAAACAAGCCAAAGCACCAAAAGTGACCATGGATATTACAAAGCAGCATCTCATCATAAATACCATGAGAGCAAAAAAATTACTCAGTGTTAATGGGGTTCCCATGAAGGTGCTTGAAAGGCTTATTGCAGAACGCCCATTCCAATCAGAAAAAGCCATTCTCAGTGTAAAAGGAATGGGGCCAGTAATGCTAAAAAAATTACTGACGAAATTAACCGACTAAATCAAACTATTTTTAAATGATGGATTGAGACAAGTTCAAATGCTCTCGTCTCTAATATGAAGAGCTAAGGAATGTTAACAACAGTGGTGCTTTTAACTTCTTCCATTGCAACATAAGTGCGCGACTCACGAACATGAGGAAGCGTTAACAAGGTTTCACCAAGTAGCAATCGATATGTATCCATATTCGATACACGCGCTTTAAGAAGGTATTCAAAATCACCTGCGATTAAATGGCACTCTAAAATCTCGGGGATTTCAGACACGGCCGTTTTGAATTCATTAAAGCCTTCTGGAGATGTTGTTTTAAGACGAATTTCGACAAATACCAGCAAACCCGCATCTACTTTCTTCGGATTTACCAATGCACAATAGCCAGTAATGTAACCATTACGTTCTAAACGACGCACTCGCTCCAAGCAGGGTGTAGCACTCAATCCGACACGACTAGCCAATTCGACATTAGATAAACGACCATTTATCTGTAGCTCTCGAAGAATTTTTTTGTCTAAACGATCAAGTGGCTTTGCTGAGTTATCCATCTAACGTGGATCTCCTTACATGACTTCTATTAAGGTTTAAGTCTACCATGTAGATAACAATCTATGGAAAGTGCTTTATTCAATATATTGCATATGATTTCATTTTACTCTGTATAAAAAATCATCAAAACGACGAAAAATACATATCCGATACAAAATAGAACATCAAAGCCAACAAAGCGCCCTAATGTTGTGCAAAAAACAACTTCAGAACAAGCCAAAAGCCTTTCATACCGAGACTTTAGAAAATAAAGAGTAATAATGTATCGTATTAAAATTTAGTGCGATTATTGCCAAAAAGGTGTAAAAAATAAGTATAAAGTACGCTGCTTTTAATATTTTATTCTTGACTACGCTCTAAAAGAGTAATTCTATAGGGGTATGTGATGGTCTTTTAGATGAATCGTCTACATATACTAAACCACAAGAATAATTAAATGTTGGCACCAACCTTGCTAAGTATCAATACATAGATCTTCAGGTCTAATATTGAAAGGTTAAGTGAAATAACAACATATATAAAAATGCCCGGGAGGCTCAATATAATGAAATCTAATGTTGGTAAACTACTATCTACTGCAGCAATCGCAGCGACTCTAAGCACTGCCGCTAATGCAGCCACTCTAGATGACGTCAAGTCAAAAGGCTTTATCCAATGTGGTGTTAGCCAAGGCGTTCCAGGGTTTTCAAATGCTGACTCTGAAGGTAACTGGACTGGTATTGATGTTGATGCTTGTCGTGCTGCCGCTGCTGCCGTTTTCGGTGATGCTCAGAAAGTAAAATTCACACCTCTTTCTGCTAAAGAGCGTTTCACTGCTCTACAGTCTGGCGAAATCGATGTTCTAGCTCGTAACACAACTTGGACTTACACTCGTGATTCATCTCTAGGTTTAGATTTCACAGCGGTTAACTTCTATGACGGTCAAGGCTTCATGGCTCGTAAAGACCTAGGCGTTGAATCTGCATTGGATCTTGACGGTGCAACAGTTTGTACCGAGCAAGGTACAACAACCGAATTAAACATGGCTGACTTCTTCCGTAAGCACAAACTATCTTACGTTCCTGTTGTCGTTCAAAAAGCAGATGAAGCTCTAGCAGCATACGCTTCTGGTCGTTGTGATGTGTTCACTACGGATAAATCCGGTCTTGCAGCTCACCGCTCTAAACTTGCTAACCCTGCAGATCACATGATCCTTCCTGAAACGATTTCTAAAGAGCCTCTAGGCCCTGTAGTTCGTCACGGTGACAACCAATGGAAAGACATTGTAACTTGGGCTATGTTCGTTCAGGTTAACGCTGAAGAAATGGGCATCACTTCTGACAATGTTTCTAAAATCAAAAGTGAAACAAATGATCCAGGTATTGCTCGTCTGTTAGGTAAAGAAGGCGATATGGGTGCTCAACTAGGTCTTCCAGCTGATTGGGCTTACAACGTAATTGCTCAAGTAGGCAACTACGGCGAAGTATTTGAACGTAACGTGGGTCCATCTACTCCAGTAGGTCTTCCACGTGGTATTAACAATCTATGGACTGAAGGCGGTGTTATGTACGCGCCACCAGTACGTTAATATT
Source organism: Marinomonas ushuaiensis DSM 15871 (assembly GCF_000521805.1). GTDB lineage: Bacteria > Pseudomonadota > Gammaproteobacteria > Pseudomonadales > Marinomonadaceae > Marinomonas > Marinomonas ushuaiensis. Next base: position 69,752 of record NZ_JAMB01000001.1, read on the forward strand.
AATACCTAAAAGCACTAGCTTAGGGTAATTTACTCAGCGGCAAACCGCCGCTGAGTTTCTCCCCCCTTCCTTACCACATCTGACGAGCATTTCATTTGCCTGAATTAAGATGAGCGATAAAACTATTCCAAGTAATAAAAGCCCTTTGAATGACGCTGGTACTCGCGCCCTAATCTTTCAAATTGTGCTTCTAGCAGTGGTTGTATTCGTAGGCTATTATTTATTTAGTAACTTGCAAGCCAATCTAGCTGATCAAGGTATTTCTACTGGTTTTGGGTTTTTAAACCAACCTGCTGGATTTCCCGTTCTTATTCACCTAATTGATTACACAGAGGCAGACACCTACGGACGAGCGTTTATTGTTGCCCTAATTAATACCGTCGTTATTTCTTTAATGGGTATTGTTTTAGCCACTGTTATTGGTGTTGTGATGGGCTTAGCCCGACTTTCCAATAATTGGTTGGTTGCACGTCTAGCAACGGTATACGTTGAAACTTTGCGCAACATTCCTCTCTTGTTACAAATGTTCTTCTGGTACTTCGCTGTATTAGCAACCTTACCGCACCCTAGAAACAGCATCATATTTGCAGACTTTTTCTTAAATAAACGCGGAATTTATTCTCCAAATCCTATTTTTCAAGAAGGCTTTGGCGTTGTAATCGCTGGCTTTATTCTATCGATTATTGCGTCCATTGCTTTAATTGTTTGGGCGAAAAAGCGTCAAACCAGAACGGGTGTTTGGTTTCCTGCTTATTGGGCTTCTCTTGGTGTGATCGCAGTTATTACCTTTCTAGCGTTGGCAGTATCAGGCTTCCCTATTGAGTTTGACCTTCCACAAAAGAGTCGTTTTAACGTTACTGGCGGGATGGTTCTTCCTCCAGAGTTTGTCGCCGTACTTGTCGCACTTTCTACTTATACAGGCGCCTTCATCGCCGAAATCGTTCGTGCTGGTATTTTGTCTGTAAATTGGGGACAAACTGAAGCAGCACGCTCTTTGGGTCTGAAAGACAGTTTGACTCAACGTTTGATCGTTTTGCCTCAGGCATTACGAGTTATCATTCCACCGCTTACTAGCCAATTCCTAAACTTAGCGAAAAACTCATCACTTGGTGCCGCCATTGCGTACCCAGAGTTAGTTGCTGTTGTTATGGGGACGACGCTAAACCAAACAGGTCAAGCGATAGAAAATATTGGTCTTTGTATGTTGGTTTACGGAACATTGAGTCTTACGATTTCAATATTCATGAACTGGTACAACAAAAAAATGTCATTAATGGAACGCTAGGAGGAAAACATGGCTATTGAATTTAAACCATCACCAAGCCTTCCACCACCAGTGAATTCTGTTGGTGCCGTGGCATGGGTTCGTCAAAATTTATTGTCGTCCCCTTTAAATATATTTTTAACTTTGTTCAGCTTTTATGTTTTATACCTACTGCTCCCACCAGTCGTTGAGTGGGGGTTTCTTACTGCGACATTTAGTGGTGCATCTAAAGCAGCTTGTACTGGCGGCGGTGCATGCTGGGCTTTCATTGCTGTTTATTTTGATCAGTTTATGTATGGTCTGTATCCATCTGAAGAAACGTGGCGTATTAATTTAGCCTTGATTCTACTGGTGATTCTGGTCGCTACTTTTGCGGTGAAAACAGTCAATAAACTGTATTTATCCATTGGAATTATCGCTGTTTACCCTGTTGTCGCGTACTTCCTGTTCGCTGGCGGCATCTTCGGACTAGAGGTCGTTGAGACTTCTTTATGGGGCGGTCTATTCCTAACGACTCTTTTGGGTGTTATTGGTATTGTAGCTTCGCTTCCTTTGGGTGTTTTACTCGCTCTTGGCCGTCAATCTAATATGCCGATAGCAAAATCTATTTGTATCGTCTTCATTGAGACTATTCGTGCTGTTCCTTTGATCACCATTTTGTTTATGGCATCAGTAATGATCCCTCTGTTCTTGCCTGAAGGTATGAACTTTAACAAGTTATTGCGTGTTCTGATCGGTATCACTCTATTCTCTGCAGCTTACATGGCGGAAGTTATTCGAGGTGGCTTACAAGCTATTCCGAAAGGCCAATATGAAGCGGCTGATGCAATGGGGTTGTCTTACTGGCAGTCGATGATTCTGGTTATTTTGCCACAAGCATTAAAGTTGGTTATTCCAGGAATCGTAAACACTTTCATTGGTCTATTTAAAGACACAACGCTGGTTTACATTGTCGGTATGTTTGATTTACTAGGTCGAATTCAAGCGGCAACCCATGATGCAAATTGGCTAGGAACGACGATTGAAGGTTATGCCTTTGCAGGTTTTGTTTATTGGGCAGCATGTTTTGGTATGTCTCGCTACAGTATGAGAATCGAGCGTAAATTAGAAACTGGGCACAAGCGAAATTAGTTAAGAATTTGAGGGATTTATAATGTCAGATATAAATATGGCTCGTGCCCAACTTGCGCCGGGTGAGAAATCAATCATCGAATTTAACGATGTAAACAAATGGTATGGTGACTTTCACGTACTAAAAAACATCAATTTCAGTATCAAGAAAGGCGAACGTATTGTTGTTTGTGGTCCTTCCGGTTCTGGTAAGTCCACGATGATACGCTGCATCAACCGCCTTGAAGAGCATCAAAAAGGCGATATCATTGTTGATGGCGTTGAGATGAATAATAACTTGAAGAACATCGAAGCAATCCGTAAGGATGTGGGAATGGTTTTCCAGCACTTCAACTTATTCCCTCACCTAACCATTTTAGAAAACCTAACGTTAGCGCCTATCTGGGTACGTAAAATGCCTAAGAAGGAAGCGGAAGAAATGGCAATGCATTACTTGGAGCGCGTAAAAATCGCCAACCAAGCATTGAAATTTCCAGGTCAACTTTCTGGTGGTCAGCAACAACGTGTGGCAATTGCTCGTGGCTTATGTATGCAACCTCGTATCATGCTTTTTGATGAGCCGACGTCTGCACTTGATCCGGAAATGATCAAAGAAGTATTGGACGTAATGGTTCAACTAGCGGAAGAGGGCATGACCATGGTGTGTGTAACACACGAAATGGGCTTTGCAAAAACCGTTGCAGACCGTGTTGTATTTATGGATGCAGGAGAAATTGTTGAGGCCAATGAGCCAAATTCTTTCTTTAATAATCCTCAACATGATCGTACTCAAAATTTCCTTAGCCAAATTCTAAATCACTAATTCGAAACTCGAAACTCGAAACTTAGTTTTAAAATCTGTTATATTGACAAAAGCCCCAACTAGGGGCTTTTTTATACCTGTTGTTAGTACATGTTTTAGCAGAGAATTTTATGGAATCGTCACCTAACCTCCAATCTAGAAAAAAGCTAAGAGTTGTTCATTTAGCGGATCATACAGGTCGTTTGCAGGTTATTTTTCCTGAGAACAACATGCTCGATATCTCTGCTGTATCTCGTATCACTAAACGCCGTTTTGAATCCATTACTAATTTCAATACTTCCGGCGACCCTCTCATAAAACCTAACAGTGTGACGACAATATTAGAATCGAGTATTTTAGAAGGGTCTTCTTTTTCAATTCGAACAAAAGCAAACAGCGCGTATCGAGATATTAATACCGCTGAATTACAAGACATGTTTTCCGGCCCATTAAATCGTTTTGAGCATATCTCCATCGAAACGCCTTTGATTCTAAAGCCAGTCGAAAACCATGAAGATGATGAAGAACAGATTCTTCAGGCATTAGGTAAATTTCAATCCATTCGACTTAAACAACGTCTAGAAGAAACGCTTGAAATCCCGCCACTACCCGCCTCTTCTCACCGAATTATTCGCCTTTCATCCGATAAGGCAGCTGGCACGGATGAACTGTCCCAAGTCATCGCCTTAGACCCTGCCTTAGCGGCTCAAGTTGTTAGTTGGGCTTCTTCTCCTTATTACGGTGCGCCGGGCTCAATAAAATCTGTAGAGGATGCCATTATTCGCGTTTTAGGCTTTGATATGGTGATGAACTTGGCTCTCGGGTTGTCCATGCGAAATGCATTTCAGACACCCGAAGAAGGCCCCCGTCATTATGAAGACTTCTGGTTAGATTCGGTTTCAAACGCAGTATTAATGGAAGCCCTAGTAAAAGCCATGCCAAAACATAGTCGTCCCAAAATTGGTCATGCTTACCTTGCTGGCTTACTTCATAACTTTGGCTATTTAGCGATCAGTATGGTTCTACCACCGCATTTTTCGATTTTATCCCGATATCAGGAAGCGAACTCTCATTTGCCTTCTGAAATTATTGAAATGCAAACATTGCGCTTTACAAAAGAACAACTAGGCTCATGGCTATTACGTTACTGGAGCTTGCCTGATAGCATCTGGACAGCAATTCGATACAGCAAAAAACCACATTATTATGGCGAACACGCTTTATTAGCAAAATTGCTCTATGTTTCAGCTCAACTACGTCATGACGAAGACATTGAGCCATCCATATTATTAGAAATTGGCTTAACCCTCGAAAAAGCGGAATCCTGCCTTGCTCACATTTATAAGAAATCGCCTGAAATACATAAAATGGTCGATTTAATTAATAAGATGAATAGCTAATCAATCATGACGTTAATGAACCCCTCTGCCACACAACAATTCGACTACAGCTGGGTGCCAGCACATCGAATGAACAAAATGAAAGTTCCTAAGAATTTATGGCCTTGGTTAACATCTGACGCGTCTATGACAGCGAAATTGCAAGGACTTGGTACATTAACCGTTGAAGTTATAGAAGATGCTTGGGGGACGCCAACAGCACGAGAAAGAAGTCGTCTTAAACTACGTCCTCGCGAAGCAGCAAGAATCCGTACTGTTTTACTGAAAGTCGATGACATTACCGTTATTTATGCTCGCTCTATTATTCCTGCAAAATCATTACGAGGTCATTGGCGACAAGTGAAGCACCTCAAGAATAAACCATTGGGCGGCTATTTATTCCAGCATAGAGCTTTGGTAAGAAGCAGCATTGAAGTAACGCAATTACCAAAAAGCCTATTTCCCAATCAAAAAACGGGGTTGTGGGCACGACGTTCTGTATTTCACCAATTTGGCCCTGGCATATTAGTGAACGAAGCATTTTTTGACGAAATCAACCATTTGAAATCACCGTTTGGATTATTATGACAAAATTTCAAAATTATTTAGAACTGACTCGATTTAACCGCCCTATTGGCTCTCTCCTTCTTATGTGGCCAACATTGTGGGCTTTATGGCTTGCTTCTGGCGGTATGCCGCAATGGCATTTGGTTGTTATTTTTGGGTTAGGCGTATTTAGCATGAGATCCGCTGGCTGCGTCATTAATGATTACGCAGACCGAAAAGTAGATGGCAGTGTTGAACGGACAAAGGATCGCCCTTTGCCGTCAGGTCGTGTTTCAGAAAAAGAGGCTTTGGTTCTGTTCGCTGGACTCTGTGTACTCAGTTTTGTATTAGTCCTCTTCACGGATATGAGAACCATTTTATTGTCTTTTGTCGGACTGGGTCTTGCTGCACTTTATCCATTCATGAAGCGATATACGCATTTACCACAACTCTTTCTTGGTTTGGCTTTCTCTTGGGCCATTCCAATGGCTTACAGTGCTCAAGGTGGCGATTTAAGAGATCCAATACTCTGGATGTTATTTGTCGCGAATTGCTTCTGGACGATTGCCTACGACACTTATTACGCAATAACGGATCGCCCTGATGATTTAAAAATAGGTATCAAATCAACAGCGATTTTATTCGGAAAACAAGATTTGTTCGTTATCGTTTGTTTACAGGGTTTAACCTTATCGCTTTTAACTTGGGTAGGGGTACTCGCGGAACTACACTGGCCTTATTTTGTTTCTCTAATACTCTGTGTCGGCCTTTTTTATCAACAGTTTAAACAGGCGAAAAATCGCGACAGAGATGCTTGCTTCCGCTCATTTTTAAATAATAACCGCATTGGCTATTGTGTCTTCTTGGGCTTAGTAATCAGTTATTTAATGTAATATATGGCAAAGTTGTGACATTTTAACCAAACTGTCACATATGGTCGCTTTAATAGACTATTCCTGAAATGAGGATAAATCCTGTGACCGGTAAAAAAGTATTAATTATTGACGACGAATCTTCCATACGCGAAATGATCGCCATAGCACTCGAAATGGCGGGCTACGAATACTTGGAAGCAGAAAATATTCAACAAGGCCACGAGATCATCGTGGACCATAGACCTGATCTTATTCTTGTCGACTGGATGATGCCTGGCGGTAGCGGCATTGAGTTAACTCGTCGCCTGAAAAAAGACAACACAACGGCTGAAATCCCTGTCATTATGTTGACCGCGAAAAGCGAAGAAGACAACAAAATACAAGGACTGGAAGTGGGTGCGGATGACTACATCACCAAACCTTTTTCGCCTCGCGAATTAGTAGCAAGGCTCAAAGCTGTATTACGTCGAGCGACACCTCAAGGTGTTGATGAACCAATTGAGGTCGAAGGTTTAGTTCTCGATCCAATCAGTCAACGAGTAACGATAGGCAGCCGCCCTTTAGATATGGGCCCTACCGAATATCGTCTGCTCAAGTTCCTTATGACCCACCAAGAACGTGCTTATTCGAGAGCGCAACTGTTAGATCAAGTATGGGGTGGAAACGTCTACGTAGAAGAACGTACGGTTGATGTTCATATACGCCGTTTACGTAAAGCGATTGGCAGCTCACATGATTTCTTGATACAAACGGTACGAGGAACAGGCTACCGATTTTCAGCAAAAAGGTCCGCATGAAAAGCATTTGGCGAAACACTATTATTAGTTGGCTTATAGGATTAACCGCCTGTGTGGTCATCGGTCTTATTATTGGGCAACTACTCGGTGTTTTGCTGCTTTATGTCCTTGGGTCTTTGTATTGGCAACTGTATCAGCTCTACCAATTTCACAATTGGTTACGCTACTCTGGAAAAGCAGCCCCTCCTGAAGCCAGCGGTATTTGGGGACAAGTATTTGATGCGGTTTACCGTTTGCAGAAAAAGCAACGTAAATCAAAACGCCGTATGCGCCAGGCTCTTACCCGAGTAGAAAGTTCTACCACCGCCTTGAAAGAAGGCGTAATCATGGCTGACAATCAAGGTAATTTAGAGTGGTGGAATAATTCTGCGGCTCACTTTTTTGGCTTAATGCGCCCCGTTGATCGTGGTCAAGCTATTACTAATATTGTCCGCAGCCCAGAGTTTTTCAAATACTTTTCTCAGAAGCGTTTTGGCGAGCCTTTAATTATTAAGTCACCCGCAAAAGACGGTATCTATTTAGAAATACAAACCACGCTGTATGACAAAAATGATCACCTAATTTTTGTTCGTGATGTCACGCGTTTACACCTGTTAGAGAAAATGCGGAAAGATTTTGTCGCTAATGCGTCCCACGAATTAAAAACACCGTTAACAGTGATCAAAGGGTATTTAGAAACGCTCGAAATGTTCAAAGATAGCCTGCCGAAAAGTATGCAGAAAGGCATTGTAAATATGTCGGAACAATCCGAGCGAATGGAACAACTCATTGAAGACCTTTTACTTTTATCTCGCTTAGAAAGCGATGACAAACGTGAGGAAAATCAATGGCACAAAGTCTCAAATCTCGTTGAGTCTATCCAAAACATAACAACGCCAATGCTGAGCAAACAACATTTTCTTTCTGTCGACATACCAGAAGAAGCACGCCTTTATGGCTCTTATAAAGAGCTCTACAGCGCTTTTTCTAACCTTATTGTCAATGCCATCAAATACTCTCCAGATGGCGGTAGTATTTATGTAACGTGGGAATCCAGTGATTTAAACGGTGTATTTTCAGTAAAAGATACAGGCCTTGGTATCGACCCGAGACATATACCTCGACTCACAGAACGTTTTTTCAGAGTCGACAAAGGTCGGGGCTCAAAAACAGGAGGAACAGGTCTTGGGTTAGCCATAGTAAAACATGTTCTGTTGCACCATGATGCAAAGCTACAAATTCGCAGTCAGCCAGGTAATGGCAGCACCTTTTCTTGCCATTTCCCAGCAAGTCGAATTCGAACTGACAGTATCCCCGACCTATAATCCAATAATGACCGCGAATCAACTGCTTGAATATTAAAAAAGGGAAGATGGCGATACACCGGCTTCCCTTTTTTGGAATCTGTTTTCAGGCACTAAAATACAAGGCTACAAACTATCAAACAAACGACAAATAAAGTCTTCTTTTTCCTTATCTTGGTCAATTAAACTTAGCGTTACCGTCAAAAATGTCGAATCATGCTTCTTCTCTGTAGTAGCTACTGATTGAACGTAATAATTCAAACGATTTACAACACCATCAAACTCCAGATCCAATACCGATTGCCCTAGGACGTGTGGTACAACATCATCACTTTTAATAAGCATAGTCGCGGATTGCTTGCTAAATTGAATCACCATGCAACGGAATTGTTTACCTTTAAAGCGCACAATTGTCGGCACTTTTACATCTTTCACTGTAATAGCTGGTGTAGTTGGATTAGTGAACTTAGTCGTTTCCACAGGCTTGGACGAACCAGCTGAGCCCATTAATACATCCAATGATGCAGAACTTACTCCACCAGGCGTTGATGAGTTTCGTGGTTTCTGAGAGGTTAAACGGCCATCCATGTTATGTTTTTTAGCGGCTGAAAGTACCTTACTTATCAACTGCTCACTAGAGAATGGTTTACCAAGATAATCCGTAACGCCAGACTTAACCGCTTCAATTACATGGTATTTATCGCCACGGCTGGTGATCATAACAAAAGGAATGTCTTCCTTTTTATACTTGGGCTGCTCTCGGCACCATTTCAACAATTCAACGCCTGTCATTTCAGGCATTTCCCAATCACACAGCACTATATCAAACTGAGTTTTGGTCATTAATTGCTGTGCTTTGCGTCCATTCACTGCGTCTTCAATTTCAATAGCAGGAAATTGCTTTCTCAATGTTCGTCGAATTAAATCCCGCGTAAAAGACGCATCATCCACCACTAAAATTTTCAATGACATCACTGTATTCCATTAGAGCGATCTAACAGGGCTGAAAAATCCCCATGTTGTGACCTAAAAACTGACACCCATAACAAAGTCGCCGCAACAACAGCAATAGGCATAACGAATAAATTAAATAAAGGTATGGTTAAACCCACCATAACGATTCCACCGAATGTCCAACATAACAAAGGCTTAGAGCGTAATGCCATTCTCATGTCATGAAATTTCACTTTATTATTATCAAATGCATAGTCCATATATTGAATGGATAGCATCCAAAATGAAAACAATAGAAGCAAAACCGGAGCAATAACATTCACTATTGGTATAAAAGACAATAAAAGCAGCAAGATAAAGCGAGGCAGAAAATACACTATTTTTTGTAACTCTCTTTGCAAAGACCTTCCAATAATTGACAAAATAACTTTCGTCGTTAATTCTTCATAAAAGATCTTACCTGTTTCTTTTTCTTCTACTTTTTCAGCCAAAAAAGCCATAAATGGTGCGGCTAAAACATTAATGCCAACCGAAAAGCTATAAAATAAAAGCACACTAATAATGGCGCCAAAAATCAGATAAAACAGCCAGTTCAAAAAAGCGACCCATTCAGGCACATAACCCATAGCAGAATCTAATAAGCTCTGAAAATAGCTAAATGCGACTATGTAAATCAGCCCCATTAGAACAAAATTGGCCAATAATGGAACCAATATAAACAATCTCAATTCTTTCGATAGCACTAAAGACATGGCTTTTAAAAAAGCACCTGCCACTTTAAAGGGTTGTGTAATCAAAATCTGTATGGCCTTTTCTTTCATTTATATAAAAATACAGAATATCACGGAGACTTTCAGGTCTCCATAAACCTCTTTGCGATACTTTAGTTTACGGTGTTTATTCCTATATCCACCATTAAAAAAGTGAATGGGTAAAATGTGTTCTAGTAATATTGGGAAGCTCAGAATTTATAAACACTTGATTTAGCGTTAAAGCAGTCTATTGGCCTATTCAGAATAATGTTATTTTATACGGTCTTAAAACAAGACTTTACCACATTGAGAATGACTTCTTAATGTTACAGCTGCGGAGCGATTCGGTTATGCGTTTAGTATCAGTGTTAGTACTCTTAATCAGTTTTTCTTCTTTTTCTCACGCATTAGACAAGCCTGAAGGTAAGGTTATTTTAACGGTTACAGGAGCAATCAACGGATCCAACTTAGATCAAAGTGCCGAATTCGATTTTGCGATGCTGCAAGACTTTCCTCAGTATTCTGTCACAACAAATAACCCTTGGATTCGAGGCTCTCACACATATCAAGGGTTTTCTGCGGTAGACCTAGTAAAAATTCTAAGCAGCGAAAGCGTACGATTACAGGTATTCGCTTTCAATGGTTATATGACAGAAATACCGCTAAACGATTTTGTGGAAAAAGGCGCTATTTTTGCGATTAAGCAAGACGGTCAACCAATGACAATAAGAAAGCTTGGCCCGATTATGGTGATTTATCCCTTTGACGAGTTAGAAGAATTGAAGTCGGAAATATATTATGGCCGATCTATTTGGCAAGTAGCCGAAATTAAATTAATTGGCTCAATGGAGTAATCGCGTGCGTTTATTGGAAGGTAGATCGTGGTTATTACCACTAAAGCAATGGATGCTTTATATTTTCATTTTTATCATAATTTCAGTGTCTATCGCTGTTTTTGGCATTATCACTTACACCAGTGACAATGCCAAAAAGAACAACAGTCGTCGCGTTTTCGAAAGCGCCTTATGGAACGCGTTACAGTTACAAATTCAATCTTATCGCTTTCAAAACTATCTCGTAGCATTAGACAGCAGCGACTACCCTCTTAATGGCACTGCCTTTTTTGAATATGATTTGTTGATGAGTCGAGTCGATTTGCTAAGAGAAAGCGATGTAGGGTCTCTGATCAAAAAATTCGAAGGTGGTCGTACAACGCGACTACTCAACATCATCAATGGCGAATTAGAATTACTGAGTTTCAATTTGTCTAAAATTGAAGCAGGCGACCCTTCTTACCTTCCTGACTTGATTGATCGAATCCAAAAAATAGAAGGCCAAATGAATGAGTTCATATCCTTAGTCAATAAAGGCAGCAATGCATTTATTTCCAACCAACACCAAGAGTTACAAAAGAATTTGAGCTATATTCAGCTCCTATCATTAGTGCTTTTTGGCTGCCTATGTGTTTTATGCTTTATAACAATAAAAGGTCTATCTGAGTTTAAAAAGACAACAAAATCGAACAAAGAACTGCGCTCAGGCATACAATCAACCAGTGAAGACAAAGCCAACTTGGTTGCTTTAATTAACCAAGAAATACGCTCGCCTATTAACTCTATTTTAAGCATCGCTAATACCTTAAAAAATGAGCAACCAACAGAATCATCTCAAGAGCTTTCGAAACACATTAAAGAATCAGGACGCCAACTAATTCAAACCATTGAAATACTTTCTGATCTAACCTTGATTGATACACAAAAAATGACGCTCACTTCTACGGTAGAAAACCTCCAAGAATCCATTGAAAATATCCTAGCTATTGTTACCCCACAACTGTCTCGAAAAGATTTAAAGTGTGTTGTTTATATTGATCCAGCCTTGCCTGAATACATTAGTGTCGACTTCGTACGAATAAAAGAAATCATCATCGCCTTGCTGCAAAATGCCATTACATACACACCGTCTGGCAGCATCAGCGTGCAAGTCAGAGCATCTTCCTTATCAGCGCCATCAACGACACTACCTACCGGCACCCAAGAAGCAAGAATGTTACAAATCGCAATTCGAGACACCGGAATTGGTATGCCAAGCCAATTACAGCAGCATTTGCGAGCAAACCCTTCTTTGCCTATAAAGCAAAAAGAATCTATTCCTAACATGATGGACTTGAGTCTAACCCTCTGCCATAAATTAGTGTATTTAATGAAAGGCGAAATAGACTTTTCATCGACACAACAAGGTAGTGAGTTTTGGATAGATATACCTTTTAATGTGCCTGATAACAACGCGATCCCTCAACAGTCTAATTTCAAATGCACAGACAAAAAACAAGCCTTGTTAATCGAAAAAGATGCCCATCTTGCAACCATTATTGGCTTACAACTCGCCTTATTTAATATTGATGTTACTCCTTTCAAAGAAAACAGTTTTGACGACGAAAACCATCACTATGATCTTGTGATATTAGGAGATTCTAATCAGTTTGAATTTGATAAAAACGAAGCTTTTCTGCAATGGAGAATGAAAGGAAGCCCTATTTTGAGCTATCACTTCCAATCAATAGACAGCATCAATAGCCCTATTATTCCTTTGCATTTTCCTTTACTGCAAAATCAGTTGGATCCTATTATTTCGACACTGTTCGGCAGTAACCAAGACACCGAAAAAAACAAGCATGATTGACCTACTGAGCAAAGGCACAACCATCAAAGCGACCAAGTAAAGTCCGTAGCCTTAACAAAGGTTTCAACAAAAGCTTCTAATCCTTCTTGATCCACTTCAGAAAAACGCCCAACTTTTGGGCTATCAATATCAAAAACACCAATAAGTTTACCTTCAGACACAACTGGCATAACCAGTTCTGACGCCGAATCTGCATCACATGCAATATGACCTGAAAAAGCATGAACATCTTCGATACGTTGAGTGTGTTGTGTTTTCGCCGTTTCACCACAAACACCTCGACCAAAAGGAATGCGCGTACAAGCCACTTTTCCCATATAAGGCCCAAGTACCAATTCCTCATTATGAGCGAAGTAAAAGCCAGACCAATTCAAATCTGGAATCGTTTGCATTACAAAAGCAGAAAACTGAGCTGCATTACAAATCAAGTCACGCTCTCCACTTAATAAAGCAGCCAGTTGAGCATTCAATTCTTGGTAGCTATCTTCAAGAGAAGCCGTAGGGTCAATGTCTATCGTAAACATGATGTGTCACACCGAATCAAAAAAACGATGATAGCAAAGTCTATAAAAGAGGAAAGCAAAACAGCGTAAAAACAAAAATGGCCCCTTTACTAAACAAAGAGGCCATTAACAGAACACTTATATTAAAGCATTTTTTATATGTCTTTTACTTCGCCAGCAAGGTCGTTCACATGTACGTGACGAACATCGACGCCTTTCACCATGAAGATCAAATGCTGACAAGTATGACGAGCATGATCTCCAATACGTTCAAGTGAACGTAGCACCCAAATCACATTAATCACACTCGAAATACTGCGTGGATCTTCCATCATATAAGTCACCAGAGAGCGCAAAGCGGCCTCGTATTCACGATCCACTTCACGGTCTTGCTTAGCCACTTTAATTGCGGCATCAATGTCTAATCGAGCGTAAGCATCCAAGGCATCATGAATCATGCGTGCAACCATTTGTCCGATACGGTTTATTTCAACATAACCACGTGGCGACTCACCTTCATGAATCAAATTCAACGTCAGGCTAGCGATTTTCTTCGCTTCATCACCAATACGTTCAAGCTCACTAACGGCTTTGCTGATGGATAAAATCATTCGAAGATCGGAAGCCGCAGGTTGGCGCTTTGCCAAAATACGCGTGCATTCTTCATCAATAAGACCATCTAGCTGGTTTACCGTTGCGTCTTTTTCTTTAACCTCTTCCGCCAAAGAACCATTGCTGTCTAGCAAGGCTTGCACTGCATCTTGTACTTGCGTTTCAACCACACCACCCATGGTTAGAAAGTGTTGGCGTAACATCTCCAGCTCGTTATTAAACTGCTGAGAAATATGATCCGTTGTTAATTCTTTCATAATGCGTCCTCCGCCTAGCCGTAGCGGCCTGTGATGTAGTCTTCAGTTTGTTGCTTGTTTGGGTTCGTGAACAAGGTATTTGTATCACCAAACTCAATCAAATCCCCTATGTACATGAACGCAGTGTAATCCGACACACGCGCCGCTTGCTGCATGTTGTGCGTCACAATGGCGATGGTGAAATCTTTTTTCAATTCGTGAATCAGCTCTTCAATTTTAAGTGTTGAAATAGGATCCAATGCAGAAGCAGGTTCATCTAATAGCAAGACTTCAGGCTTAACCGCGACAGTACGAGCAATAACCAATCGCTGCTGCTGACCACCAGACATGCCAAGCGCACTTTCATGTAGACGATCTTTTACTTCGTCCCACAAAGCCGCAGAGCGCAGCGCCCACTCAATGGTTTCATCCAGCACACGCTTTTTATTAATACCTTGAATACGAAGGCCGTAAGCCACGTTTTCATAAATACTTTTCGGAAATGGATTTGGCTTCTGAAACACCATGCCAACACGACGACGTAGCTCGGCTACGTCTGTGCCTTTCGCATAAATATTTTCGTCATGAAGATTAATTTCACCCGTAATACGGCAGCTATCAACCAAATCATTCATACGATTAAAGCAGCGTAGTAAAGTCGATTTACCACAACCAGAAGGCCCGATAAATGCCGTCACCTTTTTCTCAGGAATAACCATGTTTATTCCCTTCAATGCTTCTTTCTCACCGTAGTAAAGGTGCAAGTCGTTTACTGAAAGGCAAACTTTTTCATCTTCAATGCGCAGCGCTTCTTGGCCGCGCTGCATTGCAGAAATATCAATAGAATGTGTTTTTGCGTCGCTCATAATAATTTTTCCTAGCCGCTTACATTTCCAGCGATTTGTATTTTTCACGTAGATGATTTCGGATCGTGACAGCAGATAGATTTAATAAAGCAATCACCATCACAAGCAATAAGGCTGTTGCGTACACAAGAGGTCGTGCCGCTTCTACATTGGGACTCTGGAAACCAACATCATAGATATGGAAACCTAAGTGCATGAATTTTTGATCTAAATGGATGAAAGGGTAATTGCCATCCAAAGGTAATGACGGTGCCAGTTTTACCACACCCACTAACATCAAAGGCGCTACTTCACCGGCCGCACGCGCCACCGCCAAGATAACACCCGTCATTATCGCTGGGCTTGCCATCGGCAAGACAACACGCCATAAGGTTTCGGCTTTTGTCGCACCTAGTGCCAAGCTGCCTTCACGAACATTTCGAGGAATGCGTGACAAACCTTCTTCTGTCGCCACAATAACAACAGGAACAGTAAGTAAGGCAAGCGTAATAGATGCCCACATCAAACCACCAGTACCAAACGTAGGCGATGGCAAGGCTTCTGGGAAAAATGCCTGATCAATACCAGACCCCAAGAAGTAGATAAAGAAACCCAAACCAAACACACCATAAACAATCGATGGAACACCTGCTAAGTTATTTACTGCGATACGGATAACACGCGTCACCCAACCCTGTGATGCATATTCGCGTAGATAAACCGCAGCAACAACACCAAATGGTGTTACCAACACCGTCATCAACAACACCATCATCACAGTACCGAAAATAGCGGGGAACACACCACCTTCAGTATTCGCTTCGCGAGGATCATCCGTTAGGAATTCCCACATTTTAGTGAAGTAGAATCCCATTTTCTGAGGAACATTCATCGCATTAGCACGATACGCATGGACGATTTTAGACACCTGAATTTCATGAACAGTGCCGTCCATGACTTGCACAGTGAAAGTATCACGGTTAATGCGTTGATAAAGCGCCGCAAGATTAGCCTGTAAACCTTTATACTCTTCATCGTACTGGCTGCGTTCAGCCGCAAGATCCGCTTCAACCTCAGCGGTTAACTCACCATTAAGCTCAAAACGACGCTGCTTCAAACGAATACGTTCAAGCGCGTGGTTAATCTTACCAATGTCTGATTTTTCAATGTCTTTGATTTCTTCATGGATAGTTGAGGCACGCTCTATGCTTTTTTCGAAAATAGCCCATGTAGCCAAAGCAGAATTCGTCGGTGTCACATCCTTTGTCTCAGATACAACTTGACCGTCTTCTTTTACAGACATTAGGTAACCATATAAGTTACCCCATTCATGTCGCTCAGCAGTGAACAACATTTCCGGCGTTTGCATATCGCTTAAATACTTATCCAGTACCCAACCAAAATCTGTGCCATATACATCACGATTACCCATTTTCAACAGTGTGCGCTGTAATAACAAATCCCCGTCATCAGGAAGATTTATACCCGCTTCACGTAGTTGCGCTGATGTCACCTCGACACTTTCAACTCGTTCAGCAGAAATAGTATATGGCTTCTCGCCCGGTAATGAATAGGTAGCTTGAACAACATCTGCTGGCCAAAAGTGACCTAGACCACGCACTGCGATCAACAGCAATAAACCAACGACCATGATGACCGAAATCGCTACAGCACCCGCATTTAGCCACACCCATGGATCACCTGATTTGACCCATTCAGATACGGTCTTTTTTTGCATTTTCATCTGATTACTCATTATAGCGACCCGTATTTTTTGCGTAGGTGCTGACGCACAGTTTCAGCGATCGTATTCACTATGAAAGTGAAAATGAAGAGCACAAACGCTGCCAAGAATAGAATTCGATAATGTGAACTTCCTACTTCGGATTCAGGTACTTCAACCGCCAAGTTAGCCGCCAAGGTGCGCATGCCTTCGAAGATATTGAAGTCCATAATTGGCGTATTACCTGTCGCCATAAGAACAATCATGGTTTCACCTACCGCACGACCCATACCAATCATCACGGCTGAGAAAATACCTGGGCTCGCGGTTGGTAATACCACACGAGTCATGGTTTGCCAGTACGTTGCACCCAAGGCTAAAGAGCCTTGCGTTAACGCTTTTGGCACACTGAATATCGCATCTTCGGTAATAGAGAAAATGGTTGGGATAACCGCAAAGCCCATAGCAAAACCAACCACTAGCGCGTTACGTTGGTCAAAAGTAATGCCTAAATCATGAGTGATATAGCCACGAATATTGCCGCCAAAGAAGCTCAATTCGATAATCGGACTCAGCGCTAGACAAAACCAAGCAAGGAAAACGATCACGGGAATAAGTAACAAAGGCTGCCAACCTTCTGGTACCAACCAGCGAATGTTCTGTGGAAGGCGCGACCAAAGATAAGCAAACAGAAGAATTCCAACCGGTAAAACAACCAAAATACTAAAAGTTGCCGCTAAGTTTTCTTCTAAGAAGGGCGCAAAGAATAAGCCAGCCAAGAAACCCAAGATAACCGTAGGTAAGGCTTCCATTAATTCGATAACCGGTTTGATTTTGCGACGTAGCGCTGGTGCCATGAAGTACGCGGTATAAATTGCACCACAAATCGCTAATGGCACTGCCATTAACATGGCGTAGAAAGCCGCTTTTAATGTACCAAATACCAGAGGCATCAAGCTGTATTTAGGTTCAAAGTCATTACTCGCAGAAGAAGACTGCCAAGTATAAGTAGGTTCAGGATAGTTTTCGTACCAAACCTTACCCCATATTGAAGACCAGGACACCTCAGGATGCTCATTATCAACATGGTAAAAATGCAAGCCTTTACCATCTTCTAATAATAGTCCATTAGCACGAGGTGAAAAGCTGATTAAACGAGCGGTTTCATCACTCAACCTTTCATCAATGACTTTTCGAGTAGACGTTGCGTTGTATATAACAACCAAACCACGTTCATCCAGTGTTGCGAATCCTTTACGACGCTGTTCCATAGCCAAATCAACTAAGGCAACAGGCTGTTTTACGTCTCGAATAAAGTGTAATTTTTCTTCATTCGTTTCTTCATCACGAACATTAAACCACTGGCTCACACGACCCGAAGAATCGGCCACCATAACAGAGGACTTACCCACTAAATAGCTCATTGATACAAGCTTTCTGTTCTCAGAAAGTAAGGCGATATTATCTTTCAGACTGATGTTATCGAAGTCACGTAAATCAAATTCGTTCAGTTCACCGGATTTTGTCACCAGGTACAACGAACGCTGATTTCCACTGATCAATAAGCTTTTTGTATCAGCAATAAATGGAATCGCTTCACGCTGTTCCGTCAATTCTACTTCTTCGGTGATAAAGTTAACGTCTCTGGTTACCTTCAACACTGACGTTTGAGAATCACCCGATGCAGCAATCGTTAAGCCGTCTTCACTATTGCGAATCGCCAGTTTTTCAATAGCAAAATCAGCGACGTTTATCGCCTCTTCGCCATAAGGGTACTCGACAAAAGGCGTAATTTGACGTTTGCCATCAGGATAAGAAATACGATAGCTATGCTGATTAATCAAAACTTTACCGTCAGCGTAACCAAATGCCAATAAACGACTCGTATCAGATTCCACAGTAAAGCTGGTTACTGCCTCTGCACGGGGATTTTCTATTGTCTCAATGACAGAACCACTCTCGATAGAAAAAAATACGATTGAGCCATTGCTGGCAACACGCATACCTATCTCAGATTGCTCTTCCGTTGCTAAATAAAGGCTTTTACCTTCATTCTGTGCAGGCAAAGAATAACTTGCCCTAGGATCAATAGAAGCACCAGAAAATAAGGGTGCGACTTCATAAAGGAGATAGAAACAGATCAGAAGTACAGCAAGGATTACACTGCTTCCTCCGATGGCAATGCCCATTCCAGCCATACGGTCTTTCAGGGCGCGAACTTTGCGATGACGCTTCAAAGCTGGCGTATTGAAATCCAGTTCTGGCATCTGATGGTCAGTCGATTTAGTCATCCGAATTCATCTTTGTTGTGTGACAATTTTATGACACTGTGAGAGAAGTGAAAAGCAGGAGAGCGTTACGCTGTCCTGCTTTAAAGTAAATCGCCAGTATCGCCAAGCTAACTTAGTTAATACCTAATGTTTTCAAGTATTTATCAGCAACTTTAGCTGGTAGAGGAACATAACCGTCTTTTACAACAACCTCTTGACCCATTTTCGAAAGAACCATTTTAACGAATTCACGCTGTAATGGCTCAAGTGGCTTGTTAGGTGCTTTATTTACGTAAACGTAAAGGAAGCGAGACAGTGGGTATTTACCGGTAGCTGCGTTCTCTGGAGTCGCTGCAACGAATGCGTCACCTTCTTTTTTCGACAATGGTAAAGCACGTACAGAAGACGTTGTGTAACCAATACCAGAATAACCAATACTGTTAAGCGACGTAGAAACAGATTGAACAACAGAAGCTGAACCAGGTTGCTCGTTTACACTGTTTTTGAAATCACCTTTAAAAAGAGCATTGTCTTTAAAGTAACCATAAGTGCCAGATACAGAGTTACGGCCAAATAATTGCACATCACGGTTAGCCCAAGCACCAGTTAAACCGGCTTTACCCCAGTTTGTGATGTCTTCACTATGGCCACCTCGACGAGTCGAAGAGAAAATCGCATCAACTTCTGGAAGAGACAAACCTTTGACTGGGTTATCTTTATGTACAAAAACCGCTAGCGCATCAATAGCCACTGGTACCGCTGTAGGCTTATAACCGTATCTTTTTTCAAATGCTGCGATTTCTTTGTCTTTCATTGCACGAGACATAGGACCAAAGTTAGATGTACCTTCCGTCAACGCTGGTGGCGCAGTAGAAGAGCCCGCTGCTTGTATTTGGATGTTTACATTTGGGTATAGACGTTTGAAATCTTCAGCCCACAAGGTCATCAAATTCGCTAACGTATCAGAACCAACACTTGAAATATTTCCAGAAACGCCACTTGATTTCGTGTAAGAAATCAAACCGGAATCAACGTCTGCAACAGCGTTAACAGAAACGCCCATTGCTGCAGCTACTGCTAAACTTGCAACTAGTTTTTTCATCACATAAACCCCAATGGTTATAGTCAAAAATTAATGAGCAAATGCTCATAGCTCGTTCGATGGGGTTACTATAAAAAAGGGATGTGACAATATTGTTACATAGCGAAATATTTTGGAAAGAATATCCAAATAATTTTTTGGGGCCTAGTCTAATGCGAGGTGAAAGATGCATACTCTTAATTACTCAATTTATGAGAAAATGACAGGTATGCATAAAATGTTTTTTAATAGACTTCATTAACCTATTATTTTTGTTTAGGTTTCTAATGTTTTTTACAATCAATACCTTAAAACTAAATCTCAAACTGCATCTTTAGATACACCATTTTGCACTCTTAATATATCAGCCATGATAGCGAGTGCAATTTCGGCGGGCGCTTTACTGCCAAGGTTTAACCCTATCGGCATAACAATTCTATTTATTTCTTCATCATTCAAACCACCGATGCGTTTTAATCGCTCGGCTCGTTTATGGGACGTACGAACAGAACCCATCACACCTAAATAAAAAGCCGATGTTTTCACGGCATCAATCATCGAGACATCATCGATTCTCGGATCATGAGTCAAAGCAACAATGGCCGTGTTGAAATGAATGTGGTTAGTGTCGGAAATATAACTGGCGGGGAAAACAGATTCGAGCTGTACAAGAGGCACATTCCAGCCCAAGAACGCGTTTTCTCGGTGATCACAAACGACGACCTGAAAGCCCATCATTTGTGCATATTGAGCACAAAATGGCGTAACGGAAGAGTTGCCGACGATAATGAGCCTTGCGGTAGGACCAACACGAATACGAATACAATTCATTGATTCATCTAGTTCAACAGCTAAACCCTTTCCATTATCTTTCATAAAACGACGAGTCTGGGAGTCCAAGTCGATTATTCTAATATTCGGAGTTTGCCCCATTAAAATAGTCAGTAATTGCTCAATGTATTGAATGTTGTCTTCATTTGAAGGCAAATATTCCACCAATACATTAAGCTGGCCACCGCAAGGCAAGATCACTTGTGATCTTTCATTATCATCCGCCATGCCATAGTGAATCTGTTGTATAGATTCACTAAACTCACCTTTCTGTAATCGATCAAGAAAGTCTTCTTCTACACAACCACCGGACAGTGATCCTATATGAAGACCTGAATCACAAGTCGCCATCATAGCGCCAGGTGCTCGAGGAGAAGACCCGAAAGTGCTTAGTACGGTACATAACCATACAGAGCGACCTTCTTGCTGCCACTTCAACGCTTGTTCAACCACTTGTAAATCAAGGTGCAGCACTAAAAGCCTCCTAAGTACTTAAAGACCTTAAGGACTTTAGCAAGCTTTATCACTGCGTAACAATACACAAAATACAAACCATCTAAATACACCTTTATACACATGGCCTGTGACCTTGGTAGCTGTTCAATTACGTGAGAGAAGTAAAATAATCAATAACCTCATCACGCATCACGACATCACCATATTTGCTATCAATATCAAAAAGATTCGCTTCATGGGGGTCAGGATGTCGGTCTCCAACACAGTCACGGGCGACTATGGTGCGAAAACCGTGTTGCATGGCGTCCACGGCTGACGCTCGGATACAACCACTGGTCGAACAGCCGATTAAAATAACCGTATCCACACCCATTGCTGTAAGCGTCGCCGCTAGGCTTGTACCAAAAAATGCACTTGCGTATTGCTTGGTTAATACCAACTCGCTTTCGTGAGGTGCCACTTCTGGGCAAAACTCAGCAAAGGGATTACCCGCCACCATCGCCTTCATGACCGGTGCTTTTTTCAACCAAACACCACCATCAATAAAGCTTGGATGGTAAAGAATGTTGGTATGAATAACCGGCACATTACACTGTCTCGCTTTTTCCAAAAGCTGAGGTGACGCTTTCACAGCGGACACCACACCTTCAGCATACAATGGTGATGATGTATCTGTGTAGCCTTTCATAAAATCAATAGAAATTACGACCGGCTTTTTACCAAATCCAATGCGTGAATCCCACACACCTTCATAATTATTTTGTAAATTATCACTCATCTAATGAATCCTTGTATTAACACCTGCCGTTAATAAGCACCAGACAACAAGGCACCAGCACCCGGAACAACCGTTTCTAAATTAAGCGATTTCAGCATAGCGTAAGTCGTTGCTACCGCAGCAGTAACCACTGGCTTGCCTGTTAATGCTTCTACTTTAGCGATCGCCCCTAAAGATGGCATTTGCACACACGCAGACAACACGATCACATCTACGTCGCTGTAATCTAATTTGGCCACGATGTCTGGTAATTTATTAAAATCGTGACGGCCTACATCTAAGTTATCGGCTATCTCAAGTGCGATGTGATCAGAGACTTCAAAACCTTCCTCAGAAATATAATCCACAACCAACTGAGTTAGCGGTTTCATATAAGGCGCGACTAAAGCAATTCGTTTCGCTTTCATTATATGCAAAGCATCAACCAAAGCGCCGGCACTGGTAATAACAGGGGCATTACCACCGTTTTCTTTAGTATGAGATGTTAAACGTTTTTCTGATACACGATGATAGCCAATTCCCATCGCCATAATGGCGACTAAACAAGCGTAACCGAGTACATCAACACGAGCATCACTTAACTCTACTGCGCAACGGTCTGATTCAGCATCCATTGCAGCGAGCTCTTCCTTAACCACTTTTTTCATTCGCATACGGCTAGAATGAAACGTAAAACGATCTTCTGGAAAAATAGCTTGTCTGGCCATCAACATAGCCGGTATTTCTGTTTCCATTGTGGTATTTGAACTAGGAACGATTTGTCCAATACGATATAAATTCGTCATAATGACCTCAGGGAATTAAATAATGTTAGATTCAGTTAACGCAGCAAAGAAACCATCAAAGTCATCCCACGGAATCATATGACCTGCGTCCATTACGTGATGAATAGATAACTCAGGTATTAAGCTGGCTATTTCTTCTTCATCTTCAGACTGAATAACGCCTCCTTTCCCAGCCACCATCAGTACAACAGGCACTGAAATCCCCGGTAAATCTTTATGGAAATCATCATCATGAAAATCGTTGAAGGCTTTCACTATCGCGGGCGAATAGCAGGTATGCAACCATTCAGCACGAAGCTGACGCTGCTCTTCTGTCCAAGTAGGACAAAAAGACAGCATGTCTTCTGCGCTCATACCTTCCTGAGATTGTTTAATTGAATCCACATACCATGGAAGTTTACTTGGATAGGCTCTGCGACTAGGACCCGATACTGGCGGATCAACCAAAACAGCATTACTCACACCCGTTAATCCACGTGCTAATGCACGCGTAATAAAGCGCGCCCCCATAGAATGACCTAATACAACAAAGTCTTTAAAATCCAAGGCTTTTGCGAATTCAACAATGTCATCGGCACACGTGTCTGCGTCATAAAGTAGCTCTGGACCAGTAGAGGACAAACCTCTGCCTCGCGCATCCAACACATAAGTATCAAAGTGTTCTGCTAAACCCTCTGCCACGAATCCCCAAGTAATCGCAGGACTAGTAATACCAGGAATAAGTAACAACACAGGTTGAGCCGTGTCTTTCTTACCATACCTCAAATAATGCTGGCGGATGCCATTGGCGTTAACATGGGCTCCGTATCGGTAATAGCTCATATAATCTCCTACTTACTTATGTTTTTTAAAGGTTCGCTATATAAGTCATAACCAAAACACCAAGCAGGATCCTCTTGTGTACGTAACCAAGTATTCGCATTGGAAGTGGCTTGAACACGTGTCGCTCGGTCTTTTCGGTTAGCTTCATAAAGCTCAAAGGCTGTTTCAAAATCCGTTAAACCAACTTCTTCAATACAGCGTACTAACATAGCCGCATCTTCAATCGCCATCGCAGCACCTTGTGCCATGTGAGGCTTCATTGGGTGACAAGCATCGCCAAGCAGTACCATGCGGTTTCTGCGCCATAACGGTAAAGGGTTACGATTTTTCAGTGGCCATTTAGTAACAGACTCTGTCGCATCAATTAACGCTTGTACGGTTCCATGGTAACCATCAAACGCTTCACGCATTTCTTCGCGGCTACTGTCCACAAAAGAAGCGTTACTGTTCCAATCAGGATCAGGCACACCGGTTACATAATAATATTCATCACGGCGACCAGTTGTGTAATACACCATCATATGGCGATCTTCTGTCCACCATTTAATGCAATCTTCAAAATCATGATCAAATTTAGCCAACTGTTCGCCCGTGATCAACGCTCGGTGCGCAACCCAACCACTGTACGTTGGCTCTTCTTTACCCAGTAAATTCTCACGTACCATCGAATTGATACCATCCGCACCAATAACAAAATCCGCTTTCGCTTCTGTACCGTCTGCAAATGTCATCAAGACTTCATTGCCTGTATCTTCGATTGACTCTAGGTGTTTATTGAAAATGACATCTTTTTCATCAAGTGGCGATAACATCACATCATGTAAGTCGCCGCGATGGACGGTGACATAGGCGGCGCCGTATTCTTTAAGGGCAAATTCACCTAATGGAATACGTGACATGTACTCTCCAGTCAGTCCATCACGACTAAACCAGTAATCAGGATGTGAAGACATAAGGCTAACTTTCTCTTCGATTCCCATTTTTCTGAAAATCTTCATTACATTAGGCCCCATATGAATACCAGCCCCTAATCGAGAAAATCGAGGCGCCCTTTCATATACGGTAACGTCAAAACCAGCCTGCTTTAAAAGTACAGCAACCGCTGCGCCTCCGAGGCCCGCTCCAATAATGGCAAAACGTTTTTTACTACTCATTCGATACCCTCAAAATTAAAATACAAAAGACATTTATAATGTATACACTATAATTTTTTACATTAAAAGCCAAACTTATGTTTTTAAAACTACAAAATACTGCTATAAATTAGCCATAACGTTAAATGATAGTGTTTTCAAACAAACCAATTAATAACGTATGCACTATATAAAAGCACAATAATCAAGCTTGCCCATCTATAGGGCTTACTCGTCAATCAAAGGAGAATCAAAGTGCCTGTTAGCGATAATCAATTAGTAGAAATGTTCGAACACGTCCTAACCCTCTCTAAGGTAACGTCATCAGAAAGTGTGGCTATTCTTAAAAGTCACTACTCAAACCCTAGAATTGTCGATGCGGCTTTTAATGCTGCTCAACGCTTAGGCGCTAAAGTATATGGTGTAGAACTTCCCGCTCTTAACCCACCTAAAGC
This sequence comes from Marinomonas ushuaiensis DSM 15871, assembly GCF_000521805.1. Taxonomy (GTDB): domain Bacteria; phylum Pseudomonadota; class Gammaproteobacteria; order Pseudomonadales; family Marinomonadaceae; genus Marinomonas; species Marinomonas ushuaiensis. The sequence goes on from NZ_JAMB01000001.1 coordinate 94,726, forward strand.
CATGGGTAACGACATGACAGCGTATTGCGGCGACACGCCTTTAACAGGAAATAAAGCCGCACAAACCGCCCTAGAAGCCGCCGATTTAATTGTTGATACAATGATGCTTCTGCATTCACCAGAACAAGAGCAAATCCTTAAAACAGGAACTCGAATTCTATTAGCCGTCGAACCTCCTGAAGTATTGGCTAGAATTCTGCCAACCTTAGAAGACAAACGCCGTGTCGTCGCCGCTGAAAAAGTATTGAAAACAGCCAAGAAGATGAGAGTCACCTCGGCCGCAGGCAGTGACTTCACAATGGCATTGGGCGACTATCCTACCGTCACAGAATACGGCTTTGCCGACGAACCGGGACGCTGGGATCACTGGCCAAGCGGTTTCTTATTCAGCTGGCCAAATGAAGAAAGTGCGAACGGTAAACTGGTTATTGATATTGGTGACATTTTGCTTCCATTCAAAACCTATTGCCGCGAGTCGATAACGCTAACCATCAAAGACGGCTTTATTACTGACATTACCGGTGGCTTTGAAGCAGAATACCTCCGTGATTACATGGCTTACTTTAATGACCCTGAAGTCTACGGCATCTCTCATGTAGGCTGGGGTTTACAACCAAGAGCGCAATGGACGGCGATGGGACTGCATGATAAAAACGATGGTATGTGTATGGATGCCAGAGCATTTAATGGTAACTTCCTCTTCTCTACAGGGCCAAATACGGAAGTCGGTGGCACGCGTAAAACACCGTGCCACATGGACATCCCTTTAAGGAATTGCACCATCACGCTGGATGATGAGATTGTCGTCGTTAACGCCGGAGAAGTTGTTTTCCCTAACACTCCTAGCGAATAGAAAACCAACTCAATCAAAAAACCTAAGTAGCGAAACAAGATACTTAGGTTTTTTTATGCACCACTTTTATACATTAACTTTTTATACTGAAGACTCCCACCATGCCTTCGCTTCTAATGGCGTATCAATATCAAGTACAACGCCGGGGTCATCGACCTCTACAAACTCAGTTTTCGATTTAAACTGCTTCAATATTTGTTTACCGCCATCATCACCTGATAATGAAAGAAATTTCGACCAAAACGCTCGACCAATCCAAACAGGATGACCCGCAACACCGTTATAAGTCGGCCGTATAATATGAGAAGCGGTCGCTTTTGCTTTTAACGCAGTCATTGTCGACACTTGAATAGCGGGCATATCGGCTAGATAAATAGCTATCGCAGGCGCATCGTAATAATGAGGCTCACGAGTCACATACCCAAATAAATCATTTAAGCTCGAGCCTAGCCCAGAAATTGCATTGTCAGCGACAAGAATAGAAACAGGAGATGAAAGGTCAGGTGTTATGCTCGTGTCAGAAGTCACAACCAAAATATCAGCAATGGCGTGAGCGTTAACAAGTTGATCCAAGGTAAATTGGATCATCGTTCGTCCGTCAGGTAAGCGATGGGAGCGCTTATCTGATCCAAAGCGACGCGATGAACCAGCAGCCATCACAGCCACTGGCAATCGATCAGCCAACATAAGATTCGAACATCATATGATTAAACAGAAAGATAATTCCTACGCACATCTTCATTGGCGTCCAACTCTTCCATCGTTCCTTCAAAGCGTACATGTCCATTTTCTAATACATAAGCACGGTCACAAACTAAGTCTGCAAACTGTAGGTTTTGCTCAGAGAGTAAAATGGTTAGGCCCTGTTTTTTAAGAGCCATGATCATATTGGCCATTTGCTCAACGATAACTGGCGCAACCCCTTCCGAAGGTTCATCCAGTAGTACCAAGTAAGGATTCCCCATCAGAGTACGAGATACGGTTAACATCTGTTGCTCACCACCACTCATATTACCGCCCGGTCGATGCGGCATTTCACCTAAATTAGGAAACAACTCAAATAACTTCTCTGCCGTCCAATAAGGTGCACCCTCTCGTTCCGCTTGTGAACCTACTTCTAAATTTTCTAACACGGTAAGATCGGTAAATACGCGTCGATCTTCTGGTACAAACCCCATCCCCATTTTAGAGATAACGTGAGGAGGACTTTTAGCAATGGCGTTCCCCATAAAGCTCACTTCACCTTGTGTACGAGACAACATGCCCATAATGGCTTTCATTGTGGTGGATTTACCCGCCCCATTTCGTCCCATTAAAGCAACCACTTCACCTTTTCGAACCTTTAGATCAACATCAAATAAAATATGAGCGCGACCATAAAAGGCATTCAACCCATTAACTTCTAGAATTGTTTCTTGCATAACATCACCTTTTTAAGCCGCTTCGAATGATTTGCCACTGCCAAAATACACTTCCCGCACTTTGGGGTCGTTTCTAATGTCTTCTGCTCCACCATCGGCGATTAACTCGCCTCGGGCGAATACAATCATGCGATCTGCGTGCTCAAACACGACGTCCATGCTGTGTTCGGTAAACAGCACAGAAAGGTTTCTGTCTATCACCATTTTCTTCACTAGCATGACTAACTGGTTTCTTTCTTTTGGCGCCATGCCAGCCGTTGGCTCATCCATTAGTAATAATTTAGGGTCATGAGCCAGCGCCATTGCGAGCTCCACCCTTTTAACATCACCATAGGCAAGCACACTACACGCTCTATCGGCTTGATCGGCCATACCGACTTGATCCAAAAGCACTAAGGCTTCTTCTTTGTAATAAGACGCCGCAGGCGTCCACAAACGGAATAATTTTTTATCGCGAGACAAAAGCACCATCTGTAGATTTTCGAGCACTGTTAAAGAGCCAAACGTGGCGGATATTTGAAAAGTACGACCCACACCCTCGTTCCATATTTGGCGAGGATGACGCCCTACTAGCTCAACACCTTCCAACTTAATCGAACCTGAGTCTGGCTTAAGCTGGCCATTTAGCATATTAAAACAAGTCGACTTACCTGCGCCATTTGGTCCTAATAATGCCAACAGTTGCCCGCGAGGCAGCTCAAAGGACACATTGTTAATCGCTTTCACGCCACCAAACGCTTTATTAATGTTATTTATGGTTAATAAGCTCATTTGGACGCCTCCACTTTCTTAGTTTGCAACGGTCTATGGTGCTTAATCCATTGCCAAAGGTGAGATAGCGTTCCCACAATACCGGCAGGGAATATCAATACGATCAATAAAATGATCATACCCAATACTGCTTTCCAGTAATCTGTTTCTCGAGCGACAGAGTCATGCAACCAAGTGAAAATACTAGCGCCAACAATAGGGCCAAATAAGGTCTGAACACCACCCAATAACACCATGACTAGACCGTCGATAGATCGACCGACACCAATGGCTTCAGGTGAAATGCCCCCTTTTGAAAAAACGTATACCGCACCCGCAATACCGCCAAATAGGCCTGCGACAACAAAGGCAACCCATTGGACACGTTTCACATCAACACCAATAGCATCAGCACGCAAAGAAGAGTCGCGAGCCGCTCGTATCGCAAGACCAAATGGTGCGAATAAAATACGACGTAATATCAAAATACCCGCAAGCATAATGGATAAGGTTAGGTAATAAAGTGCTGTTGTAGATGAGAGCCAATCAGATGGCCAAACACCAAAGATACCGTTACTACCGCCTGTTACATCGTCCCACTGATACACAATAGACCAAACTATTTGAGCAAAGGCGAAGGTCAACATAGCTAAATAAACACCGCTTAAACGCACAGAGAACCAACCAAAAACCAATGCACCTAGTACCGCCAATAAAGGCCCAGCAATCAGAGCTAGCTCCATCGGTAACTTCCAAGTCACAACTAATATAGCCGCACCATAAGCACCCAAGCCAAAGTAAGCCGCATGACCAAAGGAGTGCATTCCGCCTGGTCCCATTACAAAGTGCAAGCTTGCTGCGAACAACACCGCAATAAAGATTTCTACTAAGATGATTTGAGCATAAGGGAAGGTTTCTTCAAAAACAGGCACAAGCACTAAAGCCAGCACTAACGCAGCAGTACACCATTTAAAGATAGGTAAAGAAGGGCGCAATGGTGGCTCAGCAGAGTGATCATTACGCGCTGTCGCTTGTGGCTTACCTAATAAACCCCAAGGACGGATAACTAAAATAATGGCCATGATTAAAAACTCGGCAACCAATGTCATTTTAGACATAGGAAAATCAATGCCAAAAATGTGTATGGTACCTAGAGCAATACATAACGCTTTAACTTCAGCAATCAGTAATGCCGCTAAGAAGGCTCCGGGAATAGACCCCATACCACCAACAACCACAACCACAAATGCGGTGCCAATAGATTCTAAATCTAACGCTAAATTAGCGGGAATTCTTGGCTCTTGTAGAGCACCACCCAAACCAGCGAGAAAACAACCTAAGGCAAATACACTGGTAAACAACCAAGCTTGATTGACACCCAGTGTTGATACCATTTCACGATCTTGTGTCGCCGCACGAATCAATACACCCCAACGTGTTTTGTTCAACAACAACCACAAAATACCTAATACAGCGGGTCCAATAACAATCATCACAAGATTATACTGAGGGAAATTTCTACCAAGTATCTCGATAGACCCTGTTAATCCTGGTGCGCGAGGTCCAAATAAATCTTCTGGCCCCCAAATAAAAAGCGCTAAATCTTGTAAAATCAGAACAAGGGAGAAAGTCGCCAATAACTGAAATAGTTCTGGAGCACGATACACTCGTCTCAATATAACGATTTCGATGAGAGCCCCTAATAAGGCCACCATCAAGGAGGACAAAATAATGGCCACCCAAAATCCACCAACGGACTCGCCCATGTGACTAACAAAGGTGTACGCAACATACACACCTAACATATAGAACGAACCATGAGCAAAGTTCATAATTCGCGTCACACCAAAAATAAGTGACAAGCCAGATGCTACTAAAAACAGTGACGAAGCATCAACTAAGCCATTTAGTAACTGAACTAAAAGTCCCGATAAGGTCATAAATATTTCCTTCTACTGTTTTCTTAATACATATTTCAGAAAACAACATCTAATAAGCTACGAACAGCTATAAACTAAAATAGCTGTTCGTGACCGTATTTTTATCCGCTTAATTAGCAGGACGCATTGCAGCTACTTCTTCATCTGAAGGCTGAACATCAGCGCCATCAACATAACGGAAGTTTACCATTTCGCCTTTTCCATCAACCAAAGCTGTTTGGCCTACAAAAGCACCGAAAGTAGATTGATTATCTTGAGATCGATAAGTGATTGGACCGAACGGTGTATTGTGAGATAAACCACTAAAGGCTTTAATCAAATCATCTGTATCGGTTGAACCTGCTTTCTTAATCAATGCAGCAATTGTTTTTATGGAGGTATAACCAACGATAGAACCTGCGCGTGGGTACTCTCCATACTTAGCTTCATAGGCTGTTTTAAAAGCATTGTGCTCAGGTGTATCAATTTTATTCCATGGATAACCCGTTACATACCAACCTTCTGGCGCTTCAGCTCCCATAGGATCAAGGTATTCAGGCTCGCCCGTTAGCAAAGAAAACACTTCTTTACCTGCAAACAACCCACGAGTATTACCTTCACGTACAAACTTCCCTAAGTCAGCACCAAATAAGACATTAAAAATAGCATCTGGCTTAGCGTCATCTAATGCTTGAACCACTGAACCGGCATCGATTTTTCCTAATGGTGTCGCTTGCTCAACGACAAACTCAACACCTGGCTGCGCTTTAGAAAGTAACTGCATAAAGGTTGCAACAGCAGACTGTCCATATTCATAATTTGGATAAACCAGACCCCAACGTTTTTTATTTAACTTAACGGCGTCAGGAATAAGCATTGCGACTTGCATATAAGTAGACGGTCTTAAACGGAAGGTATAATCATTACCGTTTTCCCACACTATCTTATCTGTCAAAGGTTCTGCGGCGAGATAAATCATTTTTCTGCGCTTAGCATAATCCGTTAATGCGAGTCCTGTATGAGAAAGGAAACCACCAAAGATCATGCTCACTTTTTCACGCGTTCTTAATTCTTCAGCAACACGAATCGCATCACCAGGATTGGCATTATCATCACGATAAATAACTTCTAAATTTTTACCTAGAACGCCACCTTGAGAGTTTATTTCGTCAAGCCCCATTTCCCAGCCTTTCTTATAAGGACCCAAAAATGCTGACATGGCTTTATAGCTGTTCACTTCACCAATTTTAATAGTATCCGCTGCCCAGCTTGCACTCGCTACAAATGAACTCGCTAAAACACCGCCAATTAATAGTTTGTATAGAACTTTACTCATAATCACCTCTGCTCACGTAATGAAGTTTTAGTTATTGAAGCCTTAAACCATTTATTTCATGTAGTACCTACTTCATGAACAGTTGCAATCATTAGACCAATATTTGATATAGGTCATAAAAAAAATACTGACTCGTTTTTTAAGCAAAAAAAAGAGGCCTAAGGCCTCTTTAATATTTCGATTTTATTCACTACTTACCTGTATCAGTCATTTTTTTAAGCAAAAAAATTAGGGCTACTCTTTCAGCTGGATTTAAACCGCTCATAGTGGCTTCAGTGATACTTTTAGCACACGGAATCATCGCGTCTAACAATTTAGATCCAGCATCGCTAAGAGAGATCATTACCTTTCTACGGTCTTTTAAATCTGCCGATAAATAAACCCAACCTTTTGATTTTAAACGATCTATTACACCTCTCATCGTTGCTTGATCAACGGTCGTAGCAGAAACAATATCAGTAATTGAACAACTAACCATGCTCTGAATTGTACATAAGGCAATAAATTGAGGCGCTGTTAAATTTGGTTCACAGCTCATTTCCTGAAAAATCATCATATGCCGTTGATGGGCCTTTCTTAGTAAATGGCCAACTTGCTCAGTAAAAACATAATTCACTTCATCAGGCAGCCCACTATCATGACTTCCTTCTATTGTTTTCTTACTCACTAATCTCTCCATAAAAACGACCAAAACAGTGCATACATTGTAAAATAAAAGAATAAAGCATTAATAATGACCACTAAACCCAACAACAAATGGTGTGCACACTACAAAATTAAAGTGAAGAATCTAAATGGAATTAATACTTCACCGACGCAATCATCTCCCCACCACCTAAATATAAAAACACTCTAGGCATCAACAATAACAGATCGAATAACAACATCTGAAATATGCTTTAGCCATTCATCTTGAAAAGCAGTATCTTGAAAATTCTTACCTACAAACACGGTAAGCGTATATTGGTTCGAACAATAAAAATACGTTAATGAAGATATCGTAAGGTAAAGATTTTTTGCTGTTACCTCTTTACGAAAGACACCGTTTTGTTGACCCATTTCGAGTAAAGGCACCAAGTTTCCCTGAATGTTCCCAGAAATATTTTTAATATTTTCTGACTGACTAGAATGCTTAGCCCGATGAAGGTTTTCATCATTTAAAATAGCAACAAATTCAGGGTGATCTAGATAATATCGAAAAGTAAAAGCAATGACTTTTTTTAATGATTCAATAGGAGAAGCTGTATCTAAATCCAACGCCTTTTCAGCCTTATAAAATTCTAAATAAGTCGTTTCTAAGACATTTAAGAATAGTGCTTCTTTATTCCCAAAGTAATAATAAATCATCCTATCGTTCGAGTTTGCCTCACGGGAAATTCGCTCAATACGACCACCTGAGAAACCATCTTCTGCAAACACTTTTGTTGCTGCTGTTAAAATTTTATTTTTCGTTTTACGCGCTTGTTGCGCACGTTTCCCTTCCGTGGAAGTGAATGTTTTATCGTCAGATATAGGTTGAGTAGTCATTTGTTCCTTATAAGTCTAAATTGAGATAAAGTGCTAATGACTACCGGGATTTGCCCTAATATTAGCAATAGTCTGATATAAATTATTCCAAGCAGGCTTATCCGGTGCGAACTCTGCACGCATATAAGTCACTAATGATTCTAACTGTTTATCATTAAAACTATCAGCAAAACTAGGCATATACCCAAGAGAAGAGTCTACTGGTTTCTGTACGCCATATAAAATAGTTCTAATCAAATTATTAGGTTTATTACTATGAACATTGGTATTGGTCTGCATTTCAGGACGTATACCAAACCAATCATCCTGCTCCCTAGTCGTATGACAAGCCGAACAGGCGCCCTCAAACATCCCTTTACCATCTGAAGGTAAGGTCTGAGAAGGCAATCCATTTTTCCACGCTGTTGCCAAACTTGGCTCTACTTGAGTAAGTTCAGCAGAGGTTGTAGTTACAGGTGTAGGTACAGTGACGTTCGCTAAAATAGCTTCTGTAGCGGACATCTTTTGCTGACTCCCTATACTAGCTAAATAATGCGACATGGCTCGAATATCACTGTCTGGTAACTTACCAAGCTCTTCAACTACTGGTCCCATTGGGCCAGTAGCAGGTCCATGTTCCGGAGAATGACCAGAACGTAAATAATCAAATAAGGCATTCTCACTCCAAGGTGTTGGCGCCTTACTTAATGCGTTCAATGCTGGTGCTTCCCAGCCATCTACCTCACCACCTGCAAGAAAGTTTTTTCCGACTTTTTCAGCTCCCATTAAATTACGAGGAGAGTGACACGCACTACAATGCCCTAGACCGTTCACTAAATACGCACCACGATTCCACACTTCGCTCTTTTCAGGGCTTTCTTTAAATTGGGTACGGCTTTTGAAAAGAGTATTCCAACCCGCCATTAAAGGTCGGATATTAAATGGAAAGCTCAAGTCATTTTTAGGGAGAGTTGTTTTCACAGCGGGACGAGACATGATGTAGGCATACAATGCCTGCATATCTTCATTATTCACATTTTGATACGCCGTATAAGGAAAGACTGGGTATAAGTGCTTTCCATCTCGGCTTATCCCTTCACGCATCGCTCTTTCAAACGCAGAAAAAGACCAGTTACCTAACCCAGTTTCAGGGTCTGGTGTAAGATTTGTACTGTAAATTTTACCAAAAGGAGTATCCAGCGCTCGCCCTCCCGCATTCATCGCACCACCTTCAGATGTGTGGCAAACCGTACAATCACCAGCTGCAAATAAGGTTTCGCCACGAGCAATAGTAGCTTGTGAATATGTTGCTAGACTTGGAACTTGAACAGGAGTAATAGCAGGTCGCCAAGGTGACATAACGACAGCAGCACCTGCTATCGTCGTGAATAATGCAAACCATTTAGCGGAACCATATTTTTTTTTTGCTGGTGTTTGTGACTCACCATTTTTAGCTAGCAAGCCAGCTCTCATTTTTTCAGCGGTAAAAGGCGGCTGTCTTAAACGCACACCTGTTGCATCAAAAATAGCGTTAGCAATAGCTGCAGCACTAGGAACTGAAGCGGATTCACCAGCGCCTTGCGGAGGTTCTTCTGGCTTGTCAGCCATCACAATCTCGACATCAGGTATCTCTGGAAAAGTCAAAATAGGGTACGCTCCCCATTCTTTATCCAGCACAGTACTTTCATTAAAAGATACGCTTTCTTTTAATGCTCGACTAGTAGACTGAAGCACATTCCCTTGGATCTGGTGTCGGACGCCATCCGGGTTAATCATCAAACCCGCATCGTGTCCAACCACCACTCGAGTAACACTCACTTCACCTGAATGAGTATCCACTTCAACATCCGCCACCCACGCCGCCCACGCCGCCCCAAAACCGGGGAATTTACTGTGCACATAACGTGCGTAAGCGAAACCTCGCCCCTTAACAATAGAGCCGACCTTATCTTTTTCCTCCCAATGTCCTTTTTTTGTTTTCCAGTCAGCACGTTCCGCAACAGATTTAACCAACTCAGCAGCTCTTTCATCTTTTAAATAACGTAAACGATATGCCACAGGATCTTCTCCTGCTGCTTCCGCCAGTTCATCAATATAAGATTCATGGGCGAACGTATTTGGTAACGCCGATACACCTCGCAGCCAAGCCGCTCGAACAATAGGAGCCATATCATTTACGCGCACTCTAATATGATCAAAATGATAAGGAGGTATTATGGTTCTATCACCCATTTCCAGTGCCGCAGCAATAGGCTCCACTACTCCGGTCAATAAGAGCGTTATCATTGGAGCGCCATTAGATGGATAAGACGATGTAAAGTCATATCCAGCGGGGCTACCATCAGCATTAATACCGCCATCAACTTCCATCAATTGTCCGGCCCCTTTAGGCTCCCAAAGATGCTCTTGTTCTCGTGTGAGTTGAACTCTTACAGGACGCTTCACCGCTCTTGATAGTAAAACAGCATCACCGCAGACATCATCTGCACAATTACGTCCATAACAGCCTGATGCTTCATAGCGAATCACCTCGACCATTCTTTCATCAATATTCAATAAAAAAGCCAGATCTGTACGCAAGATATGAGGGTTTTGAGTACCCGACCAAACCATCACTTTGTTAGATTGGACATCCGCTACACCACAAGATGGACCAATAGAGGCATGCATTTGATATGGCCACACATAAGTCCGCTGCATACGCTGATCCGCATTAGCGATGGCTAATTCAACATCGCCCTCTTCTAATAATGTTCGTTGTGTAGAAGGGTTGGCTTTAACCGCAAATTCTAAATCAGTCAGATCCGGTAAATCTGGATGAGGCTTCCAATGAACTTTTAATTCTTTCATAGCGCGAATAGCGTTCTCTTCACGCTCAGCGACAACACCAACGAAATCGCCAATGACCTCAATTGCCACAATCCCCGGAATGTGATCAATCGAATCTCTTTCTACTTCGAGTAAAGAGCGGCCAATAAAATCACCGCTGTCTCGCCCAGAGTAAGGAGGTCGAATAACACGCCCATGCAACATCCCAGGCACTCGTACATCATGAACATATGTCAATTCACCTGTCGCCTTGGCTGGTATATCCGTTCTACTCGCCGATTTACCCACAATTTTATAATCGTTTACGGGCTTTAAAGGTGCATGTTCATCAATCTGCAAAACGACTTTGTCACGAGAAACTAAATCGCCATAAGAGATCGATATGTTAGGGTCTTTTTTAGAAAAAATAACACCATTAAGACAGATCAATTTATCTGGCGCTATCTCTAGATGTTGAGCAGCACAAATGAGTAAATGTTGGCGTGCTGTAGCGGCTGCATGACGCAAAGGTATGGCGGTAATTTGTAATGTCGCACTGGCAATCGTTGCGCCTTGGTTCGGCGCACGCTCTGTATCGCCTAATACCATTTTTACCTGACTCACTTCTAAGTCTAATTCTTCTGCAACAATTTGCGCCAATGCTGTTCTAATCCCTGTTCCTAAATCCACATGACCATTAAAAGCCGTTACTTTGCCATCCGATTCAATTGCTATATATATTTCCAACTCAGTTGGCTTCTTTATATCATCCGCCTTTTGGGCAGGACTAAGTGGTGGGTTACTTTCTTTAACAACAAACAAACCTTGGTTTTTAGCTAAAAATTCTGCTCTTGTTTGAGACAAACTATTGGAGGTATTCAACATGCTACTTTCCTTCTTCAAGCGGGTTAGACGCGTCAAAAAATAACGCTTCTGCCGCCACCTCTACTGCTTTAATAATTTCTATATGAGTACCACACCGACACAAATTGGCTCTTAACGCTTCTTTAATTTGCTGTGTTGACGGCTTAGCTGAACATTTATGTAAAAATGCCGTCGTAGTAATTATCATGCCATTTGTACAGTAACCGCACTGTGATGCTTGCTCATCAATAAAAGCCTTCTGTACGACACTAGGTGATTCAATTGATCCTAGTCCTTCCAAGGTTTGTACTTTCCTCCCTTCTACTGCGATTAGAGGAATAGCACAGCAACGAGCAACACGATCATCAATCAAAACTGAACAAGCGCCACACTCTCCCAACCCACAACCAAACTTAGGACCATTAAGCTGAAAATCATTACGCAATATGTATAGCAGAGGAGTTTGTGTATCTGCCTCTACTTGCACCATTTCTCCATTTAGTAAAAAAGACACACTATCGATCATCCTAGCACCACACCATAAAACCTTAACTTTTTGTTAAGTATTCACTTAACAAAGCAATTTTAATACCAATTAAACAAAAAGCTCATTCAGATAGAGATAATAAAAAGTGCGCCATGAAAAATCTGTTTTTCTATCATTTCTTCTAAAAAACACACCAACCACTCGTTTCTACGGCTTTGAAACATTCACATGCGTGTCGATATCCCATAAACTAGCGTTCCGGTTTTTTGCTCTTTATTTCACCAATTAGGTGTCTGTTTAGGCGGCAGTAAGAGAAATACCGAAAAAAACTATAATGAAAAAACACTGTGGGTATTTTTAATGTTTAACAAATTGGTCTGTGGGGCTGAGGCGATCTCTCATTACACGGGGAGATGTGTTGCTTGGCTTACGTTAATGATGATGATATTGACCTGTCTCGTCGTAGTGTTGCGTTATGGCTTTGATTTTGGCTCTATCGCATTACAAGAATCGATACTTTATTTTCATGCTTTAGTATTCATGCTCGGTGCAGCTTACACTTTTAAAGACGATGAGCATGTTCGCGTCGATGTTTTTTACCGAGAATTTTCAGCGACTAAAAAAGCGTGGGTAAATATCATTGGCGGCATCTTCTTTTTGTTACCTTTTACACTTTATACGGCTTACCTTAGTTTAGAGTATGTAGGCGCATCTTGGAGAGTATTAGAAACGTCTCAAGAGCCGGGTGGCTTACCTTTTATCTATCTGCTCAAAACACTTATTCCTCTCATGATGGTGACTCTTATTATTCAAGGCTCAGCAGACATCATAAAAAACATTGGCGTTGTTAACGCAGCTCGAACCGCGAAAGGAATGAACTAATGGTTGAATTTATCCCCTTATGGCTTTTTGCTGGCGTGTGCGCTTGCTTGTTATTTGGTTACCCTGTTGCGTTTTCTCTGGGTGGCACCGCGTTAATTTTCGCAGGTGTTGGCTCTCTTTTTGGTACGTTTGATAGTGTATTTTTAGAAGCATTGCCTAATCGCTTATTCGGTATCGTCCGTAATGAAACCCTGATCGCAGTCCCTTTGTTTGTTCTCATGGGTGTGCTTTTAGAAAAATCAAAGCTCGCAGAAAAACTGCTTGAATCCATGGCAATGTTATTCGGTACATTGCGTGGTGGTTTAGGTATTTCGGTTATTTTAGTAGGCATGCTACTGGCGGCAAGTACCGGTATTGTTGGTGCGACCGTTGTGACAATGGGGATGATTTCATTGCCAACCATGTTACGTCGTGGCTACGACCCTGCTTTAGCGACTGGGACAATTTGTGCCACAGGAACATTAGGACAAATTATTCCACCATCGATTGCCTTGGTTCTATTGGGCGATGTGATGTCCAATGCCTTCCAAAAAGCCCAACTGGATATGGGTATCTTTTCGCCTAAAACCATTTCTGTTGGTGATTTATTTGTTGGCGCCTTGATTCCGGGTTTAATCCTTGTGAGTCTTTATATCCTCTATGTTGTTCTTGTTGCTTGGTTACAGCCACATAAAGCTCCTGCAGTGCCGCGTGAAGAATTACGTAATGGCTCAACAGAACCTTTAATCATCCTATTACTAAAAGGTCTTATTCCTCCTCTTGTACTTATCTTTGCGGTTCTTGGTTCTATCTTGAGCGGTATTGCGACACCAACGGAAGCAGCAGGTGTTGGTGCGTTAGGTGCGGCGTTATTGGCTTGGGCTAGTGGAAAATTAAACCTTCCTACATTAAAAGACGCTATGTACTCAACGACCAAAGTCACCTGCATGGTGTTTATGATTTTGATCGGCGCCTCTTTGTTCTCATTAGTATTCCGTGGTTTTGGTGGTGAAGAGTTAATTCATGATTTCTTCTCTCAACTACCTGGCGGTGTCGTCGGCGCGATGATTGTGGTTATGTTGTTAATGTTCTTCCTTGGCTTCATCTTGGACTTCATTGAAATCACTTTCGTTGTGGTACCGATTGTTGCACCAGTCTTATTGGCGATGGGCTTAGATCCTGTGTGGCTTGGCATCATGATGGCAATTAACTTACAGACGTCTTTCTTAACGCCACCATTTGGTTTTGCCTTGTTTTATCTTCGTGGTGTTGCGCCACCAGAAATCAAAACACAGTCTATTTATAAAGGCGTATTACCTTTTATTATCATCCAATTATTCGTATTGTTAATGTTGGCAATTTGGCCAGAGTTGGCAACTTGGTTACCAGAGCAAGTTTACTCAAACTAAAAAATTGAACCGCTCATGATACAAAAAATATAAATATCTACAGTGAGAATCAGAATATGAAAGCAATGCAAATGAAAGACTACGGACCTGCTAGCGCGTTGACGTTGACAGAAACAAGTAAGCCGAACTTCAATGCGGATCAAATTCTGGTTCAAGTTGGCGCTGCTGGTGTAAACCCTGTGGATACTTATCTCCGTTCAGGCACAAACAACTACTCGACGACTTTCCCTCATACTCCAGGTTTGGACGGTGCAGGAACCATTGTTGAATTAGGTGATCAAGTGACTGGCTTCGAAGTAGGCCAACGTGTGTATTTTAGCCGCAACCTAACAGGTTCATCGGCTGAGTTTGCAGTTTGTGCGACAACTCACACTTACCCATTAGCGGACGCTTTATCTTTTGAAGAAGGCGCATGTTTAGGCATTCCTTACACCACAGCGCATCGCGCTTTGTTTGGCCGTGCGAATGCTAAAACAGGTAATAAAGTGTTGGTTCATGGCGCAACGGGTGCCGTTGGTATCGCGACAATTCAGTTAGCTTTGTCTGCTGGAATGGATGTGGTTGCCAGTGCAGGAACTCAAGCCGGTGCAGACTTACTACGTGAACAAGGTGTCGAAACCGTCATCATGCATAACGAAGATGACCATCTTGCGCCATTCCAATCTTTGGAAAACGGCTTTGATGTGATCATCGAAATGTTGGCAAACCATAACTTAGACCAAGATTTAAAAGCCTTGGCTTTTGGTGGCTGCGTCGCCGTCATTGGTAACCGTGGCACAGTAGAGATTAACCCTCGCGACCTAATGGCTCGCGATGCATCTATCGTTGGTGTTGCGCTTGCGAACATTAAACCAAACGAACTGGCTTTGATCGCAAAATCGTTACGCCCTCTTTTTGAAAAAGGTGTCTTGAAACCAGTCATTCGTCATTGCTACGATTTAACTGAACTAGCACAAGCCCATGAAGACGTATTGAAGTCAGGCGCTTTGGGTAATTTAGTCGTTCGTGTCGGCTGATACGATATTAAAGTGCACTAATTCCAAGCAATAATACAGTAAACACGATGCTTTCATTTGAAACGTCGTGTTTATTTTTATCGCTAATGTTATAACCCGCTATACTTTCTATTTAATCTGTACAAAAGGTCTCTTTTTGACTCAGCCTGATTCTGACGTTTTCAGCTTGCCAACAGAAGCTCATGCCCATGATCACGATTACCATCAATTGGTCGTTGTGCTTGATGGCAATACGGACTTCGAAATTCAAGGCAAAGGCAAGCAGCTTCATATTGGTGAAGGGTGCATTCTCCCTTCAGCAAACAGTCATGCCTTCGCAGGCTTGGGAGACAATCAGATCATGGTGGTAAACCTGCCGATTCCGCCACAAAAAAGCATCACGGATGAAGAATATGAAGTGGTGTCGCGCTTATTTGATCAAGCCGCTTATTTTCAGCTGAACCCTCGTTTACAGATATTGGCGTCAGCCTTATCTGGTGAACTTCAGCAATACCCAAACGACTCTATACTGGCACGTGCCTGCGGTAATACCCTGCTCAGTGCTATTCGTCATCAAATGAACAACAAAGACGTTCGTAGTCGTGGCAATCATCTGGATATAGACAAACTCGATCAGTTTATAGAGCTCAATCTTTCTCGCCGTGTTCATATTGATCAACTGGCTAATTTTTGCTTTTTAAGCGTCAGCCAATTTCATGAACGCTTTAAAGATAGAACTGGAATGACGCCCCATCAATATTTAATGCGCAAGCGTTTAGAACGTGCTCAAGATCTACTTCGAGACGGCTTTCCACCTATCCAAGTGGCAGAAATGTGCGGTTTCTCAAGCCAGAGCGCCATGACCAATGTTTTCTCGCAAATATTGGGAATTACACCGCTTAAATATCAGAAACAATTTAGCAATCGTTAAGTCGGTTTTATCATGGCTGCCAAACGCGCTATTGATGCTAGAATCCATATAAAAATGAATCACGAGTAATATTATTTAAAATAATAAATATATTGCACCTAGGTTAATGGGGGTTAGTTCGCCTCTTACTGCTTTCACTGCATAATCTATCAAGTCTGAGGTGATATGCTTTTCGTTTCAAATAGCTATAATGGTAAATTACGTATAAGTGAGATTAATTCATTCATTTGAGAGCTATTACGGTTTGAAGACCTTTGCACTAAACCTGCCGCTGTTTCCCAAATAACTTGCTTCAGCTTGATTTCTTGTAATCCCATAGATTGAGCAAGTGGCAACATTTGTTTTGGTATATGAGCAATATAATCCCCCCCCTTTAGCCCTTCTAACAAGCTATAAATTGATGTTGTTTCAAGTGCTATCTGAGGAGGTTTTAAACCATTAGTCGCAAAAAAGGATGAAATGCGTTCAGTGCCAATGTAGTCACTTTTTAAAACCATCCAAGGATACTTGTGAATACTCTCGGTTTCAGCAAATGGCTGCTTGGTTAAAGGATGCTCAGGACTTGCGATTAAAACATGGCATACATCAAAAAGAGGCTCTTTTATGATCTCTGATCGATTTGGGAAATCAAGAGATACACAAATCAGGTCAAGTTCGCCATTGATAAGCGCGGGTAATAATGTATCTATTACCCCACCTATGAGAGAAATTTTCACATCTGGGTGCTCTCGTTGAAATTGAGCAATAACGGGTGGCAATATACTTACTAGCCATACAGGTCCAGCACCAATCCTTAATGCTCTTGAACGGCCATCACGCAATTCTCCAATACTTGAAACAGCATGACGATATTCATTATCCATTATTTTTGCATGCCTCTGCAAAATCACCCCGAATTTGGTTAATTGAACGCCTACAGAAAGGCGTTCAAAGAGTTTAACACCTAAATCATCCTCCAATTTTTGAATGCTTTTTGTAAGTGCTGGCTGGCTTACATGCAAAGTATTTGAGGCCTCAGTAATACTTTTTTTTTCAGCGACGACTAAAAAACTTTGAAGTAAACGTGATTGCAATATATAGCTCCTTCTTATTGGATTAGCGAATTCTTCATTTTAGATAAAAGTTATACCACTACATTTTATCTTGATAATACAAGCGAATTTACCATCAAAACTCCTATTTTAAACATAATTTCACTTAAAAATAGACTCCCCTTCTCCTTGAACATAACAAAAAGTTATGGGAAAAGCTTTTTATTATATTGGCCCAACTCGCTATTGAGAAGCAATATACCTCTATACATTTCTCTAAATGGAGTAGGAATAAACCATGAATAGTCATTTTGAGGCTCTAAGCGGCCTTGTTTATCACGAATTAAGTCATATCTGGGGGCATGGTGCACCATCTATGCCTGGTTTTGATGATGTTGTTATGTATCGAAGCGTCAAGCATGCACAACATGGAGTAATGACTCACCGCATGCGTATGGTGATGCACTCGGGGACTCATGTGAATGCACCAATCCATATGATTCAAGGAGGTGTCGGGGTCGGTGATATTGCCATGGAAAATCTATTTGGTAATGGCGTTATTGTGTCTGTTCCAAAAGGTAAGTGGGAACTTATAAATGTGGCAGATCTTGAAGCGGCAACACCATCGATTAAAGAGGGCGATCTTGTTGTTCTCGTCACTGGTTGGCATAAGGAGTACTCAGATAGTCTCGAGTACTTCGGTGACGCTCCAGGCCTTTCAATAGAAGCAGCTCAATGGTTAGTCTCGAAAAAAGTGGCTCTTGTCGCTATAGACACCCCTCAGATTGATCACCCTCTAGCAACATCACTTGGACCACATCGTGGTGGGCCAATTATGAATCGTCTGACAGCCAAATATCAGGATGAAACAGGATTAGATCCTAAAAAAGAACATGGTGTTTGGAATGGTGCTCATAAAGTTTTATTAGGTGCAGGTATTCCAACTATTGAAAACGTTGGTGGCGATGTAAATGACATGCTTGGTAAAGAAGCCTTGCTTCATGCGTTGCCATGGAACTGGAAAGAAGGCGATGCCTGCCCAGTTAGACTCGTTGCGATCACAAACCCTGACGGTAACTACAGAATTGAAAACGGAGCAGCATAAGCTGAGGGAAATATTATGGCAGAATTAAATACAAAAAACGGTCTTCGTTATTATAGTCTCAGTCACCGCTGGGGTCATGGTATGCCTGAATGGCCTTCAACTCCAGGTATTAATGTTGGCGTTAAAAAATTTCATGCTAAGGATGGTGTTTATGTCAACGAATTTGAAGGCATCATGCATCGAGGAACTCATATGGATGCGCCGATACATGTGACAGGTAATACACCAACAATTACGGGTTATCCGCTTAGCTCTTTTTTTGGAACAGGAGTCGCCGTATCCATTCCTAAGGGAAAATGGGAAGTTATCACTGCAAAAGACTTAGAAGACGTAAGACCTAAGATTCAACGTGGCGATATTGTAATGATCAATACTGGTATGCACAAAAAAATGGCGGATACCGATGAATACTTTGCTTACTCACCAGGTTTATATGCTGATGGTGCTCAATGGCTCGTCGACAAAGGTGTAAAAATGGTTGGTGTTGATGTCCAAGCCAATGATCATCCTATGGCAACTAAGCTTGTCGATCATGGCTTAGGGCCAACACACCCACACCTGATCGAAGAATATAAAGAATATACAGGGAGAGATGTAAAAGAAGACTTTCCTAACTGGGAATCAGCTCACAAAATTTTGATGGTTGATGGTGGCATTCCTGCTATTGAAAATGTGGGTGGAGAGTTAGATCTTGTCACAGGGCATCGCTGTACATTTATGGCCTTCCCTTGGCGCTGGCCTGAAGGCGACGGCTGTGGTGTCCGCATAATGGCTGTCATAGATCCCGATCAAAAATTCCGCATTCCAACAGGAGCTTGATATGAGTGATATTACCTCAACGCTTCGTGACCCGATGTCTCTATTCAATGTTAAAGACAAAGTAGCAATTATAACAGGGGCATCTGGTGCCTTTGGACGTGCAACAGCTCTAACGCTTGGCGCTATGGGCACTAAATTGGTTCTAGTTTCTGGCTCATCCGACGAACTACAATCTGTTCTTGCTGAAGTAGAGGATGTAGGAGGGGAAGCGGTTATCATGAAGCGCCGTCCAGACTCACTTGAAGATGCTGAAGCCATTCGCGAATTTGCGCTTGAAACATATGGTCGAATTGATCAGCTCTGTATTGCATCAGGTTATAACAAAGCGGGCTTCATTCAAGATATGGATTATGAAGACTGGCAAGCGGTTATGGATGCGAATGTTCGTGGCGCTTGGTTTATGGCAAAAGCTGTCGGTTCTTATTGGATTAAAAATAAGGTCAAAGGCAAAATGTTGATGATGTCGTCTGTTCGCGGAAGACATGGGAACATTTCTGGTTATACCGCGTATTGCACATCGAAAGGAGGTTCGGATGCACTAACACGTGTTCTTGCGACCGAATGGGGTCAGTATGGTATTACTGTTAATTCTATTGCGCCAACAGTATTTAGATCAAAGCTTACTGCTTGGATGTGGAGTGATGATCCTGTAGGACGTGCAACGAAAGAACGCTCCCTATCACGCATTCCTCTTAAGCGTTTGGGTGAAGCTGAAGATTTAATGGGAATGGCGCTTTATTTGTTGTCACCTGCATCTAATTTTTGCACGGGGCAAATCATGTATGTTGATGGAGGCTTTACAGCAGGATAATGGATAATCCAAAAAATATATCAATTATTGGCGCGGGCCTTATGGGGCATGGCATTGCCTATGTTCTAGCCCGTGCTGGCCATCTAGTTAGTGTTTTTGATAGATCGCCTGAGAGTTTGGCAAGTTTGGAGGAACGGCTTGACGCATTAGCGACTTTATTTGGTCATGACCGTAGTGCTGTGATAAGGGTTTCTTCCCATAATAATATGGCAGAAGCCGTGAGTAATGCAGAAGTTGTGATTGAAGCAGCTATTGAAAATCTGGAAATAAAGCAATTCATCGTTGCTGAACTTGAGTCAATTGTCTCGTCAGATACGATCATTGCCTCTAACACATCTGCGCTACCAATTACTGAAATAGCCTCAAAAGCCAGTAATCCTGAACGAATAGTGGGTTCGCATTTCTGGAACCCACCACATTTAGTAAAATTGGTAGAAATTATTCAAGCCCAAAAAACCTCTGACGCCACTGTTGAGTATATGATGGCATTGCTAACTGACGCAGGTCATCATGCGGTTCACGTTAGAAAAGATGTACCAGGTTTTATTGGAAATAGACTACAGCATGCGCTTAAGCGTGAGGCAATTGCGATTGTAGCCGCTGGAATTTGTGACGCAAAAACGGTAGATGATGTTGTTAAATATGGTTTTGGAAAACGGTTGGCCGTTATGGGCCCATTAGAGCAATCTGATCTCGTTGGTTTAAAGTTGACACACCAAATTCATGAGACTTTGATGCCTGATATTGATCGAACCAATAAGCCACACCCTTATCTTGAGGATCGCATAGCCAAAGGTCACCTAGGTATGTCAACGGGTGAAGGTTTCAGAAAATGGACACCAGAGGAGGCGAAAGCCTTACGCGATAAGTTTAATAGCTTTCTTTTAGAACAAGCAAAAGAATGATTAAAAATATAGGAACTGACAATGATTGAAGTTAAGCGTTTCGATTCAGCAGAACCATATGATGCAAAAGGGCACTTTAATATGAGTGCAATGCGTTTACAAGGAAAAGGCGTGACTAACCTTGAAGATTACTGGGTTGGTTTTTCTACTTTTTTACCGGGTGGTGGAGCGGATAAAGCGTCAGCACCAACAGGGAAAGTATATGTAGTTTTAAAGGGTGAAATGACCGTAACGAGCAGTGATGGCGAAGTCATTTTAGGTCAATATGACAGCTGCTATCTGCCACCGAACACTGAACGCTCAATCGAAAATAAAACCAACAATCCAGTACAAATGCTTGTGATATCGCCCAACTAAAAATGGGCATGTTTTAAAAAGGAAACCCAGATTTCTTGAAGATTTGCTAGATTGGAGTCAAGACAAATGGTTATATTAAACGAAACACACGATCCAAGTTTGGTAAGCTGGCTAGAATCAGCCAACTTACCAAGTACTGATTTCCCGATTCAAAATTTGCCTTTTTCGATATTTCGTAAACGGGAGTCAAAAGAACTTTTCCGTGGAGGCGTTGCGATTGGCGATCAAATAATAGATTTAGCAGCACTCAATGCGGCGGGTATTTATGTAGGTGTAGCAGCTAAAGCCTTAGCTGCTACCTCTGAATCTAGTTTGAATATTTTCATGGCAATGGGTGAGGTCTATTGGTCAGCATTACGCCTTGAATTATCACGCTCACTACGTGAAGGCTCAAAAGATAAAACCACAATTTCAAATTACCTCATCGCTCAAGTGGATGCTGAATATGCCATACCTGCGACTATTGGTGACTACACAGATTTTTATGCATCTATTTACCATGCAACAAACGTAGGTCGTTTATTTCGTCCAGATAACCCTCTATTACCTAATTACAAATGGATACCTATTGGCTATCACGGCCGAAGTTCTTCCATCAATGTGTCAGGTGTGGACTTTTTTCGCCCTTCTTCACAAACAATAGAATCTAATGCTGAGACTCCAACTTATGGCCCTTGCAAGCGCTTAGATTATGAATTGGAAGTAGGGATTTTCATTGGTAAAGGTAATGAGCAGGGAGAGCGTATTCTCATAGATGAGGCAGAGTCGAACGTGTTTGGATTATGTGTGCTTAACGACTGGTCAGCGAGAGATATTCAGACTTGGGAATACCAACCACTTGGCCCTTTTTTATCTAAAAGTTTTGCTTCCACTATTTCTCCATGGATTGTAACAATGGAATCCTTGGCTCCTTATCGTACTAATTGGATAAGAGATGAAGCGGATCCGCAGCCCCTACACTATTTAGAATCAGAAAATAATCGTGAATACGGTGGTGTTGACCTACAGCTAGAGGTCTTATTAGAAACAACAAAAATGCGTAAAAACCTTACACCACCAGTTCAGCTTTGTTTAACTAACTTTAATTACTCCTATTGGACTGTAGCTCAAATGGTAACGCACCACTCAGTCAATGGTTGTAATCTGAGGGCAGGAGACTTTTTTGGTAGTGGCACTATGTCTGGTCCGCACAAAGGAAGCGAGGGAGCTCTCATAGAGTTAACGAAAGGTGGTATAGAGCCGGTGGATTTAGGTAATGGCGAGAGTCGTACTTATTTAGAGGATGGTGATCGTATTATAATGCGCGCCTGGTGTGAAAAAACAGGCCTGAGACGCATTGGATTAGGTGAACTTAGTAGTACGATTTTACCAGCTAAACTCGATTACTTCGGTTGAATATTAGATCGACAAATATACGTTAAACTGAAAAATAAACAGACCTATCTTCTAGGTCTACCCATGAACATAATCAATGGCGAGAGAGACTCTTTAATTAAGTAAATTCTTAATTAGTTCGAACCGCCTAGGAGACAAAAATGAACATAATAAAAATAAAAATATTCATAACGGTAATAGCTTCGTTACTAGCTCTGAGCTCTCAGGTCTCAGCCCAAAGTCCTTTGAAATTAAAACTCGCCCATTTCCTACCGACAGGTAATGGACTGCATTCAGACTTCATGGAACCATGGGCTCGAGAGCTCGAGTCCTGCAGTAGTGGTACCGTCGAAGTTGAGATATTTCCAGGCGGTACACAGCTTGGAAATCCAACAAAACTGTACGATGCAGTACGTTCAGGTGCCGTCGATATTGCTAACGGATTAAGTGGTATGCCTGGTGGACGCTTTGAACGATCACGTATTGCTGAGCTACCTTTCGTTTTCAAAAATGCTGATGAAGCCTCTCGCAGCCTATGGAAGCTGTTTCCGGATTATTTGCAAGACGAATATCCTGGCGTAAAGATGTTGGCGCTATATTCGAGCAACCCAGGTCAAGTGCACACGACAAAAAAATCTGTCACCAATATCAATGATATGAGTGGATTACGTTTGCGTTTTCCTACTGCAGCTACAGCCTCTATGATTAAGGCCTTGGGAGGAGACCCAGTGGGTTTGCCACCAGGAAATGTTTACGAAAATGCCGAAAAAGGAGTGATTGATGGTGCAGTATTTACCTGGGATACCATGGATTCATTCAATCTTGCTGAAGTAATGAAATATCACCTAGATGCAAAAACCTATGTGGCTACATTTTGGTTCGGTATTAACCAAGCAAGTTATGACAAAATGCCAGAAAATGTCAAAGCTTGTATAGATCAATCAACTGGTGATGTACTTGTCGCGAAATTCGGAAATTGGTGGAATAAATGGGATAAAGCTGGATATGATCTAGCTAACAGTGCTGGACATGAAATAACAGTACTAAGTGATGAGCAGCGCGCCAATTGGCTAGAGAAACTTCAACCAATGATTGATAACTACCTTGCTAATCTAGAAAATAAAGGAATCAGCAATGCCCGTGAGATTTACACAAAAATGAAAGAGATCTCAAATGCAAACTAAACATAACGACACTCCTCGCTCTGGAAAGCAATTAGTGTCGGATCTAGTCACTGTGCTGTCTTTTATTGGTATAGCTCTCGCCATGTTATTAACGGTAGTAGATGTTGGTTTGCGTCTAAGTTCAACCATCATTGAAGTTTTTACCAATATCCGGCCTCGCTGGGGGATCATCGGTGTAGTAGATCTAATGCAGCTAGCCATTATGGTAGCCGTTCCACTCGGTATAGGTGTCAACTTCCTAAACAATCGTCATATCAGAGTCGATATCGCCCTCGATTTTTTGGGAAAACGCTTCTGCTGTTTTTCTCGATCTCTGACAGCGATGACTGGAATTGCTGTACTCGGCATTTGCCTATGGAGTGCTTCTAAAGAACTCAATGGTCAATTTGTCTTTCCATCCAGTTCAGCAACACTAAGTCTACCGCTAACATGGTATTGGATGCCTCTGATCGCTGGATTAACGATTTCATTAGTTGTTTGTATATCGTCGTTTTTATATCCACTATTTGAACGTAAACCTAATGGAGGTAAACACTGATGTCTGACCCTATGATTGGTATGTTCGGCTTCTTGCTATCCTTATTCCTTATATCACTCAGCGTTCCGGTTGCACTCTCTTTAGGGCTTGTAGGCATCACTGGTTATGCCTACATTAACGGATTTTCTGGTGTGTTATTTGTCGCAGGATCAGCACCGTTTGAAGCAATATTCCCCTATTCCTTATCAGTTATCCCCCTCTTTTTAATGATGGGGGTTTTTTCTGCACGGTGCGGTCTATCTGCGGACTTATTCCAAGCTGCCAATATGCTCCTCGGTCGACTAAAGGGTGGGCTTGCAATGGCAACAATAGGTGCATGTGCCGGCTTTGGTGCTATATGCGGTTCATCATTAGCAACAGTAGCGACAATAGGCCGTGTTGCACTACCTGAAATGCGTAAAGCTGGTTACTCTGACGAACTTTCCGCTGCAAGTATCGCGGCGGGCGGCACGTTGGGGGTAATGATACCTCCTAGCGTATTGTTGATCATTTACGGATTATTAACTGAGCAATCAATAGGCAAGCTATTTCTTGCAGCCATAATACCTGGACTGCTAGCAACCGCTCTTTATGTTATATGTGTTGCTATTTCTGTACGGATTAAACCAGACCTTCTGAAGAATAAACAAGTAAGTTCACCCGATTTTGAATGGAGAATACTTCGTAAAGCATGGCCCATGTTTGCTATGTTTACTGTTGTTATCGGAGGCATTCAGTTTGGTTTATTTTCTCCAACAGAGGCTGCTGGAATAGGTGCATTCGGCGCGGTTGCGCTTGCTATAGCACGACGCTCTCTTAACCGAGAATCTCTAATGTCTGCCATGCGTGAAACGGTGGGATTGACGGGGATGATTTTCTTTATCATCATCGGAGCTTCTTTCTTTAATTTCTTTATGGAAACTTCCGGTCTACCACAACTTCTCGTTTCAACGGTAGAAGCTAACGGATTGCCTCCATCTTATGCATTACTAGCGATAATCGTATTTTATCTTGTGCTTGGCTGTTTTATGGATGCTATGTCCATGATCCTTTTGACAACCCCATTTGTGTATCCGCTCATTGTTTCTCTTGGCTTTGATCCTATTTGGTTTGGTATCATCGTGGTTACTGTCGCAGAGCTAGGTCTCATCACGCCGCCTATAGGTATGAACCTTTTTGTCGTTCAGGGTGTTGTAGATGATTTGCCTGCAAGCACTGTAATGCGAGGTATAATTCCATTTATTCTTGCTGACACTGTTCGATTGGCCTTGTTAATTTTTATACCAGCCCTAACGCTATATCTACCTTCACTAAGTTAATATATGCATATTCTATTAGATAAACATGGAGTTCACAGAAAAATAATTATGAGGTCGACTTAGAGCATCTAAGGAACATGCGATCAAGTCGAACTGCGCGCCTTAGTATTCTGAAAAAATAATGGCAGCCAGCAATGTGGCTAGTTTGTCATTTTTCTACCACTAAACAAGATAATTAAACCTTGTTTAGTGGTTTTTTAAACGAATTAACCTTTTGCAGCTTCGATCATCTGGTCAACTCGAAATACGTTGGCAAGAGCAAACAGCATGGTGAGCTTGCTGCCATTTTTAGCTAACCCATGATAAATAGCTTTTCTAAAACCAAACTGACACTTGATGATTCTAAAGGGGGGTTCGACTTTTACTCGGATACTCGCTTTGATATATTCCGTTTTGATGGGCTGCTTATTTTTTCTAGGGTACTTTTTTAAGGTTCTTACTTTGCTCGGAATATCTGCAATCAACCAATCTACTTTGACATCTTTTAACTCTTCTCGCTTTTGAGCACCACGATAGCCAGAATCCGCGAGACAAAATATGCTTCGCCATGAAGAAGGTTCGCTGTTTTCGTGATGTCATAAACGTTGGCCGTCGTTGTACTCACACTTTGAGTTAACCCCGTTCTAGCCTCAACGCCAATATGGGCTTTAAAAGCCAGAACCACAGCTTACCTTTTTGTTTTTGATGCATCGCAGGATCTCTTTCTTTGGCTTTATTCTTCGTTGAGCTGGCCGCTTCAATAATAGTCGCGTCAACAATAGTGCCTTCTTTGAGGTAAATGCCTGCTTCAGACAGCCATTTATTCACTTCTTTAAAAAGCTGGCGCGAGAGCTTGTGTTTTTCTAATAAGTGTCTGAAATTCATGATGGTGGTGTGATCGAGAATCAGTTTATCTAACGATAAGTCAGCAAAAAAGCGTATGGACGTGATCTCATACAAGGCATCTTCCATTGCTGGATCACTCATGTTGGACCAATGTGCTATGGCCACACTTTTCTCACAAGCACTTGACATCACACCACTCAAATACCAAAAACAATTCGGTAATTGTTAGTCTTTTAAAATTCTATCAAAACGCCCAATTTGTAAGCGTTTCCCGCTTTTAAAACGGTTTTTTGCACAACAATAAAACACGCTTGATTTTTTTCCTCTCCAGCCGGACTTTCTTATAAAAATACACGATTTTTTCGAAAGACAATGAATCCCCTCTGTCACTAAAGTGTCAGCATTATCCGGACATGCATTTTTTCACTTTTGTTGCTTAAAAAGTGGTCAAAGAAATGTGTAATGCTCTATAACAATATGCGACCTTGGTAAAAAGCTAAATCCGCTTTTTATGCAGCTCGGGAGAATCCAATCATGTTTAAAGCGATTGATGTGTTACAGCCAGAATTTATTCAAAAACCACTCAATGAATTATGGACTCTTATTTCCCCTCTTTATAAAGCGGATGAAGAAAGCTGGTTAAAAGAGCTTTTGCCTCTTGCGAAGCCGACAGAGCAACAACTTGCAGATCACACTAACGCAGCCTCTGATTTGATTGCGAAAGTACGTAAAGACGACGACAACATGTCGATGATCGATGCGCTTTTGCTGGAATACAGTTTGGACACAAAAGAAGGCATTTTATTAATGTGCCTTGCTGAAGCCTTGATGCGCGTGCCAGACAAAGAAACCGCCGATGCTTTTATCAAAGATCGCTTAAGCGTTGCCGATTGGGCTTCTCACGCTAAAAATTCAGACTCTTTCTTCGTTAACGCCTCAACATGGGGATTATTGTTAACAGGCAAGATTGTCACCATGGACGAAAACCAAGATGGCACACCAGCCAACCTTGTAAACCGCATGGTAAACCGTGTATCTGAGCCTGTGATTCGCAAAGCGATGAACCAAGCCATGAAAATCATGGGGCATCAATTTGTATTAGGTCGTGATATCAAAGAAGCCTTATCGCGTGGCAAAGGCTATCGTGACAAAGGTTACACCTATTCTTTTGACATGTTAGGTGAAGCGGCTCTTACTGCTGAAGACGCAGACAAATATTTGCACTCTTACGAACAAGCAGTTGAATCCGTTGGTAAAGACACCTACAACCAAAAACATCGCCCTACGATTTCTATCAAACTTTCTGCACTTCACCCACGCTATGAAATTGGTTGTGAAGAGCGCGTCATGACAGAGCTTTCCGAGAGTGTAAAAGGCTTAATCACCAAAGCACGCGAATTGAATGTCGGCATCACCATCGATGCAGAAGAAGCCGATCGTCTAGAGCTTTCTTTAAACTTGTTTGAAAAGCTTTACCGTGATGAAGCAACTCGCGGCTGGGGATTATTCGGTCTCGTTGTTCAGGCTTACTCTAAACGTGCTCTACCAGTTTTAGCATGGCTTGCTGCCTTGGCGAAAGAACAAGGTGATCGTATTCCTATTCGCCTTGTAAAAGGTGCTTACTGGGATTCTGAAATCAAGCTTTGCCAGCAACGAGGCATCAATGGTTATCCTGTTTATACCCGTAAAGAATCCACTGATGTTTCTTACCTTGCCTGTGCCAACTTTCTTTTGAGCGAGCATACCCGCGCGAATATTTTTCCGCAGTTTGCCAGCCATAACGCGCATACCATCGCGACAATACATTGTTTAGCAAAACAGCTTGGAGCCACATCAGAAGAGTTCGAATTCCAACGTTTACACGGTATGGGCGATGCGCTTTATAACCATTTAATAAAAGAAAATGATATCTGTGTTCGTATTTATGCTCCTGTTGGCAGCCATAAAGACCTACTTCCTTACTTGGTACGTCGCCTTCTAGAAAACGGCGCTAACAGTTCTTTTGTACATCGCTTAATTGATGCCAGCTACCCAATCGCTGATTTGATAGACCACCCAGTAACAACACTAGAAAGCCGAAAATCATTGGCGAATCCGCACATCAATTTGCCAGCGAACTTGTTTGATGATCGTAAGAACTCATTCGGTCCAAACATTGAAATAGCTTCTGAGTGGACGCCATTCAAAGCAAAAATAGACGCTTTCATGGAGCAAGACACGCAATGGCGCGCCTTCCCTATTGTTGGCGGTGAAAAAGTGGCAACGGGTCACACTCACTCAATATTGAGCCCTTACGATCACAGCCAAGCGGCAGGACAAATTGACTGGGCCGATACAGAAACAGTTAGTAAAGCAATTGACCTTGCGGAAGCTGCGTTTCCTGCTTGGTCAGCACGTCCGGCAACAGAACGAGCGGATTGTTTGGATCGCGCGGCAGACTTGATGGAAGAAAACTACGCGGAACTTATGGCACTTTGCCATCGTGAAGCAGGGAAAACCATTCAAGACAGTATTGACGAAGTACGAGAAGCGGTGGATTTCTGTCGCTATTATGCACAACAAGCCCGCAGCCACTTTGCAACGCCAACCTCTTACATTGATTTCTTAGGTCAGGGCAAACAAGCACAACTTAAAGGCCGAGGCGTTTTCACTTGCATCAGCCCTTGGAACTTCCCATTGGCCATTTTTGCAGGCCAAGTGGTTGCCGCACTAGTCGTCGGTAATACCGTTGTTGCGAAACCAGCAGAACAAACCAGTTTGATTGCCTTTCGTGCTATTGAATTACTTCATCAAGCAGGCATTCCAACAGATGTACTTCACCTTCTTCCAGGTGATGGCGCAACGGTTGGCGCGCCGTTAACCAGCGACAAACGTATCGCAGGTTTGGCGTTTACCGGTTCAACGGGAACAGCACAATTGATCAATCGCACTTTGGCCGTACGAGGCGTCGCTCCCGTTCCTGTGATTGCTGAAACTGGTGGCCAAAATGCCATGTTGGTGGATTCAACGTCTTTACCAGAACAAGTCGTCCGTGATGCAGTTCGCTCTGCGTTTGCGTCAGCAGGTCAGCGCTGTTCCGCTTTGCGTGTTTTGTTTATACAAGAAGATATTGCAGACCGAGTCATCCCAATGATCAAAGGCGCAATGCAAGAACAAGCCGTTGGTTTACCTTATTTGCACAGCACGGATGTTGGCCCTGTGATCGATAAGAAAGCACAAAAAATGCTGCTTGATCATATTGAATACATGAAGACAGCAGGCAAATTGATTGCTCAAACGGCTTTGCCTGAATTTGCAGACAAAGGCACTTATGTTGCGCCAACTGCTTTTGAAATCGACAGCATCGATCAATTAACGGACGAAAAATTCGGCCCAATTCTTCATGTGGTTCGCTACAAGGCTCGTGATCTAAACAAGATCATCGACACTATCAACAATTCAGGCTTCGGCTTAACGCTGGGTGTTCATAGTCGTAACGAAACAACCTGCGCCAATATCGCAAGCCGAGCTCGCGTGGGTAACTTGTACATCAACCGTGACCAAGTCGGTGCTGTTGTTGGCGTACAACCTTTTGGTGGTCAAGGTTTGTCTGGTACAGGGCCAAAAGCTGGCGGTCCGCATTACTTACAACGCTTCGCCATTGAGCAAGACCTTTAAGGGGAGACAACATTATGACAATCGTACAACCTATCCAAATTCAGGTCGCTCAAGCTGTCTTCGAAGCATGGGACAAAATTGGTGTAACTGGCCGTGCAGAAAAATTGGAAAAAGCCCTTGTTGCTTTTTCTGATGAGCAACGCAACATGGCGCAATGGCAAATCGATAACGCCAAGCGTGAAATTGCAGAAACGCGTGTTATGCCAGGACCAACCGGCGAACGCAACGAACTTTCTAGCCAAGGCCGTGGGCCATTTCTTTGCATATCATTGGTCGAAAGTGACAAGGCTAACGTCGGTTTGGTCGGTCAGGTTTTTACAGCATTAATCGCGGGTAACCCTGTGATTACAGTCGGGCAAGTAGGCCAAGACATCATGGATAAAATCATGCCATATGTTGCAGAAGGCGTGATTCAAAACATCGCTGATTCAGCGTTGGATTCTTTGATTGAAGCCGATCACCTTGCCGGTGTTGCTACATTGTGTGATGACACGCAAGCACAGCAGCTAAGCCAACGACTTGCAGCAAAAGGCGGATTAATCTGTCAATTGATCGAAGAAACCGACAGTGAGCAGCTAAGCACCATTGCGAAGCCACATAATTTATTGCGCTTCGTAACGGAACGCACTGTGTCGAACAACACTACTGCCATTGGTGGTAATGCTACCTTGCTTGAACTAGGCAGCATGGACGACTAAGCTCAGAAACAAGAAAGCCCCTTGAGCGACTCATTATAAAACGAGTCATTCAAGGGGCTTTTTTATGTCCGTGTTTTATTGCTTATTCCACTTCTCGAGCATTAATAAACGCACGTTCAGACACTTCATGCCACGCACGTACCTTGCTGTTGAAGTCTTTAAACGAGTCGTACACTTTGCGACTCATTGGATCAGCTGACGCCACTTCTTCTAGAGTTTCTTCTGCCGCTGCTTTCAAAGCCACCAGCACTTCGTTAGGGAAAGTTTTCAATACCACATTGTGCTCGTTCACTAAGCTTTCTAACGCAGCGTTATTACGCGCTGTAAACTCATCCAACATCACAGCATTAGCTTGACGAGCAGCCGCACGCACGATCAATTGAAGGTCTTTTGGTAAGGCCTCAAAAGCGTCTTTATTAAAGATCGCTTCCATGGTTGAACCTGGCTCATGCCAACCTGGAGAGTAGTAATATTCGGCCGCTTTATACAAACCAAAGGCTAGGTCATTGTATGGTCCAACCCATTCTGTGGCATCAATGGTGCCCGTTTGTAGAGCCGTAAAGATTTCGCCACCAGGTAAGTTAACTGGCGTGCCGCCGACTTTCCTAAGCACTTCTCCACCAAGGCCTGGAAGACGCATTTTGAGCCCTTGAAAATCTTCTAGGGAATTAATTTCTTTGTTGAACCAACCGCCCATTTGTACGCCAGTATTACCCGCCGCCATAGGAATCACATTAAATGGTGCGTAAACTTCTTCCCATAATTCCAAACCGCCACCATTGTGCAGCCAAGAGTTCATTTCTTGTGCAGTAAAGCCAAATGGTACCGCAGAGAAAAACTGCGCTGCAGGCGCTTTGCCTTTCCAATAAAAGGCGCCACTGTGCCCCATTTCAGCTGTACCACGTGAAACAGCATCAAAAACTTCGAGTGCAGGAACCAGCTCACCAGCAGCGTACACTTTGACATTCAAACGACCACCAGACATTTCTGTGATGCTTTGTGCAAGCCCTTCAGCGCCAGTACCTAGACCTGGGAAGTTTTTCGGCCAGGTTGTCACCATTTTCCAATTAATAACTTCCGCTTTGGCATCTACCTTAGCAACCTCTTCCGCTTTTTCAGATCCGCCACAAGCCACCAAGCTTGCCGCCGTCAAACCGACTAATGCGAGCTTACTCCACGTTTTTATTGTTTTCATTTTTTTTCCCTCAGGAAGCTAGTTATCGTTATTTTTATAATAGTTAAAGGATACAAATCTTAGCTTTCTAAAAAATCAGTTAACACAACGGTAATCGCATCAAGCCAATGTCTGGGGTAAAAACAAAAAAGGCGTTTTAGATATATTTAACACTAAGTAAATTCATAATATTAACTGCGGCGCCCTCTCTCAAGTCCTTTTTTATTTCTTTTATCTTATATTCTAACTCGTTAAACAAAAAAGCTCCGCTATCTAGGATAACGAAGCTTTTAAGCTGTCTAAATGGCTTATCTCACTCAGCAAGCTGGGCCGTGTGATTTAAGCCAGAAAAGCTAATTATTCAACTTCTCGAGCATTGATGTAAGCACGCTCAGATACTTCATGCCATGCGCGAACTTTACTGCCGAAGTCTTTAAATGAGTCATAGACTTTCTGGCTCATTGGGTCTTTTGCCGCGACTTCTTCCAATGTTTCTTCTGATGCTTTTTTCAATGCAGACAATACATCAGTAGGGAAAGGTCTCAAGTCAACGTTGTGCTCATTTACCAATGTTTGTAATGCAGAGTTATTCAACGCCGTGAACTCATCCAACATTTCCGCATTCGCTTGGCGAGCCGCAGAACGAACAATCATTTGTAGATCTTTTGGCAACGCTTCAAATGCTTCTTTGTTGAAAATGGCTTCCATACTGGAGCCTGGCTCGTGCCAACCTGGGTAATAGTAGAACTTAGCTACTTTGTGTAAGCCAAAGGCTAAATCATTGTAAGGACCTACCCACTCTGTTGCATCAATTGCGCCAGTCTGCAAAGACGTAAAGATTTCACCGCCAGGCAGGTTGATTGGCGTACCGCCAACTTTTCTCAGGACTTCCCCACCAAGACCTGGAATACGCATTTTCAGACCTTGGAAGTCTTCTAGAGAATTGATTTCTTTGTTGAACCAACCGCCCATTTGCACGCCAGTATTACCTGCAACCATTGGGATCAAGTTAAATGGTGCGTAGATTTCTTCCCATAGTTTTAAACCGCCACCATGATGAATCCAAGAATTAATTTCTTGTGCAGTGAAACCAAAAGGAACCGCGGTAAAGAATTGAGCGGCTGGTGCTTTACCTTTCCAGTAATACGCTGCGCCATGGCCCATTTCTGCGGTACCACGAGAAACGGCATCGAAGACTTCAAGCGGTGGAACTAGCTCGCCTGCCGCATACACTTTTATATTTAAACGACCATTAGACATCTCACTAATATTCTTAGCTAGATTCTCAGCGCCCGTACCTAAACCTGGGAAGTTCTTTGGCCAAGTTGTCACCATTTTCCAATTAATGACTTCGGCTTTTGTATCCACCTTGGCGGTGTCTTCTGCTTTATCAGAACCACCACATGCCACCAAAGTCGCTGTTGCTAAACCGACCAACGCCAGTTTGCTCCATGTTTTCATTGTTTTCATCGTTTATCCCTCAAGAGACTAGTTTTCATTATTTTTATTGTTCCGCACTTAACGCTCTACGATGTTAATACGACCCTAATCGTATCAGTCGAACTCTTGAAATAAGGACAAAAATCGACTTTTTAGACACATTTTATGCACTAAGTTAATGAGATAGTATGGATTGACGCTTCAGCTCTCAAGCGATTTCTTGTTTTTTTATCGTCGATAGTATTTAGATTAGATGAAGCAAAAAACAAAAAAGCTTCGCTATCTGAGATAACGAAGCTTTTTTTAAACGATCAAATTGCTGACTTTTATCAAAGTATCAGCTCATCATTAACACTTAATCATTTGATCTAGCGTTGATAAAAGCCCGCTCGGACACATCATGCCATTCACTGACGGAACCCATAAACGCTTTCAGTGAATCAAATACCTTTTTGCTTTCTGGATCATTCGCTGCCGTTTCTTCTAATGTCTCAAAAGAAGCTTTTTTCAATGCAACAAGTAAATCCTCAGGGAAAGGTTTAAGAATAACCTTGTGTTCATTAACTAAGGTTTGCAACGCGGCATTATTGCGTGCTGTAAACTCATTCAGCATATCTAAATTCGCTTGCTGAACCGCAGAACGCACAATGGCTTTTAAATCTTTTGGCAAGACTTCAAAAGCATCTTTATTAAAGATAGCTTCAACAGCGGAGCCCGGCTCATGCCAACCTGGGTAATAGTAATATTTCGCAGCTTTGTACAAACCAAACGCAAGGTCGTTGTAAGGCCCAACCCATTCTGTAGCATCAATAGCCCCAGTTTGAAGCGCTGTGAAAACTTCGCTAGCAGGTAAATTAATAGGAGATGCACCTACTTTTTTCAGCACCTCTCCACCTAAACCTGGCATACGCATTTTTAAACCTTTAAAGTCTTCTAACGAATTGATTTCTTTATTAAACCAACCGCCCATTTGTACGCCAGCGTTACCAGCTACCATAGGAATCACGTTAAAAGGCGCATAAATTTCTTCCCATAGCGCCAAACCGCCACCATAAGAAATCCAAGCATTAAACTCTTGAGCGTTCAAGCCAAATGGAACCGTAGTAAAAAACTGCGAAGCAAATACTTTTCCTTTCCAGTAATAAGATGCGCCATGACCCATTTCAGCCGTACCACGGGAAACAGCATCAAATGCTTCCAATGCAGGTACTAATTCACCAGCCCCATAAACCTTAATATCCAATCTTCCATTGGACATTTCTTTGATATTTTTAGCCAGATTTTCCGCTCCAGTACCAACACCTGGTGCATTTTTTGGCCAAGTCGTAACCATTTTCCAATGAATAACTTCTGCTTTCTGTTCTGCTTGCGCTGTTACTTTTTCTTCAGCTTCACCGCAGGCAACCAAGACTGTTGCTGTTAAAGCAAGCAAGGCGACCTTTAACCATATTTTTATTTTATTCATCTGACTTCACCCCTTAGAAGACAAGGTAATTGAGAAGAAAAAGCCCTGCGGTCTTTCGATAGCGAGGGCTCATTCATTGCATTATTTAGATATTTGGCATGCAGCCAATAATACTAATCTGCTGCACGAGCATTAATAAATGCACGCTCTGAAATATCATGCCATTGACTAACAGACCCAAGAAACTCTGCGAATGAGTCATAAACCTTTTGACTCATTGGGTCATTTGCAGCCGCATCTTCAAGCACCTCTTTCGACGCTACTTTTAGCGCAGCTAAAAGGTCATCAGGAAGTTTTTTCAACTGGACCTTATGCTCATTAACCAATGTCACCAAAGCAGCATCATTACGTGCTGTGAATTCACTTAGCATAGACAAATTCGCTTCCTGTGTTGCAGTACGAACAATCTCTTGTAAGTCTTCTGGTAAGGTAGCCATTGCGTCTTTATTCACTAAAAGCTCAACCGCTGAACCAGACTCTTGCCAACCAGGGTAGTAGTAGTATTTCGCAGCACGATACAAGCCAAACGCTAAGTCATTGTAAGGACCAACCCACTCAGTTGCATCAAGCGTACCCGTTTGCAATGCCGTAAAAATTTCACTGCCTGGCAAATTAACCGCGGTTGCGCCAACACGATTCAAAACTTCACCACCTAAACCTGGCATACGCATTTTTAAGCCTTGGAAATCTTCTAAAGAATTAATTTCTTTATTAAACCAACCTGCCATTTGTGGGCCGGTATTACCTGCAGCCAAAGGAATGATATTAAACGGTGCGTACACCTCTTCCCATAACTCAATACCACCACCAAATTCCAACCAAGCATTAAACTCTTGTGCCGTCATACCATAAGGTACAGAGGAGAAAAACTGCGCCGCTGGCACTTTACCTTTCCAGTAATACGCTGTGCTATGACCCAATTCAGCCGTACCACGAGATACCGTATCAAAAACTTCTAATGCTGGGACAAGCTCACCAGCAGCATAGACTTTAATATTTAGACGGCCATCAGATAACTTAGATATGTTTTTCGCAAGCGCTTCTGCACTCGTGCCCAGACCAGGGAAGTTTTTTGGCCAAGACGTCACCATCTTCCAGTCGTAAGTTTTTTGTTCGACACTTGCCGCTTTACTTGTATCTGTTTCTTCTGAGCCGCCACAAGCAGCCAAAGTGACAGCCAACAAACCAGCCGCAGCCAACTTGCTGAACTTAATAAGATTACGCATGTTTTTCCCTCTAAGAGCTAATTTATTGTTCTTCGAATAAATAGACGTTGCCAAATCATCAAAATGGGCAGACAACCTCCCCCCCTTTGATCGATAGAACAGCAAAGGGGCAGAGATAATAAGAAGTGCAGTAATTTTGCTCAACCCTTTTCAAGGAAAAAAGTTCTTATTTATTAAATAATTTCTTTTTTATCAATATCACGAGCAAAAACTTAAATATTAGCGACGTAATTCCAAGGCAATCTCTGCCCGCTTTTTGCAGACTCTTCGGCTAGACACAAGCCATAAACCAACTGACAAACATCCGACATTGATACAGGCGCTTGTTTTTTATGAACTGTTTTTTCACAAAGAATGGCATCACGTAACTGCTTATAAAACTCAATATAACTGCCTTGCGTTGGCTCTTCTTGAGTCATTTCAACCGCACCTGAATTTTGTAAAACGAATCGTTTATTAGACTGCTCAGCCGCTCTGGAAGGAAACGTTTTTTCCCAAGGCATTTGCCCTGCTCTTAATGCTTCTTCTTGTGGATCTAAACCAACACATTGCCAACTCCCTTTTGTAAACCGAGCATTGAATCGACGTGTACCACTGGCCTCAAATGAACTGTGACCAAGGCGAATACGTTTATCGCCATACCCCAACTCAACTTCAAATGTATCCGCTGTTTGACCGCCCTCTCGCAGCGTATCAATACTTGCTTGAACCCAATCCGGCTTTCCAAACAAACACAACATTTGATCCAATAAATGAGGGCCAAGATCCCAAAAAATTCCCGCACCAACACCTGGCTCTTCACGCCATCTCACTTGAGGTAAAGGACGGAAACGATCAAAACGAGAATCCAACTGCTTCAACTCACCTAACTCACCACCAGCTATTAATGCCTTCAAACGCAGGAAATCACCATCAAAGCGACGGTTTTGATACACACAAAACACCAAGCCTTTTTGTTTGGCTAGGGTACAAAGAGTCTCTATTTCATTCACACTGGTTACAGAGGGTTTTTCTAATAAAACATGTTTCCCGTTTTCCAGTGCCTGCTTTGCTTGATCAAAATGCAACACATTCGGCGTGGTAATCACCACTAAATCAATATCGTCTGCTTGAAACACCGCTTCCGCTGTAGACACAACACGCGCCTCAGGTGCAAATGCCGTCACGTCTTCCGCTTGGCTCGTGCAAACACACACCAAATCCATCTCTGCATCATTCATCACAAACGGCGCATGAAAAATGCGACCAGACAAACCAAAACCGATCAAACCAACTCGAACCATCGCCATGCCACACTCCTATTATTTTTGTATTTAAAAACAGTCTACAGACTAAAAATAGAATTTGCTTTTATGAGAGAAAAGAAACTAAATTATATTAAACCTGCGTAGCAAACGAGTAGGTAAAATGAATACGAAAAAACCACATAGAATAGACTGGCAAAAAACCTTAGACGCAATCGAATCCGCTCGCCAAGGGAGAGTCATCGAAGCAGACAAAGTACATGAATGGTTAAATAGTTGGGGAACAGAAGCAGAGTTAAACCCACCAATAGTAAAATGCGAAACTGAGTGGAAAATTTACATAGATCTACTGAACTTGTGAAGCTGGCACAAAGGTTCATCACCCTCTTTAGATATTATCTCGTTGTCTGATTTGCGCTGACGCGCTGAGCTTGCGAAGCAGGCGCAAGCAAATCAGACAACGAGATATAACAACCAAAAAAGCCTACAAAACTTCTAGCTTAGCAAACGACAACACTAGCCACTTAGAGCCTTCATCATCGAAGTTCACTTGAACCCGCGCTTGTGGGCCTTGGCCTTCGTAGTTGATCACCAAACCTTCACCAAACACGGGGTGATTCACTCGATCACCCATGTTAACGGTGACTTCTGGTGCTTTGTAGCTGTTCAAGACGCTGCTGTTTTGCAGTTTGTTTTTCTCGAATTGATAATCTGGGCGTTGCATAGAAACAGGTCGACTAACTTGAGACCGTAGGCGCACTTCTTCCAAACATTCCGGCGGTAGCTCTTTGATAAAACGCGATGGACTATTGAACGATTCACTACCAAACAAACGACGAGATTCTGCGTAGGTAATATAGAGTTTCTCCATAGCACGAGTAATGCCCACATAACAAAGGCGACGCTCTTCTGCGAGTCGACCCGGTTCTTCAAACGACATCTTGCTTGGAAAGAGATTTTCTTCCACGCCAGTTAAAAACACCAACGGAAACTCCAAGCCTTTGGCAGAGTGAAGCGTCATTAATTGCACGGCTTCTTGATGTTCGTCTGCTTGTGCATCACCTGCATCCAAAACGGCTTTGTCTAAGAACGCCATTAATGGTGTGCTAAACTCTTCTTCTTCATCGTTCCAGCTGAAACTACCAGCAGCACCCACCAACTCTTTCAAGTTTTCGATACGCGCTTCGCCTTTTTCGCCCTTTTCTTTTTCATGAAAAGGAATCAAACCCGCTTCTTCGATGATTTGCTCGAAGATGTCGTTTAGGTTCAAATCGGGTTGTTGAACTGTTCGGCTCAATCCTTCAATAAGGTGTAAGAAAGCTTGGATGGCATTCGTTGCTCTGGCCGTCATAAGAGATTGACTCACAATTTCTTGAGCGGCCTTCCACATTGAACAACCGTGGTCACGAGCAAACTCTCGCAAGGTGCCAATACTGCGTTCACCAATACCACGAGGCGGAACATTAACAATACGCTCCATGGCGCCATCGTCGTTCGGATCCATTGCTAAACGCGCGTAAGCTAAGGCGTTTTTAATTTCCAAACGGTCGTAGAATCTATGCCCACCATAAATACGGTAAGCAATCTGTTCCCTAACAAGGCATTCCTCGATAACGCGAGATTGCGCGTTAGAACGGTACAAAATCGCCATATCACTTAATGCGGTGCCTTTGTCGCTCCATTGCTTGATGATGCCCGTAATGAAGCGCGCTTCATCTTGTTCGTTAAAGCCAGAATAAAGCGAAATTGGATCGCCTTCGCCACTTTCTGTCCAAAGCTCTTTACCAAGACGATCATCGTTGTGCTGAATCAAGCCGTTGGCTGCGTTTAGAATATGACCTGTTGAGCGGTAATTTTGCTCTAGTTTAATCGTACCGACATCTTTGAAATCTTTCGTGAAGCTTTGGATGTTTTCAATTTTCGCACCACGCCAGCCGTAAATCGACTGGTCATCATCACCCACGGCAGTAATTGTGCCTTCATTGCCAACCATGATGCGCAACCAAGCGTATTGAATCGTATTGGTGTCTTGAAACTCGTCCACCAGTACATGTTGGAAGCGCTCTTGATAATGGCGTAACAAGGCTGGCGTGCTAAGCATAAGTTCATGCGCGCGCAGTAGTAACTCACCAAAGTCTAATAAGCCACCGCGCTCACACGCTTCTTCATAATGGTAGTAGATCTCTTTCATGCCTTTAGAGAAAGGATCGTGGCTGTCTGGCACATGCGCTGCACGACGACCTTCGTCTTTTTGACCGTTGATAAACCAAGACACTTGTTTTGGCGGCCAGCGCGTATCATCGATGCCTAAGC
Source organism: Marinomonas ushuaiensis DSM 15871 (assembly GCF_000521805.1). GTDB lineage: Bacteria > Pseudomonadota > Gammaproteobacteria > Pseudomonadales > Marinomonadaceae > Marinomonas > Marinomonas ushuaiensis. The sequence continues at coordinate 134,330 of NZ_JAMB01000001.1, forward strand.
TACGCATAATACGTTTAATAAGACGAAGCTGGTCGTCACTGTCCATGATTTGGAAATTTTCTTTTAAACCTGCATCACGCCAATGGGCCCGTAATAAACGATGAGCCAAGCCGTGGAAGGTCCCTACCCACATACCTTGTGGCGGAACACCAACCAATTCTTCTATACGCCCCTGCATCTCGCGAGCTGCTTTATTGGTAAAGGTTACGGCCATTAAACTGTAAGGTGATAATTCGTAAGCATGCATTAGCCATGCAATTCTATGTACTAATACGCGGGTTTTTCCTGACCCAGCACCCGCCAAAACAAGGCTATTTTGCAACGGCGCCGCGACGGCTTCTCGTTGCTTGTCATTCAATGAGTCGAGGATAAAAGAAACGTCCATTACATTCCGCCATGGTTAATTAATCTTTTTGTCATAAAAAACACGTAAAAAGAGATTGATTTTTGATCGATTTCCGTTTTTTATTAACTTGAAAATGTGTTGTCTGTCTATTTTGACTTTTTTCAACTGCCGATGACAGTGATCTGTGCATTTCATCTGTCATTGCAAAGCCAAAAGGGTATTACGATGAGTGATTTTTACGAAGCTTTAACCGAAGTAAAAACTGATATTATTCATGCAGCTATCAGCTTAGATAATGAAAAAAAAGAACAAAATCAAAAAGATGATGCTTATCGCATGCTCAGAGCACGACGTGCGATCGAACAACATTTAGAAGAAAAACGTCTGCATCATAATATATCGAGCGGTTGGGACGATTAAATTCATTTGACCTAAAAATTACGATTACTATGAAAGTATAGGTTTGATCAATCGGTTAAACCTATACTTATTATTGATCAAAAAAGTACATCTCACTCTATTTATATTGTGAGCGGGGTCTTTTTTACTCTATAAAAATTCCACTTATATTAAAAAAACGCCATTTTCTACTCCGATTACACACGCTTTCCCTACAATTTATGGCGGTTACTGGCGTCTTGGAGTACCATACTGCACACTATTTCTTATGTATTTTAATTCATAATAAAAAACACATAACCTTCATGGAGTTACCATGTTTGAACATATCCAAGCTGCTCCTGCAGACCCAATTCTAGGTCTTAACGACGCTTATAAAAATGACACCAATCCAAATAAAATTAATTTGGGTGTTGGCGTTTATAAAGATGAGCAAGGCAACACACCTATTTTAAAAGCGGTTAAACAAGCTGAAGAACGTTTGTTAGTCAAAGAAAAAACGAAAAGTTACCTTAGTATGGAAGGCGCACCAGCCTACCGAACTGCTGTACAAAAGCTTTTATTTGGTAGTGATCACAACATTATTACCAAACAGCTGGCTCAAACCGCTCATACACCTGGCGGTACCGGCGCCTTACGCGTTGCAGCAGAATTCATTAAAAAGCATTTACCAGAAGCCACTATTTGGGTCAGTAACCCAACTTGGGCAAACCATCAGTCTGTTTTTCAATCTGTTGGTTTAGAAGTCGGTAGCTATGCCTATTACGATGCCAAAAATAAGTCTTTGGATTTTGAGGCCCTGCTTGCAAGCTTATCTCAAATTCCGGAAGGCGATGTGGTGTTATTCCATGGTTGCTGCCACAACCCAACTGGCGTTGATCCAACACCAGAACAGTGGTATCAGCTGGCTAAGCTTTGTAGTAAACAAGGTTTCTTACCTTTATTTGATTTTGCTTACCAAGGCTTTGGCCAGAACCTGACAGACGATGCTCAAGGGTTACGTACCTTTTTAGAGCATGTTCCTGAAATGCTAATAGCGAGTTCTTTTTCAAAGAATTTTGGTCTATACAATGAACGTGTTGGTGCACTGACAATTGTATGTGACACGGCTGAGCAAGCTGAAACCGCTTTTACTCAAGTAAAACGCTGCATCCGTACAAATTACTCAAACCCTCCTTCCCATGGCTCAGCTATCGTCGCTGAAATTTTAAACGATGCCGATCTCTATGCCCTATGGGAAAGCGAATTAAAAGACATGCGTATACGCATTCATGAAATGCGCAGTTTGTTTGTAAATACACTACGAGCAAAAGGCGTGAGCCAAGACTTCTCGTTTATTTCACAGCAACAAGGTATGTTCTCTTTTTCCGGTCTTACTCCAGACCAAGTCGCTCAGCTTCGTAAAGACTACAGTATTTACATTGTGGGTTCTGGGCGTATCAGTGTGGCGGGGTTGACTCACGACAACATGGAACCGCTTTGTAATGCTATTGCTGAGATCCTAAAAGATTAACTTTCAGTAATGCATCTTTGTTTAGCATCATAAAACGACTTTTCCCTTCTCGGTAAAAGTCGTTTTTTTATACGCTTTTTTTAGATCTAAGGTGTTCGTCAGTTGTTTTCTAGTCAAAGACACTGTTACCTTATGAAACTGTTTTTATATGAATTCAATAATGGAGCCGTCAATGACTGCCACACTGATTTATTGCTATGACCCAATGTGTAGTTGGTGTTGGGGATTTAGTCCTACTTGGACAAAGCTACAGCAATCCCTGCAAGGGTTAATTGATTCAGACCAATTGACTATCCAGCCAATGCTAGGAGGCTTAGCGATTGACTCAGATATTCCTATGCCAGAAGACATGAAGTACAAGCTAGAAAGTACGTGGAAGAATATCCAAATAACGTTAGGAACAGAGTTTAACTTTGATTTTTGGCGTACCGCTTCCCCTCGTCGTTCAACCTATCCTGCTTGTCGAGCATGTTATGTGGCAAGAGATATGGGATCTGAGGAAGATATGTACCACGCAATTCAAAAGGCCTATTACCTAAATGCCAAGAATCCATCAGATCTTGATACCTTAACGGAATGTGCCGAGCTAATTGGCCTAAAAGCAGACAGCTTCCAGAAAGCCATGTCGCACGTTAAAAACGAAAAACTCATTGAAGAAGAAATCGAACAAGCAAGACACCTTGGTTTAAACTCTTTCCCTTCATTAGCACTGCTGATTGGAAATAGGCTCACCCCTATTCCATTGGATTACAAAAACCACACCAGCATGTTGGAGACAATAAAAAAGGCGCTTTCTTAGCGCCTTTTTTATTCTTCTTTTATTTTACTAACCTATCCAAAATCATGATTGATTAGATCAAGCATGGGGTTATAAAGAGGTTCAGTGGTTGCGTTGCGTGACTTTTTATCGCTTTCTTTTAAAGTAAGCTCTTCAGCAGATTTACTCTCTATTGTTTCTTGAACCAATATTTCTTCAGCAACCAATTCATTATCAATAGATAAATGTTCAGCTAAGGCTTTTGCTAATGGTTCTACATCATCTAAAGTCACATTCACAGCTAACCAATGATTCGCATCCGATTCATGACTGACTAAAGTTCCCGGAACAATGGCGTGCCTGAAGCTGGCTAATAAAGAAGTTATACTGGCGACACCTAAAGGCTCTAATAAATGCATCCAGAGTGACATACCGCCTTTACTTGTGGCAAAACTAACATGATTACCTAAACGCGTTTCTAAGTGTGCTTTCACTCGCTCAGAGTTCGCCCAAACGTCTCTTGCTCGACGTGTTAATGAGCGTTTACTATTAGACTGCAAAGCCTCACTTAATACTGTTTGTTGGGTATCACTAAGCGCCATATCCGCGCCTAGGAATGCACCTTCTAACAAGCTTTGATATCTACCAGGTAAGCACCAGCCAGCAGAGCGGCCGACGCCTTTTGATTCCACTCCACCGATATAAATAATCTGATCCGATTGATCTAAAGATTTGTAGGTCAAAATAGGACCTGCACGATAAGCGAGATGTGAACATAAATCCCATTCAATCACAGGCAATTTCATTTCTTCAATTATGGCAAGCCAGCGACGCAAACTTAAGTTACTTATTAATTGCCCTGCAGGAAAAGAAAACTGACCAGGTAATACAATTAAACTAATGGACTCGTCTCGTAGACAGTGGATTACTAGGTCTAAATCAACACCACGCTCACCAGCGCTTATTGTAATAACCTGCCTTCCAAGACTCTGCAATGTCGTTGTCAGTCTTGGATCACAAGGCTCCAATACAAGTACGGTGTCGTCTCGCTTGGTTAAGCTTTGAACGCTCTGAGTAAAAATGGCTAAAGAGGAGTGGCTAAGCCAAAGCTGAGAAGCATGAGACTTAATACCTAACCCTTTGAGGTATTCACTAACAGATTCACGAACGATTAAATGTCCTTTGCCTAAAATAGGTAAGCTCTCTTCTTCCTGACGAGTAATCGGAGCCAAAACCGCATTACTTTGATCAACCAAAGCACTACGATGCGTAAGGCAAGACCAAGCGGGCTTTACGCCTTCGTTGGAGAGTTTTTGGAGTGTTTCACCTGCCAACAACAAAGCAGGTTTAGTATGACTTCGATGACAAACAAAGTAACCAGATTTGGGGCGAGACTCAATCCAACCATCACTGCTTAGTAACTCATAACCATGTATAACGGTATTTAAACTCAAGCCTAGCTCTTTTGATAAGACCCGTAGAGATGGCATACGATCACCAGGCACAATTGACTCTTGTGACATCTGATCTAAAAACCAATCCACAACACCCTTGTATAAAAATTCTGCCACTACTTTGTACCTTTTCTGGTTTGTCATCTAGTATCTGTTATCAATCATTATATCTGTATAAAAAAAACGCAAGTAAAAGGCCAATATTTCCCGATTTTGATGGAAGTTAATATACAATCCACTGCGTTTTACCAGTGAGATACGCAACGAACATGACCTTTGATCCCTTATCTATTCGCTCTTCTTTTCCAATTTTGAACCAAATGGCTCATGGCCATTCACTTGCGTACCTAGACAATGCCGCGACCACTCAAAAACCTTTATGCGTTTTAGATGCCATTCAAGACTATTACCGTAATACCAATGCCAACGTACACCGTGGTGCGCACTTTCTAAGTGTCAGGGCAACGAACCAGTTTGAAGGGGCTCGCGACACAATCGCTCGCTTTATTAATGCGCCAACACAGAGTCATGTCATTTGGACAAAAGGCACCACCGAAGCCATTAATATGGTGACTTATGGCTTAGAGCATCTTTTAGAAAAAAACGATGAAATCCTCATTACCAGTTTAGAACATCATGCTAATCTGGTTCCTTGGCAACAATTGGCAAGTCGAACTGGTGCTGTTTTACGTATTTTACCGCTGGAAGCTAATGGTCAGTGGAAAGCAGAATGTGAATCCTACTTTACGCAAAAAACACGAATCTTTGCTGCAACACAAGTTTCCAACGCCATTGGTGTCAGCACGCCATTACAAACCATGTTGAGCCTAGCCAAAGAACAAGGCGCGATGACATTAGTCGATGGCGCACAAGTGGTGGCGCATTATCCTGTTGATGTAGAAACTTTAGATTGTGATTTTTATGTCTTCTCAGGCCACAAGATGTATGGCCCAACTGGCATTGGTGTTTTGTATGGAAAAATACCTGCACTAGAGGCATTAACACCGTATCAAACCGGCGGAGAAATGGTGCGTAAAGTGTCGTATCAAGCGACAGAATTCAATGATTTACCTTATCGATTAGAAGCTGGAACGCCCAATATAGAAGGCGCGATTGGTTTAGCGGCGGCTTGTAACTTCTTAACGGAACAAGACAGACCCGCTTTACTCGCTTGGGAACAATCCTTAGCGACATATACCTACAAACGTCTAAAATCGGAAAAAAGCATCATACTTTATTCCCCTGAAACCAATACAACCTTGGTATCTTTATCTGTATCCAATATTCACACGATGGATTTAAATGCTTATTTAGACAGCCAAGGCATAGGCGTTAGATCTGGTTCTCACTGTGCCCAACCCTTAATGACGGAACTGGGTATCGAGGGAACATTACGTGCCTCTTTTGCGTGTTACAACACAATAGAAGAAGCCAATCGCTTCTGCGACGTATTAATAGAAGCTATTGATATATTAGGTGATGAGTAATAAACATGACTAACTTTAATATAAAAGAGCACCTCCAAGCTTGCCGTAGTAAAGAAGAAACATTCAAAGCATTAGTTACCTTAAGCAAAAACTTACCTCGTCTTTCTGAGGAAGAGAAAACCGACGAAAATAAAGTAAAAGGCTGCGAAAGCGCAGTTTGGTTAATAGAGGCAACGATGGACGGAAAACGCCACTTCAAAGCCGACAGCGACGCCAAACTGATGCGCGGTGTTTTGGTTGCCTTATTGAGCTTAGTTGAAGGAAAAACCATTGCTGAAATCCAAGCAATGGACTTAAAAGCAGAACTAACTGAACTGAATCTATCCAGTTACCTCACCAGCTCACGAACCAATGGCGTATTGTCTATTATTAAAAAACTCACCTCATGCTAAATCTGTTATGAGCTTTTTATATTAATTAGAGCCAGAACCAAACTCTCTCATACCTTGAGCTACTTTTAGAATAGATTGGGTAAAACTATATAAAGATTTATGGTGTCGAGCATTGGTTGGATAAGCCAGTCCATAAGGGTAATAAATGGCAGGTTCAAAAGGACGAATGACAACACCTCTCCCTTCCCAAACTCTTGCCGCAAAAGGCTCAAGCACCCCAACAGCAAGACCTGCAGCTATCATCGAATAACCAGTATGTGAGGTGTCTATCATAATATTTTGTTTAAGTTGTGATTTAACGGAGTTAAGTGCACCTCCCAATTCGCTCCAATAAACAGGGGAATCGTCCACAACCGTTAATACAGACTCACCAATCAAATCTTGTGCTGTAATCACACTTTTTTTAGCGAGTGGATGGTCTGATCTCGCAGCAAAAACAAAACGTGCATTACCAATAAATTCACGCTCAATACCAATAAGCTGAGGCAGCTCCAAACCAATCGCTAAATCAACAGAACCAGCTTGTAACTTTATAATTAACGCAGATATAGCGTCAGTATGAATCGTTACGCGTTCGTCAGGAAAGAATTTTTTATGCTCTTCTAAAGCGAGAGGTAATAAAGTACTCGCGATAGCGGATGTGCTTGTGATTTTTAGCTCGTTTGGAGTACGGGTGCGAATCTTTGATGCGACAGACTCTAATTTTTCCATTCCCAAGAAGCTTTCTTCAACAGAGCGAAAAAAATCAGTTGCTTCCTGAGTTGGGTATAAGCGACCTTTTCGGCGGTCAAAGAGAGAAAAACCTAAGGAATACTCTAGATCACTCAATAGGCGGCTTACTGCGGGCTGAGAAACATGCATTTCTGCTGCGGCAGCAGCCGTTGTACCCCGCAACATAATGTAGCGAAAGGCTTCAATTTGCCTAAATTTCATACTAAAAAACACCTATCCATAATATTTAGTTATCAACCATACATTAATATAAGTGGAAGTGATGTCGTTAAATTCACATTATAAAAGTAAGTAAAAAATATGAATGTCTAAAGAAGCGTTATAACTCGAAATAAACACCGTTTAAACAGGTCTCCATGACACGAAAGTACCTGCTATCCAATTCACCTTGATAATAAGGATTATTTAGTGACAGACACTTCATTTTCTCCAATATTGACCGTAGAGAATCTATCCGTAGAGTTTGGTCATACGCGCGTTATTGATGGCCTTAATTTTTCTGTTATGGCAGGCCGTACACTCGCCATTGTCGGAGAGTCAGGATCAGGAAAATCGGTCACATCACAATCGATTATGCGTCTCGCAGAAAGTACCGGGGCTAGTTACCCATCTGGACGTATTCTATTCTCTACAGAAAATGGAGAAATTGACCTTTTATCTCAGTCACAAGAAGAAATGCGCTCTATTCGTGGTAAAGACATAGCCATGATTTTCCAAGAGCCAATGACATCGCTTAACCCTGTTTTTACCGTAGGCGATCAGATTTCAGAATCTCTTTCTTTGCATAAAAAACTCAGTAAAACGGAAGCTCTTAAAGAGAGTGTCAAACTCTTAAAAATGGTTCGCCTACCGGATGCTGAAGATATGCTAAAACGCTATCCTCATCAGTTATCAGGAGGCATGAGACAAAGAGTCATGATAGCGATGGCGTTAGCGTGTCGCCCAAAGGTTCTTATTGCAGACGAACCTACCACGGCTTTAGACGTTACTATTCAAGCGCAAATTTTAACCATCCTAAATGACCTACAAAAAGAACTGAATATGGCGGTGATTTTTATCACACACGATATGGGCGTTGTTGCCGAAATCGCCGATGACGTGGTTGTCATGTGGAAAGGTAAAAAAGTAGAACAAGGCCCAGTAAAAGAACTCTTTGCTAACCCTCAACACCCTTATACAAAAGCGTTATTAGCCGCGGTTCCAAAGCTTGGAAGTATGACAGGTGAACGCTTTCCAAAGCGTTTTCCTATTACTGTCATGGATGGAGACGGTATTCGTTTAGTGGGTGAAGAAAAAACACAAGAGACCGCTCGTTATGATAAACAACCTTTGTTATCAGTACGAAATCTTGTCACTCGATTTGATAGTAAAAAAAGGTTTTTTGGTCGCGTAACCCATCGAGTTCATGCGGTAGAAGAAGTCAGCTTTGATATCTTTCATGGTGAAACGCTTGCTCTCGTTGGAGAGTCTGGTTCAGGTAAATCCACTATAGGCCGAACCATTCAACAACTGCAGCAAGCGACCAGCGGCGATATCAGTTTTGAAGGTAACCCTTTTTCTGCAATGAGCAAGGCAGAAAAGCAACGCTTACGTCAAGAAATACAATACATTTTCCAAGATCCTTTGGCCTCCCTTGATCCAAGAAAAACCATCGGTTTTTCCATTGCAGAGCCAATTAAAACGCATAACTTGATTCGTGGTGAACAAAAAATTCAACAAAGGGTGCATGAGTTATTAGAACGCGTCGGTTTAACTAAAGAACACGCTGAACGCTACCCACATCAGTTTTCGGGTGGGCAACGACAACGTATTTGTATTGCTAGAGCATTAGCGTCCAACCCTAAACTCATCATTGCTGATGAAGCGTTATCGGCTCTTGATGTCTCTATTCAAGCGCAAATTATTAACCTCTTTATGGAGTTGCAAGAAGAGCATGGCATCGCTTACTTGTTCATCAGTCACGATATGGCTGTCGTCGAAAAAATGAGTCACCGCGTTGCTGTCTTATACCTTGGCCAAGTCGCTGAATTAGGCTCTCGTCAACAAGTCCTTGAGACACCAACCCATCCTTACACCCAACGCTTACTTAGTGCTGTTCCTGTTGCGGATCCAACCATTGTCCGCAGTTCAGGTCGTCTTAGTGGAGAAATCCCAAGTCCTGTACGTCAAGTAGGAAACGAGCCCACTATTGTTCCTCATCGAGAAATCGCCCCAGGGCATTTCGTCGCTGGCACATTATGAAAATAATAATAACATCCACCCTTATCACAAAAGAACGGAGTTAAAAAATGAATAAACAAAGCGCTCTAACGAAGGCATTTAAAGCCATCGCGGTGACAAGCAGCTTAACCATGGCAACATTCGGTTTTGCTGGTACGTTAACAGTTTCTTCCCCACAAGATCCAGGTAGCTGGGACCCTATTGATACCTTTTTGGTTAATTGGGCTTCTGTTGCAACCAATATGTACGATGGTTTGACCTACCGTAGTCCCGATTTGAAATTACAACCAGGTTTGGCAACATCATGGGAGCAGTTGGATAACGGCACTCGTATTCGCTTTATATTACGTCAAGGTGTCACATTCCATAATGGTGAAGCATTTAACTCAAATACGGTCAAATTCACCTTTGACCGATTAATGGGTGATGAAGGCAGAAAAGGCCCTCAACGCTCCAATTACGCAGCAATCGATTCAGTCGAAATTATTGATGACTATACGGTCGACTTCCATTTGAAAGCGGCTGACCCTGTATTACTCACGAAACTTGCCGGCTATGGTGCCATGATAGTGCCACCAGCCTATATTAAAGAAAAAGGGGAAGACTTCTTTAATACTCACCCAATGGGAACCGGACCTTTTAAGTTTGCCTCTTACGAACCGAAAGTAGGCATTAAGCTAGAAGCCTTTGAAAAACATTGGGGTGGAGCACCAAAACTAACAAACCTCAATTACCGCTTTATTAGTGAGCCTTCTACTGCTGTTGCAGAACTACAATCAGGTCGTGTTGATTTGGTCATTCCACCAACGATACCAATTGGCATGATCTCTACAATTGAAAAAGATCCTAAACTAAAGGTTGTCACAACCGTTAGTCCAACTGTGTATGCTTTGCGTTTTAATACCAAAAATGGCATTACAAAAGACGAACGAGTTCGTAAAGCTTTGATTTACGGAGTAGATCGTCAAGCCATTATAGATTCTATTTTAGATGGTCAAGCATCGGCTATCTCTAGCTTCCAAAGTGCAATTTCATTTGGTGAAGATCCAACAATGAAACCATTGCCTTATGACCCAAACAAAGCAATGCAACTTTTAAAAGCGGCTGGAATCAAACCGGGCGCTAAAATTCAAATCGATATCCGTGGTAATAATGCAACCTTTAATGAGGTTTCTCAGGCCGTTGCCAGTTATTTACAGGTTATTGGATTAAACGCAACCATCAAACCTTACGAAACAAGTGTGTTACTAAATGACATTGTTCCTGCAGGTAAGACTGGTGAAATGTTCCAACAATCTTGGGGAGGCTGGACCCTCGACTATGATAATACCGCTTACTTCATGTATCACACTGGTGAAAAATGGAACCCATATGACAGTGATCTTGAGTTAGATGCATTATTGGAGTCTCAACGTTCCATTACCGATCGCGCCAAACGTGAAGAAATTCTTAAGTCTATTGCTAACTACACAGCAAATCGTGCCTTAGAAATGCCTTTGTACAGCTTAAACGCTATCTTCGGCGTTTCTACAAGAGTTAAAAACTTTACTCCTGTACCTGATAGCCGTTTACGTTTATCCGATGTAACTGTTGATTAGACACTCTTTTTTATACTTACAACCTGTCTGATTTTATCTGTAGGCAGGTTACAGAAAAGTGATCAACAGAACAGAACAGTTCAGTTATTGGTTTTGAAATAGCTGAGCTGTGCCCACTGTTTTGAAAGATGACGTTTTAAATCGTCTCTCTTATTTAAAGGAAAAGTCATGGCGAGCTTTTTAATGAAACGGTTTCTACAAGCGATATTTGTGCTGATAGCCGTTACCTTAATCGTTGCTTTTGCAATACGTTTAACCGGTGATCCAGCCCTTATGCTGACCCAAGAAGCTGGTAGTGTGACAGAAGCGGATCTCATGATGATTCGCGAAGCGTTGGGAATCAATAAACCATTTTTTGCTCAGTACTTCGATTTTATCAAAGGCATATTTAGCTTTGATTTTGGACGTAGCTTTATGGGAGGAACATCCGTTTCTTACCTTATAAGTAAGTCATTGCCTGCCACCTTAATGTTGGCAGCATCCGTTATGTTTATCTCGATTATTATTTCTATTCCATTAGGCATCAAAGCGGCTGTTTCTAAAGGTAAATGGGCCGATCAGGTCATAAGAATTGTTTCTTTAGTTGGCTTATCTTTCCCAAATTTTTGGCTAGCTCTAATGTTGGTTTTAGTATTTTCTATTTGGCTACAGTGGCTTCCGCCGAGCGGTATGGATGGCTTCATCAGCTTTTTAATGCCAGCTTTTACTATGGCTATTATTCTGACGGCGACCAATGTTCGATTAGTACGGTCTTCTATGCTGGAAACGTTACAAGCCCAGTACATTATGGTTGCCAGAGCAAAGGGTTTGAGTGAAAACACCGTACTTTATAAGCATGCTTTACGTAACTGTGCGATCCCTCTTATTACCTATTTTGGTCTGCAATTTGGAGGCTTATTAGGCGGTATCGTCATTATTGAACGAGTTTTTAATTGGCCTGGTCTTGGCACACTCGCTTTTGACGCAGTAAGTGGTCGAGATTATCCCGTACTACAAGCCGTTATCACCATTCTATCAATGCTTATTGTTAGCGTTAACCTGTTGGTTGATATTGCCTATGGCTTGATCGATCCACGTATTCGTACGGAGTAATAAGATGTCAACGAAACGTTTTAGTACAACTTTATCTAATTATAAAAGTTTAGAGTTTATTCTAGGGGTTCTGCTAACAGGCGGTATTTGCTTCTTAGTTCTCTTTTCGGATTTATTATTTCCAGACGCCGATAAAATAAATTTATCTGCTCGTTTATTAGAACCCTTTACCCATGCTGAGCATTTTTTTGGTACAGACCCTCTAGGGCGAGACATTATGAGTCGAGTGGTTGCCGGCGGAAAAGTGTCCTTACAAGTCGGCTTTTTATCGGTTGCCGGAGCAGTTGTATTAGGTGTGATTATGGGGCTAATCTCCGGCTATTACCGCGGTTTTTGGGATGTTATTGTGATGCGTTTTGCTGACGTTCAGCTAGCCATGCCATTTATTTTATTAGCCATTACCTTTATTGCTATTGTCGGTGGTGGTCTAGGTAACATGATCTTTCTATTGATTATTTCTCAATGGGTTCAATACGCAAGATTAGTAAGAGGATCCGTTCTTTCATTGCGCGATAGGGAATTTATTCAATCTGCTGAAGCCATTGGTGTAAGTCATTTTAATATTTTATTCCGTCATCTTTTACCTAATTTAATAGGCCCAGTCATTGTTCTAACCACTCTTAATGTTGCTAATAACATTCTCTTAGAAAGTAGCTTAACGTTCCTCGGTCTTGGCGTAGATCCTCTTACTCCAAGTTGGGGCGGTATGTTAGCGGATGGGCGTACTTATATTCAAAACGCTTGGTGGGTCAGTGTGTTTCCTGGATTGGCTACTTTATTAACTGTTTTAGGCTTAAATTTATTAGGTGATTGGCTTCGTGACAGCCTTGACCCAACAGGTAAGACGTCTCGATGAACTGTATTTATTCAACCACTATCGAATCTACAATTAATCAATTAATCGAAAAATTTGGAAAAATTGAGTATCAAGATCAACTTATAGAGGCATGGGTATTTGGCGATAAAAGCCATCGACAGCGGGCTGAAAAAGAGCTTTCGAAACACGGCGTTAATGCTAAGTTACGCAGTGCATATAAACCACTATTGCACTTTTTTTTGGAAGAGATAGATGTATTATCAAGCAATATTAAGAATATAGAAGTTCACTATCCTTTACATAAAGCCGCATCAGAAAAACGTTTTTTATTAGAGACTTACCCTCTGTCTGCGCTGATAAAAAAATCACCTGTTCATTTCGTTGCTAATGAAAAAATGACGGATGCTTACCAGATTATTTTGCATTCTGATGCAGGCGTTCAGTCTAAATTCACTGTTTTTGCTCCCAATCATCTTCATCAAGATTGTATTAAGCAAACGAATTTGTCCCCAAGTGGTTGGTTAAGAATAACCAACTCAGAGGGTGTTATCACTTTAAACGAACGTCTCGTAACAGATTATGAGCGCCTTTTTTCTGAAGGCATGGAGGCGATTTCTGAATATACATGGAAAGATTCAGAACCGTATTTTGAAGAACTTAATATAAAAGTTTTTTTGCCTTGGAAAGACCAGCCACTTCCCTATAAACATGAGGTAATCAGTCTCAGTGAAGCCTTGCATGAAGACTTTTACTTTTCAATACAGGAATGGTTCAAAGTAAAGGTTGGATACCAGCCTAATGACAGAGAAGGCCAACCAGGACAAATCGTACCCGAAATACATTATAGGAATGAAGATAGCCTTAGTCTTTGTATAGAAACTCGGCCTTATGATGCTCAAAGCACGACAGGTCAGCAAACGTTAGATTGTGCTAATGCTCCGATTAGTATGGAGCAAGTACAAACAGAATTAGAAACCATCATAGGGTCTAATTTTACAGCAGAATCCATAACAGGAAGAATAATCAATGCTCGCTATCACAAAGGATCAGACTTCCCTGTGATGATAAGTGGAGGCCAGCATGCAAATGAAACTACTGGCGTAATTGGGACGTTGCGAGCAGCAAAAGTATTGAATAAACAAGAAGGTAGCCACTTTACTATTTCGCCACAAGAAAACCCAGATGGCTATGCTTTACACCAAAGATTAATTACAGATAACCCTTTCCATATGCATCATGCTTCTCGATATACGGCATTAGGTGACGATTTAGAATATCGTAATAAAGGGCATCTATATGAAAAAGAAATTCGTCATAAAGCAAGAAAGATTAGTCATGCTCAGTTACATATAAACCTTCATGGTTACCCGTCTCATGAATGGACACGACCTCTTTCGGGCTATGTCCCTCGTGGTTTTGACATGTGGACTATACCTAAAGGTTTTTTTCTCATTATTAGACACAACCCAGAAGAGAAATGGTCGGCCTACGCAGAAGAGTTTACTCATCTAGTGACGTTAAAGCTGATTAAAATCCCAGGTGTGCTTGATTTTAACAACGAGCAAATTAAGCTTTATAAAAAACACGCAGGCGAAACAAACTTCCGCATAATAAATGGCTTTCCTTGTTTAATTTCCCAAAGCAAACCAGAAGACATTCCAATGCAGCTTATCACCGAATATCCTGATGAGACGCTTTACGGCGAAGACTTCGTTACAGGCCATGATGTACAAACAGCAACGGTACTTGCCGCTTATGAAGTACATCAATTATTGTCATCAAAACGATAATAATGAATCGTTAAGTGAGGGGAATCGCACTCCTCGCTTAACTAACTGTTTTAGATATTCTTTCAAGTACTCTCGAAACAGCCACAAAGGCAAAAGAAGCAGTAACTGCAGTACTAGCGCCAAAACCCGTGTCACAATTCATTTTTGTTTCTGTATCCCCCTTCACTCTATCTTTCGATACCGTTCCATCACCCTGTGGGTACTTCAATTCTTCGACAGAATAAACACACTCAATATTAAATCGGCGTTTCGTATTACGGCTGAAGTTATAATAACGCCGTAAAAAATTACGCAACTTAGCCGCTAATGGGTCACCTACAGTCAAGGATAAATCACCCGTTTGTATTTTAGTTGGGTCTGTTTGTCCGCCAGCACCACCTATCGTGATCATTTTTCGCTTATTACGCTTACACCAGGCGACAAGAGCTGCTTTTGGTTTGATGCTATCAATGCAGTCGATAATGTAATTAAATGGCTCTGAAAGAAGCTCAGATAGGTTTTCAGGGGTAATAAAATCTTCGATTGTGGTTATTTGACAGTTAGGATTGATAAGAACCAACCGCTCAGCCATAACATCAACTTTAGACTGGCCGACTGTTCCTTCCAATGCATGAATTTGACGATTTGTGTTGGTAATACAAACATCATCCATGTCGATTAGTGTAATTTTCCCTATGCCTGAACGTACCAAGGCTTCTGCGGCCCAAGAACCAACACCACCAATACCAATAACGCATACATGAGCTTGAGAAAAGGCCTCATAAGCTGCATCTCCGTATAAACGACGAATACCACCAAATCGTTGTTCATCTGTCACGTTTCTCTCCTCTGCTGTGTATCGTTTTGCACTTTTTTCTTTCAATACGTGTATTCTTTGGAATAATAAATACGGATTATATTTTATAAATTATGACTACACACTGTGAGCCCTATGATTCAACAAGCTTTTGAACAGCTCGGTCTAACACCAAGAGAAGCTCAACTTTATCAAACCTTGCTAAAGCTTGGCCCTTCTTCTATACGAGATATTGCTGAGCACAGCGGCATTAATCGAGGGACCGCTTACGAATCGCTTAAACAATTACAAAGCAAAGGTGTTGTTAGTTATTTCCCCAAAGGAAAGCGGCGATTTTTTACGGCTGAGAATCCAGATATTTTACTTAACCTTGCAGAAGAAAAGCGTAATCGCTTAGATAAAACAATTGAAAACTTAAAAACCTCGATTATTCCCAATCTGCACCAACAACAGCCTGATTATCATCAAACCAACGTACGATATTACGAGGGAGATGATGGCATTGAATGGGTTTTGCGCGATATTCTAAACGTGGTGTCCCAACAAGACCATAAAGAATATTGTGTATTTTCTTCTAAACCCATTCGTCCATTCTTATACCGCCCTTTTCCAAACTATACCAAGCAACGAGTGAAGTTAGGGATCAACGTAAAGGTAATAGCATTGGGTGACGGTGGTGAAGAGGCCGAGCTATCGGAACGTAAATGGATAAAAACTGAGGGCTCTGTCGATGCCAGTTATATTGCTATCTATCCGCCAAAATGTGCCATCATTTCATTGGCAAGTAACAATTTTCCTTCTGCGGTGGTTCTAGAATCAAAAGACATCGCCAAAGCTCAGCAAATTATCTTTGATACGCTGTGGAAGATGCTTTAGCGCTTCGAGAAAGAATTAACACTTTAGTAATAGATCGAACTCTAAAATACAGGCAATAAAAAAGCAGCCTTCTTGGGATAGAGGCTGCTTTTTTTGACTTACAAACTCAGTCTTACCGCTTAGGTATTACTGCGGAACTGCTGAATAGTACGCAAACGGGCCATAGCTTCCACTAATTCCGCTGTCGCACGAGTGTAGTCGACATCAGGTTTCTGCTCTGCTAAAAGTTCAAGAGCGTGCTTTTGAGCTTCTAGTGCTGCTTCTTCATCCAAATCTCTTGCACGAATAGCGGTATTAGCCAAGACGGTGACCCGGTGAGGTTGAACTTCTAAGAAGCCACCTGACACGAAGATATGCTCTTCATCACCATTTTCTTTAACCACACGAACAGGACCTGGTTGCAGAGTTGTTAACAACTGAGCGTGACCAGGAAAAATACCTAGATCACCATAGCTGCCTGCAGCCACAAGAGATTGAACCGTACCGGAAAAAATCTCTTGTTCAGCGCTTACGATATCGCAGTGTACTGTGATAGCCATAAGTTGCCTCTCTTAAGTCATACTTAGTAAAAGCACTTTGCAGCGCCTTTACTACGCGTGATGGTTAAAGTTTCTTAGCTTTCTCGACGGCTTCGTCGATGCTACCAATCATGTAGAACGCTTGTTCTGGAAGATCATCAAACTCACCATCTAAGATGCCTTTAAAGCCACGAATAGTGTCTTTCAAAGAAACATATTTGCCTGGAGCGCCTGTGAATACTTCTGCTACGAAGAAAGGCTGAGACAAGAAACGCTGGATTTTACGAGAACGGTTAACCGTTTGCTTATCTTCTTCAGATAACTCGTCCATACCCAAGATTGCGATAATGTCTTTCAATTCTTTGTAACGTTGCAATACCATTTGAACGCCACGTGCTACGTCATAATGCTCTTGACCAATTACAAGAGGATCAAGCTGACGTGAAGTACTATCCAGAGGATCAATCGCTGGGTAAATACCCAAAGATGCGATATCACGAGACAATACAACGGTTGCGTCCAAGTGAGAGAACGTCGTTGCTGGAGACGGGTCAGTCAAGTCATCCGCAGGTACGTATACCGCTTGAACAGATGTGATAGAACCAGTCTTCGTAGAGGTGATACGTTCTTGAAGAACACCCATCTCTTCAGCAAGTGTAGGCTGGTAACCTACTGCAGATGGCATACGACCTAGCAATGCAGATACTTCTGTACCAGCAAGCGTATAGCGGTAGATGTTATCTACGAAGAAAAGTACGTCACGACCTTCGTCACGGAATTTCTCTGCCATTGTCAAACCAGTCAAAGCAACCCGTAAGCGGTTACCTGGTGGCTCGTTCATTTGACCGTATACTAGAGATACTTTATCGATTACATTCGAATCTGTCATCTCATGGTAAAAGTCGTTACCCTCACGAGTACGCTCACCAACACCAGCGAATACAGAGTAACCACTGTGCTCGATTGCGATGTTACGGATAAGCTCCATCATGTTTACGGTTTTACCAACACCGGCACCACCAAACAGACCAACTTTACCACCTTTTGCGAAAGGACAAACAAGGTCGATTACCTTGATACCAGTTTCTAGCAATTCGTTACTAGAAGACTGTTCAGAGTATGAAGGTGCTGAACGGTGAATTGACCAACGCTCTTCTTCTCCGATCGGGCCTTTCTCATCAATAGGATTCCCTAGAACGTCCATAATACGTCCTAAAGTTTTTGTACCAACAGGTACAGAAACTGGTTTATTTGTGTTTTCAACAGCCAAACCACGTTTCATACCATCAGTTGAACCCATAGCGATGGTACGAACGATACCGTCGCCTAGTTGTTGTTGAACTTCCAACACCAACTCTTTTCCCTCAATAGTCAGGGCATCATATACTTTTGGCACACTATCACGTGGGAATTCCACGTCGATAACAGCGCCTATAATTTGTACGATTTGTCCGCTACTCATGTTCGGATCCTCTTAAAAACCTAAATACCTTAAACCGCTGCCGCGCCGCTGACTATCTCAGAAATTTCCTGAGTAATTGCTGCTTGACGAGCCTTGTTGTACACCAGCTGTAATTCATCAATGATATCGCCAGCGTTGTCCGTTGCGTTTTTCATAGCAAGCATACGAGCTGCTTGTTCACACGCAATATTTTCAACAACTGATTGATATACTTGAGATTCAATATAACGAACCAACAACTCGTTTAAAATTTCAACAGGTTCTGGCTCATAAATGTAATCCCAGTGGTGCTTTAATTTTGCATTCTCTTCTGCTTTTAATGGCAAAAGTTGTTCAACCGTTGGGTTCTGAGTCATGGTGTTCACAAACTCATTTGAAACCACAAAAAGACGATCGATACGACCTTCATCAAACGCATCTAGCATCACTTTCACACTACCAACTAAATCGTCAGCTTTAGGCGCATCGCCTAAACCAGTGAAAGCAGATGTTACATTTCCGCCGTAGTTACGAAAAAATGAAACGGCTTTAGAACCAATTGTACAAATGTCAATTTCAACACCTGAATCAGCAAACTGTTTCATATTTTTGATAGCTGCTTTGAACACATTAACGTTCAAACCACCACATAAACCACGATCAGAAGAGATCACGATATAACCAACACGCTTCGCCTCACGCTCGGTAAGGTAACGGTGTTTATACTCAGGATTCGCGTTAGCCAAATGGCCAACTACTTGGCGAATTCGTTCCGCATACGGACGAGAAGCGGCCATACGATCCTGAGCTTTACGCGTTTTACTTGCCGCTACTTTTTCCATAGCACGAGTAATTTTACGCGTATTGTTAATGCTCGAAATCTGAGTACGTATCTCTTTTCCGACTGCCATAATAGAACTGCCCTTGTGAGAATGTTATTTCACAAACTGCAAGAAGATGGCGACAAACTAAAATAATTAGCTTGTCACCAAAGTCATTACCAAGTTTGCGTCGCTTTAAACTTCTCGATTGCCGCTTTAAGTGTCGCTTCAATCTCGCCGTTAAAATCACCAGTTTTGTTAATGTCAGCCATTAGATCAGCATGTTCGCTGTTCATATAACCCAACAAAGAAGCTTCAAAACTACCAATTTTGCTTGTTTCAACATCTTCAAGGAAGCCATCATTAGCAGCGTAAAGAACTACGCCCATATCAGCTACTGGCATAGGAGAGAACTGCTTTTGTTTCATCAGTTCAGTAACCTGTTTACCGTGTTCTAGCTGCTTACGAGTCGCTTCGTCTAGGTCAGATGCAAACTGAGCGAAAGCCGCCAATTCACGATACTGAGCCAAAGCAAGACGAACGCCACCGCCAAGTTTTTTGACAATCTTAGTTTGCGCGGCACCACCAACACGAGATACCGAAATACCGGCGTTCATCGCTGGACGAATACCCGCATTAAACGAGCTCGTTTCCAAGAATATCTGACCATCTGTGATGGAGATAACGTTGGTTGGTACGAAAGCAGATACGTCACCACCTTGGGTTTCGATGATTGGCAAAGCAGTCAAAGAACCTGTTTTACCTTTCACTTCACCGTTAGTGAATTTTTCTACATAGTCAACGTTTACACGAGACGCACGCTCAAGAAGACGAGAGTGAAGGTAGAAAACATCACCAGGGTAAGCTTCACGACCTGGCGGACGACGAAGAAGCAAAGATATTTGACGGTAAGCCCAAGCTTGTTTCGTCAAATCATCATAAACTATCAAAGCGTCTTCACCGCGATCGCGGAAATATTCACCCATAGTACAGCCAGTGTATGGCGCTAGGAAAAGCATAGACGCTGGATCAGATGCACCCGCTGCAACAACAGTGGTGTATTCCATCGCGCCAGCTTCTTCAAGCTTACGTACTACGTTTGCAATAGTAGATTGCTTCTGACCAATCGCTACATAAACACATTTAATGCCACTGTTTTTCTGAGCAATAATGGTATCGATAGCTAATGCTGTTTTACCAATCTGACGGTCACCGATGATCAACTCACGTTGACCACGACCAATTGGCACCATGGCATCAATGGCTTTATAACCAGTTTGAATCGGTTGATCTACTGACTGACGTTCGATAACGCCCGGAGCCACTTTCTCAACTTTATCAGTTAATTTTGCATTGATATCGCCTTTGCCGTCGATTGGATTACCCAATGCATCAACAACACGACCAAGCAATTCAGGTCCAATTGGAACTTCCAAAATACGACCTGTACATTTAACTTTTTGACCTTCTACAAGGTCTTGGTATTGACCCAATACAACCGCACCAACAGAGTCACGCTCTAGGTTAAGGGCCATACCGTAAACACCACCAGGGAATTCAATCATTTCCCCGTACATAACATCTGCCAAACCGTGGATCAGAACGATACCGTCTGCCACGCTGACAATTGTACCCTCATTTTGGGCATCAGAAGTCACATCGAGGTTGTCGATGCGCTTCTTAATAATCTCGCTGATCTCAGATGGATTCAGTTGCTGCATGCTAAATTCCTCAACCCTGGTTTCGATTTAACGAAACTCTAGGAGTTTATCGCCTCGGACAGTTTCGCTAATTTACCGCGTACCGAACCGTCGATGATTAAGTCACCTGTACGTATAACCACGCCACCAATCAGGCTCGCGTCAGTTTCATTGATCAAGTTAATCTTACGATCTAACTTTTTACTCAATGAATCGGCTAATGCTTGTGCTTGTTCTGCTGATAATTCGAATGCTGACGTAAAGTTAACATTTACGGCTTTTTCAAATTTCAGTTTGAACTGTAAAAACAACTCAGAAATAGCTGGAATAAGCGATAAACGCTTATTTTCAGCAAGGGTAAGCAAAAAGGCTTTCCCTTGTTCTGTTGTAGCTTCTGCACAGACATCAGCCAGAGCGTTTGCCTTCTCTTCCGCACTAAAAGCTGGATTTCCAAGCGCTTTCTTAAGCTTAGGTTCAAGCGTTACAGTAGCCAATATGTTTAACATATCAGCCCATTCTGTAACTTGACCTTGCTCTCGAGCAACTTCAAAAACCGCTTTAGCATACGGTCGCGCGACTGTTTTTAATTCAGCCATTAGACCCTCGCTTAAAGCTCTTTGGCGAGCTGTTCAACGATCTCGCTATGTGCTTTTTCGTCAATGGTGGTTCCCAAAATCTTTTCGGCACCAGCAAATGCAAGAACGGAAACTTGAGCACGCAATGCTTCTTTCGCACGCAATACATCTTGTTCAATTTCTGCTTGAGCTGCTTTGCGCAAGCGTTTGCCATCAGCAATCACTTGTTCTTTAGCCTCTTCAATCATTTGGTTCGCACGTTTATTGGCTTGTTCAATTATATCGGCCGCATTATCTTTGCTTTCACGTAGTAATTGGTTGGCTTGTTCTTGTGCCAATTCAAGATCACGTGAAGCACGATTTGCTGCTTCTAAGCCGTCTGCAATTTTCTTGCTACGCTCTTCGAGCGCAGCAATGACTGGTGGCCACACAAATTTCATGCAGAACCAGACGAAAATGGCAAACGAAATAGCTTGGCCTATAAGTGTGAGATTCAAATTCACGCTAATATCCTCGCTCTAAGTCGTTTAAAAAAGCTTTCAATTTCAATTGAAATCTTAGCCAGCAACCTGAGCAATAAAAGGATTCGCGAATGTAAAGAACAAAGCGATACCAACACCGATCATAGAAACTGCATCCAAAAGACCAGCTACGATAAACATTTTAGTTTGCAACATAGGTGCAAGCTCTGGTTGACGAGCGCTTGCTTCTAGAAATTTACCACCTAAGATGGCAAAACCAATGGCCGTACCCAATGCAGCAAAGCCAATTAGCATTGCTACTGCGATAGCCGTCATACTTACTACTAGTTCCATTTTAACTCCTAACTTTAAGTTTTAATTTACAAGGTTTAAAAAACAAGGGTATTACAAAATCATTAATGCTCTTCGCTTGCCATACTTAGATATACAATGGTCAGCATCATGAAAATAAATGCTTGCAAGGTAATAATTAATATATGGAATATTGCCCATGGTACTGACAAAGCCCATTGTGCGAACCAAGGTAACACGGCAATCAAGATGAAGATCAACTCACCAGCATATAGGTTACCGAATAAACGTAACGCTAATGAGACTGGCTTAGCCAACAAACCAACCATTTCCAAAATAAAATTAAATGGAATCATAATAGGTGTGTTGAAAGGCTGCAAAGTTAACTCTTTAACAAATCCTCCGAAGCCTTTAATACTAATACTGTAAAATATAATGAGGGCAAATACTGACAAAGACATACCAATAGTGGCATTCATATCTGTTGTCGGTACAATTTTAAAGTAATTCAACCCAAATACGTCATGCGCAATTCTTGGAATAAAATCAACCGGAATCAAATCCATCAAGTTCATCAAGAAGATCCACACAAAAATAGTCAAGGCCAACGGCGCAATGACTTTACTTTTACCGTGGTAACTTTCTTTGACGGAGTTATCGACAAAGCTGACCATTATCTCTACAAAATTCTGAAGCCCTTTTGGGGTGTCCGTTGACGCTTTTTTTGCCGCCGTTCTAAACAACCATAAAAATAAGATACCAAGACCAATTGAGAAACCCATTGTATCTAAATGAATCGCCCAAAAGCCCATATCAGCTGCTTCTTGTGCTGTTTCCGCAATACCCCAGCTACCATCAGGATGCTGACCATAAGTCAAATTCTGAAGGTGATGCTTTATATATTCGGAAGCATTTGGATTTTCACTTGCCATATTTACATCCACGCTCTCTTAATGATTAAAACTGTATTCCTTCATTACTAACTATTCTTTAGCAAGATAGGACTGAGCCAATGGCTCAAAATTGCGACACCAAAACCTGCAAAAAAAGCCTCTGCAGACAAAGGTTTTATCCAAAGAAAAACCAGCGACACTAAAACCGCTGTCATCACCAACTTACCGGCTTCTCCACGATAAAATGATCTCACGACATCTTTTGCTGACCGAACACCTTTATACCCAAAAACCCGCCACGCCATATAAATACTTGGCAAAATACTTGACCAGGCTCCTAATAAAAAAGAGTAAGAACTAAGACCGTCAACAATGTAAAAAATTCCCAAGGATATAAAAATAGTGAGTAAAAATTGTAATAGGACAAAACGAAATACAGCTCGCTTTTTCGCGCTAACAATTGCGCTTGCACTTAGCGGCTTATTTACTTCCATTACTCACTCTCTATTGCGCACTGTAAAAGTGCAATCAATGTGATGTTTTATAA
Source organism: Marinomonas ushuaiensis DSM 15871 (assembly GCF_000521805.1). Classification (GTDB taxonomy): domain Bacteria; phylum Pseudomonadota; class Gammaproteobacteria; order Pseudomonadales; family Marinomonadaceae; genus Marinomonas; species Marinomonas ushuaiensis. The sequence goes on from NZ_JAMB01000001.1 coordinate 157,867, forward strand.
AATTCGAGGCATTATATGGTTAATAGCTGCTGTATTCAACTTAAACCGAATAGCAAAATAACTTTCTAGCTATCTTGCTTGGGTAGAAATAAATAACTTATAAAAGTTACTTATTTATCTTCAAGGAGTTCACTTATCAAGAGTTCTAAGTGTTCTGGGTTACGATACTCGATAACAAGTTTGCCTTTTCCTTTTGCAGATGGCTGAATTTTTACGGCTGCGTTAATCTTTTGACTGATACGCTCAGCTTCTGCACTCAAATCAGGCAAGATAGGTTTGTTATCATCAATTTTGTCAACGACTTGAAAGTTTTTAACCAACCTCTCAGTCTCACGAACAGACAAAGATTTAGTCACTACTTGTGAAGCGGCTTGTATTTGTTTGTCATGCTCTAAAGGAATAAGGGCTCTCGCATGACCCATTTCAATATCACCATGTTCTAATAAACGACGAACTTCTGGTGTTAACCCCAATAGACGCAACAAATTGGCAACAGTTGATCTAGATTTACCAACGGTATCTGCAACTTCTTGTTGTGTAAGATGAAAATCTTCAATTAGACGCTGTAACGCAAGCGCTTCTTCTACTGGGTTTAAATCTTCACGTTGAATGTTTTCAATAAGCGCTAATACCACAGCATCAGCATCTTCAACATGGCGAATAATAACAGGGACTTGCGTCAAATCAGCAAGTTTAGCGGCACGCCAACGACGTTCTCCAGCGATGATTTCATATTGATTGTGGCCATTAGGTCGAACAACAATAGGCTGCATTATGCCTTGAGTTCGAATAGAAGATGCCAAATCTTCTAGTTGCGCAGGATTCATGTCACGACGAGGTTGAAACTTTCCTTTAGAAAGCCACTCAACAGGTAGATAGGTTAAGCCTTTTATTTGATCATTATTAGAGTCACTCTGCTCTTTATTTACTGCAGTTTGTGGTGCTAATAATGCATCTAAGCCACGACCTAGACCTCTTTTTTTTATCGTCATTTGATCAACCCTAATTTGTACAAGTATTTTTTATTAAGCAGTCTACACTACACTCTTACGAATAAACTCACCCGCTAAAGCCAGATAAGCGACAGCACCACGAGATTGTTTTTCGTAGTGTAAAACAGGTAATCCATAGCTTGGGGATTCAGCTAATCGAATATTTCTCGGTATAACCGTGTCATATACTTTATCACCAAAATATTTATGGAGTTGACCAGAAACATCGTGTGTCAAACTAGGGCGAGGATCATACATAGTTCGTAGGATGCCTTCGACCTCAAGTGATGGGTTTAATACTTGAGTAATGCGTTCTATAGTTTGCAGTAAAGCAGTTAATCCTTCCAAGGCATAATATTCACATTGCACTGGAATAAGCACGCCTTGAGACGCTGCTAACGCATTTACGGTGAGCATATTTAAAGATGGAGGACAATCTAGCAAGATATAGTCAAAATCATTATCGACCTCATAAAGCCCCGCTCGAAGTCGGGTTTCTTTACTTGGTAAATCTAACAAAGCCACCTCAGCACCAGTCAAATCACCATTAGCAGGCAATACCCAGTATTCACCAGGCATACTTTTTTTCATTACCTCTTTAACACCGTGAGAACCAATAAGAACATCATAAACACTGGTTTCTAGCTCACCTTTTATCAAGCCGCTTCCTGTCGTAGCGTTACCTTGAGGGTCAAGATCAATAAGTAAAACTCGACGTTTCATTGCAGCAAGCGATGCGGCTAAGTTGACACAGGTGGTAGTCTTTCCAACACCACCTTTTTGATTGGTAACCGCGATAGTTCTAGCCATTATTTATCCTTTACGCGTCATCACGACCATGTGACGCTCCGCTTGAATATTTGGCACATTAAGAGGCTCTACTAAAACGACATCTACTTCTTTTGGCAGTGCTGCTATTTCGTCACTAGGGTACACACCTTTCATGGCTAAAAAATTACCTGTTTCTTTAGGTAAAGGTAAAGTCCAATTGATCATATCTTGCAAAGAAGCAAACGCACGTGAAATAACATGATCATAATCACCTTGATAACGATGCTTCTCTACTCTTTCATTCGCCACAGTGACATTATCGATGTGCAAATCCATCTTAACCTGAGTTAAAAAACGTGTTTTCTTACCATTACTGTCTAAAAGCGTAAAACGTTTTTCAGGGTAACATATAGCAAGCACCATACCAGGTAGACCCGGGCCAGTACCAACATCGATAATATTTTCACCGGTTATATAGGGTAACGTCGCCAAACTATCGAGTAAATGCAAGGAAATCATCTGTTCCACATCTCGAATAGCAGTCAGGTTATAAGCCTTATTCCACTTTTCAAGCATTCCTAAATAGTTAACAAGTGTCTGAATGGTTTCATCAGATAAAGAGGCACCCATTTCTTGGGCGCCTTTTTGAATGGTTTCAAAATGTGTCACAGTCGATCCATTTCAATAAATAAAAAGTAATAAAGAATTATCGGCCGATGATATTAGGCACTTTTTCGTGCAATGGCACGTTTTTTCAAATGAATAAGCAGCAAGGATACCGCAGCAGGTGTGATACCTTGAATCCGAGAAGCGGCCGCAAGTGTTGCAGGACGAATTTCAGTCAGCTTTTGCTTCACCTCATTCGATAAGCCTTCCATGTTACTGTAATCTAAATCATCAGGTAATGGTGTGTTTTCTTGTCGACGTAAACGCTCAATGTCTTCTGCTTGACGAGTAATGTAGCCAGAATATTTCACAGCAATTTGAACCTGCTCTGAAACTTGCTCATCCACAGATTCGTCAGGTATATTTTTTAAGTTTGCGATATCAGAATAAACAATATTAGGACGTTTAAGCAGTTCTAGTAAGCTGTACTCATGAGTAATTGGCGTTTCTAATTTTGGGTTAAGTACTTCTGATTCTGGTGAATTCGGTACAATCCAAGTTGACTTAAGACGTTCTGTTTCAACTTCTATGGCTTCACGTTTTTTACAAAAAGCCGCCCAACGCTCATCTGAAACTAAACCAAGTTCTCGACCTTTTTCTGTCAAACGCATATCTGCATTATCTTCACGAAGAATCAATCGATATTCCGCTCGACTGGTAAACATGCGATAAGGCTCTTTAGTTCCCATGGTTATCAAGTCGTCTACCAGCACGCCAAGGTACGCTTCATCACGTCGAGGTGTCCAAGCTTCTTTGTCTTGAGCAAGCAATGCTGCGTTCAAGCCAGCAAGTAAACCTTGAGCTCCAGCTTCTTCGTAGCCGGTTGTACCATTGATTTGTCCAGCAAAGAACAACCCTGGCATATGTTTGGTTTCTAAAGAATATTTTAAATCTTGAGGATTGAAGTAATCGTATTCAATGGCATAACCAGGACGAATAATATGAGCGTTTTCCATTCCTTTCATAGAACGAACTAATTCAATTTGTACATCAAACGGCAAAGATGTCGAAATACCATTTGGGTATAGCTCGTGTGTGGTTAAACCTTCAGGTTCGATGAAAATCTGATGTGAATTTTTATCGGCAAAACGAACTATTTTATCTTCAATTGAAGGACAGTAACGTGGACCAACACCTTCAATCACACCTGTGTACATAGGTGAACGATCCATACCAGAACGAATAATGTCATGAGTGCGTTCGTTGGTATGAGTGATAAAACATTCAATCTGACGAGGATGCATAGCGCGATTCCCCATGTAAGACATAACCGGTGTTATATCATCACCAGGTTGTGCCTGCATCTGAGAAAAATCAACAGAACGTGCATCAATTCGAGGTGGTGTTCCAGTTTTTAAGCGATCAACTCGAAATGGTAAAGCGCGTAATTTTTCAGCCAAACCAATGGATGGAGGATCACCTGCTCGGCCACCAGAGTGATTTTGTAATCCAATGTGTATAACACCACCTAAAAAAGTACCGGCCGTTAATACAACCGTTTTGCTGTTAAAACGTATACCAGTTTGTGTGATAACACCTCGAGCTTCACCATCTTCAACGATTAGATCTTCAGCAGATTGTTGAAAAAGCCATAGGTTTTCTTGATTCTCTAATTTATGTCGAATGGCCGCTTTATATAAAATACGGTCAGCTTGAGCACGTGTTGCTCGCACAGCGGGGCCTTTTCGAGAGTTCAAAGTTCGAAATTGAATACCGGCTTGATCGGTTGCTAAACCCATAGCACCGTCCAAAGCATCAATTTCTTTTACAAGATGTGACTTCCCAATACCACCAATGGCTGGGTTACAGGACATTTGTCCTAAAGTTTCAATGTTGTGAGAAAGTAATAATGTTTTGACACCCATACGTGCTGCAGCCAAAGCCGCTTCTGTACCAGCGTGTCCGCCACCAACCACAATTACATCAAAACGACTTGGGAAATCCACGGGAACCTCGGTATTACTAAATAAACAGGATAAATGAATAAAAAACGATCAACGCTTGATTAGGCCGCTTAGTATATAGGCTAATTTTCAAAAAGAAAGCGATCGAACCCGCCTTCCCCGGTCATCAATATTAATATATATAAGTAAGTATATAAGATCTTTTGTTATTGTTATGTTTATATAGTAAGAGAAAATCTGTATATAAGTTTCTATTTTTCTTATATATCAATAGATTACATAGATAACATCTTGTTAATTCCACCCCTTTTATCCTGTGTTGTGGATAACCTAAACCTGTGCATAAAAGTACCACTTATACACTCCTTGAAATTAACCTCTAAGTTGTTAAAAACTGTGCAAAACTTCTTATCAACCTATCACCGTACTTATCAACAGCTATATTTTTTATGTTTTTTAATTTCAACTATTTGTTTTTTAAGCGATTTTATTTTTTTATGGGCTTCTCAGAGGAGAATAAATAAAAAATTAATCCACAAGAAAAAAATATAAAAATTCTTTTTAGATAAAAAAAATTATTTTTATTAAGTGGATAATACTTAGAGGTACTGATCTATATAGCTTTTTAAGCATTATAAAAACATATAATTTTTTTTTAGAATTTCAACTTGTGAGTAACTTTTATTTTGTAAGGCCATTTTTTATAAAATGGCTATAAAAAAGGTGTGAATTGATGGTTTAGCGAGTTAGGGAAAGAATGCAAGGTATCAAATGTATAAAAAAACCTCTAACCTTCTGCAAATGAAGCAAAAGATCAAAGGTTTCATTGGTGGCTTATTAGCAACCGACTAAACGGTGAGATTAGCTATTCTTTAAGCTTTTCATATCAATGATGAAGCGATACTTCACATCACCTTGTTTCATTCGTTGGTAAGCTTGGTTTATGTCTTGGATATTAATCATTTCAGCATCACGATTTTATATCGTGTTCAACACAGAAGTTCAAAACCTATTGTGTCTCTGCAATACCACCCATTAAAGATCCAGTTAGAACACGACGCTTCAATACTAAGCTTGCAGAATGAATAGTAGGTTCTATTGGCTCAATTAACCCGACTAAAATGTGGGTTCCATCAACCTTTAAGCAGTTTAGGTATGGATTCAAATTATGTTGAACAGGAATTGTATCTAATAGATAGTCAAAGGTCGTAGCTGCGGCTTTCATTTGATCTGCATCCGTTGAAACAATGACATGATCAGCACCTTGTTTTTTTGCCTCTGCTATTTTGCTTTCAGAACGTGTAAAAATAGTTACTTCAGCGCCCAATGCTTTAGCGAATTTCACCCCTATATGGCCTAAACCGCCCATACCTAAAACGCCGACTTTATCACCTGCTTTAACGTTCTGATAATTAGCTTAACCTTTGTTATAAAAAGAGAAAATTAAATTTTTCCTACACAGTTATTATAAATATTTAATCTAAATTTGATTTTAATAGGCGATTGGTCTAAATTGTTTTTCATACTTGATTTTAATAGGTCATTAACCTTGTCTAATTTCGTTGATGAAAAACATTTAATAAGTGCTTTATCGGATAAGCCTCGTCGTGGCCGCCCCAAAAAGCAACCAATGGATACACTCGATACTCGTGAGTCTTTATTGCGTGCAGGCATGCAAGTCCTCACAGAAGCCGGTTTTGTAAGTAGTAGTATTGACCCGATACTCAGATCGGTTGGTGTTCCTAAAGGCTCTTTTTACCACTACTTTTCTAGTAAAGAAGCCTTCGGTCTTGCTGTTCTTGAACGTTATTGCCGTTACTTTGAAAAAAAATTAGACAGGTTTTTATTAGATGATGCTTTTACGCCTTTGCAACGACTACGAAATTTTGCTCAAGACGCTGAAATTGGGATTATTCGCCATGATTTTAAGCGAGGGTGCTTAGTCGGTAATTTAGAGCAAGAGTCTATTTTATTGTCGGACACTTTTCGTCTGCGTTTACAGGAAACCTATGTTAGCTGGCAAAACCGTGTAGCGAGTTGCTTAGCTGAAGGTCAAAAGCAAAAAGAAGTAACCAGTGATCAGACTGTAGAAGACATGTCACAAATTTTCTGGATTGGCTGGGAAGGCGCAGTTCATCGTGCTCGATTGGTGAAAAGTACTCAGCCGTTATCCGCTTTCTTAGGTTTTTTCTTACAAACAGTACAGCTAACTAAGTAATTCTTTTTAGAAGCTAAGTTTTCACTTAGCTTTTTTTGTTAATTAAATAGACGATTGGTCTAAATTTGGAGATTTTATGTTTAAAGGCTTATTAATAACTCAAAAAGACAAAAAACAATCAGCCCAAGTCGTTGATATAAATGAAGATCAATTACCTGAAGGCGATGTATTAGTCGATGTGCATTACAGCACATTAAATTATAAAGATGGTTTGGCAATCACAGGTAAAGCGCCTGTTGTACGCTCTTTTCCTATGGTTCCTGGTATTGATTTGGTTGGTCAGGTTAATCACTGCGATTCTACTGCTTTTAACCAAGGTGATTGGGTTTTGTTAAATGGGTTTGGTGTCGGTGAAGTTCATTGGGGCGGATTGGCTGAAAAAGCCAAACTCAAAAGTGATTGGTTGATTCCTTTACCCAAAGGTATAGACCCAAATCAAGCTATGACAATAGGTACAGCAGGCTATACTGCTATGCTTTCTGTTTTAGCACTTGAAAAACAAGGCGTTACACCTGATTCAGGCGAAATATTGGTAACGGGTGCTAATGGCGGCGTGGGGAGTTTTGCGATTCGCTTATTGCATTCACTAGGTTACCGCGTTGTCGCTTCAACTGGTCGAATGGAGCAAACGGATTATCTGATGTCTTTAGGAGCCAATGAAATCATCGACCGAGCAACGTTATCTGAACCGGGTAAACCGTTACAAAAAGAGCGCTGGGCTGGCGTTATTGATTGTGTTGGCAGTCATACCCTTGCTAATGCTTGTGCGAGCACCAAATATGGTGGTGTAGTTACCTCTTGTGGACTTGCACAGGGAATGGACTTCCCTGCTTCTGTTGCGCCTTTTATTCTTCGAGGCGTGCGTTTAATTGGTATCGACAGTGTTATGCGTCCAAAAGCAGACCGCATTGAAGCATGGCAAAGATTAAGCGAATTACTGACCGCACAAGATTATGATGTTATTAGTACAGAGATCGGATTGGACGATGTCGTAGAAACGGCCTATAAATTGCTTGATGGTAAGGTACGTGGCCGAGTTTTAGTGAAGGTTAAAAATCAATAAAACACTTGGTCTCTTCTCTTTAATTGCCGAGAAAAGGACGAATATGAAAATTATTATTGCGCCAGACTCTTTTAAAGAAAGCCTAACCGCTTTACAAGTTGCTAAGGCCATTGAAATCGGTTTTCGCTATATTTTCCCGGATGGAGAATACATTAAAGTACCGATGGCGGATGGTGGTGAAGGAACCGTTCAATCTATGGTTGATGCCACTCAAGGGCACTTTGTTGATCTTGAAGTTACTGGGCCATTGGGTAATAAAGTCATGGCGCAATACGGTATTTTGGGAGCCAAAGAAGGAGAATTAGCAACCTCAGCCGTGATTGAAATGGCTTCTGCTTCTGGTCTGCACTTGGTACCAAGAGAGCAAAGAAATCCGCTTTATACGACCAGTTTTGGTACGGGTGAACTGATCAAAGATGCCTTAGATAGAGGGATTAAACACATCGTTTTAGGGCTCGGTGGTAGTGCAACGAATGATGCTGGTGCAGGATTGGCGCAAGCACTCGGTATTCAATTTAAAGATGATAAAGGGCAAGAACTTGCTTTTGGCGGTGAGGCTCTCGCGCAACTTAAGAACATTGATACGTCTCAAATTCATCCTTTACTTTCCCTATGTCAGATAGATGTTGCTTGTGATGTAGATAACCCTTTATGTGGCGAGCGTGGCGCTTCTGCTATTTTTGGCCCTCAAAAAGGTGCAACACCTGAAATAGTTACTTCGCTAGATAATACTTTGGCGTATTTTGCTGATGTCATTGCACAATCTGGCTTTGAAGATCATCGTTTAGAGCCTGGTGCTGGTGCCGCAGGCGGCATGGGATTAGGTGTAAAAACCTTCTTGAATGCCACATTAAAACCTGGCATCGAAATCGTCATGGAAACCGTTGGATTTGCTGATATATTGGAAGGTGCGGATTTAGTGATTACAGGTGAAGGGCGAATTGATGGGCAAACGGTTTTTGGTAAAACCCCAATGGGCGTTTTAAAACAGGCCAATATGAAAGGCGTTGCGACCATTGGGATTGCTGGTAGTTTAGGCAAAGAAGCAGACGCTATTTTGGCTCACGGTATGTTGGCTATTTTCCCCATTATTCCAGCTTTAGACAGTCTAGATAATGTGTTGGCTCAAGCCGAAAATAATCTGATTAGTTCATCACGAAATATCGCATCAATGCTTATGTTAGGCCAAAACCTCAGTTAATTTACCTTTGACCATTAACTGAGGTTTTCCAAATTATTTCCCGATACAGAATGAACCAAAGATACGGCCAAGTAAGTCATCACTGGTGAATGCGCCAGTGATTTCACTTAACGCTTGTTGTGCTTCTTTTAGGTCTTCAGCCAGTAATTCCCCTGCGCCAAAGCCATGTAATTGCTCATTACCAGCATCAAGGAAGCGCTTTGCTTTATTAAGAGCTTCTATGTGTCGACGACGAGCGATAAACCCACCTTCTGTTGTGCTGTCGAAGCCCATAACGGCTTTTAAATGATCCGTCAGATCAGAAACACCCTCTCCTGTTTTTGCTGATAAAGAGACCACAGAGACGCCTTGAATAGTCTCTATACCGGTACTTTCTTTGGTCAAATCTACTTTATTGCGCACCAGCGTTAAATGACGGGTATCACCGAGTTTCTCCATAAATTCAGGCCAGATTTCGCTTGGGTCTTTACTATTAATAGATTGGCTGTCGACCATCATTAAAATGCGATCGGCTTTGCTGATTTCGTCCCATGCGCGCTGAATACCAATACGCTCCACTTCATCTGGGCTGTCCCGTAAACCGGCGGTATCTATTATATGTAAAGGCATTCCATCAAGATGAATGTGTTCACGTAATACATCGCGAGTTGTGCCTTCAATGTTGGTGACAATGGCAGACTCTTTACCTGACAAAGCATTCAACAAGCTGGATTTACCCGCATTTGGACGACCAGCGATAACGACGTTCATTCCTTCACGAATCAAAGCACCTTGATTCGCTTCTTTTAAAACCATTTGTAATTTAGTCTGAATGCCAGCGAGTTCATTGGCGACTTTACCATCGCCAATAAAGTCGATTTCCTCTTCAGGGAAATCGATAGCGGCTTCTACGTAAATTCGTAGATGAATTAAGGCTTCAACCAATTCGTCGACACGTTTTGAAAACGCACCTTGCAAAGAACGTAACGCACATTTTGCGGCTTGCTCTGAGGTACTATCAATCAAATCGGCAATGGCTTCTGCTTGAGTTAAGTCCATTTTGTCGTTCATGAAAGCCCTTTCTGAGAATTCACCTGGTCGAGCTAATCGAGCGCCAAGAGCAACACAATGGCTCAATAGCATATCCATAATGACCGGACCGCCATGGCCTTGAAGTTCAAAGACATCTTCACCGGTAAACGAATTTGGCCCAGGAAAATATAAGGCTAGCCCCATATCAAGTTGTTCACTGGCGGCGTCTTTAAATGGCACATAATGGGCATAACGAGGTGTGGGTTCAAAACCAACAATTTGTTTCGCGATTTCTAGGCTTTTCGGGCCTGATAAACGAATTATCCCTACGCCACCTCGGCCTGGAGCAGTGGCTTGCGCGGCAATTGTGTCTTGGTCTGTGGCGTATTGGAAATCAGTCATAATTACACTCTGTACGATGAAACAAGAATATTTACTATTGTCCGTTAGCAAGGAAGTCATGGCAATCTAAACGTAAAAAAGGCCTCCCAATGGGAAGCCTTTTTCTATCGAAATTAAAGGTCACACTTAGCGTGTTAAGCTTGCCTTTCGATACGTTTGGTAATGATGTACTGCTGTATAATAGACAAGGTGTTGTTACATACCCAGTATAGAACCAAACCAGCAGGGAACCATAAGAAGAAGAACGTAAATGCGATAGGCATGATCTTCATAATTCGAGCTTGCATTGGATCTGGAGGTGTTGGATTAAGCATCTGTTGGCCAAACATACTCACACCCATCAAAATAGGCAGTACAAAGTAAGGGTCCATAGATGATAAGTCATTAATCCATAAGAAGAATGGCGCATGACGCAATTCAACCGATTCCATTAATACCCAGTACAAAGAAAGGAAAACTGGCATCTGTACCAAAATTGGCAAACAACCACCCAATGGGTTAATTTTTTCTTTCTTATATAAAGACATCATTTCTTGCGACATCTTCTGACGATCATCACCATATTGTTCTTTCAGCTTAGCAATTTCAGGTCCGAATTTACGCATTTTCGCCATAGAACGGTAGCTTGCTGCAGAAAGCTTAAAGAAGATCGCTTTCACACAGACTACGATCAGGATAATAGCGACACCCCAGTTGATAACCACAGATTGAATGATTGTTAGCAACCAGAATAAAGGTTTAGCCAACCACCACAACCAACCGTAATCGACAGTAAGGTCTAGGTTTTCAGCAGTTTCTTCAAGTTGATCTTGCAGTTTTGGACCAACATAGAACGTCGACGCTAAAGTACCTTGTTTACCTGGTGCAATTTCAACTGGAGAACCAGTAAAACCAATGATGTTAAAACCATTGTTAGTACGAGCTTGCAAGGTAACTTTTTGGCCTTGTTCAGGAATCCAAGCAGAAACAAAGTAATGTTGTAAAACCGCTACCCAACCTTGAGTAGTCGATTTTTTAACAGGCTCATCTTCCATATCGGAGAAAGAAACCTTGTTGTACTTGTTTTCTTCATCAGAGATTGCACCACCTAAGTAAGGCTGTAATCCCATGCTAGTTGCTTGGCTTGGATCATCTGTATTATCGCGTTTGATTTGAGCAAACAAGTTACCGCGCCAAATTGACGGCGATGTGTTGTCTACCGTAATCAATTGACGGATACGATACTTACCTTTAGTGAAGCGGAAAGTTTTGGTGTATTTCACCCCTTTCGCATCCGTGTAATAAAGGTTCACATCAAGCGAGTCTTCACCATCCATTAAGGTGTATGACGTTTGCTCGGATTGGTAAACAGGACGACCTTCAGCAGAAGCATCAGGACCGTTTTGACCAATCAAGCCACTTTGAGTGACATAAGTTCGTTCTGCGCCATCTTCTAAGATCACAAATGAATCAGGCTTGCCTAATTCTTTTTTGTATTGAAGAAGAGCCGCTTCAACAAGGTCACCGCCTACTGGATTAATAGCAACACGCAAAGTATCTGTGGTTACTACAATCAGTTTCCCTGGTGCGATTTGTGTCGCATCCTGAGGAATTATGGCATTGGCGTCGTTTGTGCTTTGAGTTGCCGAAGGCAAATCATTGCTATGTTGAGTGCTTGTCTCAGATTGTTCCTGAGAGCTTTGAGCTACACTTTGAGTGGACTGAGAACCATAATCTTGGTTCCACTGTAAAAACAGCAGGTAGCCACTGATAAAAAGCGCACCCCATAAAAAGTAACGTCTGAAATCCATGGTATTCAACTAATTTGTTTGGTTGGACAATAGGTTCAGAGAACCCTTATAAAAATCACGGGGTATTAAACCAGCCTTTGGCAGTTTTTTCAGCCTATTTTTACTTAGAAGTGACGCGTTTTTTACTTTGAGAAGGTTTTAATGCCTTTTTTGCCAATTGACCCCATGCTTTTTCGATGCGATCGTGCAAAATTTCATTATCTAACTCTTTAATGCCTTGACGAGCTAAGAAGACAATATCAAGACCTGCAAGCGTTATTTTGTGATGACGAAAGGAGTTACGTACCAAACGTTTGATACGATTTCGGCCTACAGCACGTTTATCCGTTTTTTTAGACACAATAAGACCTAACCGTGTTTGGTTATCATCTCTTTTTTGTGCCAATAAAAGGAATTCGCCTGCAAAGACTTTAGAAGAGGTGTCGTTAAAGACTGATTGATAATCCCCGGCATTCAGAAGTCTGACATGCCGGGGAAAACAATAATCATCGGTCATAAGCGTGTTTATGCGCTTAATACCTTGCGGCCGCGGGCACGACGGCGAGCGACGATTTGACGTCCGCTTTTAGTAGCCATACGAGCACGGAATCCGTGGTTACGTTTGCGTTTTAAAACGCTAGGTTGGAAAGTTCTTTTCATTGTTCTATCTCTCACTGAAGCAGTGTTTCAGTTTTGAGGGTTAGCGATCGCCAAGCCTCTACATTTGATCGTTAAATCAGGGCGCGGATTTTAGAGCCTTTCCTCAGTAAATTCAATGGCTAACATCGTTTAATTGTTAAAAAAATAACCACACAATCAATTAAACACTTACACACAGACTTCTACTGCAAACGGGGATAAAAAGATTATCAATAAAATATGTTATCCACAGAGACTGTTTTTTGTTACTTTATATGTATAAAAATCAAAGTGTTGTTAACTCTCTTTTTTGTGAATAAGGTAAAAATAATTCATAATTAAGTTGTGTATAACCTATGATTCTATACATTAAAAAATAACCTTATCTACTGCTGTGTATAACCTTGCCTGTTATTAACATTTTTTAGATTGTCTCTGCTTTTCCTTTTATTCTATTTATATGTGGATAACTTTGGTTAGCCAAGGTAAAATCCGCTTCTTATCTGTCACTCAACCAGGGAGTACGCCTACAGTGTCTTTGGAGCATTGGGATCTTTGCCTGCAGCGTTTGCAGGGTGAGTTTTCCACATCTCAGTTCAACACTTGGATTCGTCCGTTACAGGCTGAAATGATGCCTAATGGGGAATTGTGCCTAAGCGCACCAAACCGATTTGTGTTGGATTGGGTGAGTAACAAATATCAAACGCGCATAAAAGAATTGTTGTCTGAATTTGCAGGCGATGATCTTGCCCCTACTTTAAAGATTGTGGTGAATAACCAGAATTTTGCTCAAGCGAATCAAATAACCTCACCACCGCCTCCATCACCTATTCCTAGTGCGCCAATTGAGAGCCCTTTAAACAACGAAGTGGCAAGAGAGTCGGGATATCGTCCTGGGTTTGGATTAATGGATGGTGAGGAAAGTACACCACCAGCAGGGCTTGAATTTGAAGCACCGCTAACGCTTTCACCCACGGGTAAAGGGTTAAGTGGAGAACTAGAACCTTATGAACAAGGGCAGCTGCCTTTAGCGGCGCCTAAACGTAAGGTGCAAGTAGAAGGTGGTATTAACCACGGTGCCAATCTGAATAACTCTTTTACGTTTGATAACTTTGTCGAAGGTAAATCGAATCAACTTGCTCATGCGGCTGCTTTACAAGTCGCTGAAAATCCAGGCGGTGCATACAACCCACTCTTTATATATGGTGGCGTTGGTCTGGGTAAAACTCACTTAATGCAAGCGGTTGGTACAGAGTTAATGCGTCGTAATCCGAACGCCAAAGTGGTGTATTTGCACTCAGAGCGTTTCGTCGCGGACATGGTGAAAGCGCTGCAATTGAATGCGATCAATGACTTTAAACGTTATTATCGTTCGGTTGATGCGTTATTAATTGATGATATTCAGTTTTTTGCGGGTAAAGATAGAACCCAAGAAGAGTTTTTTCATACTTTTAACGCGCTGTTAGAAGGTGGTCAGCAAATGATTCTGACTTGTGACCGTTATCCAAAAGAAATTCAAGGCTTAGAAGATCGCCTCAAGTCTCGTTTTGGTTGGGGGTTAACCGTTGCTGTTGAACCACCAGAGCTGGAAACGCGAGTGGCTATTTTAATGCGTAAAGCAGATGAAATTGGCATGAAGTTGTCTTATGATTCAGCCTTCTTTATCGCACAAAAAATTCGTTCTAATGTTCGTGAATTAGAAGGTGCATTAAAACGAGTGATTGCTAACTCTCATTTCACAGGTCGAGCGATTACGCCTGATTTTGTGCGAGAATCGTTAAAAGACCTTTTGGCCTTGCAAGATAAGTTAGTGAACATTGATAATATCCAACGAATTGTAGCGGAATATTATAAAATTAAGATCAGTGATCTTCTTTCTAAACGCCGTAGCCGATCCGTAGCCCGTCCTCGCCAAGTGGCGATGTCGTTAGCAAAAGAACTCACGAATCATAGCTTGCCTGAAATTGGCGATGCATTTGGTGGTCGTGATCATACGACAGCCTTGCACGCGATTCGCAAGATTAAAGAGCTGCAAGACACGGATTCAGATATCCGTGAAGACTACAAACAATTGATGCGAATTCTGACCACCTGATGGTCTAAGACTTTGAGCTTACGAGGAAAGTAATGAAATTTTCAGTCGTCCGCGAGACACTTCTTAAGCCACTTCAGCTAGTGGCAGGCGTTGTAGAGCGCAAACAAACAATGCCGGTCTTAGCCAATGTTTTGGTAGAAGTTAAAGACCAACTATTAACTCTGACTGGATCTGATCTAGAAGTAGAGTTAATTGGTCATGTTCCATTAGATGAATGCGAAGAAGGCCGTATTACCGTGCCTGCTCGTAAACTAATGGACATTTGCAAAAGCTTACCAGACAGTGCTGTGATTGAATTCACTTTAGATGATCAAAAAGCCGTTATTCGATCTGGACGTTCGCGTTTCAGTTTGTCTACATTGCCAGCGGATGAGTTTCCAAACATCCAAGATATGCAAGGTGATTTAACGGTTGCGATTGCACAAAACAGTGTGCGTCGTTTGATTGAACGCACCGGTTTTGCCATGGCAAACCAAGATGTTCGTTATTACTTAAACGGCATGTTGTTAGAAGTGGCTGACGGTCAACTGCGTGTTGTAGCGACCGATGGACACCGTTTGGCAACGGCAGTTGAAGATGCACAAGTAAATGGTGATCTGACGCAAGTAATCATGCCTCGTAAAGGTGTTTTGGAATTAAACCGTTTGTTAAGCGATACCGATGATGTGGTTGAACTGATCATTGGTGCAAATCATATTCGTGCGAAAGTAGCGGATTATGTCTTCACTTCTAAGCTCGTTGAAGGCAAGTTCCCAGATTATCACCGTGTTATTCCGCGTAATAACGACAAAATTGTCATTGCTGATCGTTTAGAATTACGCCAAGTTTTCTTGCGAGCTTCTATCCTTTCAAACGAAAAATACCGTGGCGTTCGCTTAATTCTTTCGAATGGTATGTTGCAAGTCTTTGCCAACAACCCAGAGCAAGAAGAAGCTGAAGAATCCGTATTGGTTCAATACCAAGGTGATAACATCGAAGTTGGTTTTAACGTGGGTTATTTGTTGGACGTATTGGGTGTCGTTGACTCTCAAGAAGTCCGTTTGTCATTAAATGACTCTAACAGCAGTGCTTTGATCGAAGAAGCACAAAGCCATGCGGCACAATACGTTGTTATGCCAATGCGTCTCTAATGAGATGAAAGAGATATATCCGCTTGGTATTTTAGAAACTGAAATAATTAAGCGGGTCTTCCCTACTCTGATATAAGGTTTAAGAGTTATGCCGCTGGTGCGTTTGGACATCTCTCATGTTCGCAACCTTTCTAGTGTGCGCTTTGAACCTTCACCTCAAGTAAATGTCATTGTTGGCAAAAACGGCAGTGGAAAAACCTCTGTATTAGAAGCCATTCATCTTTTGTCTTTTGGTCGCTCCTTTCGTAGTCACAAACACAAAACCTATATTCAACATGAAATAGAACATTGTTTGGTATTTGCCCAGCTACATCAAGATCAAGGCAGTCCAATTCCTGTTGGTTTGCAACGCCATCGAGATGGCCAGATTGATGTCCGCATTCAAGGACAGCGAGCGAAATCGGTTATTGAGCTTGCTGAACGCCTTCCTGTACAGCTAATTAATCCAGATGCATTTCGTTTATTAGAGGGTTCACCAAGTATTCGGAGGCAATTTATTGACTGGGGAGCCTTTCATTTCGATAAAGGCTTCATTCAAGCGTGGCGAGGGTGGCAAAAAGCATTAAAACAGCGGAATACCTTACTCAGACGTGGTAAAATCTCTAACAGTTTATTGGCGGCATTTGATCAGGAATTGATCCGGCTTGGAGAGCAAGTTAATGAGTCCCGAAAAGCCTATGTTGAAAAGCTGACACCACATTTCGTTGAGGTATTATCATTACTGACAACGGAACTCTCGGTCAATTTACAGTTCTTTCAAGGTTGGGATTCACAGAAAAGCTTACAGATGGCGGTAGAATCTGGGCGTGATCGAGACATTGTACTGGGTTACACGCATACTGGTCCTCAACGGGCTGATTTGCGAGTTAAAACGGCCACCGGAGATGCGCTAGATACGCTTTCTCGTGGACAACTCAAGCTAGTGGTTTCGGCACTTAAAATTGCCCAAGGAAAATTACTGATTGATATGGGTCGCCCGCTGGTTTTTTTGGTGGATGACTTACCTGCTGAATTAGACGCTAATCACCGACAGAAATTGTGTCGATTATTAGAGTCTCTAAACAGCCAAATTTTTATTACCAGTGTTGAGCCTGACACGACAGATTTTACTTGGGCCGACACAACAGACGTTCGCCAGTTTTCTATGAATAACGGCGAAATGTCATTATTGAGCAATGGTTTGTAGGAGTGTTAAATGAGTGAAAATAATTACGATTCGTCCAGTATTAAAGTGCTCAAAGGTCTAGATGCTGTACGTAAGCGTCCTGGCATGTACATTGGTGACACGGATGACGGTACTGGTTTGCACCATATGGTGTTTGAAGTCGTGGATAATTCCATTGATGAAGCATTAGCGGGTCACTGTGACACCATTACTGTATTGATTCACCCAGATGAATCTATTTCTGTTTCTGATAACGGCCGTGGTATTCCGGTTGATATTCATGAAGAAGAAGGTGTCTCTGCCGCAGAAGTTATCATGACGGTATTGCATGCTGGTGGTAAGTTTGACGATAACTCATATAAAGTATCTGGTGGGCTTCACGGTGTAGGGGTTTCTGTAGTAAACGCCCTATCTGAAAGCCTAACACTGACGATCCGTAAAAACGGTAAAGTCTACGAACAACATTACGCTCATGGCGTACCGCAAGCACCTTTAGGCATTGTTGGTGATTCTGACGGAGCAGGCACAACGGTTCATTTCAAACCGTCTGCCGATACGTTTAACAATATCTTATTTGTTTATGACATCTTGGCAAAACGTCTACGAGAATTGTCGTTCTTGAACTCTGGTGTGGCCATCAAACTAAAAGATGAGCGCTCAGGAAAAGAAGACTTTTTCAATTATACTGGTGGTTTGCGTTCTTTTGTTGAGCATTTGAACACCAACAAAACGCCAATCAATGATATTTTCCACTTCATCTGCCAGCGTGATGACTTAGAAGATGGCATCGCCGTTGAAGTCGCATTGCAGTGGAACGAAGGCTTCCAAGAAAACATCTACTGTTACACAAACAATATTCCACAACGGGATGGTGGTACTCACTTAGCTGGTTTCCGTGGCGCGTTAACTCGTACATTGAATACCTTCATTGAAAAAGAAGGCTTAGCGAAGAAACAAAAAGTCGCGACCACTGGTGATGACAGCCGTGAAGGTTTAACCGCCATTGTGTCTGTGAAAGTACCTGATCCTAAGTTCTCTTCTCAAACTAAAGACAAGCTTGTGTCTTCGGAAGTGAAAACAGCCGTAGAACAAGAAATGGCAAAACGTTTCGCTGAATACTTACTTGAAAAACCAAGCGAAGCCAAAATCATCGTTAACAAAATGATTGATGCGGCTCGAGCGCGTGAAGCGGCGCGTCGTGCCCGTGATATGACTCGCCGTAAAGGTGCACTTGATATAGCAGGTTTGCCGGGTAAGTTGGCAGACTGTCAGGAGAAAGACCCAGCGCTTTCCGAAATCTACCTAGTGGAAGGGGACTCTGCTGGCGGTTCAGCCAAGCAGGGTCGCGATCGTCGTACTCAAGCGATTTTGCCGCTTAAAGGTAAAATCCTAAACGTCGAAAAAGCCCGTTTTGACAAAATGTTAGCGTCTGTTGAAGTTGGCACCCTGATTACCGCACTGGGTTGTGGTATCGGCCGTGACGAATTCAATGCAGACAAACTTCGCTATCACAGCATCGTTATCATGACCGATGCCGACGTGGATGGATCGCACATTCGTACTTTGCTTTTGACTTTCTTCTTCCGTCAAATGCCAGAAATTATCGAACGTGGTCACATCTTTATCGCTCAACCACCTTTGTTCAAAATCAAACGTGGCAAGCAAGAACAGTACATCAAAGATGAAGCAGCATTAGATCAACATCTTATTCAAGTCGCGCTTGATGGTGCTCACATGCACGTTAATGCTGAGGCTCCGGGCATTCAAGGCGAGCCTTTAGCTGAATTAATGCGAGATTATATTCGCATTGAAGAAGATATTAATCGTTTGTCTCGTGTGTATCCAAAAGATGTAATGACCAAACTTCTGTACTGTAAAGCACTGACACAAGAAGATTTAGCAAACGAAGCTGTTGTTACTGAATGGATTGAAGCGATTCGCAGTCAAATGCCACAAGACGCTCGTACAGGTTTCCGTTTTAATTTCTCTGTTGAAAAAGATGAAGAACGTAATATCTTCTTACCAGTAGTTGAAATTATGTCTCACGGCGTAATGAACCGTTACCGTTTTGAAGGGACTTTCTTTAACTCTCCTGAGTACAAACGCATTGTTGCTATGGCTGAAATTGTAGCTGAATTGTTTGGTGAAGAATCTTACATCCAACGTGGCGAGCGTCGTGAAGACGTAACAACCATCAGTGAGATGAAAACTTGGCTGATGAAAGAAGCTAACCGTGGTATGACAACACAGCGATACAAAGGACTGGGTGAGATGAACCCTGAACAGCTTTGGGAAACCACAATGGACCCTGATGCTCGTCGTATGCTTCGTGTAACCATTGACGATGCTGTTGCAGCAGACCAAATGTTCACAACTCTAATGGGTGACGAAGTGGAACCACGTCGTAACTTCATTCAAGAAAATGCCTTGAACGTAGCTAACTTAGACGTTTGATCTGCTAGATTGAACAAAGTGCTAAACATCAAAAAGCCCCGACTTCTTAGAAGATCGGGGCTTTTTTATTATCAATACTCTTATCTAATCTCGTTTATATAGTGATAATTATCAGATAATGCTCTGTGGCTGGCTGTAAGTAACGCTTGATTTTTGCTGTCAAAGCAAATGTCGTCTATAACCAATACAGCTGTAGGGTTATCTCTTACGCTTAGATTCAAAAGATCCATATCTTCAGCACTGGCAATGTCGGCTCTTAATGTTTCTCGTACTGCACTGATACGTAAGCCATACTCGTCACGCAAGTTATTTAATAGTAATGCGGGAACGCTATCTGGAGTGCTTGGAAAATTAGGAATTAGGTGTTCGGGAATAGCTATATGGTCAATCATAACGGGTGAGTTGTTGTGTAGCCGTATCCGAACTAACGAAATAACGTTGCTTGTCTCATCAAGGCTCAGCTGGCGTTTTTCGACATCTGTTGCTGGTCGTATTTCTATTGATTTAGTAATAGTTTGCGTATTGATCAGCTCATTTTTAGTATTATGCAGGCGGTAGTATTTGTAAAATCGATCAAGAGTGTGATGTGGTGTACGACCTGTTACAACAGTTCCTATACGAGGCTTTCGTAGAAGCACACCTTGTTTAGTTAGGATCTGTAAAGCTTGACGTGCCGTTCCATAGGACACACCAAATTGACGTGCAAGCTCGGTTTCCGCAGGAAGAATGTGTCCCTCAGACCATGTGCCATCCAAAATAAAATGCATCACTCGCTGCTTCACCTGTTCATACAATGGTGTCGCAGATGGTGTTCGTCCAATACTGCCTCTCATCTTGAGATCTATCTTTGATTTCATCTGTTTTTAAACACCTTTTTAATTATATATATTTTTTATTTTAGATATATATTAGATCAAAATTATCACATTTTTAAAACATTCATTTATTTAAAAATTAATCCTTATTAATCAATAAGATAATTTTAATATATAGTGTTTATCTGCTCTCATAAAAAATAAAACTTGCAAAAAAAATGATATTTCATTCTTATATAGGAATGACTAAATTAAATATAGACATTGATGAGAATACATTATTGGGCATGCTTAGTGAGCTTGTCGCCTTAGACAGCTCCTTTCCTCCTGGATCAAGTTATCCAGAAATGGCGACCCTGCTTGAACGGATGACAGCGTCACTTGGTGGAACTCACTCCCGAGTGGAAGTGCCTGAAACATTATGGAAAGTACCGGGTACTCATGGCTTGCGAACCAATTTAATAGTGCGTCCTGATTTAGCGCCAGAAGGATCGCCTGAAGTCACCATTTATTTCCATGTTGATACGGCTCCTGTTGGCGATGGTTGGAATCGCCCTGCTTTTCAAATGACGTGTGAAGACAATCGCGTATACGCACGTGGTGCCGCTGATATGAAAGGAGCGATTGCGGCAGCTTTAGCTGGACTTGAGGCATTACGCTCAGCAGGTCATACATTTGCATTTCAACCTGTGCTGGCATTTTGTACGGATGAAGAAGGTGGTGTTTACCCGGGTATTCGTTACTTAGCCGAGCAAAACCTTGTGAGCGATATCATTATCAATTTGAACGGCTCCGCTACGCCACGTATTTGGGCTGGTAGCTTTGGTTCGTTGGATCTTTCATTCGAATTTGAAGGTAAAGCCGCACATTCGGGTCGACCTGAGCTAGGTATTAATGCCATTGAGCAAGCATTACCTGTATTACATGCGTTAACAACATTAAAAACTCAAGTCGAAACACGCACTTCGGCTATGCCGCCTCCTCCAACAGCAACTGAGCCTTTACATGCCCTGCTCAATATCACCGCCATACACGGGGGAGATAAAGGCTCTGCACTTCCTGGTACATGCCGAGTGGTTATAAACCGTCGTTATGCACCGGAAGAAAATGTCGTGACGGTACGTTCTGAGATACAAACGTGTGTAGAGGCTGCAGCAAAGAATTCAGATCTTGTTGGATGGACTGTGTCAGAAATAGGCCATTTGCCACCAGTAGAGAACACACAAGGTGTCATGTCACCTCGTTGGACCGCAGCAATGTCTGCTGGTTATGAGGTACCACTGGATGAGTTTGTGGCTTTTGGTTCAACAACCTCATCAGACTTTGGTTGGATACAGAAAGCTGGTGGTAGGCATCGTGAAATCATGCTGGGCGGTCTATCTCGACCAGATCGTAATGTTCATGCTGCCGATGAATTTACTACTAAAGAAGATCTGCTGGGCTTAGCGCGATCAATTGCACTTTTTTTTAGCGCTGATTTTGATTGAAAAATTAATGAAATATGACCAACTTTGTCAAATCAAGGGGTATCAAAACTATGAAAACTGAATTGAATAGACGGCAATTACTCAAGCTTTCTGCGGCTGGAGCTTCAGTTGCATTAACTTCAGGCCTATCTAGTATCTCTGTTGCGGCAACGAGAGCGGATAACACACTTAGGTTGAGTGTGAATATTACGCCGGGTGTTTTGAATCCTATGTTGTCTCGTGCAGCGGCAGAATACATGATGTCTGAAATGTTGTATTCTGGCCTAACATCACTAGGCACAGATATGACCGCTCAACCAGATTTGGCGACAGAATGGTCTTCCAATGAAGATGCGACACAATGGCGCTTTACCTTACATCAAGGTGTTAAATTTTCCAATGGTCAAGAATTGACATCAAAAGATGTCGTCGCCTCATTTCGCAAATTGCTTGATCCAAAAACAGGTGCACCAGGCCGACGCAATCTTGGCCCAATCAAAACGGTCGATTCTGATGGTGATTACACCGTTATCGTAACGACTGAAACACCGTTTGCCGATTTGCCTGTTGCCTTGACTTATCCAACGGCCAAGGTGGTTCCTGCCGATATTATCGCAACGGATTTTGACAGTCTTGCACAAATACCAGTGGGTTCTGGTCCATTTAGACTTGAAGAATTCAGAGTGGATGAAATTGCTATTTTGGTTAAGAATCCTGAGTATTTTGTTTCAGGTTTACCTTATCTTAATCAAATAGAAATCAAGACCTTCCCAGACGCTGCTGGCTCTACTGCGGCATTGTTGGCGGGTGAAATCGACATGATTCATGACGTACAACCTACCGACTTTGCACGAATTGATAAAGCTTCTGGAGTGAGTGGTCTACGTACGCCATCAGGTCGTTTCCTTGATGTTGTAATGGACACAACGGTAGCCCCTTTCGACAATATTTTAGTACGCCAAGCCTTGTCTTACTGTGTTGACCGCGAGGCCATGATCGAATTGGTCGCTGATGGCTATGGTACAGCGGGTAATGATAGCCCTATTAACGCAGCTTATCGTTATTACGCCGATGCACCGCATAAATCTTATGACCCGAAGAAAGCGAAAGCACTATTAGCAGAAGCTGGATATCCAAATGGATTGGAGCTTGAATTGATTGCGTCAGTGAAGCCGGGCTATCGCTCTACAATGGCAGTTGTACTGCGTGAGATGGCAAAAGCGGGTGGCTTTGATATCAGCGTGAAGACAATGGATCACTCGTCTTACCTTGATCAGGTTTGGAAAAAAGGCAAATTCTATGTTGGTTTCTACAATATGATGCCAACGGAAGGTATGTCATTCAATTTACTGTTTACTTCTGGTGCTTCTTGGAACGAAACGAAGTGGAACAATACGACGTTCGATGAATACGTACGTCTTGCAGATGAAACAACAGATTCTGAAAAACGTAAGGAACTTTATGCGAATGCTCAATCATTGATGCAAAAAGAAGTTCCTGCATTAATTCCATGCTTCTTCGATATTCTTGGTGCAAAAGCGGATTATGTAAACGGATATGAACAGCATCCACGTGGCGCTAGTTTTGCGTTCCATAAGGTTTGGGTTGGCTCTAACGCCCCTGCAAATAAATAAGTCACAAGGCGTCTGAATATGACTGTTTCTTATGTAATAAAACGACTAATTTATCTGGTTTTTACCGCTTTATTGGTTTCTCTAATTGTATTCAGCGTCACGCAGCTTTTGCCTGCTAACGCAGCCACAATGATTCTTGGTGAATATGCCACGGATGAAGCGTTAGCGATATTGAATAGCAAACTGGGATTAGATGATCCCGCGGCTGTTCAATATCTGCGTTGGCTAGGGAATGTGGTACAAGGAGATTTTGGTATCTCCCTTCGCACCAGTCAACCTGTAGGTCCGACTATTCTAAACGCGTTTGGAAGATCAGCTATTTTGGCGGTCACATCACTTTTGTTGGTTTGCATCATTGCGATTCCTCTTGGTGTGTTAGCGGCATCTCGTCGTGGTAAACCAACAGATCTTGGTGTTTCTTTGGTGTCTTATATTGGCGTCAGCATGCCTGAATTTGTATTGGCTACGCTGCTACTTGTTTGGCTAGCTAGCCCTTCTCTTGGTCTTTTTCCTGCTTCTGGATATGTGCCCTTCTCAGAAGATTTCTGGGGGGCATTGCATCATATCGCCTTGCCTGTATTAACTTTGACGATTGTATTAACCGCCCATATAAGCCGGATGATTCGTTCTGAAATGGCAGATACTCTCGAGATGGACTTTATTCGAGCGGGTCGGCTGAGAGGGTTATCTAAACGACGAGTACTGTTTCGACATGCACTTCGTAACTCTATGTTGCCAGCCATTACGGTTATTGCGTTGGATGTGGGTTACTTAATCGGTGGTGTCATTGTGGTTGAAGAAGTGTTTGCTTTCCCTGGTGTGGGTCGTCAATTGATATTAGCCATACAAAATCGAGATTTACCTATGATACAAGCGGGTGCGCTTATCATGGCGGCGTCTTACGCGGTTGCCAATTTATTAGCGGATTTGGCATACGGTGCTCTTGATAAAAGGATTAAATATTAATGCTATTTTTAATAAAAACGCTACGTGCGTTAATGCGAAATCCACAAGGTGCTATAGGTACTGTATTGGTTTTCTTATTATTGTTGATATCTGTATTTGGCCCATTTCTGGCGCCACAAGATCCTGAAAGCTTTAACTTTGGTTCTCGTTTTGCACCACCTTCTGCAGAGTTCCTTTTTGGTACAGATTGGTTTGGGCGTGATTTGTTCAGTCGAATTTTAGTCGGTGCTCGTTCTACCGTGTTGCTGGCAATATTGGCGACTTTTATCGGGACAGCATCTGGCGCCTTGATAGGCATTTTTTCTGGCTTTGTGGGTGGATGGGTAGATGAACTTATCATGCGAACCATTGATGCCATCATGGCGATTCCCGGCTTATTACTGGCGTTGATGATATTAACGGTACTTGGCTCATCCAGTCTAAATGCTGTTATTGCAATTGGTGTGGCTTTTGCTCCCGGTATGGCAAGAATTTCACGTTCCACCACACTAGCCGTCCGCGAACTCGATTATGTGTCTGCGGCTCGTGCGCGTGGGGAAAGTAAACTGTGGATAATTTTTTCCGAAATTCTGCCAAATATGGTGGCTCCTGTCATTGTTGAAGCAACTATTCGTGTGGCATTTGCCATTATGACATTGGCGACTTTGTCTTTCTTAGGGTTAGGTGCACAGCCACCTTCTCCTGAATGGGGATTAATGATTGCTGATGCGCGTGAACATATGTTCCGTAGCCCTTGGCCAATTCTTGCTCCCGGTATTTCTATCGCGCTTGTCGCTATCGCATTCAATCTTCTTGGAGATGGTTTGCGTGATGTTTTGAACCCTCATTCACAGGAATAACTGTATGACGCAGACAATGGTATTAGACATTAAAGATTACAGTTTGACCTATCAAACACAGTCAGGTCCGATACGTATTCTTGAAAACATTAACCTGCAAATTGCCAAAGGTGAGGTGTTAGGGTTGGTTGGGGAAAGTGGCTCAGCCAAATCCTCTCTTGCCTATTCTGTGATGCGTGACTTGCCGGGACAGGTAGAGATGGAGACCGGTTCCATGTGGTTAAAAGGTGAAGACCTGATGACCATGGATGAAGAGGAGCTAATGCATCGCCGTGGAAAACAGATTTCTATGGTTTTCCAAAACGCAGCGACCGCATTGGACCCAACTCAATCTCTGGGTGACCATGTTGAGGAGACTCTACAAGCTCATCAAGCCGTCAGTAAACTGAATAAGAGTAAACAAGAAACACTGAAACGCGTGTATGAGTTATTCGAGTTGGTCGGCCTACCTGATCCTATATTGATGGCAAAAAAATATCCGCATGAAGTTTCCGGTGGTGAAAAACAACGGGTTGTCTTGGCAATGGCTATTTCTTCCAACCCTGATTTGATTTTATTTGATGAACCAACCTCCGCGCTAGACGCCACAACAGCGGTGAACATGTTGGATCTGTTTGCTGAAATGCAGAAAAAAATCGGCGTCGCTGGATTGTTTATCAGTCATGATTTAGGTGTTGTTGCTGAAGTTGCAGATAGAGTCGCTGTGATTTATGGCGGCAGAATTGTTGAAGTGGCGACCGTGGAAGATTTATTTGCTAATCCAAAGCATCCTTATACTCAATCATTGTTGGCCAGCTTACCTAGACCTTCAGATATTAGATACAAACGTGGGCTTAAGATAGATGAAGGTACACCACCACCAAGACGTGGTGCTGTTCCTAATTGTAATTTTTCTCATCGATGCCCTAAACACGACCCAGCAATTTGTGACCATTCTCGTGTGCTGTTAGAAATACAAGATGATCGTAAACTGGCTTGTGTACGCCCTGATGTTGCAGTTAACGAAGAACAGGCACGTTCATCCGATATTTTACCGCCCACAACAGACATTGTGTTAGAAGTAAAGAATCTCACCGTTAAGTTAGGTCGAGCTTCTCTTTTAAGTGAGTTGCTTAATAAAGAAGCGACTCAGGTCCATGCCGTGAACAACATTGACCTTAAAATTCATCGTGGTGAAACGGTCAGTTTGGTTGGCGAAAGTGGGTGTGGTAAATCAAGTCTAGCTCGCGCACTTGTTGGGCTAAACCCATTCGAAGGTGAGTTATGTTTGAATGGATGTGATATCAAAGCCCTAGATGCAGCTTATCGTGCGGATGTTCAGATTATTTTCCAGAACCCTGACAGTTCATTGAATCCTAGGCACACACTAGAAACCATTTTGTCACGAGCGATTAAACTGTACCGTCCTGACATCGCGGTAAAAGAACGCAGTGAAGCTATTCAAAAGTTGCTTGAACAAGTTCGATTACCTGCTCATTACCGTAATCGTTATCCGCATCAATTGTCTGGTGGCGAGAAGCAACGAGTCGCCATAGCGCGTGCGATAGCGGCTGACCCTAAGGTGATTATTTGTGATGAAATAACCTCTGGGCTGGATGCGGCGGTACAAGCTGCTATTGTCGCTCTATTGCGTCAAATTCAGCAAGATACAGGTGTAGCCTTGTTGTTTATCACGCATGATTTGGCAATTTTACGTCACATTGCTCACCGAACGGCTGTTATGTATTTAGGTGAAATTATAGAAACTCGCTCAATCGCGGGTCTTGATCACGCGCCTTATCATCCTTACACAGAAGCACTTTTGTCTTCTGCTAGCAGTCCTGATCCAAAAACAGAAACACGGCAAGTTAGGCTCAAAGGTAGTTTGCCTGTGCGGACATCCCTGCTAACAGGATGTGGTTTCGAAAGTCGTTGTCCTAGGCGTATTGGTGATATCTGCCATGAACAACCTGCTCCGATAAAATCTACTGCCGAATCATCCCACATTTTAAAATGTCATCATGAAATCGTCGATCTTGAACGCATTGAGCCTGTTTGGAAATTTACATGATCTCAACATTACTATGGAGATACCGCTATGAATGGAACTGATATTTTCGATTTTATCGACGTCGATTCCTGCTTAAATTTACTTTCCTCTATGGTGCAGCATAAGAGTTATACAGAAACCGAAGGTGAGCGATTATTGGCTGCCGTGATGCACGAACGTATGACCGAATTAGGCATGAAGAGTGAATTACAGCCTGTCGTTGATGATCGTGTGAATGCTATTGGCCGTCTTAAAGGAACAGGTGGTGGGGCTAGCCTTTTGTTTAACGGACATCTTGATACAAACCCAGCAACAGAAGGTTGGACTGTAGATCCGTGGTCAGGGTTGATTGACGACGAATTTATCTATGGTATAGGCGTTTCTAATATGAAAGCTGGCGATGCAGCCTATTTTTGCGCAGTTGAAACAATCCTTAAAGCGGGCATTAAGCTGAAAGGCGATGTTGTACTTAGTTTTGTTGTTGGCGAGCTTCAAGCGGGTATTGGAACGGTTCGTGCTATCGAGCAAGGTCTTCGAGCCGATTATTTTATCAACAGTGAACCCACTGATTTACAAGCACTGACAATGCATGCTGGTTCGGTGATGTTTGATATTGAGCTGGTGGGCGATACTCGACACTTATCTAAACGAGAAGAAGCTTGTGATGCTCTAGCGGCAGCAACAGTGCTTGCTCAACGCATTAATCAACTTGTTTTTACGGGGGCAGAAACACCGGATCAAATCGCTGTAAACCGAGGTCATGTTGGCTCATTACGTGCTGGATTAGGGCGTGAATATCACGAATGGCGACCACCGCAAGTAGCAGATCAAGCCAAATTAAAAGGATCCTGTCGTTATGGTCCTGGTCAAACAATTGAGGGCGTTACCAATGACTTAGAATTGTTGTTAGAAGCGCTTAAATTGGAGTTTCCAAAGCTGAAAACTTCACTTCGAGTCGGTGGACCAACAACGAATGCTTTGCGTATGCCGCCGTTTGAAGTAGCCCGTGATTCTCGTATCGTTAAAACTCTGAATTCTGCGTTTGAATCCGTAATGGGATACGCTCAACCAACGGGACCCATTGCTCCTGCTGCTTTTTTTGGAACCGACGCCGCTCATCTTTCTGCTGCAGGAATGGAAGGTGTTGTCTGCGGACCGGGTGGCGAGTTTAATACCATGCCAGATGAGCGAGTACGCAAGGAACAGTTTCTCAATTGTGTTCGTATTTACATACTATGTATTATCGAGATTTGTGGCGTTAGCGAATAAAAACTATCTATTATTTTTTATTTTTAAAAGCGATTAGAGTGAAGGCTCTAATCGCTTTTTTTGTGCTGAAAATAATGTGCTGCCTCTGGCTTTTATTTGGTGAGTTTGGGTATTAACGTTGTTCTAGATATTTAAACGTTTCTACTAAAGCATCATGAGATGATTTCGGGTTATAGCCTAGTTCTGTTCTGGCTTTCGATATGTTGTATTCTTGTTTCACATTGAAGAACATAGAAACTTGGCTGCTGATTAATTCGGCTGGCTTTCCGGTGAGTTTTGAACCAAATCCCATCAATCCAGATAAAACATAGAGTAACCACTTAGGCACAACCGGTGGTTTTTGTACTTTAAGAGCAATAGATTCCGCAGCGTTAATGATGTCTTCTAAAGAAGAGGAACGGTCATTGGCTAAAATATAGCGCTCGCCTGACTTTCCTTTTTCACTCGCGGCAATCATGCCTTTTGCGACGTCACGAGGATCAACAAAATTAAAGAAGAAGCTTGGGTTGATGGCAAGTGCACCTGTTCTTATATTCTCAATAAATTGCATGGTATCGGTTAAGCGATCTATATTCGGGCCAACCATGGCGGAAGGTAATACAGCGACCATCCATAAATTGTATTGCTTAGCTAATTCCCACGCTCTTTTTTCGGACTCAATTTTAGAGCGATAGTAAGGGTTCGATATGTCATCATTCCAGCTTTCTTCGGTTAATAAAGAACCATCATGACCGATAGCAGCGACAGAGCTCACGTAAACTACTTTCTTCACGTTCGCTTTTGCAGCCGCTGACAGTACGATTTCTGTGCCTTGTATATTCGCTTGAACAATTTCTGTTTCTGGATCTTTTGCCCAGTGTTTAAAAACAGCCGCCACGTGATACAGCACATCGACACCTTCTAACGCTTTTTCCATGGAAGTTTGATCTAGCATGTCCGCTTCGATAAGTTGGCAATCTAAGCCATCAAACTGAATGGTGTTATTTGCGTTTCGTACGCCAGCACGAACGGTTTCACCTTGCTCAAGAAGCTCACGTACAAGATTATTACCTAAGTGACCATTTGCGCCTGTTACTAAGCGGATGTTTGCCATGTTATTTATCCTATATGAGTTACGATAAATAGAATGGTAAACCCAACCCTAAAGGGGCGAGTCAATGTGCTTTTATAGTTATTTTATTTGGAAGGAGAAAATACTTCTTGTAGTTCTTTTTGTAAGGCTTTTAATCCTAGTTCCTTAGTCTTGGCTTGCTGTATTTCGGTTCTGATTTGTTCTATTTTACTGGCAATTAAGGTGTTGGCGAGCTCAAGAGGGAAGCTCTGTTGAGCTTCTTTGGCAACAACCAGAGGGGTTAGTTCTGCTAATTTTATTCCTAAGATTTGGGCTCGTTTTATCAGAGATATGACGACAATGTGGTTCTGATCATACACTCGATAACTTCCTGAGCGGTTAACATGACGCAGCAACCCAATGTCCTCGTAGTGAAGAATCGCTTTTCTAGATGCGCCCGTTAATTTTGCTACCTTTCCAATATACATACTGAATCGCCTCAAATGCAGATATTTCTATGTTATTGGTAAGCATTTACTAACTCAAGACTTTATCCCCAGAGGTCTCTAGCGTTGAGGTTACATCATTGAGGAAGCTTGTTGGGTTGCTAAGGTGAAAGTCGGCATTTTTTTGCTCTTGTTTTGTTTTCGAACTGCTAATTACAGGCACTTATTTTGGCTCAGATAAAATCGTGTATTCGCCATTTTTAGGGTCAGGTAAAGTCGATAGTTCGCTTAATGGTGTGGATGTGTAATACGCCATGGCGGCTTTGATAGCGATCCAATGAGACACAACTAATATGTTCTTCCCCTTTTCTTTCGAGAAGATCGCCTGCAATTCAGAGACGACTCTAGTCTTTAGTTGCTGGTAGGTTTCTGCGCCCGATAGATTAAACTTGCTTTGACCTTGCCAAAAGTAATTATATTGCTGAGGGTCAGACAGTGCGGTTTCTTGTTTGGTTTTCCCTTCCCAAGGCCCTAGATTGATTTCCTTCAAGTTATCGGAGATAACCACTTCTATATCTTTCTTGTCGATAATCAATGCCAATGTATCTTGAGCGCGTTGTAAAGGGCTTACGTAAGCTTTATGGATCTCATATTGTTCCAACTATGCCTTTGCTTGAATCGCCTGCTCTTTACCCTGTGGTGTTAGAGGCGAGTCTTTATGACCTTGAAGACGGTGTTCTTTGTTCCACTCAGTTTGGCCGTGTCTTACCATGAATATTTTGGTGGTGTTTGACATGTTAGCTTCTAGATCCTCTAACGGGTTTACAAAGTAAAACGGTGCCTTGAGGCACCGTTTTATCGTCGATTTTTCTTTTAATGACTATATCAATAAACGTCGCACTTTCGCGGATAAATACTCAGACACTATAACAGTCGCCAGTATCACCAAAATAATCAGTGTGACTTGTGGCCATGCAAGAATATTCATCGAAGATGACAAGAACAAGCCAATACCACCTGCGCCAACTAAACCTAATATTGTTGATTCTCGGATGTTTATATCCCAACGGAAAATCATAATACCTAAAAACGCCGGTAGAATCTGAGGAATAATCGCGTAGTTAATCGTCTGGAAGCGAGATGCTCCTGTGGATTCAATAGCCTCTACACTCGTCGTGTTTATCTCTTCAATGCTTTCATAAAGCAGTTTTGCTACAAAGCCTATCGATCGTAGACCAATCGCAATAATCCCCGCTAAAATCCCTGGCCCTAAAATAGTCACCAACAACAATGCCCAAATCAACGAGTTGATTGAGCGAGACGAGGCAATAATAAACAAGGCAACAGGACGAACAAATTTTGTAGAAGGTGTGGTGTTTCGTGCGGCCAAAAAAGCTACTGGAAATGCCAGAATCACACCAAGCAGTGTACCTAATGTGGCAATGTTTAACGTATCCCACAAGGCTTTATAAAGCTTATTTATGTACAACCATTCTGGTGGAAACATTCGGTCAATCAAATCTGCCGCTTGCACGGGTGCATCGTAAACAAAGAACCAAATGGTGTCTTCGTTCATTTCTACCCAGCAATAAATCGTCAGCAATGTGATGGCAAACCAGAAGCCCCAAACGATCCATGCTTTACGTTTTGTATGACTTTCCCAGACTAACTTTTGTTCTAACTCACCCATTTTCTTATCCATCCAGAAAGGTATTCACACGCCAACACGATCAGAATAATTAAAATGAGAACGGCCCCAGCAGAGTCGTATTCATAACGATCAATCGAGGTATTTAAGGTCGCGCCAATACCGCCAGCGCCAACAATACCGATGACCGCAGATTCACGAAAGTTGATATCGAATCGATAAAAAGACAACCCAATCATACGTGGCATAACTTGTGGCCAAATCGCAATGTGCATGCGTTGTAACCAAGAAGCACCTGTTGATGCAATGGCTTCCAATTGCTTCTTATCTATCTCTTCAATTTCTTCCGCCAGCAGCTTTCCTAAGAAACCAATGGTTGCATAGGTTAAGGTTAGAAACCCTGCAAACGCACCAAAGCCAAACAGTGCCACCAAAAAAATCGCGACAATCACTTCTTGCATAGAGCGCGAAACAGCAATAAAAGATCGGCAGAATAAATAAATGGGTTTGGGTGAAATGTTGCGTGCTGCACCCATTCCAAAAGGAATAGACAAAAGTATACCCACAACCGTTGAGGTCACCGTCATGGTTAAGCTTTCATAAATCCCTGAATAAATATCTGCCGCTCGGCGAGTAAAGTTAGGGTTTAAGAAACCTTCCACAAAACGACCGCCGCGTTCTAGTCCTTCATAAACGCGCAGCCAATTTACTTCGATACTGCCGATGCCAACAATCAGGTAGAGAAAAAACGCAATCCAAAGCGCGATACGCCAGCGTTTATCAGGCACAAGATAATGAGGTCTTTCCCAAGTACGCATTAAGCGGCCTCCTCGCTTTCCTGATCATTTTCCTGATCTATGCCTAAATCATCGTCTTCTGCTTTAACATCCGTCCAATCTTCATCGCCATAAATGCGAGTTAACACGTCTTCTGTTAATTCATCTGGCTTGCCATCAAACACCACTTCGCCGCCTTGTAAACCAATAATACGATCTACAAACTGCATCGCCAGTGGCACGTCATGAATATTGATGATCGCCGACAAGGATTTTTCACGGCAAATAGACTGAATCAAACGCATGATTTGACGAGAGGTTTTAGGGTCCAAACTGGCCGTTGGTTCGTCCACTAACAACAAGCGTGGGTCTTGCGCCAAGGCTCTGGCAATACCGACACGCTGTCGCTGACCACCAGACAGTTCATCGGCACGTTTGTTGGCGTGATCAATTAAGCCAACGCGATCCAAGTATTCAAACGCATTGTCTATGTCTTTTTCTGGGTAGCGACGTAAAAACGAGCGCCAGAAAGGCAAATAACCTAGACGACCAGACAAGACATTTTCCATCACACTCAATCTTTCGACCAAGGCGTATTCTTGGAAGATCATCCCGATATGACGACGTTGTTCGCGTACCTTGCTAGAAGACAAGTTACTCAAGTTAACACCATCGAGCTGAATATTGCCTTCGCTTGGGTCGATCAAGCGATTCACACAACGAATCATCGTCGATTTACCGGCCCCACTCGGGCCGATAAGTCCAACGATCTCACCATCAGGTACTTCAAAGCTAATATCTTTTAGAACCCAAGGGCCTGTTTTATATCGCTTTTTTAAATGTTCAATTTTAAGCACTGATGCGTCCTATCGGCAGTTGTAAGAAACGCCATTCGCGTCATCAATCTTACGGATTACATTCCAATGTTGTTTGAATGTAATTGGCAGGAACTGACCTTCTTTAGAGAACTCTTCTTTCAATTTAGAGCCTTCCCATTTGTAAGAGAAAAATGCTTCTTTGATTTTTTCTTGAAGCTCAGGCGTCAAGTTATGCGCCACACCGTAGCTTGTTGTTGGGAAGGTTTCAGACTTGTAAATAGACGTCACTTGGCTGGCTTTTACCACATCACGGTCAATCATTCGGTTCAACACTGAGTTTGCTACCGCTGCCGCTGGGTAATCTTTGTTTGCTACACCCAAGATAGAGTTATCATGCTTACCAGAGAAAAGAGGTTCGAAATCACGTTCAGGGATTAAATCAAAATCCGCTTTTAGAATCGCAGAAGGCGCTTTAAAACCAGAGTTAGACGTTTGAGATGTGAAGGCTAACTTGCTGCCTTTAAGGTCTTTAGGAGAGTTAATACCAGAAGTTGGGTAGGTGATGATCTCCATCTCGTAACCAAAAGAACCGTCTTCCGCTGCCATCATAGTGAATGGACGGTAACCAGAACAGGCTACCGCTAATGGGTTAGAACCTGTGTTGAAACCTGCAATATGAAGACGACCCGCACGCATTGCTTCGATTTGCGCAGCGTTAGATTGAACAGGGAAGAAACGAACTTTTTTACCTGTAACACCTTCCATGTGCTCCAAGAACTCAGACCAAACATCCGCATAAACAGCTGGATCTTCCACTGGCGTGTAAGCAAAAATCAAAGTGCTTGGGTCAAGTAGTTTAGATTTATCCGTTGGGATATCGGCAATTAAATCGTGATCGTTATCTGTGTAACGACTGTCTAAAGAAAAATCGGCATTTGCAGCGCCTGCAACAAACATAGAGGCAACAAGTAATGGATATAAACGTTTCATTTTAGTTCTCCAGATTAAGTTATAATGAGAACTATACGCATCACCTATGACACTTATATGACAAGATCTTTAAACTGTCATCGAATAGAAATGAAAAAACGGCTGTTCCTTACCAACCGTATAGAAAAACTAATGTTTTGAAAGACTTAAAAGCTCTCATAATATATCGCAGAGCGTTTTACGCCTAGAATCTCTAGCTGTGAGGTTATGTTATTGAGGAAACTTGTTGGGCCACAAAGGTAAAAGTCCGCATTTAGGTCTGGCACATGTTGTTGGATAAGCGCTCCGTCTATTCGCCCTTTTCTATCGTAATCTTTTCCTATCATGTCTTGTTCATTTGGCTGGCTAAAAACAACATCAAGGTGAAGCGTTTCATGTTGTTTTTGCAGTGTTTTAATGTCACCTAATAGAGGTGCATTCTTGCCATTACGAGCGGCATAAAGAAAATGCACGAGCAATGACTTTTGTGTCTGAGTTAGAGAGTGCAACATACTCACCAATGGTGTCACACCAATGCCTGCACTGATTAACACAATGGGTCTTGTTGCGTATTTTAGAGTGAAATCGCCGCTTGGCTTCTTGGCTTGAATGACATCGCCTACTTGAATAGCGTCGTGTAGATGTTGTGAACCTATGCCTTTGTCTTCTCGTTTCACACTGATCCGATAATGATCATCCATCGGTGAGTTAGAGAGCGAGTAAGTGCGTTCAACAGGTGGCTTTCCCTCGGACAGAGGCAACTGTATGGGTAAATGTTGGCCAGCATAAAAGCGAGACAATGCTTCTGTGCTTTTTAGGTCGGCAGGAACAAATTCAAATGAGGTAACAGTGTCACTCTCGATTGTTTTTTTGGTAACACGTAAACCACCTTTGATGCTGTTTGGCGAACTCCAGCGCAAAGGCAGTACCGCGTTCAATTGCACCACTTCGTCTATCTCAATGTTTAAGAGCCGATGCGCGCCAGGGTGTTCTTGAATCTTGTCTGAATCCCAATCAATGTCCACCCGCCCCGTTATTTGCAGCATATTACCTTTTTCAAAGTCCAGAAACAGTAAACCAACTAAAGGGCTGAGTATTAAGTTGCCTATGGTGTTGAAAAAATTATTGCCAGAATAATCGGGAAGTACCAATTGACGCTCATTGAGCACCTTCATAAAACCGGGTGAACCGCCTCGGTGAGAAGCGTCCATCCCATTGGATCTGTGCTCACCCTCTTCTTTGTAGCCGCTGCCGATAAATAAAGTATCGGCGGACGAAATCCACTTTTGCATGGATTCAGTTAATTTACTGTGGCGCGTTGAACTCATGTCTTTAGGGTTGGTTTTCGTATACTGCCAAACACGTTCCGAAATATATTGAGGGCAATTACCAAAGGACTGTGACACTTCAAACGTGATGCCTTGACCGTCATTTTTCGCTATCGATCCTGTTGCTCTGTTACGGCGACGATTACTCAGTTCAATACCGATTAACCCAATATCAGCCCCTTCAATAAAAGCGTCTTCTAGAGCATCGCCCTGTATTGGTTGAGTGGCGAAATGCAGTGTTTTGTCATCAGGGAAATGCATAAAACCCTGTTCACCAGTTAATAAGGTCACCCAAGGTTTGCCCATTTTGTCTGTGGCAGACACAACCGCAAAAGGTAGCTCGCTGAAAAACAGCCGATGTTGTTCAATAAAAAATGGACGGATCGCTTTGGCTCCCCAATGCGCCATCTCTTCATGCATACCGACATGTTTCTGTGCCTGAATTTCGCCTTTGTGGAAAGCTGAAGGCGTAGTATTGATATTAGTATTGGGGAACGTCATAAAGCATTCCTTTATAACTTGATTAGCTCAAGGCGAAGGTTGCCAGGAATACGGCACATCATATGCTCAATACCACTGTTGCTTAATGCTTCTGGTGCGAATTCAATGGTGACGTCATCACGTGCCAACAGCTGTTCGTGCAGTGTTGCTAATTCTGTCTTCTCTGCAACGCGCAAAGCAAAATGGTGTAAACCAAGATTGGTTTTACGATCGAATGGGGTTGCTGTTGCTGGATTTTCTACTTGCCAAAGTGTCAGCATGATAGTGCCATCGCTCACAAAAATAGCTGGATAAGTTGGCACTTCATTTACTTGTTTAAAGCCTAGCGCTTCGATGAAAAACGCACTTGCTGCTTTTACATCAGAAACGGTAAGTCCAAGATGATGTATGCCTTGAGTATTAGCCATGGTTTGTTCCTTATTAATAATTTTATTATAACCTCTAAAGATAGTTTTAAAGGTTAGTCTGTGTGCGGTTTATAACCTTTCCTGTTATAACCTGTAAAGGTGTTTTATAATGGTTACTATGAAAAATCATAAAAGATCCTTTATCCATGTGGGCAATCATCTCGCCATGGACCTGATAAATACTCAGTTTGCATGCCATGGTGAGACGGTTGATCTATTGGCTAGTTTTGACGACGTTCACCAATGGGCGACTGAGGCAGGCATTACATTAACAACCAGTCATGATGATGCAGACATAGAATCTGTCTGGTTGCTAAGAGAAGCAATAAAAACGCTGATGACAAATCAAAGTGACCAGCAAGCGCTTTCTGAAGACGCAATAGATGTTGTAAATAAGTATTTGTGTCATGCACCGATGCAGAAAAGGTTAGAGACTGTTGATGAAGGCGTGTCTTTGCGGCCTTTGTATCAAACGTTGACGCTGGATCAATTACTTGGAAAAATCGCCAACGAAGCGGCTGAGTTACTTACCTCACCACAAAACCAACAGATCAAATCTTGTTCGAATGAGAAATGTATCCTGATGTTTCTAGACACATCTCGTGGGAAGAAACGTCGATGGTGCAGCATGGAGCACTGCGGAAACCGAGCCAAAGCAGCGAACTTTTATCATGCCAATAAAGATTAACTTTTGATACTTGTGCAATAAGGCCATCTGTAAATTTGAATCGTTTTTAAGTAGATACATAGGTAGTAAATACTTACAAACTTTTTTATGTTCTTACGCAAATACTTATAAGTCTCGATTTATGAGTATTTGAATAAGGTCGCAATACAAAATGCTGATAAATCTGTATAAACGGTAAACGGGAAATCTATTTTCTTATATTGAGTCTCACGGCCTTTCCCAGTTAATACTAATACCGGTGCACATCCTCGCGCTTCGCCTGCCTGAAGATCTCTAAGAGAGTCTCCAACCATAATCGCTGGGTGTTCTTGGAAAGATAAACCAAGCTGCGCCTCAATCGCTTCAATCATCCCACTTTTGGGTTTACGGCAAGTGCAATTGTCGTCTGGACCATGGGGGCAATATTGTATTCCTGAAATATGGCCACCCTCTTCTTTTACTAAACTAATCATTTTGTCGTGCATGGTTTGAAGTGTTGCTTCGTCATAATAACCACGAGCAATACCTGATTGATTGGTAACAACAAACACTTTAAAGCCTGCTTTCGACAAAGCGGCAATTGATTTGATACTACCTGGCAAGGGTAGCCATTCTTCAACTGACTTAACGTATTGATCCGAGTCTTGGTTGATAACGCCGTCTCGGTCTAACAGAATAATGGGTTTAATTTGTGCCATTTGAAAATTACCTTGCCAAAAATATGAATGGATTGAATGAGGTTCTTTAGAGATTAATTCTCACCAATATCAGCGAATATTGTGTTGCGGCAAACAAGGCTCAGGTGATTTGGGGACAAGCCAATATCCAATCCCCTTTGTCCGCCGCTAACATAGATTTTGTTGATGCCTTTTGCACTTTGATCGATACAAGTGATAAGGCTTTTCTTCTGTCCAATAGGGCTAATGCCACCCACCAAATAACCGGTTAAACGCTCTGCTTCTTTGATGTCTGCCATGCGTAGTTTTTTCACATTGAAAGCACTGGCGGCACGTTTCAAATTTAGTGTGCCAATAACTGGAACAATGGCGACAAAAAATTGTTTGTCATCACTTACTAGCAAGGTTTTAAAGACACAGGCTGGATCGAGGCCAAGTTTTTGTGCTGCTTCTTCGCCAAAATTGGTGCAATTATGGTCGTGCTCATATTCATGAATACTAAATGAAATTTTTTGTTTCTTTAATAGATTGATAGCAGGCGTCACGTTTGATCTTCCCTTTTATCGTTGCCAAAACATAGGTGTAAATAAAACCAACAAAGTAAATACTTCCAAACGGCCAAGCAACATAGAGAAACACAACATCCATTTTGCTGGGTCGCCAATACTAGCGAAACTTGAGGATACTTCGCCCAAACCTGGGCCAAGGTTATTTAATGTGGCGGCAACAGCAGACCAAGCAGTAACTTGATCCAAACCTGTTGCCATCAAGCCAATCATCAATACGATATAAACCAACAAGTAAGCCGAGAAGAATCCCCATACGGCAGAGACCACTCTTTCTTGAATGGCTTTGCCACCAACTTTGACGGGAATGACTGCATTAGGATGTATCAAACGTTGTATCTCTCGGAGACCTTGCTTAAGGATCAATAAGATACGAATTACCTTCATACCGCCACCGGTTGAGCTTGCACAACCACCAACGAAAGACGTGACGATCAATAAGAAAGGTAAGAAATGTGGCCAGTTCGAAAAGTTCGAGGTGCTAAACCCCGATGTCGTTGCAATCGAAACGCCTTCGAATACCGCATAGCGTAAAGACGTACTCCAATCAAATGTTGATGTCATTGCTAAAACGAGAGTCGATAACAATACCGTACTTGATAAGATCAATAAAAAGAAACGGGCTTCAGGGTCTTTAAAGTAATGCCAAATACTTTTGTGTCTCCAAGCGAAGAAATGCAAAGCGAAGTTGAAAGCGGAAACGATCATAAAGAAGACACATATCAATTCAATTGCCACACTATTGAAATAACCAATACTCTCATCGTGGGTTGAGAAACCACCAATGGCAACCGTCGAGAAGCTGTGACAAATAGCATCGAATAAAGACATGCCTGCTATCCAATATCCTAAAGCACACACACTGGTTAATGTCGCATAAATGTACCAAAGCGCTTTTGCGGTCTCCGCTATACGTGGTGTGAGCTTGGTGTCTTTTACTGGGCCTGGTGTTTCTGCTCGATAAAGCTGCATACCACCGATACCTAACATCGGCATGATTGCCACGGCCAAAACGATGATACCCATACCGCCTAACCAGGTAATCCACTGACGATAAAACAAGATGGATTTCGGTAAGTCATCAATCCCAGTAAGAATGGTCGCCCCTGTGGTTGTGAACCCTGACATGGATTCAAACAAAGAGTCAGTAAAGGAAAGGTCTGGGTTTTCAGATAGGAAAAAAGGCACTGAACCAAAAAGGCCAAGTACCGTCCAGAAAAGAACGGTAACTAAGAATCCGTCACGAATTTTTAGCTCTCCGCGTGCGTTTCTAACAGGAAACCAAAGAAGAAAACCGCCTAATAAATTGACCAATAACGCATAAAGAAATGCATCAAGCGCACCGTCATTGTAAATCAGAGAAACAATAATGGGTGGAATCAGCGAGATACTGAAGACCATTACCAATAAACCAATGACGCGAGTAATGACACTAAAATGCATACTTTCTTCCTAGAGCTCGATAAGAATCTTATATCGAGCGTCCGTTAAAATTTCAAAGCGTGTTTAAAAAAATTCTTAAAAGAAGGTCAAACCTACTTGAAAGAGTTGTTCCACTGCGGGTATTTGTTTCTTGTTCGTTACGAAAAGAATGACGTGATCTTCTGCTTGAATAACCAACTCGCTGGTGGCAATAATTAAATCGTCTTCTCGAACAATCGCACCAATCGTTGCACCTTCTGGCAGGTTCAAATTTGCGATACTTCGACCAACCACTTTAGAAGATCGATAATCACCATGAGCGACAGCTTCTAGTGCTTCTGCTGCACCTTTACGCATGGAGTGAACGTTCACAACATCACCACGGCGAATATAACTTAGGAGTGAGCTAATGGTGGTTTGTTGAGGTGAGATGGCAATGTCGATCATGCCTTCTTGAACGATATCTACATAAGCCGGATTATTGATAATGGTCATAACCGTTCTAACACCCAGAACTTTTGCCAGCATTGAAGACATGATATTGGCTTCATCGTTGTTGGTCAGTGCACAAAACACGTCAGTTGATTCTATATTTTCTTCAAGCAACAATTCCTGCTTAGAAGCATCACCATGCAAAACAATGGTGTTATCCAGCGTTTCTGATAAATAACGACAGCGTTCTGGATCTCGTTCAATAATTTTAACTCGGTATTCTTTTTCTAGACTCTGTGCAAGGCGTTCGCCAATGTTACCGCCACCGGCAATAATGATGCGACGATAAGGTATATCAAGTGGACGCAGTTCACTCATTACATCTAATACGTCTCGCTGAGCGGTTAGGAAGAAGACTTCATCGTTGGCGCGAATGTAAGTATTGCCGTCAGGGGAAATGGATTTACCATCTCGATAAATCGCGGCAATACGAGTTTGAATGGAAGGCATGTGTTCTTTCAAAAAACTAATCTGCTGGTCGATTAGTGGTCCACCCTTTTCTGCCTTCACTACAACCAGTTGTACTTTACCTTCGGCAAATTCCATAACTTGCAATGCACCAGGGTAACGAATTAATCGACTTAAATGTTTTGTGACTTCTTTTTCAGGACTGATGCGGACATCCATAGGAAGTGCTTGGTCACAGAATAATTCAGGATACTTCGAATAAGCGCTGGTACGAATACGGCCAATTTTAGTTGGTGTTTTAAACAAAGTATGAGCAACCTGACAGGCAATCATATTTGTTTCGTCTTGGTTGCTCACAGCAATAAGCATGTCAGCGTCATTTCCACCAGCTTGTTCAAGAATATCTGGGTGTGAACCATTGCCTTGAACGGTTTGGATGTCTAGCCTGTCTTGAAGTTCTCTAAGGCGATCTAAATCTTTATCGATGACTGTTATGTCGTTATCTTCACTTGCTAGATTTTCCGCAAGAGTGGCGCCAACTTGGCCCGCACCTATAATAATGATTTTCATATTCTGCCTTAGAGTCAGATGTATTTTAGACTCTGCGTTTAATGTTCGGGTTTATTGCTTTATCTAGGCCATTGTGGCCAATGAAATAGCATCACAAGACTTTTAATTTAATAGGTTAAGTTTAACCACATAAGCACAATTATTTAACTTGATCTTGGAAAATACTCATATTTATTTTCACACTCTTTGTATTGGCTTCTGTTCTTAGTACTTATTATCACCTCTCTTTTTCTCTTGTTACTTTTTAAGTAGAGATGTCGGATAGAGAAGACTGTAAATACCAGGCAAAAAAATACCCAGTCAACTGTGTTCCATGTGAAACAATTGACTGGGTTTAGTTAACGATCTTTTTAGGCGCTTATTTTTTGTAGTAAGCAATAATAGAAACCATCATGACCTTCTAAGCTTGGGAAAAGCTGGCGACCATGACTTACCGGAATCCCCCACTCTATTGATAAATCTTCATTAATAGTATTTAAAGGAACTTCATTAGCGTCTAGTTGGCTTTCTAAAAACTGATGTATTTGTTGTTCGTTTTCTTCTGGCATCAAAGAGCAAGTTACATAAAGCAAGAAACCATTTGGCTTAAGTGTTTTCCAAACCTGATTCACTATCTCTCGTTGAATTTCAACAAGCTCATTAATATCGGCTGGCTTGCGATTGATCTTAATGTCTGGATTTCTGCGAATAACACCTGTCGCAGAACAAGGTACGTCTAATAGAATCTTGTCAAACTGTTCCCCTTCCCACCAAGCATCTAAGTCTCCTGCGTCAGCACAAATTAGATGGGCTGAGTAACCTAAACGTTCAAGGTTGGACTCAATTTTTTCCATGCGCCAAGGCTCTAATTCAACCGCAGTTAGTTCAATGTCTTTTGCTACTTCTAAAAGGTGCCCTGTTTTACCACCTGGCGCTGCGCAAGCATCAAGTACTTTCTCTCCTGATTTAGGCAAAAGAATATGTGCAGACAGCTGAGCCGCTTCATCTTGAACGCTTGAAAAACCTTCCTCGAAGTTTGGTAACTCACTTACTCGAACCGCATTTCTTAGGTATAACGCAGAGGGTGAGAACTCACCTGCATTTGACTTTATACCTAATTCTGACAATTGCGTTTGATATGTTTCACGTGAAACCGCACTCTCATTCACACGAATACACATAGGAGGATGTGTATTGCTGGCTTCGATTATTTCTTCAAGCTGATCAGGCCAATGCTTATTGAAACGTTTTACTAACCATTTCGGCTGGTTGTATTCAACCGAAGGCATAGATTCCAAACTCGCTATGATCTCATCGCCTTCTCGTTGATAACGACGTAAGACTGCATTCATGAGTTTTGTTGCCCAATCTTTATTGAGTAATCGACAAGCTTCAACAGACTCATTTACGGCAGCATGGTCTGGTGTGTTCATATAACTAAGCTGGTAAAGGCCCAAAAGCAAGGTCGCGTATAAATCTGTATCCTTTTCTTCAAAAGGATGTGATAACAAACTTAAAGCAACACTGTTTAATTTCGGGTACTGGCGGCATACGCCAAAGCATAATTCTTTAAGTAGTGGAATGTGTTCGCTTGCTACATCGGTTTGGTGACGGGCAAGTTGTGTACTCAAAGAGCCTTGCTGAAGTAAGATATTAGCAATGATTTCAATCGCGACTTGGCGAGCACTGTGTTGTATTGACGTTGTATCTGATGGTTTCATTATGATGCCTGCTCACTTTTATTTTCACTTTCATTTTCGCTAACACCAAGACGTTGACCAATTTTCAGAGCCGACTTGTGTTTGCCATTTAGTGCATCCTGAACTTTCATACGTTTGCCACCAGCAAATTGAATATCCGTAATAAGAATGGAGCCTTGCCCTGTTGCTACAACAATGCCGTCTTTGTTTACTACAATGATTTCTCCAGGTGAGGTTGATTCATCACTCACGCTAGATAGCCCAATCGCATGAATTTTCATCACACCAGAAAGGCTGTTTGTATAGGATCCAGGCCAAGGTGATAAGCCCCTTATCTGTTTCTCAATTTCTACTGCAGACTTAGACCAATTAACTTCACCTTCCAACTTCGTTAGTTTAGCCGCATAACAGGTTTGGCTTTCGTCTTGCTCTTCTGGAGTTAATGTTCCTTCTTTCAAATACTCTAATGATTCGATTAAAGCTTCGCCTCCAATAGTGGCTAGACGATCGTGAAGTGTTGCGAAAGTGTCGGTTGGTGTTATGTCGCATTGATGCTTTAACAGCATATCACCTGTATCTAAACCAACGTCCATTTGCATGATGGTAATACCCGTTTCTAAATCCCCAGCGATTAGCGCCCTGTTGATAGGTGCGGCACCACGCCAACGCGGTAACAAGGACGCATGAACATTGATACAACCAAGTTTAGGTGTGTCCAACACAACCTTTGGCAAAATGATTCCATACGCCGCCACAACCATTAGATCCGCATTTAGTTCAGCAAGTTGTGCTTTGTCTTCTTCTTGTTTGAAATTTAATGGTTGAAAGACAGGAATGTCATTGGCGATGGCAAGTTGTTTTACTGGACTTTGTACAAGCTTTTGACCGCGCCCTGCTGGACGGTCTGGCTGAGTATAAACGCCTACAATGTCGTAATGGTTGATAGATTGTTTCTCAATAATAGCTTGTAAGCTAGCGGCGGCGAATTCTGGTGTTCCCGCAAAAACGATGCGAAGTGGTGATGTTTGCATAGTGTTTCCTTAACAAAAAATCAGGCCAAAGCCTGATTTTAAAATATATATATTGTCGGTCTAAGAATAACGACTTAAAAGCAATGATCTAGAATTAGAAGGTTATAAAAATTTTAACCTTGTTTTAGAGCAAGCTTGTGAGCTTTCTCTAACTTACTTTTAATTCGGTTACGCTTGAGTGGGGATATATAATCCACCATGAGTTTGCCATCAAGATGATCTACTTCATGCTGAACGCAAACAGCCATCAACTCATCAACTTCTAACTCGAATGGTTTACCGTGGCGATCTAGTGCCTTTACTCTTACCTTGGCAGCACGATAGATGTGCTCGTAAAAACCAGGTACAGATAAACAACCTTCTTGAAACTCATTCGCTTCATCGTCTAAAATTTCAAACTCTGGGTTGATGAAAACAATGGGTTCGTTACGCTCTTCAGAAAAATCCATTACCACTAGGCGATGATGATAATCCACTTGAGTCGCGGCTAATCCCAAACCATTTTCGTCATACATGGTGTCTAGCATGTCATCGATTTGAGTTTGTAGCTCATCCGTAAACTCACTGATTGGCTTCGCAACCTTGCGTAAGCGTTTGTCTGGGTATTCAAGTACAGTTAAAACAGCCATGATCTTTTCCAACGATGTGTCTTTGTTCATGAGTGGAGACGATCTCTCCTACTCTTTTCATTACTCTATTGTAACGCAACTCTGCCTTTTGAGCAGTCCTCTCATGGCGGTTTTTTGTGCAATATGATTGAATAGGTTTATAGCCAAAACCTATTTGTGTTTGGTTAGAATGTTTTAGGCAAGGAATGCCTGAGTTTATCTCTT
Organism: Marinomonas ushuaiensis DSM 15871; assembly: GCF_000521805.1. Lineage (GTDB taxonomy): Bacteria > Pseudomonadota > Gammaproteobacteria > Pseudomonadales > Marinomonadaceae > Marinomonas > Marinomonas ushuaiensis. Next base: position 202,654 of record NZ_JAMB01000001.1, read on the forward strand.
AAATAAAAACGGTTTGGTGATAAGTTGTCTACCGTTGAGTGAATTGCAAGGAAGCAGTTTCGTTATGAATAAATCTTATTTAGCCGGTTTAACAAAAAGTGATTGGTTGTGCCTTAGTTTCTTAGATGGCATTGGGCCAGCACGACTTTCTCGTCTCTATACTTATCTTAATCAACTCCAGCTGAACCCATCGGATGATGAGTCAGACGCTTTAGACCTCTTTGAAATAAACAAATTTGAAGAAAGCGAAGGCGTTGGCTACGGTTTGTCTTACGAATTATTAAGGACCTTAAAATGGCCTGAAATAACCGCTCGACAAGCCATGGATTATTTATCTAATGGGACACTAACTGAAGAACAAAAGATAAAGCGAGATAACACCTTAGTTTGGTTAGACGAAGATCATCACCATTTGGTACTTCAAGAAGAGGAAGACTATCCAGACGACTTAAAAGAAATCAGCGTTGCTCCAGCATTTTTGTATTTGGAAGGAAGTCGAGATGCTCTCATGCTTCCTAAAATTGGCATAGTAGGCGCAAGAAAATGCACTCGCTATGGGCGTGATGCAACCTTTCAGTTTGCTAAAAAATTATCCGATCGTGGTGTTTGTGTGGTGAGCGGTGGCGCAATGGGAATTGACACGGCCGCTCATCAAGGTGCTCTAGAAAGTCAAATTACACCGACGTTAGTCATCATGGGAACCGGGCTTCTGCATCGTTATCCTACTCATAATACGGCTCTTTTTGAGCAAGTTTTAGAACAAGGTGGTGCGTTAATTAGTGAATACCCACTAACCATAAGTCCTAAACCACACCTCTTTCCACCTCGTAATCGAATCATCAGTGGCTTAAGTATGGGAATCCTCGTTTCAGAAGCGTCAATCAAAAGTGGTTCTCTGATCAGTGCGAGTTATGCCGTACAACAAAACCGAGAAGTGTTTACTCTGCCAGGTCGTTTGTCTGATCCGCAATCAGAAGGCTGCCATGAATTGCTTCGACAAGGCGCGACCTTAGTTCGTCATGTGGATGATATTTTGGCTGAATGTGTGTCTCTTTCTCATTCTCATATCGCTAAGTTACCTAAACATTCGCTTGCTGATAAAAAGCGGGTTGATAAAAAATCAGTTGGTAAAAGAGAGAAGTACAAAAAGCCTGTAACAAACCAGATAGAGATCACTTCTGTTTCGAGCTTATCCTCTCTTAATGAAATTCCTAGTTCGCTTTCAGCAGAAGCAAGAGTCATTGCAAAGCTGCTGGAAAAGGAATCATACGCGATGGACTTTGATTCATTGATTCGCCATACAAAAATGAATGCAGGAATCATGATGCAGGTGCTAATGGAGTTGGAGTTATCGGGTTGTGTTGAAAACCGTGAAGGTCTTTATAACCGATGTTGAGTTTATACTTTAATCAACATCGGTAATTTAAAGGAAGCTAATCTACATCGCTAAAGATGTCTTTTTTAAGCTGTTTAATATCGCGTCGCTCTTTTTTGTTGGGTTTATGGTCTGCCATAATACGGCCACCGTAAGATTTATTTTCTAGTGCGCGGCGTTCACGTTTCTCGACAGACTCTGGGGTTTCTTCATATAGTAACTGAGCTTCTGGCGCACCACGGCGTTGAGCGCTGATGGCTTTGATCTCAACAACCTTTTCATCCCAGCCTGCTCGTATACCAATTAAGGCTCCTATTTCCACATTACGGCTCGATTTACCCTTGCTGCCATTGTAGGAAACCTTGCCGCCATCGATCGCATCCTTACAAAGTGAACGAGTTTTGTAAAATCGTGCGGCCCAAAGCCACTTATCTAAACGAACGGCTTGTGGTGTAGACTGCTTTTCTGCTTTACTCATAAGTCTGTTTTACTCATCAAAAATACGTTGACTCTATTTTGTTGTCATATTTGAGGCTGTCATGAAGGACGTTAATACACACCCTACTTTCCAAGCTCTTCAAAAAATAATACACGATGCCGCCGATGTGATCATGGATATTTATCAACGCTCAGATTTGGGCATTGAGCAAAAGTCTGATGACAGTCCGGTTACCGCTGCTGACCTTGCTGCGCACAAGGTTATATTAGCAGGCTTGCAGTTACTTACACCCGATATTCCTGTTCTTTCAGAAGAGAGCTCTGAAGAAGGCGTAGTGTCATTTGAAGAACGCTCTCAATGGTCAATGTTGTGGGTTGTTGATCCGTTAGATGGTACAAAAGAATTTATTAAGCGTAATGGCGAGTTCAGCATCAATATTGCGCTTGTGGAAAACGGCGAAGCAATTGTTGGTATGGTGTATTTACCAACTACTACCGAGGGTTATTTCGGTGTCACTCGTTCATGGAAAGGTCTGCCTGTTTGTGCTATGAAATGGCAAGGTGATGAATATGAAAGTATTAAAATACGCGCGCCTCGAGATCCAATCATTGTGATGACAAGTCGAAGTCATGGCCCAGCATTACCGAAAGATCTAAAAGCGACATTGAAATTAACCTATGAACAAGTGCGAGAGCTACCAAAAGGAAGTTCTATAAAAGGATGTCGTATAGCGGAAGGCATTGCTGACTTGCATTTACGTCGAGGACCGACAAGTGAATGGGATACGGCTGCACAACAAGCGATAATCGAAGCCGCTGGAGGAATGCTAGTAACACCGACAGGAAAACCTTTTCGCTATAATCAGCGTAAAACTCTTCTCAATGGACACTTTTTTGTCTCTGGTCCTGAAATAGCGCCTACCGTGATCGACTGGTATAAAAAAGACTAAAGCGGTGACTTTAATCTTTATCGATCTGTAACCAATCAAATAGGGATAGGATTGATTTTCTGTTCCACGTGAAACGTGTAGGGATTACTTTGATTTATAAAACAAGCAAATAGCTAGGTTGGTTATGATCAACTCTTCTAATTAGTTTGTTACCTTCTGGGTTACGTAAATGCACATGCGACATCAACACCGGTTGGTGATCGTGGTGAGATAGGTGCGCTAAGGCAAATCTTCAAAAGCGAGGTGAGTTTTATACTTAAATAATGAGTTGATTACAGCTCGGTTTGGAGAAAGTTTTTGCCATATTTAGAACAGTTTATGCGGCAGTGGAAAGCCTATTTGTTAAGCGAGTTTGCGGTTTATGGGCTTGCTTATACTGAAACCGATAGTGGCGAGAATTCTGATATTAAAACGAATTCACTGCTTTATTTCGGTTGGTTGCGCAGGAAGTTTCAATCGACATATAACATGGATGAATCAAGAGATGATGTCGTTTGGATGATGCTAGAAAGGCAATTAAGAGAGCTCGCAAAGAAAGCTGAAAAAGGCAGCGCTAATTTAGTTTCTAAGATGCATTTTGATGAAAGGCAAATTCAGGTCATCCTCGATTTCAGTTACGATGATGAGCAACATATTATTTATGTAAGCTGATCTCACTTTTTACTTAAGGTGAGCAGTAAGATCAGCACATTCCAAATTAAACAGGTCTATTTAGCTTTTTTATTCGGTAAATCTGTAATGGTTCCAGGACATTACCAGATCCTCACAATGAAGCGCTAGATGCTAAACAGTTCAAGGTACCAATGACCCAAGTTTTTTTGATCGTGCTCTATCTGATTAGCGAACAGCTTATCGCTAAGTTGTTTATCTTAAAAATAAGCTCGTTATATAAGATTATTACTTCATTGGAATTGCTTCAATAAGGTACCATGATTACTTTCGATACCTAGATTCACTTATTAAATGAAACAAAATTTATGACTTCAACAGATAATAAATTACACAACCCTACTTTTAAATGGTCTTTTTTAGCCCCACGATTTTGGGGTACTTGGTTGTTAATACTTCTAGTGCTCGCTTTGGCTTATGTTCCTTTTCGTATACGAGATAAACTGGCGAAAAAACTTGTTCCTTTGATTATGAAGAAAAAGACAGGAGCGCTAAAACGTGCACGTATTAATCTTCAATATTGTTTTCCTGAAAAACCACTAGAAGAGAGGGAAATGATATTGCAGCATAGCTTAGAGACGGCAGCTCAGTTTTGTTTAGCGTACGGTGAATTATTTGTTCGTAGTGAAAAATACAAAAAGAGTCGAAATGAAATTATTGGTGGAGAGCATCTTTTTCCTCTTTTAGATAAGGGTGAAAATGTAATCACTCTTGTCCCTCATTGTTGGTCGATTGATTACACAGGTTCTTTGATTGCCTCTTTAGGCTATACCTTGACGACTATTATGAACCCCCATAAAGACCCTTTAATGGATTGGGTAATGCATGTTCAGCGCAATCAGTATGGCAATGGCGTTGTGTATCCAAGAAGTGCTGGTGTGAAGGCTTTCTTACAGTCGGTTAGAAAAGGTTGTGTTGGTTATTATCTACCAGATGAAGATCTAGGCCTAAAACACTCTGAGTTTGTTCCTTTCTTTGGAACAGAGAAAGCGACAATTAAAGGGTTGGGGAAATTAGCGAAACTGTCCAAGGCGCATATAGTTCCAATGTTTCAAGCTTACAATGCTAAATCTGGAAAGTATGAATTACACATATTTCCTGAATTAGAAAACTTCCCTACTGGTGATGATAGAGAGGATGCCATTTTAATGAATAAGGCATTAGAAGCTATGATCGAACCACACACAGAACAATATATGTGGATATTAAGTTTGTTACGCAGTCGTCCTGACGGCAGTAAAATATACAGTGAAGAAGTTCGTTAAGGTTACTATCCGCAATTTTTACTAAGGCTTTTTTATTATGTCTCATTCCTCAACATCGCCAAATCTTCAAGAGGTAAAACAATACCTTCTATCGCTGCAAGACCAAATTTGCGCCTCTTTAGAAAGCTTCGAGCCAGATATGCGTTTCAAAGAAGACGCATGGGATAGAGAAAACGGCGGCGGTGGTCGAACTCGTGTTATTGCTGGCGGTAAAGTGATCGAAAAAGGAGGAGTGAATTTTTCACACGTAATGGGCGATAAGCTCCCTCCTTCTGCAACAGTGGACCGCCCAGAATTAGCCGGTGGCCGTTTTGAAGCCATGGGTGTTTCACTCGTTATTCATCCTAATAACCCTTTTGCGCCGACGTCTCATGCTAACGTGCGTTTGTTTGTTGTTTATAAAGACGGCATGGAACCTGTTTGGTGGTTTGGTGGTGGTTTTGATCTGACACCTTATTATGGTTTTGAAGAAGACTGTATCCATTGGCATCAAGTATCGCGCGATGCGGTTGAGCCATTTGGCGAAGGTTATTATTCACGTTTTAAAAAATGGTGTGATGAATATTTTCACTTGAAACACCGTGGAGAACCGCGAGGCATTGGCGGTTTATTCTTTGATGATTTTAACGAAGGCAGTTTTGAAGATTGCTTCGCTATGATGCAATCTGTAGGCAACAGTTATACAAAAGCCTACACGCCGATTTTAGAACGCCGTAAAGATCTACCTTTCACCGAGCAACAGCGCGACTTTCAATTACATCGTCGTGGTCGCTATGTGGAATTTAATTTGGTCTTTGACCGTGGAACGCACTTTGGTTTACAGAGTGGTTTAGGTCGCACAGAATCGATTTTAATGTCATTGCCGCCAGAGGTTCGTTGGACATACGAATACCAAATCAAACCGGGTAGTGATGAAGCCAAATTGACGGATTATTACCTAACATCAAGAGATTGGTTGTAATCCTATAGACAATAAAAAAAGAGGATATGTTTTGGATCAATACGCCGTATTTGGAAACCCTATTGCTCACAGTAAATCGCCTGACATACACATGCATTTTGCTAAAGAAACTCAGCAAGGTATTAACTACATGCGAATTTTGGGCGACGATGTTGAATTTGAGAACCAAGTTCGAGCGTTTTTCGAGAAAGACGGAAAAGGTCTTAACGTAACATCGCCGTTTAAAGATCGAGCTTTTGCCATGTGTGATGTACTGAGCTCACGAGCTAAAAAAGCCGGTGCCGTCAATACCTTAATGATGGGTAAGAATGGCGAACTGTTTGGCGACACCACAGACGGTGTCGGCATGGTACGAGACATAGTTGAGACTCATCAACAAAGCTTAAAAGGCAAACGTATTCTGATTATTGGTGCGGGTGGTGCCGTCCAAGGTATTTTAGATAATGTTCTGGCAGAGAATCCATCCTCTGTAACCATTGCTAACCGCACGGTTGAAAAAGCTCAGGTCTTGGCTGAGAAGTTTGGTTGCCTTGCGTCTTCATTTGAAGCGTTAGAAGGTGCGTTTGATTTGATTATTAATGGCACTTCTGCGAGCCGTTCGAGTAGCTTACCGCCTTTAAAAGACGAATTAGCGAACGAGCGTACTTGGTGCTATGACATGACTTACGGAAAAGGCACCACTGTTTTTTTGCAATGGGCTATTGATCATGGTGCAACTGGTGCTGATGGTTTGGGTATGTTGGTTGGTCAAGCAGCGGAGTCTTTTTACATCTGGCGACAAGTTCGACCTGATATGGCGAGTTTACTGAACGCTATGCGCCAACAACTGGAAGAATCCTAAAAGTGAAAGCGCAGTGGTTTAATTCTGTTGATCAAATAGGCGAAGCCAAGTGGCAAGCGGCGATTGGTGAAACACGTTATCCTTTTGCGCAATTTGTCTTTCATAAGGCGCTTGAGCAAAGTCACAGTGTTGGTGATGGTACAGGTTGGTATCCAGAGTATCTATTTATCACAGATCAAGTTGAAAGCAGTGATGAAGACGTTCCTTTGGCAATTGCCCCAACCTATTTGAAAACCCATTCCCAAGGTGAATTTGTCTTTGATTGGTCATGGGCTGATGCTTATCAGCAACATGGTTTACGTTATTATCCTAAGCGAATTTGGGCGATTCCTTTTTCTCCTGTCACAGGGCCGCGGCTTTTTTCCCACCTTGACCCAACAGGCGACAATGCTGGCTTTTCTCATCTGTACCCAGCATTAGCCGAACTGATGACACAAGCAAACCAAGAACGAGGCTTTTCAAGCTGGCATTTGTTGTTTACCCAAGCAGAACACGCCGAATTATTCTTACCCAATAAAGACCTTTTGCATCGGATTTCTTGCCAGTTTCATTGGTTCAATCGCGACTATAAAAATATGGATAATTACTTCTCGTATTTTTCCAGCCGTAAGCGCAAGACCGCTCGGAAGGAACGAGAAAAAGTGGCAGCTCAAGGCGTGACCTTAATTCGAAAATTAGGCAGCGAGTTAAGTACAGAAGAGATCGATTTCTTCTATCTGTGTTATCAATCCACTTACGCGAAGCGCGGTCAGCAAGGCTATTTAACTCGTGAGTTTTTTGGCTTGTTAGCGGAAACCATGGGCGAACAGATTCTTTTAGTACAAGCTCATCGAGCTGGAGAACAAATCGCTGCATCTTGGTGTTTCTTCGACGATCACTCACTTTACGGTCGTTACTGGGGTTGTATGGAAGAAGTTGATAGCTTGCACTTCGAAGCCTGTTATTACCAGGGGATTGAGTTCTGCTTGGAAAAAGGGTTACAGCATTTTGATCCAGGCACTCAAGGGGAACACAAAATAGCGCGAGGTTTCGAACCTGTGTTTAGCCACAGTATTCATCAAATTGCTCATGAAGGATTTCGTGAGGCGATTGGACGTTTCTGTGAAGAAGAAGCGGAAGCAGTACGCGAATACCATCAAGATACTCGCGCACTTTTACCCTTTAAAGAATGACTTTTCAAACAAGACGTGTCATACAAAGAAGAGCCACGCAAAAGTAATTAAACGTCTTGGTGTGGTCCGAATAATTCGTAATGAATACGATCCGCTTGCACGCCTAGAGTTAATAGCTGTTGTTTGACAAACATCATGAAGCCCAGTGGTCCACATAAGTAAAATTCACCATCTGTAATAGGTAGATCATTTTTGATGGATTCTAGCGTCATGTTGCCTTCGTAAACGCCTTCTTCTGTTTTATTTGTCTTTTCATACCAAGTATGTACGCTCAACGGTAAAGACGTTTTTAGACCTTTCACATGATCTTTAAATGAATGTTGGCTCGGTACTGCGCAAGCATGTAAGTAGCTGATTGGTTGTGCGTAACCTTGTTTTGCGAACGTATCTAACATGGCTTGCATAGGTGTTAAACCCACACCACCAGAAATGAGGACAACAGGCTTTTGTTTGTCTTGGAAATAAAAGTCACCCGCTGGTGGCATTAATTGCACTTCATCACCCACATTAAGGTGATCGTGAAGATAATTAGACATAACGCCAGCAAGATCGCCATTGCCCTCACGTTTCACACTAATGCGATACGTTTCACCATTTGGCGCTGTAGACAAAGAGTATTGACGAATTTCTTCGTATTGATTGCCTTTAGGGTGCAGTTTTACACCTAAATATTGACCAGGAAGATAATCAATTACCACGTCTCCATCGACAGGAGCGAACACAAAACTGGTGACCAAGTCAGATTCTGGTGTTTTAGAAATCACTTTAAAGCGGCGGAAGTCTTTCCAGCCGCCAGTTTTTGCAGCACGCTCTTCATAAAGGTCCTTTTCTATCTTGATAAAGATATCAGCCAATTGTCCGTAAGCGGCCACCCAAGCCTCTTCTACGTCTTTGGTAAAAGCGTCAGGGGCTAATTCACGTAGAGTTTCAATCAAGTGATGACCAACGATATCGTATTGATCTGGTTTGATGTTAAAGCTGGTGTGTTTATGAGCGATACGCATTACGGCGCTCGTCAAAACTTCCAAGTTATCAATGTGTGTCGCATAGGCTGCAATCGCGTTAAACAAAGCCGCTGGTTGGCGTCCTGTTTTTTGATGTGTCATGTTGAATACGTCTTGTAACTCGGGGTTATGAGTAAACATACGCTTGTAGAAATATTCTGTAATAGCAGGTCCTGCAGAGGCTAATAATGGGATAGTGGCTTTTACAGTGTCGATATGTTGTTGGGATAACATGGCGCTTCCTTAGTAATAGAGGTAATCAAGAGTTCGTTTTTAATATCTTTTCTCTGTTATTGCGAAGTTTGTGCCAATAAAAAATAATCAATAAAAACAGATGGTTATTAGATATTTAAAAATAATAGAGTCAATATGACTTATTTTAAATAAAGTCCTTATGTTATTTTTGAGTCAATATGACACAATGTATTCATCTATCCGATGAAGTCAGTCACTATGAATCAGGTTTCAAACAACGCCCTACTTAGCTTTGCACTCGATCTCGCCAGTGCGGTTACTCAACCTAATCGCTTTGAGCAATTGGTCTACGCCGTACGTGCCACTATTAATTGTGATGCGGTGGTTTTGCTGGTGAATAACAACGATGTGCTGAGGCCGATTGCCCAGCGTGGTTTGTCTGATGACCTTATGGGAAGGCGTTTTGTTATCGAAGAACATCCTCGACTCAAGGAAATCTGTAGCGGTCATTATCCTGTTCGATTTCCTGCTGATTCAGCACTGCCTGATCCCTATGACGGCATGGTGATTGGCCATGACGATCATCTACGGGTGCATTCTTGTATGGGCGTGCCTTTGCATTTAGAAGGCAAACTGATTGGCGTAGTAACGCTAGACAGCATTACCCCAGGCATATTTGATAACATCGATACAAGAGCATTAGAAATTATTGGCGCTATGTCTGCGATGACCTTGAATACAGCCATTTTGATGGAGCAGTTAGAAGACAAAACACAGCGAGCACAACACGTCCTCCAAGCCATGAATGAACAAGCTCAAGTAAAAGATGGTGGCGAGATGATTGGTCAAAGTGAGATTATGAAGGCGCTAGATCAAGCGATCAAGCTGGTAGCACCTTCTGATTTTGCCATTCTAATTGAAGGTGAAACAGGTGTTGGCAAGGAGCTGGTCGCCCGTATGCTCCACCAAACTTCATCACGTTCCGCATCGCCTATGGTGTATGTGAATTGTGCGGCGATTCCTCATCATCTAATCGAAAGCGAGTTGTTTGGTCATGTGAAAGGCGCGTTTACCGGCGCAGATCGTGATCGCCAAGGAAAGTTTTTGCTCGCAGATGGCGGAACCTTATTCCTCGATGAAATCGGTGAATTACCATTAGAAGTACAAGGCACCTTGCTAAGAGCGATTCAAAACCAAGAAATTCAAGCGGTTGGTAAAGACCAAGTTCGTAAAATTGATGTGAGAATCATCGCCGCGACCAATCGTCATTTAGAAACTGAAGTCACGGAGCGTCGTTTTCGCGCTGACCTATTTCATCGCATCAGTGTGTTTCCCATTCAAGTCCCTGCTTTGCGCCATCGACAAGGTGATATTCCATTATTGGCGGGTTTCTTCGCTGAACGATTTCGTCGTAAATTGGGGTTGCAGCAATTAACCTTATCTCGTTCCGCAATAGAGTTATTAGAAGCGTATCGCTGGCCTGGGAATGTGCGTGAGCTTGAGCACGTCATCTCTCGTGCTGCCTTGTTTGCCAAGGCTGAGACACCAACTGGCATCACCGTTATTTCATCGGATCATCTTACAGGGTTACAAATAGACAAAGAATTAAAAGAAAGGATACAAATTGAAAAAAGTGACACAGTGAAAGAGTTAATCGAAGCGGAAGAAGTAATAGATTTCCGTTTAGAAACAGAAGCTTATCAGCGTAATTTGATTCGATCCGCTTTGGACAAAACAAACGGTAATTGGACCAAAGCCGCTGAACATTTGTCTATGGACAGAGCCAATTTAGCTCGGTTGGCTAAGCGGCTTGGTATTAGAGTGATTAAAGAAGTTGTTTCAACGTAATCGTTTTATTAAAACCGACTAAATCAGAGAGTTGGTTTTATGACGGTTTTTAAAGTGAAGCCTGTTGTTTTAATCGTACCTGCGATAACCAAAACAGCACCGATTAGTGTGTGCCATCCGACTATTTCATCTAAGAAAATCACACCCCACAACACCCCGAAAATAGGAATTAAAAAGGTCACCGTCAAAGTTGATGGCATTCCGATATCGTTTAATAACTTAAAGAAAATCAGAAACGCGACGCCTGTACAAATAACGCCTAGTGCTAAAACAGAAGCAACCACAACCCAGTTAATATCGGCGACAGCGTTAGGCGGGATAAAGAACAAAAGCGGCGTAATAAATAAGGTCGCCATAAACATTGATCCGTAGGCGTTTGCTATTGGGTCTACCTTTTTCGCTGTTTGAGTGTAAGTGCCCACTATGCCATAGCAAATTGGCGCACACAGCACGACGAATACCGCGAACAGGTTGTTACCTTCGAATAACTCAGGATCAAGTCCAACAATTACAGCGACACCTAATAAACCGAGACATAATCCAAAGACTTTTCCCGATTCTAGTTTCGTTCGAAAATAGAGTGCGCTTATTGCGGTACCAAAAATAGGTGTTAAGGCGTTTACTACGGACATTAATGACGCCGTTAAATATTGCGCTGCGTAACCATAACAAAGGAAAGGAATAGCAGCACTTAAAATCCCCATCACAGCATAATGTTTGCCATGCTCTTTAAAATTGATTTTCTTCTTTAAGGCCAGTGCTACAAAGAAAAGAAATAAAGCAGCAAAACCAACACGACCTTCAATAAGCCAAACACCGCCCAATGAAGGCGCGCCAATACGCATAAATAGAAAAGAAGCTCCCCAAATTGCAGCCAATGAAATAAGGTAATACGCGCTTTTTAAGCCCATGAAGAGATCCTTTAGGAGAGCGATTTATTCGGATTCGAATGGTAGCATTTTTTGCTATAAGGGCATGACGATTCTTTTAAAAAATCGGCATATGTTAAAGACCTTGTCGTGCGGCGCTGACTTGGCGAATACGTTCGGCAGGAAACTCTAATTTAGGTAATAAGTAGTTTTTTAGCTCGTCTGAATAACCTAGCTCTTCTAAAGCGGCGGCCATGCAATTCAACCACATGGCTTTTTCTTTTTCTGTGACGACTAAATGGGCGTGAGCTTGAGGAAGGTTAATTTCGCCATAAGTCTTAGCATATAAGCGCTCTCCTCCCATCCAACCAGATAAAAAAGCCGTTAACTTATCTATGGTGAGTTCAATATTATTTGGGTGCATATCAAACAAAGGTCGAAACTCTGGCGTGTTTTCCATGAGTCGATAGAAGGTTTCAACTAATGTTCGTAAACCAGCTAATCCACCAACAGCTTGTAGCGTACCGTCGCCTTCACCGTATTGTATTAAAGGATTGGTTGGAGAGCTGGGGTTCGTCATATTATTCTGAATCTCGTGGGCCGTTTTGAGCATTCTTGGCGGCTTTCTCTTTATCCATTTTAATGGAATTGCGGTAGCCACCCAAAGCGGCTAATGCGCCAATGATAAAACTCATATAAAGCGGAATTTCGAACAACATCGTAATACTAATGAAGACACAACCTACCGCCAAACCTTCAATAAAAGGCTTCGCTTTTTGACTGATAAATTTAGGCATACCATTTCTCCAATAGATAAAAATAAGCGCGAGTTTAGCAAATTTACTGAACGATGTGCGCTAAATTGTGGAAAAAACCACCACTTATCCAATATTTTTGATCACGATATTTTTTGTTTTAGAATGTTCTAATATGTGTGTAACTTGTTTAAATGTGAAGGAATTAGTCACCTAAAGGCTGTTTAAGCCTTAAATTCACACATAAATACGAAGAACTGCTGTAAAATGTTGATAACTACCATGATTTTCCACAAATTCTAAACGATCTATTTCATTCTTTAGATGGTTTTTTATCCACAGGGAACGACATACCCACAAGCGAGAAGCCAGTGTCTAAATTATCTATACATTCTGTTTTTAGCGGCTATCGAGCGAATATTGTCCTCAACACTAAAATATGGCGCATGGCTTGGCCACCAATGGTTTCGAACATCACCACACCGTTACTGGGTTTGGTTGATACGGCTGTGGTTGGACACTTAGGAACCGCAACACATCTTGGTGCTGTGGCGATTGGTGCGAGCATTTTTAGCTTTCTATTTTGGGCATTTGGCTTCTTGCGCATGGGATCAACCGGATTGACGGCACAAGCGTTAGGACAAGGCGACGAACGACGAGTACGAGAACTTTTATTGCAGTCGATTTTGATGGGCGTTTTTATTGGTTTGATGCTGATTGTATTCCGTGCGCCTTTAATCGATATCGCCATCGATTTGATGCAGCCCAGTGCAGATGTAGAGCCTTGGGCACGCGTTTATGCGGAGGCTCGAATATTCAGTGCGCCAGCGGTATTGGCTGGTTACGCTTTAATGGGTTGGTTCTTTGGTGTGCAATATGCCAAAGGTGCTTTATGGATGTTGCTGGTAATTAATATTGCCAACATGGCGCTCGATTATTTCGCCGTTTATGGCTTAGGCATGGCCAGTGATGGTGTGGCGTGGGCGACGGTTTTTGCACACTATATTGGCGTTGTTGTGGCGGGTTTACTGGCGTGGCATAAGTTAAAAGGTTTTTCCGGTCATGTACCGATGAAAGCCTTAGTTAAATGGCGGGAATATATAGCGTTAGTGCAGGTAAACCGTTACCTGTTTGTACGTACGATTTTGTTGTTATTAGTGATGCTGTTTTTTACGGCTCAAGGCGCGCGCCAAGGAGATTCCATCCTTGCCGCAAACGCTGTATTACTGACTTTCTTGATGATCATCTCCAATGCACTTGATGGCTTCGCCTTTTCTGTAGAAGCCTTATGTGGCGAATATTATGGACGAAAGGACAAAGACAACTTCCGTAAAATCGTTCGTCTTTCGACTTATTGGGCATTACTCGCAGCGGTTGTTTTAATGCTGATTTTTTGGCTTTTTGGTAATCAAATCATAAGCTTATTAACCAATGTCGAAAGTGTTCAAGAAGAAGCAAAACTGTACCTATCTTGGCTGATTTTTTTCCCTCTGTTGGGTATTTGGTCTTTTATGTTGGATGGTGTCTTCATCGGCACAACCAGCGTGAAGCAAATGCAGAACACCATGATCATCTGTGTGTTAGGTGTTTTCTTCCCGGTTTGGTTTATTACCCAAGATTTGGGGAATCATGGTTTATGGCTTAGCCAAGCCGTACTTTTTCTTGCACGAGGCGCCACCTTGTATTGGTGTTATTTGAGAAACATGAAACAAGGTGTTTGGTTTAAGAATACTTAAACCAGACTATGACTCATTATCTCTGTTTCGATTCTCTGCTCTACGTAATGAACGCTCTATTCGAGTTTCTTCTTGGCATATTCTTAATAAATTGTCTTCGACAAATACCAAGTGACTGTGCGCTGCAGAGCGAGCTCCTTCTGCATCTCCATTTATAATGGCCTGATAAAGATTATGATGCTGCTCCATCACAAGATTACGAGTGGCTTTTTTTTCGAACAAATTTTTAAGATTGATGGAAATACTTTTTGCGAGAACGGCATGTAAACTGCGTAATGTATGTAATAACACAACATTATGTGACGCTTCGGCAATCACCATATGGAATTCAGCATCTAACTTGGCTTCTAAGGTAAAGTCTTGATTTTGATTTGCTTCAACCAGTTTCTTAAAGGAATGGGTTAATTTTGCTTTATCTGCGTCTGTACTTCGCAGTGATGCGTATTACGCTGCTAAGCCTTCTAATGCATCACGAAACTCTAGTTGATCATACAAGAACTCATCGTGAGAACTGAGTAAATCTTGTAATGGATCCGCAAAAGCACTACCAAGCTGTTCTGATACATAAGTCCCACCACCATGACGGCTAAACAAAACGCCACGAGCTACGAGTTTTTGGATCGCTTCTCTAATGGAATACGCGTTATGGGGGTTAGCTGATGATCTTGTTACCTTAGTGAAAACTGTGGAAGGATGTGAAGCGGGATTTTCAAATAGCCGTACGTGTGAGATCGGTTTGTCAGAACACAGTGGATTGGATTATCAATCTATTGTGTACTTGGTGGATCGCGTTACTCAGTAAGTCTTCAGTTTTATAAGTTCGTTTGGGGGATTAATTGCATCGCAGTTAACTCTCAGTCTTCAAGTGGACTCACAACAAAACCAATACTTCGTGTCGGCGCTAAAGCGCAAACATCCACGAAGTGTTGGTTTTTTTGTTTATGTGGTTAGTCTTCTATTTCTAGTGGAATATAAAAGTTTTCGATGATTTCGAGTAAAGTTTCTTCGCTGCCGATGACTTCATCTACTTTTTTTGGATGAATTATAGTAAGCCTAGAGGATAATAAACTGGGTGTTATTTGTAATGATTTGAAGGAATCCCGTTGGTACTTAGTATGTTTACTTTCATCTCCAAAAGAGAACGTAGATATTCCCATTCTTAATTGCTGAATTCCTTTAAAGCAATTAAGAATTATTGCTTCAGAATTAACAGCTTGAGGTGATTTTGATGTGGATCTAGAGTCTTGGAGTGTATAAACAGAAAAAGAGTTAAAGCTAATATCTGCTTGTCTATCTACAGGCCTACGTTTTAGTGCTAGTTGTGCATTCGCTAATTTTGATTCTAGTTCTAATTTTCCACTGTAAAGGGCATTTCCGAAGGTTAGTCCGATCAAAGTAAGAATAGGATAGGCATTTTCTTGTAACTCTTTAGCTGTTAGTACCACTTCCAGCTGTGCGCAGATTTGTTTGACGCGACGTAGAGATAGTTGGTGTTTGTTCTGTTCACAGATGAGAGCGACGGCGGCTCTTAGTTGTTCGGGGGTGTCGATGGCAGGTAAGGTTGGTAATGGTTTGAAGCTGTCATTTGCAAACATTTTTTCAGCGGTTAGGAATTCGAAGTAATCCAATTCTGGTAGTGTTAGACGTTGTTCAAAGAATCGGCTTAAGTATTCGTGGGAGTCGAACTTGTGGCCGTAGACGGCTTTGATGGAGTGTTGTAATTGTTTGGTGTCGGTGGATAAGACGAAGATGAAGTCTGGGATGTCGAAGAGGTGTTTGACGGTTTCTAGCATTTCGATGGCGTAGGTTGGGCGACAGCGGTCTAGTTCGTCGATGAAGATGTAGACTTGTTTGTTAGGGTTGTCATTAAGTGCAAAGTCGACGAGTTCGCGTGCTTGTTTTTTGAAGTCCTGAGTAAACTGTTTATGACGTTTGTGTTGGCTCGCGACTTCAAGGCCAAGGTCGCCCATGTTGAGATCATCTTTAACTTTTTTGTGTTTTATAACTGAGTCTGTCGCCGCGGCAATTAAATCGATAAATTCACTGGTTGCCGCTTCGCCAAGTAGATGTTTTCCGACAATTTTTGAACCAATAGAAAAGGTGCTTTTTCCCATATTAAGGATGGCGCTTGCTACATTTCTTTCTGCGTTACGGAATTTCGCATCGTGGTTTTTAATATTTGATTTTATCTGTTCAAGCAGTTCTGCGATGATGATAGCGAGTGGGTCGTTTAGGTAGTCAGATTCCCACGCGTCTATTTTTATGGCGATGTGACCTTGTGACTCAACACGCTTTTTCCATTCGGTGATGAAGTATGTTTTCCCAGTTCCCCAAGCGCCATTTAGATTGACAACATATGCGTTGTCTTTTGTATCACGGCTTTTTAAATATGAAGTAAAGCGCTCGGCGAGTTGTGCTCGCTTTTCGCCAGTGGCGCAGTTTGAAAATGCTTCTGTTGAGTCCGTCATCGTTCATTCCTTTGTCAAATCAATGAAATAAGTATCACTCTGCAAACTTATTGGGTGTTAATTATTATTGTATCTTCTATTTTTTAAAAATTAATTCTGTACCCTTTTACGTTACAGCATCAAGCTGGTATAAATCCCAAATACGCAGACGATAAGTAGCGCGACACCGATAAAACGGAAGAAGACGGTGGTTTCGGCTTGTTGAATGCGGTTGTAGAATCTCTGTCCAAAAACATGACCAATCAAGGCGCAAGGCAGTAACCAAAGTTGATGGATAAGTTGCAAGTCGACGCCAGCAATAAGGAATGAGGTCATTTTGATTAAGACCAATATAAACCAAAGGACGAATAAGGTATCGCGCAGTTGATAACGTGACACTTTAGTGGCGAAGACTGAGACGATGAGCGGTGCGCCAATGAGTGAGGTGCCGCTGACGTAGCCGCCGAGCATAAGGAAGGTGGTGTCGAGAATTTTATTGTTGCTGTAAAACGGTTTGTTCAAAATGTAGGACACAGCAAAAACCGCGACGATCACAAATATCACGCCGGTGACTATGTCGCTTGGTAATGTCAGTAAGCCAAACACACCAATGAGCTTGGGCACAATCATAATGCCGAGGGCTTTTTTAAGGTATCGCCAATCGATGTTGCTGCGAGTTTCTACTGTTTCGCCCTGCTCTGTTGCTAATGCCGTTTTTGCCTTTGCGTCTTTTGATCCTTGCCATGCAATCCAGCTTGAAAACACCAATAAATGAACGGAAATAATAGGTAAAAATATCAGTGGAGAGTTTTCTACTAATAATAAAAAAGGCAGCGCAAGCACTGCGCCGCCGAAGCCTAATCCGCTTCGAACAAAACCACTCCAAATGAAAATAGCGCCGATTAAGGCGTACTGCCACCATAGTAAATGTTCCATGTTTATCCTTATTGAAAAGTGGTATTTTTGAGGAAAGTGTAAAGAGAGTATAGTGTAACGATATTTACACTTGTAAGCTAAGCCACCTGAATGCTCGTCTCGAAAGAATGACAAAGCATTTGTTTGAGTTGTTTTTTGATCGAGTTTTAGGAGTAAAAAATGAAGTTTCGTTTGTATTTAGCCGTGCTGATGTCTGGCATTATGTCTTTATTAATGTCTGGGTGGATCACGTTTATTAACGTCGGAATTACGTCGAATTTTCTAACTTTGTGGGCGGCAGCTTGGTGTTTGGCATGGCCTGTTGCTGGCTTGGTGGCTTTTACATTTGGCCCATCTGCTCAGAAATTGAGTGCTTGGTTAGCGAAAAAGAGCTAAGTTTTTACGTTTCCTTTTTTTATAAAAATCGCACGTCGTTTTCATATTTAATTAATGGAGACGACGTGCGGTTTTTGTATCAAAAGCCATTAAGTCTTTAGAAGGCTGTCGGCGGTATTGGTAAAGTGTGTGCCGTGGGTTGTTTTGGGTCTTGCTGATATTCTCCCCACGTGCGATCCATTGGAATCACACCAGCCCAAACTGGCCAGTTATAGTCTTCTGGATCATCAACGGGCGGCTCTGCTCGCATTTTTACTGACGCTTCTTCTATCTTGATTCTTACTAAGCCAGTGGCTTTGATTTCATTGTCGTTAACAGGTCTTAATTGTTCCCAACGGCCAGGGCTTACCTTGTCTAAAAAAATTTTGAACTGACGCACTTTCTCTTCTTTATCATCAATTAATTCTGGCACACCAAATAATGTTACAGAACGGTAGTTTACTGAGTGATGCATGGCAGAACGCGCCATGACTAAACCATCTAATAAACTGACGTTAATACACACTTTTTCTGGTGTATCGGTTGGGCCTTTTACATTGCGAGCTTTCGAATGCGCGTGCCAATAAAAGTAATCTCCTTCACGCCAATGGCAGGTTGGTGTCACAAAGACTTGGCCTTCTTTGGTTTGACCTATGTGGCACATAAGGCTTGCATCAATAATTTCTAAAGCGGTTGTTTTGTCATAGCTGGCTCTGTTTGGGCCACGCTTTACTTTACTTAATGTTGTATCGAGTGAGTCGCTCATTATTCAAATCCTTCTTCTCTGAGTGGTGCGTTATTTGGTGGCATAAGTATAAAAGTGCCAGTTACTTTTACTCGTATTCATCGAATCATAGAGTCCTTGTGCGACTGTATTTTCAGGAGCGGTTACCCACTGTAGCCTTGCGGCATTTTTTGATGCAGCAAATTCACGACAATGATCTATTAGTTTTCTACCAACACCTTTCCCCCGTGAATTCTCAGTGGTATATAAATCATTGAGCACGGCAACTTTTGACGTAATGCTAGATGCGTACGAGAAATAAACCGTTGCAAAGCCGACGATGACGCCATTATCACGATAGATAAACTGGCAACCAGTAGAGTTAGACTCTCCAAATTGTGAGAAAAATTGTTCGTTCTTTGAGTCTGATATGTCAGCCACGTTATAGAACTCTTGATACGCTCTGATAAGAGGCAGGACTTCTACTATGTTATTTTGAGATACAGGTTCTATCACATGAGGCTCCTCGATTATTCGAATGATTGGTTTAAACGTCTAATTCGTAATAAAAACTGTTACTTTGTTTGAAACCTATTTTTTCATATAGCGCTTGGGCCGCTTTGTTGCTGGGAGATGTCTCTAGCATTAACCCGCGAGCCGCCGTGTTTTCTGCGAGTTGTTTTGCGCTGGCTATTAATTGTGCTGCGATACCCTGTTTTCTATGATTGCCATTGACAAAGAGGTCATTTAATAACCACATTTTTTTCATACTGGTTGATGAAAAAAGAGGATACAGTTGGACGAATCCAACGATTTTTGTATCGCCTTCAGAAGTGACCTCAGCGATGAATATGACAGACTCTTCTTGTTCCATGCGAGACTGGATAAAGTCAGTCGCGCGCTCTGTATTGTTTTCACATTGATAAAAGTGTCGATATTGCTCAAATAGGGTGACGACAGACGTAAGGTCATGGAGTTCTGCTTTTCTAATATTCATCATTTTCGTTTTACCTTTTGAATCAGTACTCTTTTTAAGTGTTGTACCTTGTGGACTAAGGAGTATCTCGCTATAAACAATAGTAAGAAAATCTGGCTTTTATAAAAATAGCCAGAATGCATATAAAAAAGCAGGCCAGATATGAAATATGCGATAGGAAGTTTACGTTTTTCTCTTAACGAAGGTGGCGTAGCGTATTACCAGCAACTGATTGAACAAATTACTCAAGGTATTGCCTCAGGTGAATTGTCCGTAGGCGATAGGCTACCTTCTTCTCGCGCATTGGCTGTGTCTTTGGGTGTTTCTAGAAGTACCACATCACGAGCGTATGATCAGCTGGTGGCAGAAGGTGTGTTAGTGAGTGAAGAAAAACGTGGCGTCTTTGTGTCTACTTTGCCTGTGGTGGGGCGTCGGGGGATTTCTATCTCGGACGGTAAAAAGACGAGGAATCAAATACAAAGCCGCCAGAAGATTGAAAAAATGGGTTTCGATTCAGGTGTCGATGTTTCTGCTTTTCCAGCTAAGGAGTGGTCGACAAGTATGCGCCGTAGTTGGCTTAACCCTGATATGGCGTTGTTGCAAGGTGGTTATCAAACTGGTTACCCAGCTTTGAAAGACGCCATTGTGGATTATTTGTATCGTGTGCGAGGTCTGGAATGTATGGCCGAACAAATCATTATCACAGCGGGTAACCGAGATTCGTTGATTTTACTGCAACATGCTCTTAGTAGGTTATTAGAATCGAAGCAACGAACGTCTAAAAAAACACCTATTTCTTGGTGGCTTGAATCTCCAACTTATCCACCGATGCGCGAAATACTTTCTCAGAAGGGAGAAATACTTACTATTCATGTGGATGATGAAGGTCCTAGTTTACCGAATGATCGTCCTATTAATGTGGGTGTAATAACGCCTAATCGTCAATATCCTTTAGGAACAAGTATCAGCTCGCAACGCCGACAGCAATGGCTGCAAAAATTGGTGGATGCATCTTCAAATTGGTGGCTGGTGGAAGACGATTATGACAATGAATTTGTTTATCAAGGTCGAAGTGATGTGCCTTTTATGCAAACGGCGAGTCTTCATGAAAGAGCGCGAGACCGTGTTTGTTTTGTAGGAAGTTTTTCAAAAGTATTGTTTCGTGGTCTACGGCTGGGTTTTATAGTCGCGCCTGAAAAGCAGGTTGATTTAATCAAGCAAAGCCAAGTAACACTAGGCTCATCGTCGTCTTTGCCCGTACAACCAGCAGTGGCTGATTTCATGATTCAGGGTAGTTTTGATCGTCATATCAATCGAATGCGTCGGCATTATCGAATTAAGCGGGATTTTCTTTTAGCGTTATTAACCGAAAAGCTAAGTCCATGGTTTGAATGGAAAAAACCTCGTGGTGGCATGCATGTTCTTATTGAGTTTAAAGCGGATGTACTTGGCGTTTTTCCTGATGAATGTCTGGATAGGCGTATCGCCACTGAGCTGTCGTTAAAAAATGTACATCTTTCTACGCTGTCTTCTCATTATGTTGATCAAGCTATAGCGCGACAAGGTTTTGTTTTGGGGTTTAGTGGGCCAACTGAGTCTGTTATGTCTCAAGTGGTTTGTACGTTACAGGTGTATTTACAAAAATGTATGAAAAATGAGAGTTCGAGAAACGTCAATATTGAGTCTATAATAATGCAAAGTGGATAACCCAATCATGATGGTTTTGTATGATTAATAAGTTATAAGCGCGTTTTATTTCTCTTAGTTCTAGAGTGATATAATTAGGCATATTTTATAAGGCGCTAGCATCAAATTTCTTGCTGGCCTTGGTTCAAGATATCGGGCTTTAGATGGATTTATTTTACTCATGTAGTATAGTACGCGCCGTGAAAGATTGATCTAAATCACTAAACTGTGCGTAACCATAATTAATTGCTTAAACAATTGATTATGGAGTGTGATTTAAAGTCACGATGGTTGTAAAAGCGCTAGCGCGAATATATAATTGTCAGGCTTAATTTACATATACATGCAATATGTGGGTGTGTTTTTTTGATGATCTCTATGGAGATGCTCATTACTGCGTTTTTTAAGCATTCAATTTAGTTTTCATAGCTAGTTTCATTGTGTTTATGAATTCTAATGAGTTTACGTTAAGCGCCTAGTTTGCTTGTAAAAGCTGTTCTAGGACATTCTGAGGTTACAGATGAAGAAAAAACTGTTCCAGTCAACTATGCTGCTTTCGCTTGCACTACTTCTAAGTGGTTGTGAGCTAGCCTTGTTCGATTCAAGCGGTGTCACGGGCAAACAAATGGGTGACACTATTCTACTTACTATGGGATTGATGCTTATTGTAGTTATACCAACTATTTTAATGACTATCTGGATTCCATTTAAGTACCACGCAAGTAAGAAAGATGAGTCTTACGATCCAGAGTGGGAGCATTCTAGTAAAATAGAATTTTTTGCTTGGGGTGTGCCTATTGTGATTATTGTCGTGTTAGCGACGATCACCTACATTACATCTTATTCACTTGACCCTAGAAAAGAGCTTGTTTCTGATAAGAAGCCTCTAACTATTCAAGTAGTGGCAATGGATTGGAAATGGCTTTTCTTGTTCCCAGAAGAAAAAATAGCTGTCGTTAACGAAGTTGCCTTCCCTGTTGATACGCCTGTTAAATTCTTGGTTACTTCTCAGTCTACAATGAATTCATTCTTCATTCCTAAGCTGGGCGGGCAAATATACGCAATGGCCGGCATGGAAAACCGTATAAACATAATGGCGAATGAAATTGGTGAGTACCGAGGTATATCAGCAAACTATAGTGGTTTTGGTTTTGCGGGAATGCGTTTTAAAGCAAAAGTCACCTCAGAAGAAGATTTTGAAAAATGGCTAGAAGGCGTTAAGGCTTCTGACCAAGTACTAACCGGTGCTGAATATGATCGCTTAATTGAAAAGACACGTGATCATAAAGTGGAGTATTTCTCATCAATAGATCCTCTACAATTTAAGAATATTATTGAGTCTTTCACTGGAGCCCAAAATGGTTCAAACTGATTTAATCAAAGATCCTCATGTGCTGACTGGTAAGTTGCACTGGGGTGTTATTCCTTTCCATGACCCTGTTGTGGCGCCAGTCATGTTTGCCGCTATTTTTGGTGGTTTGCTGTTGGTTGCTTTTATTACCTACAAAAAACTGTGGGGCTACTTATGGGACGAATGGTTTACTTCTGTCGATCATAAAAAAATAGGCATAATGTACTGTATCGTTGCGTTAGTGATGCTAGTACGAGGCTTCTCTGATGCCATCATGATGCGAACACATCAGGCGTTATCAACGTCCGATACGTTCGGTGAAGGTTTCTTACCTCCCGAACACTATGATCAAATATTCACCGCTCATGGTGTGATTATGATCTTCTTCGTGGCGACGCCACTGATGATTGGTATCATGAACGTGATCATGCCGTTA
The DNA here is from genome assembly GCF_000521805.1 of Marinomonas ushuaiensis DSM 15871. Lineage (GTDB taxonomy): Bacteria > Pseudomonadota > Gammaproteobacteria > Pseudomonadales > Marinomonadaceae > Marinomonas > Marinomonas ushuaiensis. Next base: position 225,642 of record NZ_JAMB01000001.1, read on the forward strand.
CAGATCGGTGCGAGAGACGTTGCGTTCCCTTTCTTGAACTCATTAAGTTTTTACCTATTCCTAGTCGGTGCTTTACTAATAAACATTTCATTGTTTGTTGGTGAGTTTGCTGCTGTAGGTTGGTTAGCTTATACGCCTCTTTCTGGTATCGAATACAGTCCCGGGGTTGGTGTCGATTATTGGATATGGGCCCTACAGATATCTGGTATTGGTACAACCTTAACGGCAGTTAACTTTGTAGCGACCATTCTGAAAATGCGTGCTCCTGGCATGAGCATGATGAAAATGCCTGTGTTCACATGGACAACTTTCTGCGCCAATATTATTGCGCTCGTTATTTTCCCAATCTTAACGGTTGCTATTGCTCAATTAACACTTGATCGCTATTTAGATTTCAACTTCTTCACGAATGATGATGGCGGAAATCAAATGATGTGGGTTAACTTGATTTGGGCTTGGGGTCATCCCGAAGTGTATTTCTTGGTATTGCCTGCATTTGGTATGATTTCAGAAGTGACGGCTACTTTCTCTAGAAAAAGGCTGTTTGGCTATGTCTCTCTAATATGGGCGACGATTGCCATCACGATATTGTCTTTCCTAGTATGGTTGCATCACTTTTTCACGATGGGTTCCGGCGCTAGTGTAAATGCTTTCTTCGGCATCATGACGATGATCATCGGTATACCTACGGGTGTGAAACTCTACAACTGGATCTTTACTATGTATAAAGGTCGTGTAGAGCTAACCGCTTCTATGTGGTGGGTAATAGCGATGCTAATTACTTTCACTGTCGGTGGTATGACAGGTGTAATGTTATCTATCCCTGCAAATGACTTCATGTTGCACAATAGTATGTTCGTACCTGCTCACTTCCATAACGTAATCATTGGTGGTGCGGTATACGGCTACTTCGCTGGTTTCACATACTGGTTCCCTAAAGCAACTGGTGTGAAACTAAACGAAACGTTAGGTAAATGGTCTGTAGCACTTTGGTTCTTTGGTTACTTCTTCGCTTGGGTTCCATTATATATCACTGGTTTTGACGGTATGACTCGTCGTCTTCAGTATATTGATAACCCAGAGTGGCAAGCCTATATGTATATTGCTCTTATCGGTGTGGCGCTTATCGCAGCGGGTATCGGTACTCAGGTATTCAATATTGCTTGGAGTTTGTACAACCGTAATAAGCCTGAATACAAAGATGAGACTGGTGATCCATGGGATGCACATACTTTAGAGTGGTATACCTCGTCACCACCACAGTTCTATAATTTTGGTGATGTTCCATACATTACGGACCGTGATCAGTTACTTGTAATGAAGCAACAAGGCACGGCTTACAAACGCCCTGAAAAATATGATCGCATTCATATGCCTAAAAATACGTGGGCGGGTCCTGTGTTGGGTCTACTAACATTGCCTATGGGATTTGGTTTTGTATGGCATATCTGGTGGATGGTTATTGCATCTGTAGCTGCTATCTTCGCTTGCTGGGTCAAATTGAATTTCGAGCGTGATAAAGATTACTATGTCGAAGTTCCTGAAGTTGAAGCGATTGAAGGTGGGTTCTTGAAGAGTAATGAAGGTCGTAGCTATTACTTTGAGAAGAATGCTAAATACTACAAAAAGTGGAAGCCATCAGATCAAAATGACAGCACGGTTGTTGCTAAGTAACCAATAAACCGTAGTTATAGCGTTATTAATTGATAACGCTATAACTCGATTTTTAATTTTGGAAGATATTTATGACTGCATTAACTAACGATCATGATCTTCATGACCATGACGATCATCACCATCATGAGGCTGAAGCCGCTGATCGCTACATGTTTGGCTTTTGGCTATACATAATCAGTGACTGTCTGCTTTTTAGTACTTTGTTTGCTACTTATGCGGTAATGGGTCAAAGCGTTGCAAATGGCATTACGCCACATGAGTTATTTGACTTGAACTTTGTGGCTGTTGAAACGGCATTGTTGTTGTTGAGTAGTTTTACATTCGGTATGGCAATGCTGGGCGCCAATGTTGAAAACATGGCAAAAACTAAGTTTTGGTTAATCATTACTGCGTTGCTGGGATTAAGCTTCCTTGGCATGGAAATTTATGAATTCATTCATTTTAGCCATGAAGGCGCAACGCCACAAACAAGCGGTTACTGGACTTCGTTCTACAGCTTAGTTGCGACTCACGGTCTTCACGTAACAGCGGGTTTAATTTGGATGTTTTTCTTATTCATTCACTTTAATCGCGATGGTTTTTCTCATGAAAACAAGATTCGCTTGGCTTGTCTAAGTTTGTTCTGGCATTTCCTAGACATCATTTGGATTTGTGTTTTTAGCTTTGTATATTTAAGAGGAGCTATGTAATGTCATCATCTGAAACAGGTCCTGGTGGACAAGCTCACGGTAGCGTTAAAGAATACGTAACGGGTCTTATTCTCTCTATTGTATTGACGGTTATCCCATTTTATTTGGTAATGTCAGGCACTGGGAGTGATACCTTCACTGTTATTGCGATTGTCGTTGCTGCGATAGCTCAAGTTTTGGTTCAAATGGTATTCTTTCTTCATATGAATGGATCTTCTGAGCAAACGTGGTTAACCGTTTCTGCGGTTTATACTGTGTTTATCTTACTCTTCGTTATCGTAGGTTCATTGTGGATATTTGAGCATTTGAACCATAATATGCTAATGGGTCACTAACCTAGTCGAGAAAATTATGTTTAAAGACTATGTTTCGCTGACGAAGCCGGGCATTATCTTTGGAAACCTTATAGCCGCTGCAAGCGGCTTTTTCCTTGCTGCTAAAGGCAACATTGATTGGTTTCTATTGCTTATTGTGTTGATTGGAACAGCGTGTATTGTTGCGTGTGGATGCATTATCAATAACTATGTCGATCGCGATATAGACTTGAAAATGAGTCGTACTAAGGATCGAGCGCTTGCTCAAGGGCGTGTTAGTGTCAGTTCGGCACTTATTTTATCATTGGTTCTTGGTGCGATCGGCTTTGCGTTATTACATGTTTATACAACGGTTTATGCGGTTCTCTTTGGTGTTATTGGGATCGTCGTTTATGTTGGTCTGTATACGCTAAAGTACAAACGTAACTCTGTATACGGAACGCTTGTCGGTAGCTTGTCTGGTGCTTGTCCTCCAGTGATGGGTTATGTCAGTGTCAGTAATGGCTTTGATGTCGGCGCTGCCATCCTTTTATTGACCTTTTGCTTTTGGCAAATTCCTCATTCCTACGCCATTGCTATTAGTAGATTTGATGACTATAAAGCTGCAAACATACCTGTATTACCTGTGAAATATGGCATACAGACGGCTAGATACCATATGTATGTTTACATTGTCGCTTTTGCTATTGCTGCTTTGATGCTGTTTGAAAGAGGCTTTGTTGGCGTGGTATATGCTCTGGTCATAAGTTTAATGAGTATATATTGGATTTATTTAGTTAAGGCGGGTTATAACGTAGAAAATGAACAGGCCTGGGGCCGAAAGTTGTTCGTGTTTTCTATCATTGTTGTCACTGTATTTAGTGTTTTGATCTCTGTCGATTATGTTAACCATGGACAAGTTGAGGTTGCTTTACTTCAACACTCTCAACTGGCTATACCATCATGAATGAATCTAGGGTTTTAAAAATAGCGATATCTGTCGCTGTATTTCTTTCCATTTTTATTATTGTTTTTTATGCGACAACGACGACTCATCCAATTGGTGAAAAATACAAATCATTGAGTGAGTTAGGTGGCCCATTTACGTTAGAAACTAAAGAAGGCCCGTTTTCACTTTCTGATATTGAAGGCAAAGTGGGTGTTGTTTATTTTGGTTTCTTAAGTTGTACTGAAGCATGTCCAGCATCTATCGGTGTTGTTCAAGCAGCCTATAAGCAATTGAGCGATGATGAAAGAAATGGCGTTCAGTTTTTGTTTATCAGTGTTGACCCTGATAGAGATTCCTTGGAAGACCTTTATGACTTTGGTGATTATTATGATAATGACCTTCTCGCTCTTACGGGTACTCAAGAGCAGATAGATAAAGTTTCATCAGACTATGGTGTGTTTTTCGAGTTAACTGATTTAGAAGGCTCAGCACTTGGTTACACGGTTGATCACTCATCTCGTTTTTATATGATAGATAAGCAAGGTAAGTTGTTTACCACTATGAGTCATAGCACAACGCCAAGTGAACTTGCCGCACGTATCAAGCAGCTTCAAAATAGAGAAAGTACTTCTTCTTAATTTTTATCCATTGTTACACCTAAATGAAAGGACGTGTTATGTATCTTGTTCGTCATTTGTTTTTTGTATTTACCATTGTTCCAACGGTGCTTCTTCCTCTACATGCTCATGCTGAGACGTCTATGTCTGTGATAGTAGAAGAGCATGATATTCAACAGTGTAAGCTTCCTTTAATTGCGATTGCCGATGAGCTTATTGGAGAAAATGTTCATCGATTGCATGTGGATCAGCCTAAACTACACGCTGATAAATACCCATTTACCGTTGTTGGTGTTATTTCTTATAAAGATGATGATGCGCAAGTACAATTTAATGCGTTCCCTATGGTTAATGGTGAATGTGAAGTGTCATATCAAGAAGTCTTTGCGTCACCTGAAAATTGTTTAGAAGTTCGCGAGCAAATTTTTAAGAAGTGGGAATACGTAGGTAAATTAAGCCAAGATAGCTTCTTTCTACGACATAAAGAGCGCTTTACTAAAAACGCGACATTAACCAGTATCAAATCTGGCACTGAATGTTTAGTGACCCGTCGCCATAGTGGGATTTAAAGGGTAGCCTTATGAAAAAAATGATAGCAACGATTTTGATGGCCGTGACGCCCTTGGCTTTTTCAGCTCAATTAGAAATAAGTCGAACGAATGTAAGAGCAAATATACCAGGCAGCGATAATACAGCGGCGTATATGCTTGTTGATAATGTAACAAAGGAAGATGTGCGAATTATTGGTGCAGAGTCTGATGTGTCTGATTTTGCTGAGCTTCATAGTCACAAGATGGACGGCGATCGAATGATAATGCGTCATGAAAAGTACATTGATGTGGATGCTGGAGAAAGCCTGCGTTTTGCTCCAAATGGGTACCACGTTATGTTGATTGGTCTTAAAAAGCGAGTGAAGCATGGTGAGCAAGCGACCATCACGTTGAAATATGATGATGGTAGTTCACAAGCTTTTAAGTTCGATGTGATTGACCCAAGAAAAGCCGCTCAATAATAGCTCTAGGGGAGTTTTTTTAGCAGTAACTGTTCTAGAAAGCTCTCTCAGCTCTTTTTATTTTGATGTTTCTCTAATAAAGATTCGATCCCTTCTATTGTCACTTTTCCATGTAAAACGTCAACGATTTCTCCATCGGGAGAGAGGATATAAGTTGTCGGTAACACGGCCGGTAATGATATTGGCAGTGTTTCGAGAGACGATGTTTTTAGTACAGGGAATTGGATTTGATAACGTTTCATCAAATCGATAATTTCTTGATCTGATAAGCTGTCATAACTTATACCAAATACTCGTAATTCCCCTGCTTCTGCAAGTTCATTCAGCTCTGGAAGCTCTTCCAAACAAGGTTTACACCATTCTGCGAAATAATTAACGAGCGTCCATTTCTCACTTTTCCATCCGTAAGATTGTCCTGAAACGGCCTCAAAAGAAGGTGAGCTACGCAAATTCATAACGATTGCAAGCGTCAATACTGGAATAAGAGCACATCCAAGAAGCTTAATGACGAAAGACTTATTTTTTATAAACATAATAAAGGCTCAAACTGATTGAATTAAAAGGCAGGAAGCTTAGAACTATGAAGTGTAGAACGGTCTCTAAACAATCCAGCAATGATAACGATAGGTACTAGTTTGAGCAAGGTGAAGACCTAGTAAGAAATCAGCATATAGTCATTGAAAAAAATCCAATAACATTTATTTCCATTCATCCTTTTCTTGAAAACTTCCTATTTGCTTCATTATTCGCTATTTTGATTATCCGTTGGTTAAATTTAATTTGACGCTCAAATTCAAAAAGGACGATGTTGATGAAAACGCTTTTAACCTCGATAGTTGCTGCTAGTTTTAGCTTTATCCTAGGCTCGAATACAGCCTATGCTGATACTCTCCGTTGCCAAGCGTTGTTAACAAAAGCCCCAAAAAATGTAGATATCAAAGTGGCTATGCAGGCGCCTAATAAAGAAGTCAGAAGCGCTTTTTGTTTGGTGTCAGGTGTTATGGCTCAACGTCTAGGTGTCGATGGAAAATTCTACTCAATTAAATTCGAATTGCGTTTACCGAACTATTGGCAAGGTCGTTTTGCTTACCAATTTAATGAAGGTAACGGAGGTGTAGTAAAACCTGCATTGGGTGCAGCAACAGGGCTTTTATCTTCACAGCATGCGATTAATCAAGGCTTCGCTGTTGTTTCTAGTAATGCTGGCCATGACGCAAAGTCTTATCCAGAAGCCGGTCTCGCAGGTGGTGTCGCATTTGCTCATGACACTGAAGCTCTTCGTGATTATGCTTATGGTGCTGTACAAAAGTTAAACCCTGTGGCGCGCTCACTTGTCGAAAGTTATTACCAATCTCCAATCAAGTATTCTTATGGTATTGGCCAATCAAATGGTGGTCGTTTAGCCATGGTTGCTGCAACGCGTTTTCCGACCATGTTTGACGGCCTTCTCGTTGGTTCTCCTGGATTTAACGCTCCTAAAGCCGCATTGCAACATGCTTGGGACGTGCAAGTGTTACATAGAGTAAACGACGATATTAGCCAATCTTTAACCAAGCGAGATCTTGACTTTTTTACACGCCGTATGTTGAACCAATGTGATGCATTAGATGGCATCCATGACGATATGATTTTTGCGTCTGATGCTTGTCAGACCATTTTTGAACCTAAAGCATTGGTGTGTAAAAGCGATCTTGATCGCGATTGTTTACCTTTGACTAAGGTTGCCGCGTTAATTCAAATGCACAAAGGGCCGCATAATTCTAAAAACCAAGCGCTGTATACTAGCTGGATTTATGATGCGGGTATGCGTTCTAATAACTGGCGAATGTGGAAAGTTGAAAGTGATATTTCTGCATGGAGTAATAAGCCAGTTGGTCTTGTTATGGGCGCGGCTTCATTGGCACATATTTACACAACGCCTTATGCAAACATAAAGGGAGATTTATTCTCATTTGAAAAATACTTGTTGTCTTTCGATTTTGATAAAGATGCGCCCAAAATCTACGCAACAGATGAAAGAATTAAAGAATCGGCAATGACAGTAATAACGCCACCTGATGCTGTGAAGCCTAAGTTAACTGGGTTCAAGCAACATGGTGGAAAAATGATGGTCTTTCATGGAAACAGTGATCCTGTTTTTTCAATAAAGGATACAATTCGCTGGTATGACTTCTTAGATTTTGGTTTAGGTGGTAGCGCACAAGAGTTTGTTAAATTTTATCGGATCCCTGGAATGCCTCACGGACAAGGTGGCGCATCAGCAGATCAGTTCAATATGTTGCAACCTTTGATTGATTGGGTAGAAATAGACAAAGAGCCACAAGCAGTGATTGCCTCGACGAGGTTGGATAACCCAGAAATTACATCTCGCATGGCGGGGTTAACTCGTCCGCTTTGCCCTTACCCTGCGTATGCACATTATCGAAGTGGTAATTATTTGAATGCTAGCTCTTTTAGTTGCGCCATTACTAAATAACATAAGACTATCGTCCTCCAGCGACATCGATAAAAGTTCCTGATGTATAGCTGGCTTTATTACTGAGCAGCCAAAGAATCGCCTCGGCGACTTCCTCTGGTTGCCCTCTGCGTTTCATTGGAATACTCGGAGCCAGTCGATTGACTCTGTCTACTTCGCCACCATCTTTGTGCATATCCGTATAGATAAATCCCGGTCGTACGACGTTAACGCGGATGCGGTCATCTGCAACTTCTTTAGCAAAGCCTTTCGAGAATGTATCTATCGCACCTTTACTGGCGGCGTAATCAACGTATTCATTAGGCGATCCGCTGACTGCGGCAAGTGATGAAACATTCACAATGCTACCACCCATCCCTCCTTCACTAATGGCCATATGTGCAAACGCGGCCTGACAACAAAGAAAGGTTCCAAATACATTGGTTTGAAAAGTACATTGCCAGCGAGCCGGATCTGTTTTGACAAAAGGACGTTTTATTTTATATCGATTGAGGAACTAATCGTCAGTTTATTATTGGTATATTGAAACTAGTAAGTAATGTATATAATAATCATAAGATACTAATTTTGGTGGCAATATGAAGACGACAAATCTTGGCTTTTTGATGACAGACATAGTGCGTTTGATGCGCCGTGAATATCAAAAGAGTCCTTTACCTATGACGCCGATGCAAGCGCGAGCTTTAGTGTACGTCGCTCGTAGTGAAGGTATAAAACAGGTGACATTGGCTGAGATGCTAGACATTCAGCCCATTACCTTAGCGCGTTTGATTGATCAGCTGGTACTCGACAATTTGGTGGAGCGTCGTGCTGACCCTAAAGATCGTCGGGCGTATGGACTGTATTTAACCGAGCATGCTGCACCTTGCTTAAAAGACATAGACGTCATAATACAAGAGGTGCGAGTAAAGGCGTTAAAAGGCCTGACAGAAGAGCAGGCGGCGGCGGCCATTTCTGCCTTAGAAATGATGCGAGCCAATTTATTATCGGACTTTTCTGATTAACAACGACACGACAGACGTTAGACAGAAAATACTTGGAGAACACTCGCCATGAGCGAACAAGAAACGAATCAAACCCTTCCTAAACAAGTTGAAAAGCGGACGACACGTCGTGTTTTATTAATTGTTATTCCATTGGCTGTCGTGTTGACCGCTATGGTGGTCTATATGATGGGGGGCCGCTATGTTGAGACAGATAACGCCTATGTACAATCAGACATTACGAAAATTAATGCAGAAGTGTCAGGCGCGATCAAATCGGTTTCTGTAAAAGAGAACGAAAAAGTCCGTGAAGGCCAACTGTTATTTAGTATAGACGCAACGCCTTTTAAACTAGCAGAAATGAAAGCGAAATCTCAGTTATACCAAGTGAGACTGAATATTCTAGAGCAGAAAGCCGCGTATGAAGAGAAAAAGTCAGAAATCGCGTTGGCCGAAAATCAATATGCGTTTAATCAACGAGAAGAAAAGCGTCAGGCGAATTTACTCAAGCAAAAATACATCTCAGACACTCAGTTTGATCAAGCCCGACAAGCAGCAGAAGTGAGTCAATTGAATGTCGCGACCTTGAAGAAAGACCTGTTTCGTTTACAAGAAGCATTGGGCGGTGATCCAAGTGCGCCATTGGAAGATCATCCTAGTTATCAATCCGCTCAAGCCGTATTGGATCAAACACGTATTGACCTTGGTCATGTAGAAGTAAGAGCGCCGACGTCTGGCATTGTCGCGAAAGTCCCCCATGGTGGTGAATATATTACAACAGGTGCAATTGCTATGGTGTTGGTTTCTGATCGTCTCCAATGGATAGAAGCGAACTTTCCAGAAAAAGATTTAACAAATGTAAAGCCGGGACAAGAAGTAGAAATCGATGTAGATGCTTACCCTGGCATTGTATTGAAAGGAAAAGTAGAAAGCATCAGTCCAGCGACCGGCTCTGAGTTTTCTGTTATTCCTGCGGAAAATGCCACAGGGAATTGGGTCAAAATAACGCAACGTTTGTCGGTGAAAATTCAGATAGAAACAGACTCAAATACACCAGTTTTACGTACAGGTTTTAGTAGTACGGTAAAAATAGATACAGAACATCATCGTCGTTTATTCGGCATGGTTTTGTGAGGCGGTAGCGATGACAGCTCAGCAGGTCTCACAATCGGGTAATAGTACGAATCGCGTCATGATTACTATCTCGGTGATGTTAGCGACGATTATGCAAGCGTTAGACACGACGATTGCTAATGTGGCTTTGCCTAATATGAAAGGTGCGATGGGCACGACACAAGATCAAATATCATGGGTGCTGACCTCTTATATTGTGGCAGCGGCGATTTGTATGCCACTGACGGGCATATTAGCTGCAAAAATAGGCCGTAAACGCTTATTTATGTGGTCTATTGTTGGCTTTACCGCGACGTCCGTTCTATGCGGAATGGCGCAATCATTAGATCAAATAGTGCTGTTTCGTTTGTTGCAGGGGGTGTTTGGTGCCAGCTTAGTGCCTTTGTCCCAGTCAGTGCTTTTGGACACGTACCCGAAAGAAAAGCATGGTTCTGCGATGGCAATGTGGGGCGTTGGCGTCATGGTTGGCCCTATCTTAGGTCCTTATCTAGGAGGCTTACTGACAGAGTATTACAGCTGGCGTTGGGTGTTTTATATTAATGTGCCGTTTGGCATTATTGCATGGCTTGGTCTGGCGGGTTTCTTAGAAGAAACAGTGCTGGATAAAAAACGCCGTTTTGATTTGTTTGGTTTTGTGTTGTTAGGTCTAACGATTGGTTGCCTGCAAATGATGCTTGACCGAGGCGAGTCACAAAACTGGTTTGATAGCTTAGAAATTGCTATTGAAGGGTTATTAACCGTTGTTTGTGGTTATATGTTTTTGGTTCATGTGTTCACTCATAGTCACCCTTTTATTGATCCTAAAATGTTTCGAGATCGAAACTTTAGCATCGGTATGATTTTCATTTTTATTGTGGGCATTATTTTATTAGCATCGATGACATTGTTACCGCCATTTATGAGTGTGTTAATGGGTTATCCAGTGGTAGACATCGGCGCTATATTAGCGCCAAGAGGATTTGGCACCATGGGAGCTATGATCATTGTTGGGCGTTTAAGCAACAAAGTCGACGCTCGATTGTTTATCACTTTAGGTCTGTTATTAATTACATTTTCTATGTGGGAAATGACCTTGTTTACCACTGAAGTGACGTCGTGGAATATTATTTGGACAGGTATAGTGCAAGGTATTGGTCTGGGCTTTATTTTTGTCCCGTTATCAACTATTAGCTTTGCGACATTAGAGCCAAAATATCGTAATGAAGGCACCGCGATGTTTAGTTTGTTAAGAAACATCGGCAGCAGTATTGGTATTTCTGTTGTGACGACCTATTTGGCTCAGCGAACTCAGATCAATCATGCCGCGTTTGCAGATTATATTACGCCGTTTAATCTTGCCATACAGATGGCACAAGAACAGGGTTCGTATGACATCACAACAACAGAAGGTTTAACGGGGTTGAACGCCGTTGTAAATGGTCAAGCGGGAACGCTCGCCTATCTGCAGGACTTCCGTTTGATGATGTGGGTGACATTGGCTGCATTGCCTTTGGTGCTTCTCCTTAAAGGTCCTAAAAAAGTGCTCTGAATAACGTCTTCGTGCGTTCAATTTCACGCTAAGCTAGTACTGTTTAATGTCACAGGCTATCATGCGTGTCATTCTTATTATTCATTTTATCAAGTCCTGTTCGGAGGCTACCGTGAGCGCATCAAATCGACATTTCATTCTTGGCTACGGCAGCCTTATTAGTAGTGAGAGTCGTTCTAAAACTGGTGAAACAGGCCATGTTTGGCCGGTTAAGCTTCATGGATTTGAACGGCATTGGTCGGTGATGTCTGATTGTTTTGGTATGAGCTCAGTCGCAGTCATTAAAGCGCCTGAGAAATATTGTAATGGTGTTTTAGCCGAAGTTCCTTTTGAACAATTTCCACTGTTTGATGAGCGAGAACGAGGCTATCATCGTGCGATGATAGCACCTGAGCAATTGATGCCTTATCAAGAAGAGCCGCTGCCAGAAGGGACGTATTGGGTTTACTATACGGATAACATTGTAGAACCAAGTCCAAATAGCCCTATTGTATTGAGCTATCTAGATGTCATTCTGTCTGGCTGTTTAGAGCACGGCGATGCTTTCACGAAAGACTTCCTGATGCTGACCAAAGGCTGGACATCACCTTTACTGAATGACCGACAAACACCGCGCTACCCAAGAGTGCAACCTGATATTTCGACAGGGCGTTTAAATGTATTGCTAGCGCCTGTAACCACCCTTTCTTTAAAAGAGCTATCTGTAACTTATGAACCTTAACTCGACGAGCCAGTTGCTGGCACGCAACGAAGACGAATTATCTGGCAAAATTTTATTTGCCAACCCAGAAGACACTTATCCTTTGGATATCAGTAGAAAAGCGGATGTGTATGCTTGGTGTCAATCTAAAACGTTTTACGATGCGTTATCGCGTGTTGGTTTTGCAGAGGATAAATTATTCCTGTCAGAACAATGGACAACTGAAAACGGCAGTGATTTTGATTACATCGTTGTTTATCAGCCTAAAGCAAAAGAGTTATTAGATTATTTATTAGCGTCCGTTTTACCTCTTTTAAAAGAAGGTGGACAGATTTGGTTAGTAGGCGACAATAAAAGTGGTGTGAAATCCTCTGCGAAACGTTTAGAGGTGGGATTGGATGATGTCGGTAAAGTTGACGGAGCAAAGCATTGTTTACTTTATGCTGGCTATAAGCGCCGTCCTGCGAAGCCTTTCGTATTTGAAGATTGGATTGTCACTTGGCAACAAGAGGTTGCTGGGCAAAGTTTTACCTTGTGTAGTCTTCCGGGCGTGTTTGGCCACGGAAAATTAGACAAAGGCACAGGGCTGTTTTTGGATCAGCTAAACGAGCATCGCTTCATGAGTGATGTTGCCAGCGCTCGAATTCTGGATTTTGGTTGTGGTGACGGCATTATAGCGCTTTGGATGTACAACAAAACAGGCGCTCGTATCACTGCATTAGATGACAGTGTATTGGCTTTAAAAGCCACTGAGTTGACCTTTGCGGCCAATCAAGCCAGTGACGCTGTGACGACGATTGCATCAAATGGTTTGAATGAAGTGAAAGGGCGATTTAATTACGTTGTAACAAATCCACCATTTCACACAGGTGTGAACACAGATTACAGCATTGCTGAAAGCTTCTTTATGACAGTGAAACAGCATCTAACTTTGAATGGTGAATTGTTTGTTGTGGCGAATGACTTCTTACGATATCCACCTATTCTTGATGCTGCGCTTGGTTCACACACACGTCTTTTCAGAGACAAAGGTTATTCTATTTACCATGGTCGCCAGCCGAAAAAACGCTAGTCGTTAATGGGATCAAATGGTGCCAATTAAACGCGCAACTTTTTATGAGATGCGCGTTTTTTTATTTTAGGTTTATTTGATAGATGAATTAAAAAGTAATCAAAGAGCTCCTCTGTTAGAATCATGCCTTATGAATCTCACAGCCCATTATGTTGATGGTGCTGACACCCTAACACTAGGAATCCATTTTGAATAACAACGATGTTTTACGCCGCCTTCGCTACACTTTTGATCTAAAAGAACTCTCTATAGTAGACATTTTTGCTTCTGCTGAAGAAACAATAGCGCAAGAACAAGTTACGGCTTGGTTGAAGAAAGAAGAAGAGACGGGTTACGTGGAAATGATCGATGTTGAAATGGCGACTTTTCTAAATGGTTTCATCAATACCAAGCGTGGAAAACGTGAAGGCGCACAACCTGAACCTGAAAAACGTTTAACGAATAATGCTATTTTCATGAAGCTGCGTATTGCATTAAACCTGCAAGCAGAAGAAATTTTAGACATCATGTCTCTGGCAGAATTTAACTTGAGTAAGCATGAGCTGAGCTCTTTCTTTCGCAAGCCAGACAATCGCCATTATTGCGAATGCAAAGATCAAATTCTACGCAATTTTTTAATGGGCCTGCAGAAACATTATCGCGCTTAAAACATTATTATTTGAAACTAAAAAACGTCATCTGACATAGCTTGAATGACGTTTTTTTATGATCAGTTAATGGGGTGTTAGTGAGTCAAAATAACGCTAAACCCATGAATTTTATGCTTGAGAATGGCGTTCTTGAATTATGAATTTTGCTTTTTTCTATTGCATTGTTAAAATTATATATTAATGTATGTCGAATGTTTGGTGGCTGAGACCTTGAGGTATTCGTATTGATAATCTATTTTAAGGTTATTAATTTCTAGTTAAATCAAAGATTTAAGATCTATCGAACAAATAAAATTACAATAAAATAAAAGGTGAATCGTATGAAAAAAATTATAAAAAGTACGCTAATGGTTGCGGCTTTCGCTTTCGTTGCAGGTGTTTCTGCTGCTGACTACCCTTCTAAGACTATTCGACTAGTTGTTCCTTTTAGTCCTGGTGGTGGAACCGATTCCGTAGGTCGTGCTCTTGCCAATTCTGCTAAAGATGTTCTAGACCAAAATATCATTGTAATGAACAGAACTGGCGGTTCTGGTGCTGTTGGTATGAGCTTTGGTGCACAGCAACGTGCAGATGGTTACACTCTGACTGTTGTGACACGTGAAATTGCCTCTTTGCCACAACTGGGCTTGATGCAAAACGATGCAGACGACTTCAAACTTATTCGCATGGTGAACCTAGACCCTGCTGTTGTGCTTGTTAGCAAAGACAGCCCTTTTGAGAGCATCAACGACCTTGTAGAAGAAGCCCGTAAACGAGAAGGCAGCCTTAAATTCGCTTCTACTGCGAAGCCTAACTTCTATTTAATGGCGTTAGAAAAAAGCCAAAACATCAAACTTAACGCGATCCCTTACAATGGTGCATCGGAAGCGATTCCTTCCGTTCTAGGTAATCATACTGCCGTCACTATGGTGACACCTGGTGAAGCGATTTCTCAGCTTAAAGCAGGACAATTGAAAGCGCTTGGTATCATGTCTGAAGAACGTATTGCTTTCTTACCAAACGTACCTACTTTGAAAGAACAAGGTATCGATGTTTCAACAGGTACTTGGCGTGGTATCGGCGCACCAAAAAATACACCAGATGCTGTGATTGAAACATTAGGCAAAGCATTTGATGTTGCAATGGCTTCTCCTGAATTCAAGAAATTCATGGAAAATGGTGCAATGACGATTCATAACTTGAACGCAAAAGAGTTCACTGAGTTTGTCGCTGAAGACACTAAAAAATTAGGTGTTCTTCTTAACTAACAGTAACAATAGTGATCAAAGTCGCCTCTAATATATTAGAGGCGATTTTTTAAATTAGGTTCTAGACATGAATAGTAAAAACCTTGCTTTTCCGATAATCATTATTCTTATGAGTATTGTGGCTTTATTTTTTATAAGTCAATTCCCTTCGCCAAGTTATCAAGATTCGAGTGTTAGTTCGAAGTTTTTCCCCAGCGCGATCGCTATTATACAAATAATAATTTGCTCTTTTATTATCGTAGGTGAATATATTAATAGAAAAGACAAGGCAGAAAATAAACCCTTGTTTAATAAATATTCGTTATTTGGTGCGTTATTTCTTATAGGGTATGCCGTTTTAATTTACATATGCGGTTATCTTGTTTCGACGCTATTAGCGTTTATCATTTATTTGTTATTTTTTAGAAGTAAAAATATTTGGTATTACGTTACGGCTTTGGTTTTTACTTTGGTTGTTTATTACGTATTTGCTAATGTTTTTTACGTTGCGCTACCTGAAGGTCTTATTACGGAGTTAAATTCATGATTGAACATTTATTTAATGGATTATTAACTGCTTTAAGCTTTGAGGTGTTTCCTGTTTTATTATTCGGGGTTGTTGGCGGTATTATATTAGGCGCCATGCCTGGATTAACGGCAACAATGGGTGTCGCTATATTGCTTCCATTTACCTTCGGTATGGAATCAACACCAGCTCTTGTTATGTTAATCGGTGTGTATATTGGTGGGATATACGGTGGTTCTATTGCTGCCATATTATTAAATACTCCCGGGACACCTGCTTCGGCAGCGAGTGTTTTAGATGGCTATACATTAACTAAGAATGGCCAAGCTGCAAGAGCATTAAGCATCTCTGCAATCTCTTCATTTACTGGCGGAATAATAAGTACTATTTTATTAATCGCCTTTGCTCCGATCTTAGCCAACTTTGCATTAAGATTTAATGCACCAGAATATTTTGCATTGGCGCTTTTTGGTCTTACGATTATATCAAGCATTTCTGGTAGTAATCTTTTGAAAGGATTACTTGCAGGTACTATAGGGCTTTTGATATCGACTGTTGGTCTAGACCCTATTAATAGCGTTCCAAGATTTACCTTCGGCGTATTAGATTTATATTCTGGCATCAGTATCATCCCGGTATTAATCGGCCTTTTCGCATTGTCTGAAGCGCTAACTCAATTAGAAACAGTTATTAGTGATAAGAAACAAGTATTGCGTAGTTTTAGTTTAAAAATGCTAAGCCGTAAGGATTTAAAAGAAATCACCCCAACGGCTGTTAAAAGCGGTGTAATAGGAACCATGATAGGAAGTATTCCTGGAGCGGGTGCAGATATTTCTTCTTTTGTTTGTTATAACGAAGCAAAACGTGCATCAAAAAATCCTGAAGAATTTGGTAATGGTTCAATTAAAGGCTTGAGTGCAGCTGAGTCTGGTAATAATGGCGTAACCGGTGGTGCATTGGTTCCTCTTCTTACGTTGGGAGTTCCTGGTGATGCTGTAGCTGCCGTTCTTTTAGGTGCGTTAGTTATTCAAGGCTTGAGCCCAGGGCCTTTATTATTTACTTACAGCCCAGACATTGTGTACGGTATATTTAGCTCAATGTTGGTCGGCAATATAATTATGCTGATTGTTGGTCTTGTTGGTATTCGATTCTTCTGTAAGATTATTGAGATCCCTAGACTATTAATGATCCCAGTAATTATGTTTTTATCAATCATTGGTGCTTACGCTATCAATAATTCAATGTTTGATATTGGTGTGGCAATCTTCTTCGGACTATTAGGGTTTACCTTAATAAAATTCCGTGTACCTTTGTCTCCGATATTAATTGCAATGATTCTTGGTCCGATGGCTGAAACGAATTTAAGAAAATCACTTTTATTATATGAAGGCTCATGGTCTTTTTTATATGACAGACCAATTGCTTTATTTTTCGTGGTACTGACATTGTTCTCTGTTTATACCGCAATACGTTTTAATATGAAGAAAAAGACATCAGTTAAAAGTTAATTAATAGAAAGTTAAAAGTTCTATTTAAAAGGTGAGATAAAGTTAACCATCTTTAATGGTTTACTTATCTCACCTTTTTTATTAAATTCAGAAAATCAACTTTAATCGAAACAATAAATCTGAAGTCCCAGCCAATAGTTAGGCAAAAAAAACGCCCTTACGGGCGCTAAAAATCACTGTGAGGTGACTGTTTTTCATCAAACTAATTCATCTTGCTTGTTTATTTACTCAGAGTTTAAGCGGCACCTTGAGTCGTTAAGTTAATACGATTCTCTTCTACTGCGTGACAAGCAATCAAATGGCCTTGCTCTTGGCTTTCTTTATTGTCTAATCTCAAGGACGGTGTTTCAGTTTTACAGCGATCATTCGCGTAGCTACAACGACCATGGAAAGCGCAACCAGACGGTGGATTCAGCGGAGATGGTAATTCACCTTCTAGCTTAATGCGTATACGGCGTTTTTCTGGTGAAAGTTGAGGTGTACTAGATAACAAGGCTAAGGTGTAAGGGTGCTTTGGATTCTCGAACAGTTGTTTTCGAGTACCTTGCTCTACCACCTTGCCAAGATACATCACCATAACGTCGTCGGCGATATGTTCAACCACAGATAAGTCATGAGAAATGAACACATAGCTCAAGCCAAACTCTTCCTGCAAATCCATCATCAAGTTCAAAACTTGCGCCTGAACAGACACGTCGAGAGCTGAGACAGGCTCATCAGCAACGATGACGTTTGGATCGAGCATCAAACCACGTGCAATGGCAATACGCTGACGTTGGCCCCCAGAGAACATATGTGGATAGCGATCATAATGTTCTGTCTTCAGTCCAACTTTCGCCATAATAGCGAGGGCTTTTTCTTTGCGTTCTGCTTTTGACAACGTGGTATTAATAACCAGAGGCTCTTCCAAAATCGCGCCAATTTTCTTACGTGGATTCAATGAACCATAAGGGTTCTGAAAGATGATCTGAATCTTCTGACGAAGTTTCTTTTGAGCATCTTTATTTAAGGTTAGTAAGTCTTCACCTAGGTGCGCCAAGCTGCCGTCTGTTGGTGTTTCTATCATAGTGAGCATTCGGCCTAGAGTCGATTTACCACAACCAGATTCACCCACCACAGCAAGGGTTTTGCCTTTTTCAAGGTTAAAGCTAATCCCGTCTACTGCTTTCACAACCGCATCTGGCTTAAACATGCCTTGTTTAACGTGGTAATGCTGTTTGAGGTTATTCGCTTTTAAGATTAATTGATTATCGACTGTAGTGTCGAATGAGTCATCGAATTGATTCATGCGGCTGGTCTCCCTTCGCTGTCCAATGGCGTGTGGCATTTTACTTGGCGATCAAGATCACCTTGGTTCGCAGGCTCCACTTTACGACAATGATCTGTTGCATACGGGCAGCGAGGACTTAATAAGCAGCCAAGTGGACGATCATATTGACCTGGAACTACGCCGGGTAAGGCTTCTAATCTTGCTTTACCTGCAGCTGATTCTGGTAACGAAGCAAGTAGTGCTTGAGTATACGGATGCCTTGGTGTGCTAAAGACTTCTGATGCAGGGCCAGATTCAACAATTTGTCCTGCGTACATCACAATGACACGATGAGCCACTTCAGCCACAAGTGCTAAATCGTGAGTGATTAGCACCAAGCCCATTTGTTTTTGGCGTTGTAGGTCAATCAATAGATCAATGATTTGCGCTTGGATAGTTACATCCAATGCCGTTGTTGGCTCATCAGCGATCAATAGACGTGGGTTACACGCAATCGACATGGCAATCATTACACGCTGGCTCATTCCACCAGAAAGCTGATGAGGGTAATTATCCAAACGTGACTCAGGCGCAGGGATACCGACTTGAGTCAGTAACTCAATCGCTCGCATTTTTAGTTCTTTCTTACTGCCACCTTGGTGCGTTTTTAATGCTTCAATGATTTGGTAACCCACGGTAAAGCATGGGTTCAAGCTGGTCATTGGGTCTTGGAAAATCATCGCAATATCGGAGCCTGTTAGCTTACGACGTTGCTTTTCTGGCATGGCTTGTAGATCTTGGTTATCAAAAGTGAGTCGGTCCGCACTGACTTTACCAGGGAAATCGATCAATCCCATGATAGACAAAGAACTGACACTTTTGCCTGAACCAGATTCCCCAACAATGCCAAGGACTTCTCCTTCCTCGACTTTATAACTGATGTTATCCACGGCGCGAAAATTGCCGAAGGTAACGCTTAAATTTTCTAATTGGAGTAATGACATAGTAACCTCTCCTACTGTTTCAATTTAGGGTCAAGAGCGTCGCGTAAGCCATCGCCCATGAGGTTAAACGCCAATACGGTGATCAGAATCATCAAACCTGGGAAGGTGACAACCCACCATGCGCGTTGTACAAATTGCAGAGCGTTAGCCAGCATTGAACCCCATTCTGGCGTTGGTGGTTGTGCACCAAGACCAAGAAAACCCAGTGCCGCCATATCAAGAATTGCCGTTGAAAAGCCAAGCGTTGCTTGCACAATTAAAGGTGCTAGACAGTTTGGTAAAATACACACAAACATCAGACGCAAAGGACTTGCGCCAATGACTTGTGAAGAAGTGACATAATCACGAGACATTTCCGCCATGGTCGCAGCACGAGTTAATCGTACGTAATGAGGCAGTGACACGATGGAAATCGCCAACGCTGCATTAACAATGCTTGGCCCTAAAATCGCGACAATCGCAATTGCCAACAATAAGCTCGGCATAGCTAACATTATGTCGACAATTCGCATGATTGCTGTGTCTATCATGCCTTTGAAATAGCCAGCCACAAGACCAAGTAAAATCCCCATGATCAAGGATGCCGTTACCGCCACAATACCAACGGCAATAGAAAGGCGAGAGCCATAAATTAAACGTGACAAAATATCGCGGCCAACGTCATCGGTACCCAATACAAAAGACCAGTTTCCACCTTCCAACCAAGCTGGAGGTAGTAGCAAAGCATCGCGGTATTGATCAGATGGAGAATGTGGCGCAACAAAGTTGGCAAAAATCGCCATAAAGAAAATCAGTGCGATAACAATAAGGCCGCCAAGCGCCCCTCGGTTACTGCTGAAGTAATGCCAAAACTCTTGAAATGGCGTCATAGGAATCGGCGCAGACACTAGGTTATTATCTGTTGACGTTTCTGTCGTATTTGTAGTTTGAATGGTCATAAAACGTCTCCTTATCGGCTATGTCGAATGCGTGGGTTAATTATGCCGTAAGTGATATCTACCAAGAGATTCACAAAGATGATGATACAAGCAACAATTAAGATACCGCCTTGTACAACAGGGTAATCACGCCGACCAATGGATTCGATTAACCACTTACCGACCCCCGGCCAAGCAAAAACAGTCTCCGTCAAAATCGCACCAGATAGTAAAATACCGACTTGTAAACCGATAACTGTGATAACAGGAATCAAGGCATTACGCAGAGCATGAATAACAATAACTCGCCAAGGCGCAATACCTTTCGCACGGGCTGTACGAATGTAATCTTCGTTCAATACTTCTAGCATAGATGAACGAGTCATACGGGCAATCACCGCCATAGGAATCGTTCCAAGAACGATACTTGGTAAAATAAGGTGAGAAACTGCCGAGGTAAATGCACCTTCTTCGTCAGATAAAAACGTGTCAATCAGCATGAAACCAGTGACATCTTCAATCCAGTAGGTGACATCTATCCTCCCTGAGACCGGCGTCCAACCAAGGTTGACGGAAAACACCAGCATGAGCAGTAAAGCCCACCAAAAGATGGGCATGGAATAACCGGTGAGAGAAAACGTCATCACCGAATGGTCAATAACCGTACCGCGCTTTACTGCTGCAAGAATGCCTGCGGGCAAACCGATAAGAATGGCGAATAGAGCGGCGCATGTGGCCAGTTCTATTGTCGCTGGGAATAAGGTTAAGAACTCACTCATTACTGACTCTTTAGTAACAAGAGAGTTGCCTAAGTCGCCTTGTAGAACGCCCGTCACATAACGAAAGTATTGGATATACAACGGCTTATCAAAGCCTAATTGAGCGCTTAATTCAGCATGACGTTCAGGGCTTACACCACGCTCGCCAGCCATGACATCAATAGGGTCACCCGGAATTAAGCGAATAAGGGTAAAGGTCAATAAAGTGATTCCGATAAAGGTCGGAATAACGAGACTCAAACGACGAAAAATAAATTGAAACATAAAGGACTGATTCTCTTACGATGTTATAGGAGCGCAAATATGTACTGTATTCAATAGTTTGTTCGATTTGATTAAGTGTGGGTTTAATCAGATCCGCTCTATGAACAAAATGCCTACTCACGTCCCAGCGAGCAGGCATTTTATAAGTTGTCCAATTAAGGACGATTTTCTAAACGCTGTTTATTTACTAACGTTGTAGAAGAAGTGACCACCAAGTGGATCTACTTTATAGCCTTTTACTTCTTTACGAATTGGTTCGTAAACGACAGAGTGAGCAATGGTGATCCAAGGTGCTTCACGTTTGAAGACAACCTGAGATTCTTCATACAACTTAGTACGTTCTGCTTTATCGGCAGTCAGTTTTGCACCTAGCAATAAGTTGTTGAATTCTTCGTTACACCATTGCGCGCGGTTAGAGCCACCAAGGCCTTCACAGCCAAGTAATACGTATAGGAAGTTATCCGGGTCACCATTATCACCAGTCCAACCTAATAGAACGGTATCGTGCTCACCTTTCTTAGAGCGATCTAGGTATTCACCCCATTCATATGAAACGATTTCTGCTTTTACGCCAATTTTTGACCAATCTTCTTGCATAACTTCCGCCATACGACGTGCATTTGGATTGTATGGACGTTGAACAGGCATGGCCCAAATGTTGGTAGTAAAACCATCTGGATAACCGGCTTCAGCTAACAGTTTTTTCGCTTTTACAGGGTCATATGGATAATCAACAACGTCGTTGTTGTAAGACCACATTGTTGGTGGAATTGGGTTCTTAGCTTCTTTACCAGCGCCTTGGAAAACCGTATCAATGATTGCGCTCTTATCTGTTGCAAGGCTCAATGCTTGGCGAACTCGAACATCATCAAATGGTTTTTTCTGAGTGTTAAACGCTAAGTAACCAACGTTCAAACCTTCTTGGCTTAGTAGGTTGATGTTTGGATCCGCTGCCATTTGCTTAAGATCAGCAGGGTTTGGATAAGGCATAACATCACATTCGCCTGCTTTTAGTTTCGCATAACGAACAGAAGCATCTGGTGTGATAGAGAAAACAAGACGATCAATTTTCGCTTTGCCTTTCCAGTAATCTTCAAACGCTGTGTAGCGAATCAAAGAGTCTTTACGATACTGAACTTTTTGGAAAGGGCCTGTGCCAACTGGATCGCTGTCTAGTTTTTCAGGTGTGCCAGCTTTCATTAAAGCATCGGCTTGTTCTTTAGAAAAGATAGACGCGAAATCCATTGCCATGTTGGCAACAAAAGGCGCTTCTGGTTGGTTCAGAACAAATTTAACCGTGTAGTCATCGATTTTTACGATTTCTTTGACTAGCGTGTCCATACCCATAGCTGTGTAGTACTCATAAGAGCCGCCAGAGACCATGTGGTAAGGGTTGTTTTTATTACCTTGACGATCAAACGAGAAAATTACATCGTCTGCGTTAAAATCACGTGTTGGTTTGAAATCTTTAGTTGAATGGAACTTAACGCCTTTACGCAAATGGAAAGTGTATTCAAGACCATCGCTTGATACGTCGTAGTTTTCAGCCAGACCGGGTTCTGTTTCCGTTGTGCCTAATTTGAATTCCAACAAACGGTTGAACATGTTTTTGGATGAGGCATCAAAAGTTGTACCAGAAGTGTAAAGAGAGGCGTTGAAGCCTTCAGGGCTACCTTCTGAACAGTAGACTAATGTGGTGGCAGCCTGAACAGATGTTGTGCTGATTGCTCCGGCGGTGATGAGTGCAAGCGATAATGCTGTTAACCCTTTTTTCATTGTGTAACTCTCCATTAGCATAATTATAAGCGTGCAAAGCACGTGGAAGTCGATTCAAGGTATTCGTTACTTTTGTGATTTCTTATAGAGGGCCAAGCGATAATGTTAGAGCGCTTCGTGAAAACGAACACTGTTTAAACGTGTGTCTAAACAGTGTTGTTTTGTCTCGTCCTTGAGCCCCCTTTAGCCATTAAAATCACCTTGAATAAACAAAGTCATTAATAAATAGCGTCATTGAAGATTACTCAAGCCTCATTAAATGACCAATCGAAATAATGATATGGCCTATGCGTGTAATGAATACAAAATATACATAATGGCGTGAAAGCCTTTCAGACTAAGGCTTAAAGGGAATAGGAAAACGTAAAAAATGTGTAGATAATGTGTGAAAGTTTTTATTTTTAAAAAATATGCGCCATTGATTGGATGGTTTTCAATGCTTCAAAGCCGCGAGTTCTCTTTGAAATAAAGGGTCTTCGGAAATTAAAAAAGCATCAAAACAACAAAGCCTGATATGCAAACACATCAGGCTTTGTTGGTTCATTAAGGGCGGCTATTCAAAGAATCCATTTAGAGAAAGGACTCTGAACAGAGATAGAAGCTTAGTTACGCTTTCTTATCGTAAGCTTTTACCAATACCGATGTATCTTGGCGGCCTCTACCTTCTTTTATTAAATCTTGGTAATCCTGATCGATGGCTTGGGTCAATGGTAATGAGAAGCCCATTTTATCGGCCTGAGATAAGCAAAGCCCCAAATCTTTATGCATCCATTCAATGGCGAAGCCAAAATCAAACTCGTTTTTTGCCATGGTTTCACCACGATTTTCTAACTGCCAAGAGCCAGCCGCGCCATGTTTGAGGGTATC
This sequence comes from Marinomonas ushuaiensis DSM 15871, assembly GCF_000521805.1. GTDB lineage: Bacteria > Pseudomonadota > Gammaproteobacteria > Pseudomonadales > Marinomonadaceae > Marinomonas > Marinomonas ushuaiensis. The sequence continues at coordinate 249,538 of NZ_JAMB01000001.1, forward strand.
AACTAAGGTTGCTATGTCTAAATTGGCTTTTTGGGCAAAACGGATACCTTCTGATAAACCGGATAAAACACCACCGATTAAAATTTGATTTACCATTTTTGCGAGTTGACCATTACCTACTGGTCCCATCAAAGTGGTGGCTTTTGAGTAGCAGCCTAATACAGATTGCGCCGTATCCAAGTCGCTTTGCTCACCGCCGATCATGACGGTTAATACGCCATTTTCAGCACCAGCTTGCCCGCCAGAAACCGGCGCATCCATAAAGAAGAAACCACGCTCTTGCGCTGCTTGATGTAGTTCCTTGGCCACTTCTGCAGAAGCGGTTGTGTGGTCGATAAATAAGGTGCCTTTTTGAGCGTTTTGAAAGGCGCCATCAGCGCCTAAATACACTGCACGTAAATCGTCATCATTACCGACACAGGTTAAAACAATCTCGGCATTTTGAGCTGCCAATGCTGGAGTAGAAGCAGAAGAACCAGAGAATTCCTTGCACCATGTTTGAGCTTTTTGAATTGAACGGTTGTATACGATGACATCGTGTCCTGCTTTGCTCACATGACCTGCCATTGGATAGCCCATAGTTCCTAACCCGATGAAGCTGACTTTCATTGCATTCTCCTTCTTCTATTATTCAAGATACTGCTATTTATGCTGTAATTCGATGGATAGATAATACGTGGTTGTTGACGAATTGCGAGATACAAAAAAGACGAAAATAGAGCATACAGAAGGTGTTTAAAGGCCGTTTTGAGGCGTTTCGCATGATTTTTTGATACCAATCTCTTGCCTGACCTTCCTGTGGATAACTCTGTGAAAGAAAAAACAGGCGAGAGATTATTTCGTGGAAATAGGGTTATTTGCATAGAATCGTGCATATATCATACAAATTTGATCTTTTATTTCAGTGCTGCAATTTCTTCTTCCTATTGTCAACAGCAAAATGTGATTCTGTTTTATAACAATGATTTTTCAAATTAGCCTTGTTAATAATGGTTAATTAATAAACAACGAACCCTAAAACCATATAATTATATTATAAATCCTTTTAAAACATGATGTTAAGGTTTTATCTTATCTTTTAATAAACTAAATAAAGCATGAGCCAATTGTTTATTCGCATGCGAATCTAGGTGCACACCATCGACTTCACTTGGCTGTAAAATGCCCGCGGAATTCAGGAAAAGGCATTTATTGTGAATGGCCATATCTTGGTAGTGTTGGTGAAAATGTTGAGACTTTTCAATGGCTCCGTCGAAGTTAGCGGCCAAAGAGCCCATTGGGGATAAAATATTTGGTGGTGCGACAACCACAAGGTTTGGGCTTGAAAAACCGTGGGTATTTGGCATTCTTGCTTTGTCTATTAATTTTTCGATGCCCTTGGCGGCTTCATAGGTTCCAACGTTGAAATGTCGCTTCAAATCGTTCGTACCTAACATCAAGATCAAAGTATCAACAGGCCCAAAGGTTTCCAAAGCGGCTTGCAGGTATGCCAAGCCGTTTCTGCCTTCTAAAAATGGGTCATTCCATAAGGTGGTTCGACCTGGTAAACCGAAATTAATAACCTCATGATGATGGCCCAATAAATCATTTAACATAGAGGGCCAACGAAGGTGTTTAGGATAGCGTCCACCATTTGGAATACTGCCCCAGGTGAGAGAGTCGCCGTAACATAAAATAGTCGCCATAACTTACTCCTTGTATTTTTGTATGAGTCGCTGAATAGTGTAGTTAATATAATGCTGATTTGAGTAAGAATTCTTGTTTAAAAGACAGCTTCCTTAATGTGTATCAGGGTTAAATAAAATAATAATGAATTGCAAAGAGGCTTTTATGAGCGATGCACCTTTTTACACTATAGATGAAATGGATTTAGCGTTTGATCGACTGAAATCCATTACTCATAAAACGCCTTATCCAACAGCGGAAGAACGTCAACAATGTTTAACTGATCTACAAATCTCTTTATTAAACTATGAGTTGCCCTTGTTAAAGGCTTTGCAGAAAGATTTTGGCTGCCGCGCCCATGAAGAGTCCCGACTGATTGAACTTGTTCCATTGATAGGTGAGATAAAGCATGCCAAGCGTCACCTTTCTAAATGGATGCGACCCTCAAGACGCAGTGTTCATATAAGTAGTTTTCCAGCAGCCGCTAAAGTGGTGTATCAGCCCAAAGGCGTTGTTGGTGTTATTTCTCCTTGGAATTATCCTGTTTTACTCTGCTTGGGCCCTTTGGTTGGCGCTATCGCGGCAGGTAACCGTGTGATGTTGAAAGTGTCGGAGTTTTGTCCGGAAACGAACAAAGTATTGCGAGATATACTGCACGAATCTTTAGGGGAAGATTGGGTTGAGTTGGTAGAAGGTGAAGTAGATATTGCGGATAAATTCAGCCAAATCGCGTTTGATCATCTACTGTTTACTGGCTCTACCTCTGTTGGTCGTATTGTTATGCGTAATGCGGCCAAAAACCTAACGCCAGTGACTTTGGAGCTAGGAGGGAAATCACCATTACTTGTTGCGTCTTCTGCCGACTTAAACGATACAGCGAAAAAGCTGATTTTTGGAAAAGTATTAAACGCAGGGCAAACTTGTGTTGCACCAGATTACGTACTTTGTCATCAAGACCAAAAGCAAGCTTTGATCGACAAAATGAAACATGAACTCGCAGTTTATTATCCCGATGGTATTCTCAGTCCTGATTACACAAGCCTAGCGAATAACCGACAGATGAGTCGTTTGAAAGCTTATCTTGAAGAAGCAACCGCAGCCAATATTGAGATTGAAAATCTGATGGCCGACAGAGCAGTTGAGCAAGAGGGAAAATTAGCGTTTCATATTCTTCATCAACCAGGCGATAAATTGGCTGTCATGCAAGATGAAATATTTGGGCCTTTGCTGCCTATCTTGACTTATTCAGACATAGAGGAAGCGTTTGATTATATTCAGCAACGACCTCGCCCATTGGCCATGTACCTCTTTACCCAGAAAAAAGAAGATCAAAAACGCTGTGAAGAAAACATCGCCAGCGGTAGTTTGGTTATTAACCAAACACTTATCCAAGTGGCACAACCTAACCTGCCTTTTGGTGGCGTAGGCGCATCAGGTATGGGTTCTTATCATGCCGAAGAAGGTTTCCGTACGTTTTCCCATGGGAAATCTGTGCTACGTCAGCGAGGCTTCAATATTGTTGGTTTGCTTCGCCCGCCATATAAACGCGGAATTCACCAACTTATTGAGAAGTATTGGCCGTTTTTTTAGATTAATAAAGAACTTCAACCCCTTGGTATTTTAGATTGCTTAATAGCGATTCGGATGGTTTTTGATCTGAGATAACACAATTATAGTCGCTGATTCTCCCCCATAAACACCGAGATTCCTTTTCGAATTTTGTACTGTCAATAACCAGTATTTTATAATGACAATGTTCAACTAAGGCCTCTCTGGCCATGACTTCTTCGTCAGTAAAATCAAACAAATGGCCCTGTTTGTTGGTTGTCGCGACAGAGAAAATACCAATGTCAGCACGATAGCGTTGAAAAAAACGCATGGCATCACCACCAATGATGTCTTGATCTCGCATTCTGACTTTTCCTCCTGAAATAGTGAGCTCGCAATCTGGGTGCTCACATAAATTGCGAGCAGCATGAAGATTTGTTGTCATTACTTGCAATCCTTGGAAAGCGTTGAGTTGACTAGCAACCTCCGCCACGCTTGAGCCACTCCCAAGAAAAATAGACTGATAATCCGCTATTTTGCTAATACACAAATCTGCGATGCGTTTTTTCCCTTCCGCATTACGAATTCGCCTTTGGTCAAAGCTGATATTTTCTCTATGGGGAAAAGGAATGACTTCGCCGTGACTGCGTAATAGCAACCCTTTTTCAGCCAATAACCGGATGTCTGAACGAATGGTCTGTACCGATACCGAAAATTGGTCAGCAACCGTTTGCAGTGTTTGCCGCCCTTGTTCGTTAATCCATTGAACAATTTCGTGGTGGCGCTGATTCATCGCTAAGTCCTTTCTAATCATGTTTTGAAAAATCAATTTTCGAAACGAAAGTAACTAATCATCAAACGAAAATATCTTGTCACTATACTGTCAAATTGTGTCGGTATTGTTGCAACTCACTTATCAAAAAGAGAGTTTCCCAATGACCATTAAGAAGACTTTATTGATATGCGCAACAGCGCTTACTTTTCCTCTTTCAGCACTGGCTCAAGAAACGTTAACTTTGTATACCAGTCAACCAAATAAAGACGCACAAATGACGGTAGATGCTTTTGAAGCGGCCAATCCAAACATAAAAGTTGAATGGGTTCGTGATGGCACAACCAAATTGATGACGAAACTACGCGCAGAATTGTCTTCTGGTGTTGTGAAGCCAGATGTTCTGTTAATCGCTGACAGCGTGACAATGGAGTCTATGGTGTCAGATGGTTATTTGGAATCGTACTTAAGCCCTAATCGCACAAAATATGAAGACAGTTTGTACAGTGATAAAGGCTATTACTACGGAACCAAACTGATTACGACGGGTATTGTTCATCATAAAAATGCACAGCAATCTCCAACGGATTGGTCTGATTTTGCTAAACCTGAATACAAAAACCAAGTTGCCATGCCTAGCCCACTTTATTCTGGTGCGGCTTTGATACACCTTGCAACATTAACAGATGAAAAATCGCTCGGTTGGAATTACTACGAGCAATTACATAAGAACCAAGTGAAAGCACAAGGTGGTAATGGTGGCGTATTAAAGGCGGTTGCATCCGGTACAAAACCTTATGGCGTCATTGTCGATTTCTTAGCGATCCGAGAGGCTGCAAAAGGGTCACCTATTGAGTTTGTTTTTCCTAAAACCGGCGTAAGTATGGTGACTGAGCCTGTTGCGATTATGAAGGGCGCGAAAAATAAAGCCGCGGCAAAACGCTTTGTTGATTTCTTATTATCAAAAGAAGGTCAGCAGCTAGTATTGGAGCAAGGCTACTTACCAGCACGAGGTGACATTGGTGTGCCTGCAGGTTTTCCCAAGAGTGAAGCTATTCGTTTAATGCCTTTTGATGCTGCGAAAACATTAGAGAACAACGAAGCAAACAAAACCCGCTTCAGCAAGATCTTTGAAGGCTAAGTAATATGACATCTTCTTTGATTAAAGCGCGTTTTGTGGATGGACCTTCTATGGATAATCAGCTTCGCTGGTTATCCATAGGATTGTTCATTTTAATTACTGCATTAAGTGTTGTGCCGAGTTTACGCTTGCTAATGGAGGCATTAAGTCAAGTTACCCTGTCTACATCGTCACCTTTGGCCGAAGTCTTGCGTAGCGAGCGAACTTGGATCGCGCTGAAAAACAGTTTTTACACGTCAGGTTTAGGTACTTTAATTGCCGTTCTTTTGGGGTGTGGTTTTGCTTTTGTTACCACGTTAACGAATATTCGTGGTCGTGCAATTTGGGTGTTCTGTTTTATGTTGCCCATGATGATTCCACCTCAGGTAACCGCGTTGAGCTGGCTACAGTTATTTGGACCTGCGAGCCCTATTTTAAATACATTGGGAATGGCGCCAGCATTAGGCAGTCCGCAACCTATGTATTCTGCAGAAGGCATCGCACTGCTATTGGGTATTCAAAGCGCGCCTTTGGTTTATCTTGCGCTTCGTACTCAACTTATTGCGTTACCGCAAGATTTAATGGAAGCGGCGCAGCTGGCGAATGCTTCTCCGTTTCGTGTTTGGATTGATATTATCGTGCCGCTTTGTCGCAGTGCGATTGTGGCGGGCGCAGCATTGGCATTTGTGTCGTCTCTTGGCAATTTTGGTATTCCCGCGATGCTCGGTATTCCTGCTGGCTACATTGTTTTACCGACGTTGATTTATCAAAAAATGGCAGGATTTGGCAATGATATGTTAAGCCAAGTGGCTGGCTTGTCGATGATGATCGCTTTATTAGTATTAGCGGGTATGTTGCTACAACAATGGCTACAACAACGCAGTCGTTACGCATTACTAGGCCATACCGCACAGTCTATTTCTTTTCGATTAGAACGTTGGCGTTTACCGCTGGAAGTTCTACTGGCCTTGATTCTCTGTTTTATTTTGGTGGCGCCATTATTAGCATTAGTCGTGAGTTCACTAGTGCCAGCTTTAGGCATGTCGTTAACGGCGGATACGATTACTTTGTCTGCGTTTTACGAGATGATCAGCCGACAAGGCGTAACATCGAGAGCATTTGAAAACAGTCTACTTTTAGCCTTTTCTTGTGCCTTGGTATTGATGTTGGTGTCTTTGCCATTGGGGTATTTATTAATGCGCTTGCCAATGCGGACAAGAGCCGTAATAGCCAGCTTGATCGAAGTGCCTTATGCCATTCCTGGCATTGTCTTAGCGATTGCTTTCATTTTGTTATTTGCCAAACCTCTACCGTTTATTGAAGTAAGTCTTTATGGCACCTTGGGCATCATTTTCTTAGCGTACCTTTCTTGTTTTTTGAGTGTCTGCTTGAAGCCTGTATTAAGTGCCATGTCGCAACTTGATCCTGCCTTAGAAGAAGCGGCTCAACTCGCCGGTGCACGACCAATTAAACGACTGATCGATATTATTCTTCCCCTTACTGCGCCGGCATTTTTTGCTGGTGGCTTATTGGTTTTCCTTATTTCGATTAATGAGCTAACAGTTTCAGCTTTATTGTGGAGCGCTGGAAACGAAACCTTGGGCGTTCTGATTTTTAACCTAGATGAAAGTGGCGACAGCGTGCTTGCATCGGCCATTGCTGTGTTGGTGGTCATCTTGGTCGCCGGTTTAATGGCGTTGTTGAGTTTAGTGGCACCTCGTCTGCCGAAAGGAGTCATTCCATGGCACGATTAATATTAGAAGACGTTTGCAAATCTTTTCATGGTGAGCCGGTTGTTAAAGGCCTGAATCTAACCATCGAGGCAGGGGAGTTTGTTGCCTTACTCGGGCCAAGTGGTTGTGGTAAATCCACTATTTTAAGAATGTTAGCGGGATTTGAACCTGTGACGGATGGGACAATTTCCCATGGTGAACACTGCCTTTCCAGTGCAAAACAACACGTTGCAACAGAAGACAGAAATTTTGGCATGGTGTTTCAATCTTATGCGCTATGGCCCCATATGAGCGTAAAGGATAACGTTGGTTATCCGCTTAAAATACAAAAGATTCATTCTGATGAACGTAATAAACGTATTCAAGAAGCGTTAGAAATTGTCCAGCTTGAAGATTATGCCGATCGATTACCAGCACAATTGAGCGGCGGACAGCGTCAACGTGTGGCGCTTGCTCGTAGTTTGGTTACCGAACCTGATGTGGTGTTATTTGACGAGCCTTTGGCTAACCTAGATCGACATCTACGCGCCAAGATGGAAGATACGTTTCGCGCCTTTCACAAACGCACAGGTGCGACCATTGTTTATGTCACTCACGATCAGTCTGAAGCCATGTCTCTTGCAGATCGGATTGCTGTATTGAACAAGGGAGAATTAGTGCAGTGGGGAACGCCTCAAGCACTTTATGCCACGCCGAAAAATACTTGGTTAGCAAATTTTATCGGCCGAGGTTCAGTGTTGAGAGTGAGTGAAATCGCGCCTCAACAATACGTCAATAGCACAGATTTACACGGTTTGATTGAAAGATACTCTTCAGAAGGCGCTTTTAGTTCAGTGCTTGTTCGCCCTCAAGATATTCATTTTGTTTCTGTTGATGGTCTATCTATTCCTGTGACAGTCGATAACTGCATTTTTCGTGGTGAGAGATATGATATCGGGTTAACCCTGAAAGACGGGCAGCAAGTACTAACTTACAGTGATGTACCTATGACAACCAACAGTCTGCATTATATTCGTCTTGAGCAAGCTTGGTCGCTTGAGAGTGAATCATGAAGGTTAACATTGATATTCTCAGTGGAGCAGGTCGAAAAACCGCCGCAGCGATTTTGGTGACTTATCAGGCCTCTCATGAGTCACGCGAGTTACGTTTCTTATTGGATGCGGGTGGCGCATTAGAAGTGGGTGAGGACAAAGGCTGGACTCAGCCTGAAAACCTAGACGCAATTTTAATATCTCATGATCATCAAGATCATATGGGAGGTTTGCTGGATGTCGATGGCAACGTACCGGTTTATGCCACACAGGAAGTACAAAAATTATTACCAACACATCTTAACCTTCACACGTTACCTGTTGGCGGCACGACATTAATTGAAGGTATTGAAGTGACAACAGGATCTGCAGGGCATTCCTTTGGTGGTGTGTGGTTACATCTAAATATGGGGGAAGGTGTTTACTACAGTGGTGACTTTAGTTTGGAATCGACTTTGTATCCTTTCACCATGCCACCAAAGGCTGATATTGCTCTGCTTGATGCGTCTTATGGTTTATATGACAACAGCTTAGAGGAAGGTAAGCAGTCACTACTGACTTTTTTGAAAGAAGAAAAATCCTTGGTCATGCCTGTTCCTCAAAGCGGACGAGCGTTAGAAATTGCTTGTTGGCTAACGTCTTTAGACTTTCATGATTGGACTTTGGGCGAAGATTGTTTGTCACCAGAAACGGCCTTGGCGTCACCAATAGAAGGAATATGTGCTGAAGCTAGACCCGTATTAGAACGCCTTAAAGGCAGACGGTTCGACCTCAATACGAAAGTGATTTTATGCGGTGACCCTGATGGTGTTAGTGGCATCGCCGCAGATTTACTACTTGAACCAGAAACCTACTTGCCCGTTTATACAGGCCACCTTCCAGAACATGCTCGCCAAGCAGTGAGTGAAGACAAGGCATATTTTGTTCGCTGGAACGTTCACCCTCGTATACGAGATTTAAAAACACTCGTCGATCACCTTCAGTGTGATGTTTGCTTGCCTCTTTTTCATGGCATAAAAGATGAAAATGAATGGAAAGAGACACTCGGATCCAGTGTGACATCACAAACTGAAGTGGAGAAAAACTATGCAAATTATTAATAAACCATTCGTTTTTGCCCGTCATGCACAGAGTGCATACAATGCCGATTCTTTGATCGGTGGCTTTACTGACAGCCCATTGACTAACAAAGGTATTGAACAAGCTAAAGAGGCTGCGGCTATTCTAAGCCATATCGAATGGAGCGTAGTTATCACAAGTACGCTACAACGCACACAACAAACAGCGTCTTATGCCGTCCCTAATCAGGCGATAATCCCTTATGAAAAGCTTAAAGAACGCAACTGGGGCGATTTGGAGGGTTGTCCGATAGAGCAACAGCTGCCTTATGAAGTGACGCCACCTAATGGAGAATCTTGGGACGCTTTTGAAGCTCGAATCATCAGTGCGTTAAACGATATTTTACGACACTATCCGCAACCACTCATTATTGCTCATTCTGGCGTTTATCGAGTGTTGAATAATGTGATTAACGGTACCCCTTATTGTCCAAGAATTGGCAATGTTTCACCTATTTCTTTCATACCCAACCAAGATGATGATGGTTGGAAAATAACTCCCCTTAAAGGAAAATCAATATGACCAAACACGCTGTTATTGTTGACTTAGATGGCACACTCGCAGAATTCGATCACACTCAAGTTGCGCATTGGGTATTAGGTGCAGAGAAACATTGGGATCCGTTTTTTGAGCATATGAAAAACGCACCCGTGATCGAAAATATTTTGCGTTTAGTGACTATCTTAAAACAACAAGGCCAATCTATTTTGATTTGTAGTGGTCGTCCTGAATCCCATAAACAACATTCTATAGAGTGGATGCAGCAGTATAACGTGCCTTTTGATGGTGTTTATCTGCGTCCTGAAAATGCGGATGAAGTGCCAGATGAAGAAGTGAAAAAAGAGCTTCTACAGAAAATTCACGATGATGGCTTTTCACCTTGGCTTGTATTAGATGATAGAGATGCAGTGGTAGCAGGATGGCGCAATTTGGGGCTGACGTGTTTGCAATGTGCGCCAGGGGATTTTTAACCCGGTAACGTTATTCCTTATTGGCTAAATTAACATGGAGCAACTTTATACTAGAAGAGGCTCCATGTTTTTCATTATGCTTAGACGCAGCTAGTTAAAGTAGCTTGGTTCTATCTAAGCAGGCATCGCTTGTTCGCAATGGTGCATTTCTTGTTGTCTAAAAGTGTTGCTCGTTTGTTTTGATTCCTTGTCTTCTCGGGTGAAACGCTCCCAATCGCCAGCTTCCATATAAGGCGCACTGCTTAGAGGCTGATTGTATATATAAATCCAACCTTGGCCATAGGGTGAAAACACACGCTTACGAGTAAATAACGAGGTTTTTAGAGACTCTGGATTGAAGCCTTCAAGACGATCGAGTTCTTCTAAAATTTCGCCTGATACATCGTACCACTCCACACGAACTCGTCCGCTTTCGTCATGGGTTGGAATAATACCGGGGAAGTCGCCTAGGTTGTACATGCGAAAACCTGTTAGCCAGCCTAATCCGATGCGCTTACATCCAGCGATTAACTTATGATTGTTTAAACCCTCGCGAAGAGTTCCATAGACAGCGACAATGTGAGTAGTCATGGGAGTATTCCATCTTTATGCATACAATAAAGTGCACAAGATGGCCCTGCTGAAGCCGCATTTCAAGCCCATCAGGCCGAATTAGTAGGTAAATTACAGAGCCCTGACACATCCTTTATACATTCAATAGATTGCTTGAGCAGAGATACATTTCGTAACCTGTTTTTAAGGTCTTTTTTGTCCAAAAGAGAAGGCCTTAACTCACGTCATGAAGCGTGAGCTGTCTCATGATCTAATAACCAGCGCTTGCGCTCTAATCCGCCAGAATATCCGGTTAAGCTCCCGTCTTTACCAATCACTCTATGACAAGGGATGACGATAGCAATGCGGTTCATGCCATTGGCTCTGGCCACTGCACGGATCGCTTTTGGATTGTTTAATCGAATGGCTTGTTCTTGATAGTTCGCCGTAGTGGCAAAGGGGATATCACACAAGGCTTTCCAGACAGAATTTTGGAAGTCCGTTCCTGGTGTATGAAGCTTCACAGTGAATTCTTTTCGTTGACCTAGAAAATATTCTTCCAGTTCTTTTTTAACCTGTTTAGTGTGAGTATTTTCTCCTGCTACGATAGGCGCTTTCAGACGACGCTGTAAGTCTTCGAACTCTGTTTCAAGCATACGTCGATCGACAAACTCTAAAAGGCACACACCTTCGTCTGTAGCGCACACAAACATAGGGCCAATTGGTGTGGTGAGTCTATCGATTAAAATCACAGAATTCTCCAAATTTAGTGTGGGCGAATGACCCAAAAGCTTTTTAAAAGTGTAACCGAAGCCGCTCAAAGAGTCGTAGCCTGAATCTAACGCTGTGTTGGTCGCTGTTTTTCCACGCTTTAATTCTTGGAAAGCATAGTTTATTCGGTACATACGTTGAAAGGTTTGAAACGTCATACCGTAATGCTGATTAAACCAACGGCGTAAAAAAATAGGCCGAATGCCTGCTTCAATAAGCTGTTCATCGGTCATTTTGGCCTTCGTACAACCTCGTACCAGATCCATTGCAGCTTGTACTTCATCAGGCGCTTTATAGGTATTTTCTGTTGGACGACAGATTTTACAAGGACGAAACCCTGCGTCCATTGCATCTTTAAAATGAGTATAAAACTGCACGTTTTCACGTTTTGGTTTGCGAGCTCGGCAGGTCGCTATGCAAAAAATCGATGTGGTTTTTACCGCAAAAAAGAACACCCCAACGTAACTTGATGTACGGTTTATCAACGCCTGATAATAATCATCAGTTAGTTTTTTATCGGTGATTAACATAGACATACTCGTTGGGTTTTCTCTGTGTTATTGAATACAACACGCAATAAACTAAGGTTAAGCCATCAGGCTAAAAAACGACAACCGAAAACTGGACGAGTATTTTTTATAAAGCGTTTTATTGAACGCTTGGCGTAGAGGTAGCAATAACCTTTTGTTTGTCTGTGAGTTTTTACTTATCATTCGCCCTCTTTTGATTCTCTCTGACTCGTATTTGGTAGTTTAAAGGCAATGTTATGGATTACAGTTTATTTACTGTGACTTTGTTAATAGGCACAGGCTTCATTGCAGGTATTATTAATACCTTGGCTGGTGGCGGTTCTAACCTGACCTTGCCTGCTCTGATGGTGATGGGAATGCCAGCCGACATCGCCAACGCAACCAACCGTGTAGGTGTTCTATTACAAAGTATTTCGGCGACGTTCGGTTTTAAAAAAGCCAAAAAGCTCGATAATGTGGATATTTTACCGGTATTGATTCCATCGATACTTGGCGGTGTTATTGGTGCTTTCTGTGCGAGTTATGCGCCGGAAACATGGCTAAAGCCTTTATTATTAACCGCTATGATCAGTATGACATTGGTGATGATTATTCGACCGAAACTTATCGCGCCACCAGAAGGCACTATTCCTTTCAAAGTATCTGAAAAACCAAGTGCATGGATCGTACTGTTCTTGGCTGGTATTTATAGCGGCTTCGTCCAAGCAGGTGTTGGCTTCGTTCTCATTGCCGCTTTAGCAGGCACATTGCGCTATGATCTTGTTCGCACCAACGCACTTAAAGTTGTTTGCGTACTTGGTCCCACCGTCTTGGCGCTCATCGTGTTTATTTGGAATGACCAAATTCTTTGGGTTCCCGGTTTGCTCCTCGCGTGTGGCACCGTGTTAGGCTCCACTCTTGCTGTGAAAATGGCGATCAAGGCAAACCCAAATCACCTTAAATGGTTTCTTTTCATCATGACGGTTTGTGGCAGTGCCGCCGCGTTAATCAGTTAACATATAGTTACTTTGATTCACGTAAATAGTACGGTCTAATACAAAGCTTGATATAAAATTTTGCGCTAAGGAAATGTATTTTCAATGAAACAGTCAAGCAATAGCGCTTCATTTTTTGTATATATTAGGATGTTTTGAACAAAACATATTAAAAAATGAGGAGTAAGGTCTAAGTGATTGCGTTTTTAGAGAATAGTCTTGGTATTAAATCCACTGACCCTAGATTTCGTTTCCGTATTTTTTTGTTTTCCGTTCTGTTGATGTTCATCCCTGCATTCGCTTTTTTTAGTTACTATAACTACGCTGTTGCCTTTTATCCTCCTCTGCTCGTGTTACAACTGATTTGTTTATTGCTAAGCCTTGTGGCGGGCTATTTTCTGGTCGTTAAAAAACGACCTAAAATAACGGCTGCTATATTACAGACAGTAATTACCGTAGATACTTTGTTGGTTATTTTTGATGGTGGAAATGAAGAGTTTGTCTTGGCCTTTGCATTTTTAACGCCTGTTATTGGGGTTTTTATTCTGGGTGGCCGATTGGGAGGGATATTAAGCGTCATTAACTTTGCTTGTGTCTTCTATTTTTGCCTTACTCACATGGACACTTGGGAGCCCGCTCCGTTTCTATCCATCGATCTAATTCATTTCACTACGATTTATGTACTTATTCTTGTTGTATCTATTTTTTATGACTCTAGTCGTCGAAGATCCTACGAAATGATGGAAGAAGCAAATCACCAGCTAAAAGAGTTAGCAACCACTGACGCCCTTACAAAATTGCGTAATCGACGCTACATAGAAGACCAGCTACTCAATTCAAATCATAGCCAATATATTGCAATGATTGATGTCGATGATTTCAAAGTAGTGAACGATACATATGGGCACAGTGAAGGTGATAAAGTGTTGTTGGAGCTGGGCGCTATTTTAAAGAAAAGCATAGGCAAAAATGACATAGTTGGACGTTGGGGGGGAGAAGAGTTCGTGCTTATTTTTGAACACTACGATTTAGATTTAGTTAAAGAAAACTTAGCCTTACTTAATGAAAACGTAGCGACGCATAATTTCAACCTAGAACGAAAAATCACTGTGAGTATAGGCCTTTCAGATCATCAGGCTTGTAATAATAGAGACAGCCTGCGAAAAGTAGACCAAGCCCTGTATGAAGCGAAAGCTGGCGGCAAAAATCGATTCTGCATCGCCAGCGGATTGTCTTAATCAGGAAAAGGGTCTGTGCACTGGATTTTACCACTTTGGCATTAGGCACCTTTATTTGAAACGATTAAATCCTTTGGATCCCCGAGTTGAGCGTTGCTTCTGGTATCATGATGGGCTCCACACTCGCCGTGAAAATGGCGATCAAAGCGAACCCGAATCATCTTAAATTTTTTTATTTATCATGACTATTTGTGGCAGTGTCGTTGCTTTATTGAGTGATTAGGGTTTACGTTTTATCCTAGCGTTATCTAACCTTGAATATCCTCAAAGAGGAATGAACCAATGCAAGAACAGGAATATTTTGGAAGCTGTCACTGTGGCAATGTTCAATTCAAAATCATCACGGATGCGCCAGAGCTAACGACCTGTGATTGCTCTATCTGCATCAGGAAAAATGCCTTAATGGTGAAAGTGCATGAAAGCCAATTTGAACTGATTCAGGGTGAAGGCAGCCTCACTGAATACCAATTTCACACCCACACCGCGCGACATTTCTTCTGTAAGGTTTGCGGCATCTACCCCTTCCATAGAAAACGCGTTTCGCCCTATTTCTTCGGCATCAATGTTTATTGCTTAGAAAACTTTGATACTGAAGGCATTCCTGTACGAGCAACGATTGGCGCAGGAATGGCGTGAATTTTTAAACATCAACCATCGCTTAGTAAATTCAGTGAGGTTCAAAGGTTATTTGTACCTCACTGGAATTGTAACAACTCAAACCTCTCCAGCATTAATCAACATTCCCTGTGTACTGGTATCGAACAGCAGTACGCGATTCAAATCCACTGATAAGGAAATCGTTTCTTGGCGTTGTACGTGTGAGCGTAAATCGAGTCTTGCTTTGGCATTTTCTCCGCCGAGGGTGAACATGATTTCTTTATCGAAGCCTAGGTTTTCAACTAGGTCGACTTGGATGTCGTCGAAGGCAAATAGGTTATCGCTTGGAGACCTCTGTAAAGATAAGGCACTGTCTTCAAAGAAGTCTGGACGAATCCCCACCAATACAGTGTCGTGTGACGCGAGTACATTCAGGTCAACATTAGCAATGCTGGTTGCTGGAATTCGATATTTATCAAACACCAGTTCTTCGCCATCGACCTTGGCTTCGAATAAATTCATCGCAGGCGAACCAATAAAGGTCGCGACAAAGGTGTTGGCTGGTTGCAGGTAAATCTCCATTGGCGAACCAACTTGTTCGACAATACCATCTCGCATCACCACGACACGATCTCCTAACGTCATGGCTTCAATTTGGTCATGAGTTACATAGATTGCTGTCATATTGTATTGATGCTGAATACGGGCAATCTCAGTGCGCATATGATGGCGCAGTTTGGCATCGAGGTTAGAAAGCGGCTCGTCAAATAAATATACATCCGCATCGCGAGCCAATGCACGTCCCATGGCAACACGTTGACGTTGTCCGCCTGATAAGTCCGCCGGTTTACGATCTAGGTATTCATCGAGTTTGAGCATTTCCGACACATCGGCCAATTTCGTTTTAATTGTCTCTGCGTCCGCACCGGATTTTTTCAAACCAAATACGATATTTTCTCGAACGGACATATGCGGATACAAGGCGTAATTTTGAAACACCATGGCGATATTACGTTTGTGCGGCGGTAAATCGTTAATCGCGCGGTCACCAATTTGAATGTCACCTTGGGTTATGTCTTCTAGTCCCGCAACCATGCGTAATGTGGTGCTTTTTCCGCAACCACTTGGACCAACTAAGACAACGAATTCACCGTCTTTTACTTCAAGGTTAAGGTTCTTCACTATCGGTAAATTGCCATAAGACTTGTTTACGTTTCTTAATATTACTGAGCTCATAACAGTATTCCTTCTAAAATTTAACCTTTAACGCCGCCGTCAGTAAGACCACCTGAAAGGTGTTTATTGGCTAGCATGAAACAAATGATCACAGGTAATAGCGTCAACATAGACGCGGCCATAATGCGATCCCAGATGGCGTTTTTTGAGGTAAACAAGGTTTGCAATGCCAACGGCAAGGTTTGGAAATCTTGGTATTGTTTGAGGAATACAGACGCGAATAAATACTCGTTCCACGCGATCACAAAACAATAGATAAACACGGTAAACAGCATGGGTTTTGATAGCGGCAGAATGATGCGCCAAAAGGCTTCGACTCTTGAGCAGCCGTCCATCATAGCGGCTTCTTCCAACGAGAAAGGAATCGTGCGGAAGTAGTTACCCAGCATGTACATGGCGACGGGCAGAGTTTGAATCAAATAGATCAAAAACAGACTCAATATCGTGCCGCTGGCGCTAGACGCTAAACCGACTGTGACGCTCATTTGGTAGAGCGGCACCATTAATAAAACACCGCCGACCATATAAACAAACAAGACGCCGTTTGCCATGAGTGACTGAGCAGGAAAACGCAAACGCGCAATGGCATAAGCCGCTAACGACGCAAGGAAAGTCGAAACAATGCCTGTCACAAAGGAAATGGTGAAGGTATTTAGCATGTAGCGACCAAAGGCGAAGACTTCGTCATTAGACGTGAACTTATCCAACAGCATTTGCTTCTTCTCGGCAGATAACGCTGGGTTATCTAATAAGCGTTGTACGCTGGCTGGTACGTCGATTTCTTTTGCTGGCATCAAACCAAGCAATTCCTTGTAAGCATCCAAGTGCAACACGCGAGGAATGAGAGAAGGGTTTCCCCAATCAATCGGGTGTTTCAACGAGGTAGAAAGAATCTGCAAAAAAGGAAAAACACAAAACAGCACCAAGGAGATCACCAGGGTGTATAAAATCACAGATTGAATGGGCGTTCGTTTATTCATCATCATTGTTTACCTATTCTTTGAGTGGCACACAGAAGGTCTATCATTGATAAGATTTACCATTTGAGTACCTTGCGAACGTACAACCAAATTAAACCAACCAATACCAATAACTGAATCACCGAAATGGCCGCTGCGCCACCTTGATCGACGATGCCCGCAAAGGCTTGGTAATAAGTGAAAATCGGTAAAGTCTCTACGTTTGGTGCGAGCAAATACACATCTTCAAAACGGTTAAGGTTCCAGATAATGCGCAATAATACGACGGTCGCAATGACGAATTTGAGCTCAGGTAGCGTCACATGCCAGAAACGTCCCCACGCATTTTGACCGTCAATTGCAGCCGCTTCGTACAAGTCTTTTGGCACACTTTGCAACTTGGCGAGCAACAATAAATACGCAATCGGAAAGTGCTTCCAAATATCGAATAAGATCACGACAAACAGAGCAGAATCAGGATTACCAATCAGATTTTCTCGGGTGTCTGTTAGGTGTAATACATCCACAACAACGTGGTTATAAATGCCATTCACTGGATCAAAAATAAACTGCCAACCAAATACCACACTGATCACAGGGGCAAAGTAAGGTAGCAAGATCAACCCACGAGCGATGTTGCGAAAGTGAAACTCTTGATTCATCAATACGGCGGCAGCCAAACCTAAAACCGTTGTTCCTATAACGGTGCCTAGCAAATAAATAATAGACACGCCAATGGAGTGGTAATAACGAGGATTAGCCAACAGATCACTGTAATTGTCTAAGCCGATGAAGGTTTTTGAGCCATTAAGTTGTACGTCAAAAAAACTCAAATAGACGTTGAAAAAAATGGGATAAATCACCAACAAGCCGATAATGCCAATCGCTGGGGCAACCAACTTGAGGCCGAGTCTTGCTTCGTTCTTGATGAGTATGGAGGAAGCCATGTTGTTTCCTTTTGCAATTATCGGTTTAGTCTTCTGTTTCTTGACTCTACGATAGCTAACAAGTGTGATGAGCTTAGATTTGACTGTGTAAACCTAAGCTCAGAACCGTGTTATTGAGCAATGATGGTTTTCATTTCTGCTTCGGCATCATCTAATGCTTTCTGTGGATCTTTGCCTTCAATCGTTACGTCATAGATCATGCGAGGAATGACCGATTTCGCGAAGATAGCGCCAGAAGCGGGGAATGTTTTGCCTTTTACAACCGAGAAAGAGCGAATATCGTCAAAACCAGAAACGATTTGTGTCATTTTCTCTGCGCCATACAGTTTGAACACACCGTTCGCATCGTCTAAATATGCTGGATCTTCCGCGATGCCTTTTAGCATTGGATTCATACCGCCCGGCGCCATGTGTAAAAAAGTGATGTAACTGGCTGGATCGTACATAAACTCGATAAAGTCTTTGGTGGCTTCACTGTCCGCTGAATTTTTTGTTTTGAGTGCCACAAGGCCAGATAACGTACCGTAAGAGGCAGCGCTCTTATGGTTAATAATCGGAGCGAATGCGGTGTTTTGTACAAGGTTTGGATCAAAGGTTCCGCCACTTAACTCCGCAAAGTTCTCAGAAGATAAAGAACCTTTTGCCACTTCCGCTAAAGACAAATCGTCCATGATGTAAGTGGAGTAGAAGAACATCGCCATTTTACCTTGTAGGTAATAGTCACGAGCGCGCCAGTTCTGCGGTCCCGGAGGATTGTATTTGGCTAATTCTTTGTAATATTCGATGGTTTCAAGAGTTTCGGCGCTGTTGAAAATCAAATTACCTTTGGCGTCAAATTCGGCGGCGTTGTTCGATAACGCTAATTGCGTGAAGACTTGCTCGGTGTAACTGTCAGGTTTCGTACCGACTAAAATGCCATATTGGTTATTGGCTTTATCAGTGAGTGCTTTGGCCGCTGCTTCGATGTTTTCCCAAGAATCAGGCTCTGCTAAACCTTTTTCATCGAACCAATCTTTACGGTACCAAATACCTTGAATCCAACCGTGATAAGGCAAGCCATAGTATTCATTCGATGGCGAGGTGAGAGTGGTGAGTGCGCCTTTATGAAAGCGTGTTTCACCAATGGTATTAACAACGCCTTGATGGGCTTTGGTATCAATAATACCTTCTTCACCCAACGACATGATGATTTCGGAATTCACTTCAATCAATTGTGGTGTGGTGCCAGCGGCGACTGCGGCGGCCATTTGAGTTGCCATTTCGTTTTCGTCTACACCGACGACTTTTACGGTTACGCCATCGTTTAGCGCTTCAAAGGTACTGGCTAATAGCTCGATGGTTTGTAGTCGATCTGACTGGGTTTGTGCTGTCCAGAATTCTACCGTCGCCGCATTGGCGAGTTGATTCATAAGCAGTCCATTTGCCAATACTACACTGGCGAGGATCAGAGGCTTTTTCATTATCGATTCTCCTTACTTTATTGTTATTAGAAAGTGTTATTAGAAAAATTCTATTCCAAAGTTTTCATTACATTTTTCTAGCGTGCTTTTAACGAATTAGAAAATCCGTTTGTTACTACTCCCGGTGCTAAAATGACTTGTAAGTCCTTCACCGCTGTTCCCTTGATACGTAACATCATCATCTTGGCAAGCTGTTCACCTATTTGCGCTGGTGGTGCTTGTTGAATACTGGTGATTCCCATAGTGGCCGTGAGCTCATCCATTGGCGTGTCACAACCGATCACACTTATTTTATGATCTGCATTATTTTGCCTACTATGGCTTAACCGCATGACCGCTAAAGCGGCGCTGCGTGCACTGGTGCTGGTTAAGCAAATTAGTGCGGTAATGTCTGGGTGCAGCAGTAAAAATTCGGCACACGCGAGGTAAGTATCCTCTTCGTCAAAGCCGACTTCTAAACAGTGTTCGGTACTGAGTTCCAGTCCAAGTTCTTTAGCGGCGTCTTGAATGCCGCGCTTTCTTTCTTGGGCGAAAAAATATCGCTCATTGACTGACACGATGCCGATATGGCGATGGCCTTGTTCATAAAGGTGCGTCAGGCTCAAATGACCCACTTGGTAATTATCTAAATCGAGCCAAGCAAATTGAGTCGCTCGTTCTGTCCGTCCGTAACACACGAAAGGCACGTTGAGTTTGAGTAATCGATGGACTTTCGGGTCGTTAGCCCGAGTGCGAAGGAGTAGAAAGCCGTCTTGATCGCCTGCTTTAATAAAGCGTTCAAATTCGCTTAACTCTTGTTTACCAGTATCAATAGCCACCACTTGCAGTAAATAACCTTCTGCTTGTAATGCCTGTCGAGCTCCGGCCAACACCTTCGAAAGAATGGGGTCGAGATATTGTGTGTCTTGGCTAGAAACAATCGCCGTGATCACACGCTTTGTTTGCACCCAGTGAGCGGCGTCCGCACCTTTTAGTTGGTAACCTTGTCGTTCAGCCTCTTTGCAAACTCGTTTCTTAGTGCTTCGGCTAATATCTGGGTAATCGTTTAGTGCTCGTGACACGGTCGATACCGACAAATCCAACTGGGTAGCTATTTCTTTAATTGACATAATACTTGTCGCTGCATTCCATTCTTATTTTTATTACTGTCCATCATTAAAGGAAAAATATAAACCCTTAATCGTGCATTTCATGATCAGCAATAATCGACGTTAAGACCGAAAATGTTTCGATGCAATGGTTATTTTTCGCACAGTTTGAGTGCGACATGAATATGTTTTTAAGATGTGAAAGAACCTCAGGTTTTGTTTCTTTGTTCTATTAAAGTGAGAGGTTGCTTTGTAAACAAAGTCATTTATGTTGCTGTAAGTGAGAGCGTGCACCGAATTTGCTTATTTATATAAAAAGGCGCACATTAGAAAAAGGGTTGGGCTAAATTGGTGCGAACAAGCCATCACAACCTTGTTAATGTAATGTAAGTTTATGATTTTATTGATAAACAATATAATACTACATTTGGCATAGATCTTTCATGAATCGGTATCTTAAGAATATAGAATAATCTATATATCGTTTGATTGTTTTCTATTCTATATCGAATTTTCAATTGGCTATTATGATTTTTAAACGCTAATGAGAGTCTTAAGAAGTGACCTGATTGGTATAAAAATCAATATCAAAATACATGTATGGAAGTGCACGACAAAATATTTAATATTAAATACAAGGGAACAAATATGAGAAAAATACGAAATATTTTCATTGGCTTTTTAGTAGCCTTTAGTACGAGCGCCTTTGCAGAAGAGGCCGGATCGTTTAAGCAAACAATTGCGAATTTCAGTCAAAGCGTTGATGGCTTTTTTAATGATTATACTGGCTGGTTTGTTAGTTTAATCTTTAAAAGTGTCCCAATTGGAGAGGTTGGCTTTCCGATCATTGTTGGTTGGTTATTGTTAGCGGCTTTCATCTTCACTCTTTACTTTGGCTTTGTGCAGTTTAGACGCGCAGGTATGGCCATTGATATTGTTAAAGGCAAATACACAGACCCGAATTCGAAAGAAGAAGGTGAAGTGTCTCACTTCCAAGCCTTAACGACTGCGCTTTCCGGCACCGTTGGTCTTGGTAATATTGCAGGTGTTGGTGTGGCGCTGGCAATTGGTGGTCCAGGTGCAACCTTTTGGATGATTCTATGTGGCCTTTTAGGCATGGCGTCTAAATTCTGTGAGTGTACCTTGGGTGTTAAATACCGAACTATCTTACCATCTGGTGCGGTTTCTGGTGGCCCAATGTATTACTTAAGCCAAGGTCTTAAAGAAAAAGGTTTAGGTGGGTTAGGTAAAGTACTAGCGGTTGGTTTTGCTGTAACCTGTATTTTGGCAGCATTAGGCGCAGGTAATATGTTCCAAGCCAACCAAGCCCATGCGATGTTGTCTTACGCATTTGATGTTCCAAGTGAATACGGCCTTATTACTGGTATTGTATTAGCCGCATTGGTCTTTTCCGTTATCGTGGGTGGTATGCCTTCTATTGCATCCGTTACCGAGAAGATTGTGCCTTGGATGGCTGCTTTGTATATCGGTATGGCGCTTATTGTTATTGTCGGTAACATTGGACAAGTTGGTGCTGCATTTGGTGCTATCTTTGCTGGTGCATTCACTGGCGCTGGTGTTGCTGGTGGTTTTATTGGTGCTTTGATTCAAGGTTTGAAACGCGCGACTTTCTCGAACGAAGCGGGTGTTGGTTCTGCGGCGATTGCCCATTCAGCGGTAAAAACGAAAGAGCCTATTACAGAGGGTTTGGTGTCACTACTAGAGCCATTTGTTGATACTGTGGTTATTTGTACAATGACAGCATTGGTTATCACGATTGCTGGCTTAAACGTTGGTCCATATGACGGCAGTGGTTTGACCGGTGTTACCTTAACGGCGGCTTCCTTTACTGAAACGGCGGGAATTTTCAAATACTTATTAGCAATCGCCGTTGTTATGTTTGCTTTCTCAACGATGATTTCTTGGTCGTATTATGGTCTAAAATCATGGACTTACCTGTTCGGTGAAGGTAAAACTCCAGAGATGGTCTTTAAAGCATTGTTCTGTGTTTTTGTTATTGTTGGTGCCACTATTCAGTTTGGTGCCGTGATCGACTTCTCTGATGCCGCACTGTTTGCAATGTCTATCTTTAACATTATTGGCTTGTACTTCTTGATGCCGGTTGTTAAGAAAGAATTGGCATCGTTTATTGCTCGCGTTAAATCTGGTGAGATCAAAACTTACGAGAAATAATCGCAGCATAAATGTTGTTTAAGTAATCCCATTTTATAAAAAAACCCACTCCGGTGGGTTTTTTTGTATTAGTCTTATCTTAATACTCCTGAGTCATTAAGATATTTACCTAATAGAGAGCGATATGAACGAAAATGAATCTTGTGTTGTCGATTTAACTCGAAGCTTACTTAAAGACGGGCCTAGTTTTTTGTCACATAAAGTGATCATCACAGGCGATATCGCTTATTTAAGACCGACCATTTCAGCCATGATGTTCTGTGCTGTTTATATTGTTGTTGGGGGTGGGTTAGTGAGCCTCGCGACTTATCTTTTAATTGTTTCAACTAAATATGACCTCTCCATTTTTGTTGGTGGTTTCGGTATCGCCATTGGTGCTTTTGGTATTATGTTAATTCAACCTTTTTTAAGGCGTGTCAGTTTTAATCGAGGATTAGGTATTTTCGACAACCATATAGATCGTGATGTTAAGCTGCACCATATTGTATCGTTTCAGATAAACAACAAGATGATTATGCGCAAGCATGGTTTAAATTACGCTTGCTTTGAATTGAACCTACTAACCGAGCATGGGCGAAGAATAAATATTTTAAACCACAATAACGAACAGCAGCTCATACACGATGCTGCTCTTTTGGGTGAGTTTTTAGGTGTTGAAGTCAAAGACTATCGTAGAGAAATTATACTATGATCATGAAGCCCTTAATATATTCTCGTTAATAAAACCACTAGCTAAGCGCTTTCCGTCAGATAGGGTTGGAGCCGTGATGGTATCAATACCATAAATTCGTTGGCGATTTTATCATAAAGTTGTTGGCCTTTTCCTAATGGGTCTGGAATGTCCTGTTCGGGATGCAGTGTTAAAACAGTCTGATTTTTAACTACTTTGTTTTGTGCGATCAGCTCCTGAGTATGACGCAGATGTTCTTTTGTCATAACAAGAATAATATCCTGTTCTTTTAGCAGTTCTGCAGATAAAAGCTGACTTTTCCCTTCATAAGGAATGTTGTGTTTTGCTAAGGCAATCACCGCTTCTGGTGAAGCGGGGCTGTTTGGGGTTGCATGAGTGCCTGCTGATGACACTTTCATCTCGTGTGTTCTAAAGTTTGTACTCAACCAAGATTTTGTAACGGCTTCTGCCATTGGAGAGCGGCAGGTATTGCCACTGCAAATAAATAGAATGGATAGCATATTGATAATTTAATGACCAAGAATTTGATTTAAGAATTGCTGAGTTCTAGCAGATTTAGGATTATTGAAAAATGTATCAGGTGGGCCTTCTTCAATGATTTCACCAGCGTCCATAAAAATGACTCTGTCTGCAACGCGTTTGGCGAAGCCCATTTCATGGGTGACACAAATCATGGTGATGTTTTCATCCACAAGGGACACCATGACGTCCAATACTTCTTTTATCATTTCTGGATCCAGAGCAGACGTCGGTTCATCAAACAAAATGGTTTTTGGCCCCATGCTCAAGGTACGAGCAATAGCAACGCGCTGCTGCTGACCGCCAGACAATTGCGATGGATATTTATGCGCTTGCTCGCTGATTTTGACACGTTCAAGAAAGGCCATCGCATTTTCCATCGCCACATTTTTCGGTTGTTTTCTGACATGCATAGGAGCCAGCATGCAGTTTTCAAGCACAGTAAGGTGTGGGTATAAGTTAAAGTGTTGAAACACCATCCCTACTTCTTGACGCACTTGGTTGATGTTTTTTAAGTTGTCGTTTAACTCAATACCGTCAACGATAATCTGTCCGCTTTGATGTTCTTCCAAACGGTTTAAGCAACGAATCAGCGTTGATTTACCCGAACCAGAAGGGCCACAAATCACCACTCTCTCACCTGGCTTTACGGACAAATTGATGTTTTTTAAGGCATGGAATTGTCCATACCATTTATTCATATCTATTAATTCAGCCGCTGGAATCTCTACATTCTCACGCTTTGTCATAACAATTTTTTCCTTCCAAACGGTTTTATGGCGTTTTTGACCCAACCCAGTTTTCTTGATCTGTGGATTCAATGGCTTCAGGTTTTGATTGACGAATCCATTGAATCGCTTCTGTTGAATTCATGCCCATGTAGGTTAATAAATCCGCCGCCATCATTCCTGTACGACCAATACCAGATAAGCAGCTCAACGCAATCGACTCGCCTCGATTCAACGCAGACAATAATTCAGGCACACTTACTTGCCATTCGCTGGCAATTGAAAGGCTTGGAATGCCGAAGTCATGAATAGGCAAACTTTGAAAGTGAATACCTGCCGCCATAGCCGCTTGCTGCGCCTGTTCGTAAGCATTTTCAGGTAAGTCATCAGGATGCGCGAAGGTATAAAACCGACGGCAATTATTTTCATACAGCTTGTTAAAGGTACGACTTAACCAATCAGGGTCGATGAAACTATGGCTATCACCACCGATTAATAAGCCCGGAAAGCCCATAAGAGCAAGACGACCTTTTTTCTTGTCAGGCATGTCAACAAGCGTCCAACGTGTTGGTTGTTCAATGTCTATTTCGTATGAGAAAAATGCCATGCTTATCTCGCGATCAAAAACGGATTGATAGAGTATTAAAACGGAAAAAGCTGTGTGATGTTTCAATAGATCGATCACACAGCTTTATTCACCTTTTATTCGAATTAACGAATAGGATGAGGATACAACAAGCCACCATTGCTCACTAACGCATTAAATGTACCATCACGAGTGATGTCCAATGCGGTTTGTGAACCTAAATGTTTGTCGTAAACTTCGCCATAGTTGCCCACTTGTTTGATGATCTGGTAGCTCCAGTCATCAACTAATCCTAGAGCCGTTGCCATTTCACCGGCAGCAGAATCACTACCAAGCAAACGTTGTACGGCTTTAGGTTGGTTATCTAAATCAGCAACCACTTGATCGATATTTTCTGACGTCACACCCAAACGCTCTGCGTTTAGCATCACTTGGAATGACCAGAAAATAGCCGTTTCAAATGCAGTATCAGGACGCGCCACCAATGTTAAAGGTTCGTTAGAAATGATGTTAGGTAACAACACATAATCGCTTGGCGTTTTGGCTAACTGACGATCCGATGCTAATGCGGTTAAATCGCTCGCCAACACATCACATTTCCCAGAGAAAAACGCCTGCATACGAGCGCTTTTATCATTGATGTTTTCGACTTTATATTGCATATCGTTGTCAGTGAACCAATCCGCAATATTCAATAAAGTAGTCGAGCCTTCTTCAGCACAAACCGTCGCTCCGCTTAATTCACTTGCGTTTTTCACACCAAGTTTTTTCGGTACCATAAAACCTTGGCCATCGTAGAAAGTCGTCACGACAAAGCTCATACCAGGATTCGCATCACGTGTGCCAGTTCGTGTGATACTGCGAGAAGCCATGTGTGCTTTTTGCGCAACAATGGTTTTCATACTGTCAGAAAAACCAATACCACGAATACTGGCTTTGTCTGCATCCCCCAAAATAGCCGCCGCCGTCATACGACAAAATTCGGTATTAAACCCTTGGAATACACCTTGGCTGTCTGGTACGGAAAAGCCCGGAGAGTTAGGATTTACCAAACAAATGACTTCATCATTTGCTTTAACGTCATCCATCACAGCACCCGCTTGAACTTGACTCGCTGTTATCGTGAGTGCGGTTGCAACCGCAAATAATTTTGCTGTACTTTTCATTTTGAACGCTCCTAGTTGATTTAATACATTCGTTAAATAAAGGATTACTTTGCTGCTTTAGACTCTGTGGTTTCCAATTTCCTGCTGTACGTTGAAAGGCATAGGCAAGTACAAAAATACCAAAGCGCGACCAACAAATAGGCTTCGACACCGTACTGTTGCCATTGGGGTTCGCTGTAAGCCATCTTGGCGGTCGCCATAATGTCGTGTATTCCTAAAATAACCACCAAAGACGTATCTTTATAAGCGCCCAATAATGTATTCATATTGCCAGGCATAGAACACTTCAACGCTTGAGGAAGAATAATGAACCGCATACTCTGCCAATAAGTCAGTCCTTGTGACTTTGCTGCCTCATATTGCCCTTTTGGTAAAGCTTGTAAACCACCTCGAATCTCTTCTGCAAAATACGCAGCATGGAAGAAAACAAGCACGATGAGCGTGGTATAAAGGGAATTCAAATTCATGCTTTCAGGCAGCATAAGAGGAAGGATAAAAAGCCCCATAAACAACACCATTACCATAGGCACACCACGCACAATCTCGATGTAGCCGACGGCGATAGATCTCAGTACAGGGTCTTCTTTTTGAAAACGCCCTAGCGCTAACAATATGCCAATAGGAAAGGCACCAATCACACTAAAAATCGACAACATCAAGAGTACAGGTAAGCCATTCCATTGAATGGAATCCACTTCCACTAAACCTAAGCTTCCACCGCTCATTAATACAAAGAAAGCCACGCTCCCAATGGTCCAAACAATCACTGTCGATCGTAAACGCAACAACTGTGTAAAACTCAACCCAACCAAACCCACTAGAAGTAAACAAGCAAGCGCTGGACGCCATTGCTCACTAAAGGGATAAGTGCCAAATAAAATTAGTCGTATTTTTTCTCGCAGAAATGGCCAGCAAGCCCCTTCTTCTGTACATAAATTTGGATCGCCCCAAAACGCCACCGAGTTCCACGTTAGCCAAGCCAAAACTTTTGGTAAAAACTGAAGTAGCAACGCAGAAATAATACACGTAATCAGGATATCGATAGGCGTGCGAAACAAGCGAAAATAAATCCAACGTCGAGTATTTCTAGCAAGTTTGACCATGTTATGCACGACTCCAGTTGTTCTTGGCATTAGTTCATTGTTGATATTGTCAGTTTCCGTTTTCATGCTTTCTCCAAACGCGTGTGGTTGTTGTAAGCATTAATTAAAACGGAGACGACAAGACAAATAGCGAGATAGATCAAGGTGGAAACAGACATTAGCTCAATAGGTCGGAAGGTTTGATTGATTGACGTGTTCATCACAGAAACCAAATCTGAAAAACCAACCGCTAAACCAATCGATGTGTTCTTTGTGATATTGAGATATTGATTACCAATTGGAGGAATTATGACCCTCAAGGCTTGTGGTAACACGACCAAACGCATGGTTTGCAAATAAGATAAACCAATGGCTCGGGCGGCTTCTTCCTGCCCTTTCGATATGGACTGAATACCGCCGCGAACCAACTCAGCAATTTGCCCACCATGATAGATACTCAAAGTAAAAGCTAAGACGAAGAACTGAACAGAAACTTCTCCTCCTCCAGCAAAGTTAAATCCCTGAAGAGCAGGAAAATCAAAAGAATAGTTAACACCTAAAATCATCGAAACGAGAAAAAAAACAAAACCAACGAACAAGAAAGATGGCCATAAAAACGGTAAATCCTGTCCTGTTTTGTCTTTAAAATGATTAACGTATCGACGATAAATATACACAACAATCAAGGCAGCAACACAAGTTAAAAACACCGTAATCATATGTTCCTGCCAAATTAAAGTAGGAAAATACAGCGCTCGATTCGATAGGTGGAAAACACCAAAGAACTGATAAGCTTCTCTCACATGAGGTAAACTATTAATACTGAGAATGTATAAAGTTAGTAGTATTAATAGCTTAGGAAGGTTGCGCATTAACTCGATGTAGAGAAAGGAAATGGAACTGCCTAACCAATTTTGACTCGCTCGAAGCACGCCAAACGCAACACCTAATAACGTCGCTCCAACAATACAAACAAAAGACAGCAATATAGTGTTTAGAAAACCAACGAACAGCGCTCGTATGTAGCTACTTTCAGAACTGTATTCAATGAGACTTTCATTGACATCAAAACCTGACTCACTGAATAAAAAGCCATAATCAATATGAATACCTGCCGCAGCAAGGTTATTATTAACATTCACACAGGCGATATAAAAAAACATGAGAATAAATGCAATCAACAAGCCTTGATACAGTAAGGTTCTCGTTCGTTTTTCAGACAGGCGTAACATAAATTTTTCCAGAGAATGCATTTAATTGATCAACCTATATACTTGTATACAGGTTATATTGGTATCACTTTTATATGTCATTTATATGACATCCGCAACCTTCTCTTAATTAAAAATCATGGATTGTTTATATTGTAACGTTTACGTTATTTTTAGCGCTTACACAGAAAAGCATAGTATCAGGCGATTCTATATTTAATGACACAAAGGCAACATATGACTAAAACAACGAATATTCATAGACTTGAACACATATGCAATGAAGTACGAAAACGCATTTGTGTTGGTGAGTATGCTGACGGACAAGCATTGTATGAAGAAAAACTCGCTAAAGAATTTGAAGTAAGTCGAACGCCTATTCGTCAAGTGTTACATCGATTAGCATTGGAACGTTTTGTGGAAACAAAATCTGGTATTGGTACACTCATTATCCCAACGGACAGAGTGAGCTTTAAAGACGATCAAAATATTTTAGTGAAAACACTGACCATGATGGCCAATCTATCACCTACCTCGATAAATGCAGACGACCGTATTGAACTTGCCGCCTTGTTGCATATGAGCAAAATACTTGTTGAAGACTTTTCTGTTAATACTTACTGGAATGTCTGTTATCGATACAACTATCTTATTCGAGAAAAAATTCGTCACGACTTAATGAGAGATACAACGCATATTCTATTTTGTCGTTTATATCGCTGGTTACTTGTTTCATTCACGCCAGAAAAGGTCGAGTTCCTCACACAAACATTATTGAACGAATTACAACAAGCGAATGAACTTGTTGAAACAGAAGACAATGCCTCATCTTTATTGTTGTTAAGAGCCAATGCGATTTTGGCATTATCAAATTAATTTGCTTCCATCCAAAAGCTAAGGACGGCCGGTTCAACCAAGCCAAAACACCGCAACTCTCTTTTTAGAATGTCGCTTTGCGTTTTGGTTGGATCTCCGTATTGAAAACTGTTTGAATCACAGTCTCTTTCTCTGATTACAATGCATTTTGTTTTCAATTTATGTTCGAACTATATGGATGTACCTAAGGCCTCTCAAACGCTTTCCTTGCTTTGTCTATTTCTTCTCGCATGAAGCAGTGTTCGGCGTGGTCGTTGATGAGCCCCATAGATTGCATGAAGGCGTAGAGTGTCGTTGGACCGACGAATGACCAACCGAGCTTTTTGAGGTCTTTAGAAAGCTGGACAGACTCTTTGCAGGTGGTTTGTGTTTCTGGCGGTGGCAAGGTGTTTTCGTCTGGTTCGTAACGCCATAAAAACGCCGCAAGTGAGCCTTCTTTGGCAATCATTTCTTGTGCACGTTTGGCGTTATTTATTACTGCGTAAATCTTTCGTATATTACGGATAATTCCTGCGTTATTGAGTAATTCCTCTATATCATGTTCATCGAACTGAGCCACTTTGTTGATATCAAACTGGTGAAAAGCAAGACGGAAGTTTTCTCGTTTTGCGAGTATGGTTCGCCAGCTCAAGCCTGATTGGAAGGTTTCGAGACAGAGCTTTTCAAACAAACGCTGATCATCAGCAACCGGAAACCCCCATTCATGATCATGGTAATGAGGGAAATCAGGCGCGGAATCCGCCCATGCGCAGCGTTTCTTTGAGTCAGTCACATTGCCCTCCTAATTTTTAACTTTTTAATTCTCAATGACGTGCAAAGCGCGGTATTCGTCGTAGGCGAATTGGTCCGTCATGCCGCTGATGTAATCTTGAATTAATCGGCAGCGGAAATAGAATTCCCATGCGTTGTCACTGATGATTCTCAGATTCTCATCGGTAGTGAAGTGAGATTTAAATTCCTTAAGCGTTTCTGGTTTTATCGCATCTTGATAAGCACGAAGGTGTTTGCTGGATAACTTGTTACATAGGCGTGTTTGGTAGAGCGGTGTTTGATCTGCTTTGTTAATGATGGCGGTAAACGTTTCTCTGTCTAAATCGAGTAAGGGTTTATAAATGTCTAATAACCCTGCGATAATGCGATAGCCTTGCAGCTCTTGTTTCTGAACTTCTGGTGCACAAAAAACATGTTTAAAAGCGACAGATTTTAGGGTTTCAAGTAACGCATGGCTACTACTGTAATCTTCTACCAATGCTTGATTATAAGTGCCGTGATAAATAGCGTCGATGTTGTCGATAAATTGTTTACTGGCGTGTTTGACGGAGCGAGTATTGAGGGCGACACGAAAAGGTACAAAGAAATCACTGACGATTTTGGTTTTGTTGTAACGATATAAGTTGTTTGCAATCAGTTGTTCCATCAGGCTGATTTCATTTTCATACACTGAAAACTTGCCGTTATTGATAATGGTTTGATATTCCTCTTTGAGCCTAATCAGTAATTCATCAAATTTCAAAATGCCTTTTTCTACAGCGTCTTCTATGTCGGCAATGCAGTAGGAAATATCGTCAGCGGCTTCCATAACGTAAGCGAATGGTGAGCGGCAACCTTCTTGAATATTTAACGTTTTATTAACAGCATCAATGATGTCGACTTCGCTTAGGTAATAGCCTGCTTTTTTCTTTAGATAGCTTTTCGAGTCATTTTCTTTCTCTGTCGGTTTTGCTTGATCTGCTCGACGAGTGTATTTGATGATGCCTGACATTTGCGTGTAAGTAAGGTTGAGCGTTTGCAAGGAATGTACAATACGTAAGGCTTGGGCATTGCCTTCAAAAGCGCAAATGTCAGTTATGAGCGGTTTGAGGCTAATTGCATCGTCAGCGATGTCTTTTCTTTTTACAAAGGCTTGGATGTAATCGCCAAACCATTGGTTAATCGCACCTTCACCAAAATGACCAAAAGATGGGTTGCCTACATCATGCATTAAGCAGGACATTTCGACGATAGATTCAAATTGACGATCTAAGTTGGTGAGTCCGAATTCATCTTGTTTGGCTTTGCCTAAACTTTTGAAAATTTGCTGACTGATAAAACGACCAACTTGTTGAACTTCCATAGAATGTGTTAAACGACTGCGAACAGCCGCGTTACGTTCTAGGGAAAAAACTTGGGTTTTTTGCTGTAAACGACGAATGGCAGCAGAGTTAATAATACGACCACGATCACTTTCAAAAATTGAAAGATCTTGATTGTATTCATCAAGGTTTGGTCTGTTGAATGAACGGTGCGGGCGAATTTTGTTTTTAAAATCAATCGTCATTTTTTAGCGTCCTTAACCCTAATAGTGTGCGTCTATGAGCTGTTTACTGATTGATAGTACCTTGTATTCTGATAATAAGTGCATAACAACGTCATGTTTAATCCATTGCTATGAGTTCTTATAGGATACCTGACTTTTCACTGTCATCTAACCGTCACAGAACTGTCACTTAGATGTTGTTTTGCTTATGTATAGTAAAAGACACTCTATTGATGTGAAAGATGATATGCCTTCAGCTCCTTCTTTATCAACGCTTCAAGAGCATGTGTACTTTCTCTTGAATGAAGTTGAAACACACTGTCACCTTGTCGAGTTGTTCTTTAAATCGAACTCAACTGAGCTACTGCCACGGATTCGTGGTCGTAGAGGTTATGTACAAACGTTGCGTGAAAAAGTAGATATTGAAACGGCGCGTTTATTAGACAATCGAAAATCTCGAACCAAATTTCATGCTCAAGTTCGCGGTATGCATTCTCTTGTGATCGCGTTGGAAATGCTTACACAGCATTGTTTTGATTGCATTCGAGAAGGCACGTTAGAGGCACCTTATGAGCATCCCGCAAGCCAAGACTGTCGCAAGCTGATAAAGCGTATCGCTCGTGCTTTGAACCTCGTAAAAGTCGGAGTGGGTGAAAATCGTCGTCGTACAGGAATCAAACTGGGACGTCGCACTCATAAATTACTTTCCCAATATAACGATCTG
The DNA here is from genome assembly GCF_000521805.1 of Marinomonas ushuaiensis DSM 15871. Taxonomy (GTDB): domain Bacteria; phylum Pseudomonadota; class Gammaproteobacteria; order Pseudomonadales; family Marinomonadaceae; genus Marinomonas; species Marinomonas ushuaiensis. The sequence goes on from NZ_JAMB01000001.1 coordinate 281,900, forward strand.
CAAACGTTGACACTGCAAGCGAAACTGACTTTGAGTGATGAAGAACTTAGAGCGACGATTCTGAGCAACCTGAGTTTAAAACGACTGATCGAACAATTAAGTGTGGTGGCCGAAGCACTAATCAAAGCAGATCTTGGTCAAGTTGCGACATTGCAAAATTACTCTCATTTATTGGACAGCGCTGCTAACCTGAATTATGACTTAAGGGATTTAAAAGTCAGGCGTTTAGCGTTAACTCGATCTGGCAGCGCCATTGCCGCTATTTCCCATAAAAACGAATCTGGCAAAGGGATTCTAGCGGTCTATAAAGAAGGCGACCGAGCCAAGATCGAAGAAGAAGTGGCAGGTGTAAACCATTGGCGTGACATTGATCCAAGGCTTGCGCCAAGCGTGTTATCGCAAACAGGGATGACAGACGAACAGTCTTCTTTATTGATTGAACACATTCCAGGGAAAACCTTAGAAGCTTTGTTGTTAGAGGGTGATCAAGACGGTGTAAAAACGGCCCTTAAAATGCTGTTTAAAACGCTGAATCAAACGTGGAAAACCACTTTAACGGAAGAGTCTTGTACCGCGAATTTTATGCAGCAATTGCAAAAACGCATTGGCGATAGTCGTAAAGTTCACCCAGAATTTTTCAAAGATGAAGAGCGTATTTGTGGGTACGTGAGTCCGAGCTTTGATTCGTTGATTCGTACAGTATCGAAACAAGAAGCCCAATGGCGAGCGCCCTTTTCTGTGCTAATGCATGGAGACTTTAATGTTGATAATCTGATTTATGATGACATAGAAAAACGCGTGTACTTCATCGATTTACATCGTGCGTCCTACTTTGATTATGTGCAGGATTTGTCTGTGCTTATGGTGTCGATTTATCGATTACAGGTACTCAGCGGCGTGACCCGACAAAAGATGATGGAAAGCGCAAAAGAGATTTATCAATTCGGTCGTCGCTTTGCGAAGCGCCAGCAAGATACTACATTTGAAGTGCGTTTGGCTGCTGGTTTAGCGCGTTCCTTCGCTACTTCCACACGTTTTATTTTTGATAAAAAACTGGCATCTCGAATGCACTTACGCGCTCGGTATTTATTAGAGCGTTTAGCAAAGTTATCGCCAGAAGACACCCAGACATTTACTTTACCACTCAAGGATCTTTATGTTGAATAAACCAAAAATCGGGGTCATTGGTATCCCAGGGAAATGGTCTACAGAAGTGCTAGCGGATCACTTAGAAGAGCAGACAGGTTTTCGTGCTGTGATCGATATGAATCAAGTCGAGCTGCGTTTAGATACGCAACAGCTGATGTATCAAGGTCTGGATCTAATGACCCTAGATGGATTGATCATCAAAAAAATCAGTGAGGTTTATGCGCCAGCAACAGAAGACCGTATTCACATGTTGTCTTATGCGGAACGTGCTGGCGTGAAAATGTTCAGTCCAACCCAAAGTGTCGGCAATTTGATCAATCGTTTAAGCGGTACCTTGGCCTTGCAGCAAGGCCAAATTCCGATGCCGAAAACACGCATCACAGAAAATCCAGAACAAGCATTTCTAACGATACGCGAGTTTGGTTCTGCGATTCTAAAACCGCTTTATTCTACCAAAGCGCGAGGCATGATTATTCTGACGCAAGATGACAGTGATGACTTTATTCGACATGCGTTGGAAGAGTATCGTCAAAATCAGTCAATTTATTATATTCAACAAACCGTGAAATTAGATGGCCGCGATTTGGGTATGGTGTTTGTTGGTGGTGACTATCTTTGTACCTATGCACGAGTCGGCAATGGTGATTCTTGGAACACGACGATTAACAGTGGCGGGCGCTATGAGTTATTTGTGCCCGATGCGGAGTTGATTGAATTAGGTCGTCGAGCGCAATCTTGCTACGACTTGAGCTTCACCACAGTGGACATCGCGTTAACGGATCAAGGCCCAGTGGTGTTTGAGGTCTCGGCGTTTGGTGGCTTTAAAGGCGCATTAGAAGGTTGTGGCGTCGATGCCGCTAAAGTGTACGCGGACTATGTATTAAAGGAATGTGTTTTGAAAGGGGATACAAAAGCATGATTAAAACATTATTAAATTTGCCTCATGTTGATGAAGCGTTAAAACATTGTATTCATGATGTTCGGCTGACGTTTGCTGATTTAGCGATCACAGTGCATTCCAACGAAGCCATGTTGCTTGCTGGGTTGGCTACTTACTACCGAAGCTATGTAAAAGTGGGTTCAATAGCCACTTCATCGCTGAATTTGTTTGTGATTGAACAAAGTGCGGTTGGCGATGAACTTGATTGGCTAGAAGTGCCAAGGGAAGAAGGTAAGCAAGGTCGTAAAGAAGGCTTTTTGGATGTCGAAGGTGGACGCTGGATTAAGAAATTCAAAACTGGAATGGCCTTTTTACAACGTCCTGATAATACGGTCGCCGTTGGCCCTTGTGCGGGTAATCTGGCGCAAATCATAAATTTCATTAATAACCAGTTTCTTAACCATCATTTGCGCCAAGGTTTTACCTTGGGTCATGCATCAGGCTTTAGTGTGAACGGTGAGGTTACCGCGATTGCCGCTGGCTCGGGCGGTGGTAAATCTACCTTGATGCTGCGTTGCTTGGAAAAGTCAGAACGTGATTTTTTGACCAACGATCGTATCCTGTTGAAAAAAACAAAACAGGGAACGCAAACAATAGGCTTAGCTAAGTTACCTCGGGTTAATCCCGGCACTCTGCTGCACTCCGATCGACTGCGTCACATTTTACCAGAAGCTCGCCAGCAGGCGTTACGTGAATTACCACAAAGCGAATTGTGGTCTCTGGAAGAAAAATACGACGTTCAAATCGAAGACGATTACGGTCCAAACCGAGTGCAACTAGCGGGTAATTTAACACGTTTGATTATGTTGGACTGGTCGCTAAATAGCTCAGAGCCAACACAAATAGAGCTTGTTGATTTGTCGAAACAGGGAGATGTGATTGAAGGCTTGCGGAAACGTCCAGGGCCTTTTTATCAAGACACCAAAGGTTTATTTGCGGATTTAAACGCCATTGATTCGGTGGCGCATTATTGTGATGAATTAGCGAATGTAAAAGTGTATCGACTAACAGGAAAGATAGATTTCGACCGAGCTTACGATTTGATTGAAACGCTGGACAGCCTATGAATGAGGCTATGTCTACGAATACGAGCACGAGCACAAATATGACCACGAACATGCGTATAGCTTTGATTCGTCATGGTGCTTATGAACAATTGAAGAATGTGCCGAGCGCGTTGCAGCCTTTTCCTTTAACGGAAGAGGGCGAGCTGGAAGTACGTCATCAAGCCCGCGCCTTTGGTGAATGGCTAAAGCAGACGGGCTCAAAGCTTAACCCTGAGATTGATTCGTCGACCTTGCTTCGAGCTTGGCAAACGGCGTCTATCTACATAGAAGAACTGCGTGATTACTTCGATGGCGAGCCACAAGTTCGTTGTTATTCTGCCTTGTGCGAACGCAGCGTTGGCGCCGTGGCGAATTTGCCAATCGACGAAATAGAGCGAGTTATGACCTTGGACCCGCGTTTTGACACACCGCCTGAAAACTGGAAATCAGACAGTTATTATTGTCTACCGTTTGACGGTGCTGAATCGCTGATGCAAGCCGGTCAAAGAGTGGCTGATCATCTACAGTCTTGGAAAGCATCAGAAAAAAATCCGTCTCTTATTAAATTGTTTGTTGGGCATGGTGCGTCAATACGCCATTGTGCATTTCATCTTAATATCATCACTTTTCCTGATATTAAACGGCTAAGCATGTTTTATGGGCACCCTGTTGTGTTTGACTTTGCTGATAACAAGAAGGCAAAACTGCTTTTCGGTGGTTGGAAAATACGGCAAACCCATGAACATGAAGTTCCTGATTGAATTTTTCTCGAAATACGACTTGAATCGCCAATATAGAAAGCTAATTTTTAAGGTAAGTTAATCATGCAGAACCCGATTCCCGCTATTACAGATTTTCCTAATCACGCAGATATTATTGCGCGTTTGCCAACAGAATGGACATCGTGGCCGCGGGACGACAGTTCGGTGAACAGCCATGTTTTGGAATCCAATGATACACCAGCACATTTTGAGAAAAACAAATTGCGTTGGCCAAAACGTTCTGTGGTATTTATCTCTGATCCTCATGCGGATGCGATGGCATTTGAAGCGTCTTTGATTGCGGCAGGTGTGGTGGAGCGTAAAAAGAAAGCGGGTTTAGGACATCTTACTTTGACGAAAAAAGGTAAGAAGTCTGAAGTCATTATCGGCGGTGATTGTTTGGACAAAGGGCCGAGCAACCTTGAGTTGCTGCGCAGCGTGAAACAGCTTTATACCTTAAAAGCCCGTGTCACCTTATTAGCAGGTAATCATGATTTGCGGCTGTTGATGGGCTTATTGGCGTTGGCACGTAAAAAAGACGTGGGTAATCAGCACTTTTTTGTCCGCATGGGAAAGAAGGTTGTGCCGCTGTTTCGTGAAGTGTTTGATGAATATTTAGCGGGTACAAATTGGGATAAGAAAATTCCAGATGAAGAGGCGTGTCGTAAACACCTTTTCCCTGGGGAAGATTGGTTTAAAGAATTTCCTTTTCACGCAGCTGGTTTTTTAACAGCAGAAGGGATTGACCGTGAAGTGCGTAAGATGGAATCAAAAAATCACAGTTTTGAAAAACATTGTCGCGCCGCGGGTTTAAGCTTACGACAAGTGTACGCAACCTCTTTGAAGTGCCAGCAATTATTTCTGCATAAAAAGGGTGAATTCAATTGGTTTTTTCGCAAAATGGAATTGGTCGCAAAGCGTGGTTCTTTCTTATTTTTGCATGCTGGGCTCGATGACAGCATGGGGCAAATGTTACTGAAAAGCGGCACAAGTTATGCGAATAAAGCCTTTCATCGCAATTTAAAGCGTCGAGACTTATTTAGCTTTTACTACAGCTCAATTGCCAATACCTTCCGTACTAAATACCGTGACGCGGATTTACCATTGACGGATCGAGGTGTGAAAGCCATTCATAAAGCCGGTATTCATGTGGTGGTTCAAGGCCATGTGAATCGACAGCAAGGTCAGCTTATCGCGATCAAGAAAGGTTTGGTTCATGTAGAGGCTGACATCACCTTAGACTCCCATTCTCGTCACTCAGAAGGATTAAAAAGCTATGGAATCGGCGCTACCTTGATTGATAAAACCACAGGCATTGTTGGGCTAAGTTGTGACTACCCAGCTGCGAAAGTGATCTCTGCACAAGAACTACAGGCTATCTACGAGTAACCATTATGAAATCAAAAACAGAATTTAAATATGAAGCCTTGCTTGATCCTGATGATATTCAAGACGTTTTAAAAGCCTTGTCGAAAGGGTTGAGTAAAAGGAAATTAGAGTTTAGTGATGAAAAAGAAGGTGCCTTGTCGCTTGATCCAAAAGGCTTATTGCGTTTAAAAGTGACGGCTTCAGATGACGAAGACAGTCAGCAGTTTGAAGTGAAAGTACGGTGGGAAAAAAGTCCAAAGCGTTTAAATAAAATTGCTCCGAAGATTTCATGAAATAATTTTTTCTAGTCGTATTAAAGACCGCGAATACTTATGGTATTAGCGGTTTTTTTTACGTGTGTGATTTCGATTGCAAAACAAAGCAGATCAATTTTAGTTTTTGTACTTCCTTATCTAGTGCTATAGAATTTCGGCTAACTATAATAAAAGAAGGAAAAGGACTTTGAGAGTCTACGGCAGAATTGTGGTGATTGCAGGGCTCATGGGATCGTCTATGTTAGCTTCAGCGACTTCGATTAATGAAATTCACTCTTGCTTGGTGTTGACGAATTTTGTCGATTCAAAAATAAGCGGTGCAAGCAATACCTATTCAAAAGAAGAAATGGCTCTGATTCATTTAGGATTAAGGCGCTATGGTAATTACCTAGATCATGACGTTATTGACCCTAAGTTGCTTAAGCTTTACGGCGGCAACGCATCACAAGCCGAACTAATGAAGAAGCTCTTTAGCCGCCAGCAAGCAAGCTTTATACACTATCTTAGTGATCGTTATTCAGAAGACAAAATACCGACTGATTATGCTATAGCGATTAAAGAATGCTCAATTAAAACCGGTTCTCAAGGTGATACTGCCCTCGCTCTCAAAAAAGCAATCAACACCATGACGAAACACTAAAACGTCTTTCTCGCTCTATTCTCTCTTGATCATTCCCAACTAAAACCCACTTGGCTGATCGATTAACATGGCTGTAGATAGTAAATGTTGCTCGTTCAGGTAGTTGAGCAGCTCGGTATTTACATCATTCTGAATACTTTGAATTCCTTGGTTACCAAAGATGCGGTTGATCTCGATCACATAAGGCACGGATCCAACCATGGCGATATCGAACCCTGCATGATTGATGTCTAATGATTCTGCAATGAAGGTAACGAGGTCTTGGGCTTCTTTCGGAATAAGTGCAATTTCAACTTGCCCACCTTGGCTGACGTTATTATGAAAGCCATTGTCAGACTGCAAACGCCAATAACCACTGACGATTTTATTGCCAACCCAAATTATTCGCATGTCTCGATCAATAGGTAAATACTCTTGTGCATATAACACGTCGGTTTGAGCAATATAATCGCGCCACTGCCCTAGTGTTTCGATTAAAAATACGCCATTTCCCATACTGCTTTTAGGGATTTTTGCGACAAAAGGAGACGGCATTTCATCCCATATTTTTTCGGCTTCATAGGGTGTGTTCGCCGAGATCACGGTGTAAGGGTGTTGTTGTGGAACGATCGTTCGAAAAGTGCGTGTCATTTCGATTTTGTCGTGCCCAATTAGATAAGAAGCTAGGCTAGGAAAAATGCGTTTTTTGAGACCGCAGGTCAATGCAGTAAGTTGCCAATACTGTGGGAAGAGAAGCCAATCCGCTTGTTTGATTTCTTCCAAATGATCGTACATAGATTCTGGTTTTATGTATCGAACATGAGGTAAGTGGAGAGTTCTTAATGCATCGAAAGAGATGATCTTCATTCTAATATAATCAATGGCCAAACAGGCCGCGATTGTGTGCTTTAGAAGAGGAAAAAGAAACAAATAAATTTATGCGAATAGACATAAAAAATAAGAGAGCAGGCTGCCTACAATCCTATTTTTTATATATCTGACTTTTAATGCTTAAGCCGTTAATTTTTTACTGATTAAGCGACTTTTTAGAAAGGGTGTTTTTAGCGCGATTGTTACGCAGACGACGAATTGAATCGACAATTAGCATGGCAAGCGCTGACCAAATCAGTACAAATGTAATGAGTTTGTCTGAACTCAATGGCTCGTTGTATAAAAATACTGCTAAGAGAAACATTCCCGTTGGACCGATATATTGAAAAAAACCTATTGTCACCATACTCACACGATTTGTTGCCGCCGCAAAACACATTAAAGGCACCATGGTAATGGGGCCTGAAGCGATAAAAAGCCAGTTTACAGTAGCGCTGTTTTCAAGGATGTTGGACGTCGGCGATGTGGCGAACATGAGATAAAAAAGAGCGAAAGGTAACAATATAGCGGTTTCAACGGCCATTCCAGTGAAGCTATCAACTGCCACTTTTTTACGCGCCAAACCATAGAAACCAAAGCTGGTGGCTAAAACAAGTGCTACCCAAGGTAAAGAGCCAAATTGAATGACTTCAAAAACGACAGCACAACAGCATAAAACAACAGCGGCTTTACGAACTCTATCAAGTTTGTCTTTGAAAAAGACCACCCCTAATAGAATGCTAATAAGGGGATTAATGTAATACCCCAAACTCGCGCTTAACATTTGATTGTTTTGTACTGCCCAAATAAAGGTTCCCCAATTTAGCGCAATGAGAATGGTGGAAACGAGCATAACCAGTAGCGTTTTTGGTGATCGAAGCACCGTTGTTAATGCTTTCGTATAGCGCAGCACCAAGATTAATGCGATAACAATCAGAAAAGACCAAATAATCCGGTGAGAAAGAATTTCTGTTGCAGGTACAAATGACATTTCTTTGAAATAAATGGGTGTAATAGCCCATAAAAGAAATGCTGACAAAGCGAAAAAAATGCCACTTCTAGATGATGGTTGCATTGAAGTTGTCCTATTCAATGAATATTGTTTTTAGGTGGTGAGTGTATAGGAGAGGCCTTTGCACGACTACTGCGCTTGCTAATACTTTGTTAAAAACAGACTCGAAATACTCATTTATAACCCATAAACTCCGTTTTCTCGTCTATTTTTGCCTTGTCTTAACTTCGCTCGTTACTTCGTGCAAAGGCCTCTAGAAATATGTAATAAACAGGCAGAAGAAAACAAAACATTTTAAAACTCAGTCTAAATATTGCCTAAACAAAAGGATAAGTTTAAAGTTGCGCGGTAAATTTTACATAAATCGAACTTCGGGGCGGGGCGAAATTCCCCACCGGCGGTGATTTGACAAAATTCATTAATCAAATGTTAATGAATGAAAGCAAACAGCCCGCGAGCGCTTAATATTTTACTTTTAGTAAAGCTTTAAGGTCAGCAGATCTGGTGTGATTCCAGAGCCGACGGTTACAGTCCGGATGATAGAAGATCGACCAAGTGTTTAGGGTGCCTGATGCTATTCGGGTGCTTTCTTTCTGTGCTTTTTAGCATAGAGTACACTTGGTATATTCGTACTCATCACCCCTGTGCATCTTATTCATTTGGAGAAATCAAAGATGGCAGGAACACTCTTTATCATGATCGCGTGCTTTACGTGGGCGCTTGATACCTTAATTCGGTACCCTTTATTGGGTTCGGGTTATTCCGCACTGCAAATCGTTTTAATCGAACACCTTACCTTGGTTATTATTGTCAGTCCGATGATATGGCGTTATCGCTCTATTTTTCGGCATCTATCACTCAATAGTTTGTTGTGCCTATTCTTTATTGGCGGCGTGGGCTCGGCGATTGGTACTTTGGCGTTCACGGAAGCTTTTCGATATTTAAATCCAACCGTAGTGATTTTGTTGCAAAAACTGCAACCTATCGTAGCGATTGTATTGGCGTATTGGTTCTTAAAAGAACGTATTGAAGGACAATTTGTTCGTTGGGCTGTGGTTATTTTATCGGGTAGTTTCATTATGATGTGGCCCGATTTACGTTTGTTAGCTGATGCTCAATGGCATTATTCCAGTGACAGCATGAGTCTGTTAAAAGGTTATGGCTTTACCTTGATTGCAGTGGCTGCATGGGGCGCGGCGACAGTGTGCGGTAAATACCTTTCTCATCAAAATGTGCCGGCGAACGCGATTATGTCCGGTCGATTTGTTGCCGGTCTGTTGGTTCTTGGGCCGTTGGCGTTAATATATACAGACAGTTTAAAAGCGGTAGAAACAGTCGATTTAAGCCTTATCGTGATCATGGCGCTATTAAGCGGTTTGATCGGCATGTGGTTTTACTATCGCGGTTTGAAAACGGTGCCTGCGCAAATGGCGACATTAGCGGAGTTATCTTTCCCTGTTTTTGCGGCGGCGATTAACTGGTTCTTCTTGGACAAAGGCTTAACGACGTATCAAGTCGTTGGTGCAACGATTCTGATTCTCGGTAATATTGGATTACGTATGAAAGAGCTTAAAAACCAAGAGCTGATTACGGAAGTTCATCAGTCTTAATTAAAACGCATTTATTCTTTTAAAAACAATATGACAAAGCCTGATGTTTTAACGATCAGGCTTTTTTTATATTGATTTCACCTCTTATAATTATGTCTTTTTTGACCCTGTTGTCTGCCCTCGTTTGTTATCACATCTTTTTATAAACTGACATTTCAATCGATATATTGAATACCTTCTTTGTCTTCAATATTAGATCAACCTATTTTGTTTAGCCTAACTGTTGGCGTCTTAATTTTGTTTCTTGGTATGGTTTCTGGTGCTTCCATGGCGATGATTCCTGCCTTGGCTCGTAATCCAAGTGAGCAGGCTGAAAGCTATGGTTTGGTTGCTCAGTTCGGTAATTTGGGCGGCACAATCGGGCCTCCATCGTTTGCGTTCTTGATCTCGTTTTATGGGATTTACGGGCTAGTCTCATTAATACTGCTAATATGTACTCTAGGTATTGTGTTTAGTTATTTGGCGAGTCGTATCAAATAGACAAATACTATTCCGCTTTGTAGATCTCAATGTCATCAATTGTGTTAGAAGTGGGGTTTGGTTCGATGGCGTTAAGAAAAAACGGAATGGTTTGTAATATTTCGACTTTTTTGACGTCTAATCACTATATCGTCATTTTAATGATGAATTTGAACTGAGTCTGAATCGATTTTATTGGAGCCTGTTACATGAAAAAAATTGGACTGTTGGTGTTGATTGCAGCGATTATCGCTGGATTCTTCTACTTCGATTTACACCAACTTTTAACCTTAGATGGTCTGAAGTCTGGTCTTACGCAATTTGAAGAATGGCGCAGTGCTAGCCCAGTCTTAGTGACGGGTGGTTTCTTATTGCTTTACGTAGCAGTAACCGCTTTGTCGTTGCCTGGCGCTGTCATTATGACTTTGGCGGCAGGTGCTCTGTTTGGTTTGGTTTTAGGAACAGTGATTGTTTCTTTCGCCAGTAGTATTGGTGCAACGCTAGCCTTTTTGGCGTCACGTTATTTATTACAAAGTACGGTTCAAAAGCGTTTTGGCGATCGCCTTAAAGCATTTAATGAAGGTGTTGAAAAAGATGGTGCGTTTTACTTATTTACGCTTCGCCTTGTTCCTGTGTTCCCTTTCTTCCTTATTAACTTAGTCATGGGGTTAACCAAACTTCGTGCTTTTACATTCTACTGGGCAAGTCAATTAGGCATGCTAGTGGGTACGGTTATTTATGTGAATGCAGGGACACAACTGGGCCAACTTGAAAGTTTGTCTGGTATTTTGTCTCCTTCATTATTGTTCTCTTTTGTCTTGTTAGGGGTACTTCCTTTGATCGCTAAGAAAATAGTTGAAATCATCAAAGCACGTCGTGTATACAAGAATTTCACGAAGCCAAAAACATTCGATCGTAATCTTATCGTTATTGGTGGCGGTGCTGGTGGATTGGTAAGCGCTTACATTGCTGCAGCCGTGAAAGCAAAAGTCACTTTAATCGAAGCCAACAAAATGGGTGGTGATTGCCTTAACTACGGTTGTATTCCGAGTAAAGCCTTGATTAAAAGCGCTAAAGTGGCACAGCAAATGCGTCACGCAGAAAAATACGGTTTGAACAGTGCTGAGCCGACGTTCTCATTCAAAAAAGTCATGGAACGTGTTCATGATGTTATCAGTAAAATAGAGCCTCACGACAGTGTTGAGCGTTACACAGAGTTGGGTGTAGACGTCGTGCAGGGTTATGCAAAACTGATTGACCCTTGGACGGTAGAAATTCAATTAAACGATGGTGGCACACAACGTCTAACTGCGCGCAGTATTGTTTTGGCGACAGGTGCTCGTCCATTTGTTCCTGATTTACCAGGTCTGAATGACGTAGGCTATTACACAAGTGATAATTTGTGGGAAGAGTTTGCGAAGTTCGATGAGCCACCAAAACGCCTTGTTGTATTAGGTGGCGGCCCAATCGGCTCTGAATTGGCTCAAAGTTTTGCTCGTCTAGGCTCTAATGTCACTCAGGTTGAACGTGCGACTCGCATTATGGCGAGAGAAGACGAAGAAGTGTCTGAACTGGTTCAAGAGAGTATGAGGTCAGATGGTGTAACCATTTTAACATCTCATAATGCTATTCGCTGTGAAAAAGAAGGCGATGTTAAGCGTCTGATTGTTGAAAAAGACGGTGTTGAAACAGTTATAGAGTTTGATGCGTTACTTTGTGCAGTAGGTCGTCAAGCACGTCTTGAAGGTTACGGTTTAGAAAACCTAGGCGTCGAAACAAATCGTAATATCGTGACAAACGATTACCTTGAAACCTTGTTTCCGAATATCTTTGCAGTAGGTGATGTGGCGGGTCCTTACCAGTTTACGCACGTAGCCGCACACCAAGCTTGGTTTGCTGCCGTGAATGCATTGTTCGGTACTTTCAAGAAGTTCCGTGCGGATTACCGAGTGATACCTTGGGCGACGTTTGTTGACCCTGAAGTAGCGCGTGTGGGTTTAAGTGAGCAAGACGCGAAAGAACAAGGCATTGCCTATGAAATGGTTCGTTACGGTCTTGATGACCTTGATCGCGCCATTGCAGAAAGCGCTACAGCGGGCTTTGTTAAGGTCTTAACGGTTCCGGGTAAAGACAAAATTTTGGGTGTGACCATTGTTGGCGAACATTCTGGTGAACTATTGGCAGAGTTTGTTTTGGCGATGAAACACGGTTTAGGTTTGAATAAAATATTAGGCACGATTCACACTTATCCAACGTGGGCTGAGTCAAACAAATACGCAGCAGGCGAATGGAAACGCGCACACACACCAGAGCGTATTTTGGGTTGGGTTGAAAAATACCACACATGGCGTCGAGGTTAATATCCCATGAAAAACTGGTTGATGACTCTATTCACGATTATTGGATTGCAAAGTGCGGTGGTCAACGCGGAAAACGCGTTTGATCACTCATCATGGAACGACTTGCTACAGCAAAATGTGCATCTCTTGAATGGCGGACAAGCCAGCCAAGTAGATTATCAAGGTTTTGCAGATGACAGAACATCTTTGAAACGTTACTTAGATCGTTTGGCTAAAGTAAACCAAACAGAATTCGATAGTTGGCCTAAAGACGATCAACTGGCTTTTTTGATTAACTCATACAATGCGTGGACTGTGGAGTTGATTCTAACGAAATGGCCTGATCTTGATTCTATTAAAGATCTTGGTAGTTTGTTTAGCTCACCTTGGAGCAAAAAAATTGTCACTTTGTTGGGTGAGAAGCGTTCATTAGATGAGGTTGAACATACACTCATTCGTGGATCCGATCGCTACAATGATCCACGTATTCACTTTGCAGTGAACTGTGCGAGCATCGGTTGTCCTGCATTGGCGAATCAAGCCTTTCAAGGTGATAACCTAGACAGCTTGCTAGAGACACAGACAGAACTATTTTTAGCTGACAGCAGCCGTAACCGTTTGAATGGTAAAAAATTAGAATTGTCTTCTATCTTCAAATGGTACCGTGAAGACTTTGAAAAAGGCTGGAAAGGTTATGATTCGTTAGAGGACTTTATCAGCAATTATGCGTCTTTTATATCGCTACCTGAACGTGTAAAAACTGCTCTTGATAACAAAAAAGTGGATATCAAGTTCTTGGATTACGATTGGGCTTTGAATAAAAAATCATAAAGGCGGTTTATCAAGTTTCATTCTTACGTGTCATCAGATGAGTTAGAAAAGCATTTCATCATTTCCCAAAAAAGGTTGGATTGAGAGCTTTGAGTCTGATGGCGTAGACGAATCATGAAAATAGGAACTTGGCTTTGAGATGTGAAATTTTCGACTTCAATCGGAATCAACTGACCATTTTCAAGTTCTGAGCCAATAATGTGTTTGGGCATCCGAGCCCACCCAAGACCATGCAGCAGCATGGTTTTTTTTGTCTGAAAATCATTCACGTACCAACGCCTTCCTGTTGGTAAAGTGTATCTGTGTCCGTTTTCTGCTGAGTTTACTGCAGTATTGCTCACTAGAATTTGTGGCAATGAATAAAGTTGCTGTTGTTTGATCTTTGCGCCGCTGACATTATTTTTTAAAGAGCAGGTTTGGTCGTTGTTAAGAAAAGCCAATACGTCAGGACTAACAACCGTAATCATGTTGATTCTATAAAGCTCAACAAAGGCGTGACGGTCATCAAGCCCATATCTTGGACCAATAGCAACGTCACATTTATTCTTCGTGAGCGCTTCCTGAACGCCATGTAAATGGTCTGTTGTAATGTCTAAAGATGTTTCTGGGTATTGAGTCTGAAAAGCTTTGATTCTTACCATGCCATTATCGTTTACGCCCATTTGACTGAGACAAAGATGCAATGGTGCTTCTATGCCTTTGGCTAAGTCGTGGCCAAGGTTTTCAAGTTGCTGTGCTTGGGATATGAGCTTTTTACTTTGTTGGAAAAAGGCATGGCCTTCCGCGGTTAATGTCGGGCGATAACTGTCTCGGTCAAAGAGTAAAATACCATACTGGGCTTCCAATGTTTTTACCGCCGCGCTGATGCCTGGTTGTGTTTTATGGATGGCGTCTGCAGCAGAGCGAAAACTACCTGTTTCGACAACCGCAATAAAGGCTCTCAGTTGATCCAGTTTCATAATAGGGCGTCACTTAATGATTAGTAATTATTATCATTTTAATAATAAAACGAAATTATTTATTTTTCATTGTTTGTCTTATGATTCTATCTATTGAACAGACGCTTGAAAGGACAGGTTTCTTAGCGACTGTTACGAATTAATGAATGGAGGAAAATGTGGATTTACCATTAGTTATATTGTTTTTAGCGGGTTTGATTACTGGCTTTTCAAAGTTTTCCGTTGGCGGTATGGGGTTATTAATACTGCCGATTGTTATGGTTGCTTTCCCCGGCCCAGAAGCATTAGGGATTTTGTTACCACTGTATATCGTGACGGACTTGATGGCGGTTGCCAGTTATCGACATAAAATTGCTTGGTCTGTTTTGGCGCGCTTTTTACCTCTCGCTTTCTTAGGTGTGTTTGTAGGTAGCCACTTTTTAGCGAACATCGGTGCGGATCAATTTCTAACGTTTCTTGGTGTCATCATAGTCGCGATGATTGGATTAGGTTTGTATCTGGATTTTCGTCCAGCAGCCTTCATGCGCAAACCGGTTACTGCCTATCTAATGGGATTTTTTGGTGGTGTTATTACTATGATGGCGAATGCCGCAGGCCCCATGTTTAGTTTGTTTTTACTTGAGCAAAAACTAGAAAAAGCGACCTATATCAGTACACGAGCTTGGGCGTTTTTCATCCTCAATTTATTAAAACTGCCACTTTATATCGGTCTTGGATTGTTATCTGTTGAGAGTACAAAAACGAGCCTTTACGCTTTACCAGGTTTGGCGCTTGGCTCATTTATTGGCTATCATTTTTTAAAGAAAGTGAATCCGATTCAGTTCAAATGGATGATTCGAATAATGTCCGCTTTAGCGGCTTTCAAATTGTTCTTATTTACTTAAAGAGATTTCATATAGCTAATGTACAAAAATCATACAAATAATTGACGATTTGATCTTGAACCGAATGGTTGATTACTATTAATTAGAGAGTGAGCGATGAGATTTGATTTTGTATCGCAATAAGAATTCTTTTCGTGGAAATTTGTATGGTTTACAACATAAGAAAAAATGATATTCGATTACAGGATATTTTAAATACGACGCCTATTTCTGTTGTGTGGTCGAATGTCTCCTCTGGTCGAGTGGAATACATTAATAAGAGCTTTAAACAGCTGTTCGGTTTTACTCTGCAAGACCTTCCTGATATTCGTACTTGGTGTTTACGAGTTTCTAATGATGAGTATTTTTTTCAAAATATTATCCAGCCTTGGCTTCTGAGTTGTCATGGTGATTCGTCTGCTGAAGATTTAAAAACACAACTGCTTTGCAAAGATGGATCCATTAGACAAGTCAGTATGAGTTTCTCTACGGTCGGTGATAAACGACTGTGGTACTTTAATGATGTCACGGATTATTGGATTGCTGAAAAACGATTACGCACGCAAAGCGATATGCTTGAAATGGTGGCCAAAAGTTCTGCATTAAAAGATATTTTGAACCTCATAGTGAAGCAGATTCAATTAGAGAGCCCTAACTCCCTTTGTAGCGTGTTGTTATTCAATAAAACAGAGCAATGTTTGAAGCTCGGTGCCGCCCCTGATTTTCCTGATTTTTATAATGATGCTGTTGATGGCCTAAAAATTGGTATGAATGTTGGTTCCTGTGGTGCCGCTGCGTATCTAGGAGAGCGGATTATAGTTGAAGATATTACGACACATAAAAACTGGACAGGGTTTAATGAGTTAGCTAAAAAAGCAAATGTTGCCGCCTGTTGGTCAGATCCTATTATGTCTTCGAAAGGCGATTTACTTGGTACTTTCGCCATATATAAACATGTGCCTTCTTCACCAACAGATAAAGATTTTGAACTGATTAATTTTGCCAGTAACTTGGTGAGCATTGCGATTGAAAGCTTTAAGGCACAAGAAGAGTTAGAGAAGCGAGCCTATTACGACCATCTTACGGGACTATTAAATCGCGGGAGCTTCTTTCAGCAATGCGAAAGTGTTCTTAATAAAACGAGTACGCCTTTGTCTATTGTTATGATGGATATCGATTATTTTAAAAAAGTGAATGATGCTTATGGTCATAAGGCAGGCGACTTGGTTTTGCAGAAATTGGCGGAAGTGAGTCAGCTTGTTCTGAGGCAAAATGATGTAATTGCTCGAATTGGCGGTGAAGAGTTTGCCATTTTATTACCATCGACTAAACAAGAAGGTGCTATTAAGGTCGCCAACACACTCAGATTGGCAATCGAAAAAAGTAGAGTTATAGGTCCTGATAATCAAGAGATTCATGTTACGGTATCGTTAGGTATTGCTTACAAGGAAGGCGGTTATTGCTCCGTGGATGAGTTGTTAAGCCAAGCAGATAAAGCCTTGTATCAGTCAAAAAATGCAGGTCGGAACTGCGTGCATTCATTAGAATGTCATGGCCGAAGGTCTTTATTTTAACTATAATTTCGGCTTTCAGTACTACTTTGAGTGGCGAATAAGACCTCAAATAATGTATTCAGATAGTAGGGTTTATGAGTCAAAAAAGTCCGTGTAACGGTATAAGAAGCTACCTTAATGGGTACAGTGCTCAGGTACAGAAACAAGTTCAGGATTTGTTAGCCTCTGGTTTATCTGGTGACTGGCTTCTTAAAAAATACCCTAATGCACATAATCTTAATGGCACACGCGGATTATATGAGTTTGCCATGGATTTAAAGAGCGAATTTATGCGTAGTTCGCCGCCTATCAGTAAGGTTATTTACGATGATAAAATTCACATCATCAATAACGCGCTTGGGTTGCACACTTATGTTTCGAGAAAACAAGGCAGTAAGCTGAAAGCAAAAAACGAGATTCGCATCTCGTCTTTATTTCGAAAAATCCCCGAGCCTTTGCTCAAAATGATCGTGGTTCATGAGCTTGCACATCTTCGTGAGAAAGATCACAACAAAGCTTTTTATAAGCTCTGTTCTTACATGGAACCAGATTACCATCAATTAGAATTCGACCTAAGAGTCTACCTCAGTCACCGAGATCAATATGGTGATCTTTGGTACTGAGGTGATTCAATTCAACCGTAATTTGGTTTCATGCGTCAGCGTTAGAAAGTTTGAAGTCTGGTTTGATGGTCGTGATCTTCTTCGTTAAATAATTAAGCAGCATGCCGTACAACGGAATGAACAAACCAAGGCTGATGATTAATTTGAAGGCGAAATCTGCCAACGCAATTTCTTGCCAATGTTGAGCCATAAAAGGATCAGGGCTCTGGTAGAAAGCGATGCCGAAGAAAGCCAAGGTATCTAATCCATTTCCTAATAGCGTGGAAGCTGCTGGTGCAATCCACCACTGCTTTAGTTGTCGAAGACGGTTAAATACTTGAATATCAAGTGCTTGACCAAGCAAATACGCCAATAGACTCGCAATCGCAATTCGCGCTACAAAAGCATTCAGTGACGAAAGTGCTTCAAAGCCCTGAAATTGCCCCTGAGCAAATATGACAGATAACACATAAGAAACGATAAGCGACGGAATCATGACCCAGAAAACGATTCTACGAGCCAATGACGCACCAAAAATTCGTACGGTTAGATCGGTTGCTAAGAAGATAAAAGGAAAAGTGAATGCGCCCCACGTTGTGTGAAATCCCCCAATGGTAAAAGGAATTTGAACAAGATAGTTGCTCGAAGCAATGATTAATAAGTGGAACATAGCAAGGTAGCGCAGAGCTTTCGCTTGCTGCACAGGTGTGAAATTACTCATATTGTGGCCTTTTTCGTTTGATTGGGGTGAGGGAACCCAAGTTTTAAATTTTGCTTTTTAAATAAAGCGTTAGTATGTGCTTTGACCTTTCAGTCAAAGACCGGCGGGATTATACATAATTGATTGGGTAATTCAATTTTTATGCGATAAGTGGGTACGTGTTTCTAACTGTTTGACATAAAAAAAGAGACAACGAATAAAGGCCATTGATCTCTTTTTTATGTTCTTCTTTCTGTCATTAGACGTCTTTATTCGTCTTCATCATTAGCATTAATGCGAGAAAGGCGTTCTTGTTCTTCTTCGTATGCTTCTTTGATTTCGGTGAGAACAGAATCTACGTCTGCTTCTTCTTCTGGTTCATCAAACTGGCCAGTGAGCTCTGTTTCTGGGGTTAGTTTACCCGCTTCAAACAGTGCCCAAATTTCTTTGGCGTATTTTGTTTCCAATAATTCTGGTGCAGACATGCCGTAATAATTGCGCATATTGTTAATATCACGCTCTAGCATCCATTCAGCATTGTTATTTGCTGCAGCATCAACGGCTTGTGGTAAATCAATGATGACTGGGCCGTGGGAGTCAACCAGTACGTTGAACTCAGACAAATCGCCGTGAATGAGACCGGCACAAAGCATACGAACAATGTCTTGTATAATTGTAGCGTGGTCGCGTCTGGCTTGCTCTTCACTAAGGACGACATCGTTTAAACGAGGTGCCACTTTGCCTTCGTCATCAGTGACAAGTTCCATTAGTAAAACGCCATCAAAGCAACCATAAGGTGTGGGTGCACGAACGCCAGCCGCTGCTAAGCGATACAAGGCATCAACTTCAGCATTTTGCCAAAGGCTCTCTTGTTCGTCACGGCCGAATTTAGAGCCTTTTTCCATCGCTCGTGATCGACGGCTATTACGAACTTTCCGCCCCTCTCTGTATTGAACGGCTTGCTTAAAGCTTCGTTTCCCAGCTTCTTTATAGACTTTCGCGCAGCGGATTTCTGATCCACAACGTACCACGTAGACGGTTGCTTCTTTGCCACTCATTAACTGTCGAAGGACTTCGTCTATTAATCCATCTTCGATGAGCGGTTGTATTCTTTTAGGGATTTTCATGCGGCTCGTTATACAGTGATTAAATGAAAAATGAAACCACCAGAAATATTAATATGATTTCTATTTCTGGCGATGCGAAATCCTTTTCACCTCGTGGTGAACAAGTCTATTCGTGGTTATCACGTTTTTTAAATTCATTTCTTATTAGGTATTCAATCATTTCATTGATTTTCATACCATTTTCTTCCGCTAACGCATTTAGTTTTTGTTTTGTGTTAAGAGTCATGCTTATGCTGTAAGGCTTTCTGCCACTCGACTTTTCGCGAAATTTTTTCTGGCTCCACGCCTTCTTCATTTTATCAATGATGATGACTTTACGGTCTACGTTATCAGATAAATCGATAGTAGCAATAACCACTGCTTTTTTTTCTGCATCATTAACGGGTATCCAAGCCGGTTCTAGTGGTCTTTGGGTTATGTTTTGAAGATAAGACCATGCCCAAGCCCAATGTACTGGGTTATTTTCTTCCAGCCAATTAACAATGGTCTCGTTTAAATGGATTTCGTTCCACTTCACCTTTAAGTGATTAAGGATGTCTTCTTGTTGCTGAGCGTTAGCTTCGCCACCATAAAAAGCATTTAGAATGTCAGTCAGTCTGTCGGCTGTGTTGTGCTTTTCATTGTTAAACGCTTTTGCTGATAAGAGGCTCATATTGATTATGCGCTCTTCTGCATTAGGAACCTTAATTAGAATGGGTTCTCGGCCTGCTTCTGGGGCTTTAGTTGTGCTTTTTAGATAACACCAAGCCCAATTACATAAACGTTCGTTTTTTATATCTATCCAGCGGAAGTCACTTAAAGGAAGTTGAGTGGAATTAAACGCAGCACGCATTTGAGTCGGAAAAATTTTAGGTGCTCGATTCTTGGCAATCAAACTTTCCAGTTCATCATTCAAACTCTGCAAACGTTCTGTTAAAGAGTTGCCGCGTAAATGTCTTGGAGACGCAGATCGTATATGTTGCAGTAAATAATCCGAATAAAAAGCATATTCTCTTTCAGATCTTGCTTCCAATAAATCTGTTTTGCTTTTATTCATATTTCTTGCTCCCTCTCGATGTTTATTCCATCACCAAACGTTATTTAATTACTGCGTAGATGTTTGGTAAATTTTACGTGTATTTGTGTGAATTGACAATAAACTTACAGTTGATTTGTTGATTATTCAAGAACTTTGACCTCTATTAGTAAGAGAAATCCTATGAAGATATTTTCATAGGAAATTATGAAATGACAAAAAATTGCTTATGCTTCAGGGTATTGCGAAGTATCTAGGGTGTGCTTTATCAGAAAATAAGAAAAAGACGAAGGTATGAGAATAGGAGGGAGATAAAGTAGAAGAATTTAGAAGGTAAGAGGGATAGGTAAGAGCATTCTGATGGTGCTCTATTTATTTAACAGAGCACCATGAAATGTACGATGTTATGATTTGCTGTTTTTATAAGGATGTTTGCTCTTTGGTTTCTTATGTTTATTAGGATGAAGGCCAAGTGCTTTGGCTCTCAGTTCTTTTTTCGATGGTTCACGTTTCTTTTGAGAACTGCTTGGTTTATTTAAGTCTGGTTCGAAACCTGGAAGCCACTGAGGAATGAATTGTTCACCAACCAGTTTTTCAATGTCCGTTAATAAGTAGCGTTCTTTTTCTGTGATCAAACTGATGGCAAGTCCGGTTGTTCCCGCGCGGCCTGTTCTTCCGATACGATGAATGTAATCTTCGGCGTTGTAAGGTAGTTCGTGATTGATCACATATTGTAATTGTTCAATATCAAGGCCTCGTGCAGCTACATCGGTTGCAACCAAAGCTCGTACTTTGCCTTCTTTAAATTCGGCTAATACACGATCTCGAGCACCTTGGGATTTATCACCGTGAATAGATTGAGTAGCAATGCCATCTTTTTGCATTTCTTTGGCAAGTTCATCTGCGCCTTGTTTTGTGCGCGTAAAAATAAGCACTTGCTTCCAGTTCTTTGAACCAATCAAGAACGAAAGCAGAGCACTTTTTTTATCGACATCAACGGCGTAAATTGTTTGCTCGACCTGAGTTGCTGTCGTGTTTCTACTATCAACTTCAATCAATTGCGGGTTATTCAATAAGGTTTTACTTAGTGCAAAAATGTCGTCGTTGAATGTCGCAGAAAAGAATAAGGTTTGACGACTTTCAGGAAGATTTTTAAGAATGCGTTGAATATCAATGATAAATCCCATGTCCAGCATACGATCTGCTTCATCTAATACGAGCGTTTGCAATGCGCTTAAATCGATGAGGTTCTTCATAATCAACTCAAGCAATCGGCCAGGCGTTGCGACTAGCACGTCACAACCTTGTTTCAATGCATCAATTTGTACATTAATACTTGCCCCGCCATAGGCAACGACAGATTTAACCATCAGATCTTTGCTGTATTTCACAAAACTGGAGTGAACTTGTTGCGCTAGCTCACGAGTTGGCGTTAGCACTAATACTCGTATATGAGATAAGTTATCCACTTCTTTTTTTAGTAAAATACTGTGAATAAGAGGCAAGGCAAAAGCGGCGGTTTTTCCTGTGCCAGTTTGAGCGCCAGCCATAAGGTCTTTGTTAGCAAGAATAGAAGGAATTGCAGCTTTTTGTATTGGCGTAGGTGTTGCATAACCTAATTGGTCTACAATATTAGTGATGTCTTTAAGAAGTCCTAAAGAGGTAAAGCTCATATGTGTTCTCTTTTTTATAAAGGAGGCGTTTTAAACGGCCTTAATTAAAGGCATTAAAATAATTGCGTCAGTGTAACTGATTGCTAAGAGCTAGGTAACAGCGCATAAAATAGAGGCGCTAGATTTCCATTTTCAACAAGCGTAAGGAGTGCTGACTTGTTCGTTTTTTCTTATGTAAAAAGTTGTTATAAGGGGTTCTTTCGAACATGACGATTAAATCACGCTTCTTAATTTTCACCGCACTTATTTTATTAACGACGAGTTTTTTTTCATGGCTTTCAATGCAAATGTTAGCAGAAGGCATTATTGCTAGTTGGGTTGAGCGGTATGCTGAAAAACAGGTTAAGTACGATAAAGTTCGCACCTTGTTACCTTTGATACAAGAGGTAAATTTATCAAAAGAGTTCGCCGAATTAGAGTCTCTAAAAGCATGGGCGAAACAACCGTATAACGATGTCTTAAAACAGCAAGCATTTGATGATACCGAGGCTTTTCGATCTAGATTTTCAGATAACTCCTATTTCATTGCACTAAGAGGGAGTGAACGTTATTACTATAGTGATGATAGTAAGTACCAAAATACGAACAAAGACGAATCCGAAAAAGAGTTTTATCGCTATACATTAGATCAGAATAAAACCGCAGATTCATGGTTTTATTCAATCATCGACATAAAGCTAAATCTGCATTTAAACGTCAATCCAGACGTTGAATTGGGTGTTGTAAAGCTTTGGAGCGATGTATTGATTCGAGACGGTGAAGACATCTTGGGTGTTGTTGGTACAGGTTTAGATCTAACGACCTTTTTATCGAAAATGGTTAATGAACAGGACATTTATTCTGCAATTGTGTTTACGGACCATGATGGTTCAATTCAACTTTATCAAAAAGAAGAGCTTATTGATTACGCTTCTATAACCAAGCAATCTAATAATAAAAAACAAATCTTTCAACTGTTGGATGATGATAGCTCTAGAGAACAACTACAAAAGAGTTTTGAATTAGCAAAACTGCAGCCAGATAATGTTGAAATGGCCAGAGTGAATAAAGATGGTGTTAGTCAATTGGCCAGTGTTATTTATATTGCTGAAATCGATTGGTTCCAAGTGAACTTCATTGATATTAATAGTTTCCTTCCGTGGACTGAATTCTCAAGTTTGTTAGTTGTTTTCTTAATCAGCTTAGTCTGTGCTCTGGTTACCATTTATGTATTAATAACCTTGATAATTACCAAACCATTGAATGAATTAGAGCGGTCTATCTGTTCGTTAGAAAAAGGAAAGTATCACGAACCTAAGTTAAATTTCTTTGCGGGACGAGAAATCAAACGACTAATATCAAAATATAAAAAAATATCGTTATCACTTTTAGAGTACCAACAAGAATTAGAGCAGAAAGTCATAGAGCGAACAGAAAAACTAGATCATCTTTCCAAGCTTGACCCTTTGACGAGTTTATTCAACCGTCGTGGCTTTAAAGTCCATATGACGCAATACATCAAAAACTGGCAGGATCATCATCAGCCTTTTAGTTTGATAAATGTTGATATTAATCAGTTCAAAAAAGTAAATGACGAATATGGTCATGCTGTTGGTGATCTTTTACTACAACGGATTGCTGACTATTTAAAAAATATCGTGGGGAATGGCGGTGAAGTTTCCCGATGGGGTGGTGATGAGTTTTTGATATTGGTGAAAGGCACTTCTAACGTCGGCGAAGATAATACAGATCTCAGCATACTTAATCAGTTGTTGAGTGAGCGTGAGTCTCTTAGCATCGAAGTAAATAGCCAAGAAGTGTTGATTGCTTTTAGTGTTGGTAGCACAGAAGTTAAAGGCAATGACAGCCTTGAAGACATGCTAAATAGAGCAGATAAAGCCATGTATTCTATGAAGTTTTCAAGAAAAGGTTAGTTTATTTATAGCAATTTAAAATTGCGTTCGTCATTATTTAAACGAACGCAATTTTAAGGAGAAATTTTACATGGAGCAAAGAGTATAAAGACCGAAAGCTAAGTAGCTAAGGCTTCCTGCTATGACGACTGCGATATAAATACGGTTGATGCAGTTTGGCTTTATGTAATCTGTGCCGATTTGCCAGCCCGCTAAAACACCGTTAAGGCAAGCCATGATTAAGGTAATAGAAGTATAAACCTTAAACCACGTAGGAGAAAATAACGCTTTCCAATCGGAAAAAGTGGCTGTATCTAAAGTAAGAATAAGCCCAATAAAAACAACAACCCAAAGGCAAATGGCAACATTCGATAAACGTTGAAATACCCATTCTCGTGTGCCGCTACGAGCTTTACCTGATAACATTACGCCCATACCCAAATCCCCGATACAATACAAAAACAACCAGCAACAATAGCCACAGTTAACGCAATTTTTTTACCTGATTCAAGCTCTTCAAAATGACCAAAGTCTTGGATGATGTGTTTCACTGTCGCACACATGTAATAGCCGAAAGCAGACAATAATCCCCAGACCATGAACTGACCTAATGGATTTTGTGAGAAGAATTCTAGTAAGCCGTTGAAGTTGTCTTCAGATAAAAGTGAGAAATAAACAGCAGGCAAGAAAATTGCCATGCTAACCCATAAAATTACAGCAGATACCCTGTGTAATATGGATACAACGGCCGTTATGGGTAAACTGATTGTCTTGATATCAAGATTAACCGGACGTTCTTTATTCATGTTCTTCTCCAAAACGGTTATAGAAACGCTATTTTAAAGTAAAAAAGACCGATTAACACCAAAAAGAATCCTGAGTTATTATTGTTTTTTCTAAGGCGTAAATAAACCCATGAGTGAGAATGATTTCATGTTTGTGAACATATAGGAAAATAAGATTTATTTCTTACTAAATAAACTACAACTCAGTAAAGAAAGTGCAAGCGATTGAATTGTACAAACCTAGCCTCATCAAGTGACTATCCTTGGTATTGATACCGAATTATTTAGAGTCATTTTTTGGAGTTAGCAGTGAGCACAACCGACAACATGTTATTTAACCCTGTCCAATTGGGCGATTTAAAATTACCAAACCGTTTTATCATGGCCCCACTAACGCGTACGCGTGCGCCCAATCACCTACCGAATGCCTTGATGGCGGAATATTATTCACAACGTGCAAGTACAGGTTTGTTGATCGCTGAATGCACAATGGTGACAGAGAACACGTCTGCTTTTGGTGATGATCCTGGTATTTACTCTCAAGAACAAATCGATGGTTGGAAGCTAACAACAGAAGCGGTACATAAAGCCGATGGCCGTATTTTCCTTCAAATCTGGCACGCAGGTCGAGCTGCTCATCCATTATTAAATGGTGGAAAAGAAGCGGTTGCACCCAGTGCGATTGCCATCGAAGGTGAAACTCATACGCCAGAAGGCAAAAAGCCTTACACGGTGCCTCGTGCATTAACGGTTTCTGAAATCAAAGCCATCGTAGGTGATTTCCGTCAAGCGGCAATGAATGCAAAAGAAGCAGGCTTTGATGGTGTAGAAATTCATGGTGCGAATGGTTACTTAATTGATCAGTTTTTACGGGACAGCGCTAATCAACGTACAGATGAATACGGCGGCTCTTTTGAAAACCGAGCGCGTTTCTTAAGCGAAGTCATTGAAGCGGTTACCGAGGTTATGGGCAGTGGTCGAGTGGGTCTTCGCCTTTCACCGTTAAACAGTTTCCAAAGTATGAAAGACAGCGATCCATTAGCATGGACACGCTTTTTGGCGGAACAACTTAATCGTTTCGACTTAGCGTACTTGCATTTGATGAGAGCGGATTTCTTTGGTTTGCAGCAAGCTGATGTTGTTCCTGTCGCTCGTGAAGCTTACCAAGGTCATTTGATGGTAAACATGGGTTACAGCCCAGAAGAAGCAAGCCAAGTGATTGCCGACAAAAAAGCAGACAGTGTGGCGTTTGGCACTGGGATCTTGGCAAACCCAGATTTCGTTGAGCGTGTTAAACAAGGTGCAGAATTCAATACACCGAATCCTGATACTTTTTATACGCCAGGCTCAGTTGGTTACACAGACTATCCATTTTTAACTCAGCCTTAAAATAGCGTTGCTGTTTCTTGTATGTAAAGCTGGTGTGAAAACCTGATAGGTAAAAGCCAAGACATATGTCTTGGCTTTTTTGTGTCTGAAACGTGATTGCCTTAAATCTATTGAATGAGTTGTATAGAAGTAAGGCGAGATACGAGAAAAGTGTATTGACGCTTTAATAATAAGGTGCGACCTTTGCACTCTTATTGATAACTCTCATGACTTTTTTATTTTAAGGTAATTTCGCGTGACCATCGTTTCAAAACTGCCCACTGTCGGCACCACTATTTTTACTAAAATGTCGGCTTTGGCAATGGAAAAAGGCGCCATTAATTTATCTCAAGGATTTCCTGACTTCCCGCCTGATTCACGATTGTTACAGCGAGCGTCAAATGCCTTACTCACAGGCAACAACCAATACTCTCCAATGACAGGGTTACCCATTTTAAGGGAAGCCATCGCAGGGCTAATTGATCGTCATTACGATCGTAAAGTGAATGTTTTAGATGAAGTGACGGTCACCAGTGGCGCATCTGAAGCTATTTTCGACACCATCGCTGCGCTTGTTCGCCAAGGCGATGAAGTGATTTTGTTTGATCCTGCTTATGATTTATATGAACCAGCAGTAACATTGGCGGGTGGGGTTTGTCGACGAGTTGTATTAACCGCACCTGATTTTCGTCCAGACTGGAACGCTTTCGAAGCCTTACTGACAGACAAAACCCGATTAGTACTGATGAATACGCCTCATAACCCAACAGGGAGTTGTTGGTTAGCGGAAGATTTAGACAGCCTTTGGCAAGCTATTTCAAGCCGCGACATTTATGTATTGTCAGACGAAGTGTATGAATTTATTCACTTTTCTACTAACGCAGTAAGTATTCACAAACATGAAAAATTGCGCGAGCGTAGCTTTGTGGTCTCCTCTTTTGGCAAGAGCTTTCACCTCACGGGTTGGAAAGTTGGCTACGTTATCGCGCCTGCCGCACTCACAGTAGAGCTTCGAAAAGTACATCAGTTCATCACCTTTTGTACCGCCACGCCATTGCAACAAGCTTTGGCTGAGCATCTCAATGAATGCCCAGAGGAAAGTCAAAAGCTCGCTGCTTTCTATCAACAAAAGCGCGACGTTCTTAGAGGAGCATTAGCAGGCAGTCGTTTTAAATTATTACCATGCGAGGGTACGTATTTTCAATTGTTGGATTACAGCGATATCAGTGATTTGGATGATGTAGCATTTTGCGAAAAACTGGTGGATCAAATCGGTATCGCAGCGATTCCTGTCAGTGTGTTTTATCAAGATGCGCCAAAAAATCAGAGATTGATTCGTTTATGTTTCGCGAAAGAAGAAAGCACTCTAATCGAAGCGGCTCGAAAATTGTGTGGGCTATCGTCTTTGTCGATTTAGCTCTTCAATGTTGGCTTTTTGTTAGCTCAAATTACCTAGGCAGGCATTTGCTCAAAGCAAGAAATATCGTTTAGTACTTGATCCCAATTGCCTTTGCTGTCCGTAAAGATGTGCGCTTGTGGTGTTATTTCTACGTCTGTATCCAAACAACCAGCTGGTATAACAACTATGTCTCTTGATTTGACATGAAGGGGAAGCAATGAGCTGCAAGTAGAACAAAAATTGCGAGCGAAGTTCGCGCCTTCCAAGCGGTAATGACTGATTTTTTCTTCACCACTCAACCAGGTAAGTTTTGCGCCTGGAGCAAACAAATTCGCACAATGAGCAGAGCCAGATGTTTTTCGGCAACGGCTACAATGGCAGAAGAAAAACTTTTTAAATTTGCCCTCCATTTCGAATTTAATGGCGCCACAAAGGCAGGATCCAGTATGGGTGATTTCCATAACATCGCTCTCTATTCGTTATTTTTTATTTGAGTTGTTACTAAGCCTTTTGAGAGCCTAAGCCCTAAAGATTATCTAGTAAGATACATCATGCTGTTTCATTTATTAAAGCGTTATTTGTTGTTAGCGCACTGGGCGTTTTATCAATGTGGCGCAAGATAAGACATACAAAACAATGAGTAAGACTGAAAAAAGATTTGGGGGAATGCCCCAATGTAAACTGATAGGGCGAATCATGAATAAGCTCATGGCAACTGGGATAATCAGTAAAAACATACGGCTCATACTGAGTGTGACAGTAAAGCCTTCATCACAAGATGGGCAAGGTTGTGGACGACGAATACTTTTTCTAAGCAAGGAAAATGACAGCTTAGATTCACAATGTGGACATTTCATAAAACAGACCTAACAAGGTTAAATATTTTAGTAAAAAGATACATAAAATATAGCATCAGAGTCTGTGTAGCTCTAACACTTGATGCAAATTCATTGGTTTTCAGTCTCGTATACTATTCCATAATAGAGTAAAAAAGCCTTATGAAAAAAACTCAAGAA
Organism: Marinomonas ushuaiensis DSM 15871; assembly: GCF_000521805.1. GTDB lineage: Bacteria > Pseudomonadota > Gammaproteobacteria > Pseudomonadales > Marinomonadaceae > Marinomonas > Marinomonas ushuaiensis. The sequence goes on from NZ_JAMB01000001.1 coordinate 310,131, forward strand.
ATAATGGTTTGTCTTTATCGCAAATATCTATGGTGTTGATCTTGATTTCACCGGCTATCTGACGGTTGTTCTCATGTCTGTTTTTGCATCGATTGGTACCGCAGTTAATGTGTCTGGTTATGTCGTTGTTTCTGTCGCGAAGAGCGAAGGGCAACTGGATGAAAGTATTTACAATGATCCAGAAGCGGGTAACCAGTTAGAGCTTCACACAGAGCACAAAGTGTAATTTTTCAGATCTTAAAAAACACCTTAGTGAACTAAAAAATCCTCGCCTAATCGCGAGGATTTTTTTATGGGCGTGAGAAAAATATATGGCGATAAGACTAGGTTAAACCTCGATCTAATAAGTCATTCATTTGAGAGTGAAATAAGTTTTGTAAAAGAGTTTTTGAATTCTGAAAAAAGTATGAACCCTATGTGCATTCGCAGGGATTCGGTTGTTTTTGAGTACTCTATCGCCAAGTATGTAGTGAGTAAGACGAAATAAACAAAACGCTAATCAGGAGGAAACATGCAAAATCAAACAGATCAAGTCAAACATATTACAGACATTATAAAAGTGATGAATGGTGGTATGGAATTCTACCAAGAGGCGAAAACTAAAATAGGCACGGACTCTTACAAAGTGTTCTTTAATCGAATGATCAGTGCTAAACGGGAAGCGGCGGCAGAGTTACAGCAGTTCGCGGTCCAAGAGCAAGGAGAGCTAGAGAAAGATACAAGTAACGCGGTGAAACTGCGTCAGTCTTATACCAAATTACTCTCTAAGATATCTGGTGATACCACTGCCTTTACTTACATTGATCAACTGGAGGAAGTGGAGGATAAAGTACTAGAAGAAATCGATATTGCGCTTGAAAGAGAGCAACCGCAAAACTGTGAAATAATACTTCAGCGAATCAAAGTAAGAATGAAAGAGTGTCATGATGAAATGAAAGCGCTGCAACAAACGACTGTTTAGTATTTCCAAGTGAGTGCATGACAGTAACCCCAAAAGCCAGCATTTACAGATAAGAAGTGATTACTATTGAACGATGTGATTAGCTATTGGCAATCACGTCGTTCACGGCTTTTGATATCAATGTATTTTTAACCAATGTCGGAGTGACAGGCAGTTCAAACCAGAAGTCCATCGGCTGATCAAAACCGATGCCATGCATGTAGTTATAGAGCGCTTTACGTAACCCTTCGCCTAGCATTTGATGGTTTGTGCCTGTTGGATCGGTGAAGTCCACATCGTTTTCAGCAAACAAAATATCAGGACGTTCAGCCAGTGTAATGCCGAACTCTTCAGGGTTAACACCAATCGGACTGTGAACGGTGGCAGCGAATCGATGCCAGAATGCGGATTGGAAACAACCTTGATCCATCATCTGACGCACCATTTCTAATGCATCAATGGTTTCTTGTTCTGTTTGTGTTGGGAAGCCATACATCAAGTAAGCATGAACCAAAATGTCCGCATCGCTGAAGGCTTTGGTCACGCGCGCGACTTGCTCGACACTCACGCCTTTTTTCATCAATTTAAGTAATCGATCTGATGCGACTTCAAGACCGCCACTCACGGCGACACAGCCAGAATCCGCCAATAGCTGGCAACGCTCTGGCGTAAAGGTTTTTTCAAAGCGAATATTGCCCCACCAACTAATTACCACACCTCGTTCGATCAGGCGTGTTGCTAATGCGAATAAAGCTTTTGGTGGTGCAGCTTCATCAACAAAATGGAAACCGGTTTGTCCCGTTTCTTCGATTAGTTCTTCGATTCGATCTACCAGAATATCAGCACCAGCGGCATCGTAACGGTCGATGTAATCCAAAGTCACATCGCAAAAGCTGCATTTACGCCAATAACAACCGTGGGCAATAGTCAGTTTGTTCCAGCGACCATCGCTCCAAATTCGGTGCATAGGATTGAGCATTTCACACAAAGAAAGGTATTCGCCTAATGGCAAACCATCGTATATGGGCGTGCCCACATCAGTTTGCGGAATATCATGGAGTTCGGCATTTTCATTGTAGTGAACGTATTGTTCGCCATTGTCGTCTTCTGCGAGGAAATACGTTCGTACTAAATCGTCTATTTCTCGCTGTCCGTCAAAGTATTCTAGCAAGGTCATAAAAGGACGTTCGCCGTCATCCAAACAAATGAAATCGACAAATTCAAAAATCCGTGGGTCTTTTAAAGCGCGTAATTCGGTATTTACAAAACCGCCTCCCATGACGATAGGTAAATCAGGGTTAATCGCTTTACAAGTTTGCGCGATGCGTAAAGCACCTAATACATTGCCAGGAAAAGGTACGGTTAACGCAACGACGCTGGGTTGGGTTTCTTCTAAATACAGCTCGACTAATTGTTCTAGAATTTCAGAGCTGAAACTTGGCTCGCCCATTAGCGTATCGTAGAGATTATCAAAACTAGGATTCGCTGCTGCGAGGCGTTCACCATAACGACTGACTTCAAAATAAGGGTCAACGCCTTGGGTAATGACCGCAGACAAATCATTGATAAATAAAGTCGCTAAATACTTTGCCTTGTCTTGCAGACCTAAACTGCCAAACGCTGTTTTCAGGATATCGCCCGACACGGCTTCCATCTGAGCAATGGCATCAAATGCAGGGCCTTCAGGTAAAAAACGGCGAGAAACAATACGCAAAGCAAGACTTGGGTCTTTGCCTTGCAAGAAACGAATAACAGGCTCAACACAAAGACGATAGCGGTCAAATTCTGCCATGAAGGTGTAAATTACGTCTGGAAGTTCATCGTCTTCAAACGCCTCGAAATTGTCTTCCACATGCTGACGGATAATATCCAGTGCAGGCATGGTCATCATTTCAAGAAAAAGCTCAATCGCAGGATCTCGTTGTACTGCTTGATAACCACGAGAGCGCAAAAAACCAGTTAAATACGCCGTCGCTGGATACGGTGTATTTAACTGCGTCATCGGTGGAGTCATCAAAAGAACAGTCATGGTTTGCCTTGGTACTAAATAGAAAGTGAAAATAGAAAATGAAACGAATCAGAATGAAATGGATTCTAGCACTTTACCTCAAAAAGAGGGCATAACCTTTTACTCTAGAATGGCTTTTAGGTGGCCGCTACCCAATTGTTGCATTTGCCGCTCAACCCAAATCACCCTTTGGCCAAGATAAAAGGTCAATGCATTGGCTTGTCTCGTACGAGGACTTGGCAACATAACGGCTAATCGAGCGGCTTGATTTCTAGTCAAACGACTGGCTGATCGATTGAAATAATGTTGGCTTGCGGCTTCTACGCCATAGATGCCTTTGCCGAATTCCGCCACATTCACATACACTTCTAAAATGCGTTTCTTGCCCCAAATAACTTCAAGGCTCACCGCTAAAACTGCCTCTAAGCCTTTTCTTACTAAGCTTCGTCCAGACCAAAGAAAGATGTTTTTCGCCGTTTGTTGCGTAATAGTACTGGCGCCACGAAGACCATTGCCATCTTCATATTGGCTAATCGCTTTCGTAATGGCGGCAACATCCACACCGTAGTGGTTAGGGAAGCGTTGATCTTCTGACGCAACAAACGCCAAAGGAACATAGGATGGAAGCTTATCAATGCTTATCCAATTTTGTTTCACTGGATAATCACTCTGCAACATAAAGGAAGACGTCGACAGCGGCACGAATCTAAGTACGAATAAAAAGACAACGAACAGCAGAGCCGCACGCCAAAGGACAAACCATACTTTACCGAACATACTTCGCTTACGCTTTGCCATCTAATGTCTCTTGTAGGGTTTAATAAGCCTAAGGCTTCGTCAATAAAGTGTAAGAGTATCGGGTATTGGAGATTTAGGCTAGAAGGCAACTAAAAGTGTGCTGTAGCGCAGAAATTAAATAGCTATTATTAATAAATAAAATCATTCGATTAGATGTGAAAAGCGAAAAACGCACCCGAGCCAAATCGCTACAATCTTACATAACCAAATGCCAGCCACATAAAACATTCAAACTCACAGGTGCACAAGGGTCATCTGCTTTAGAACAGACGAACATCATCATGCTGCTTTATTACGCGATGTATTTGACGCAGAAATGGTAGGTCGATTAAGTAAAGGAACAAGAAACTTAAAAAGTTTAAGGTTACATTGAAAATGAAATACAACTATAACTCTCGACTTTTCCCTTGTCGTCTACAGCGTTCGGAACAATATTTCACCTGTGGCCAATCACGCTCCCACTTTTTACGCCACGTAAATGGACGCTGACAGACAAGGCAAATCTTTTTAGGTAAATGAATTTTTTTATGAGGCATAGAAAGAGTTACGTAAACTATGCTTATTGGGATCAGTTCAAAAGAAGGCAGACCCCTTTAAATATTTAGGAGATCTGACCCCTTTTAGTCCGCTGTTAAGTCCTAATGGGCTTCGTCCCAGTTGTCTCCAACCCCAGCTTCTACCAATAACGGCACGTCTATTTTGCTGCTGTTTTCCATGATGTCGACGATTTTAGTCTGAGCTTCTTCTAGGTCTTTTTCAGCGATTTCGAAGATGAGTTCATCGTGCACTTGCAGGATCATTTTCACGTCTAGTTCTGTTGTGGCGTGCCAGTCGTGCATTTTGATCATGGCGCGTTTGATGATGTCGGCGGCGGAGCCTTGCATCGGTGCGTTGATCGCGGTGCGTTCTGCGGCTTGGCGCATCATGGCGTTGCTGGCTTTGATGTCTGGCAAGTACAAGCGGCGGCCATAGATGGTTTCTACAAAGCCTTTTTCTTTTGCGCCTTCACGGGTGTTTTCCATATATTGCTGTACGCCGGGGTAGCGTTCGAAATAACGTTTTATGTATTTCGCGGCTTCTGGGCGACTAATATCAAGCTGTTTCGCGAGCCCAAACGCAGACATGCCGTAAATCAAGCCGAAGTTGATGGCTTTGGCACGGCGGCGTTGTTCTGTGGTTACTTCGTCTAAGGTGACTTCAAACACTTCCGCTGCGGTGGCTTTATGCACGTCAGCGTCTCTGGTGAAGGCGTCTAGCAAACCTTTGTCTTGTGACAAGTGCGCCATGATGCGAAGTTCCACTTGGGAGTAATCGGCTGCGAGCAATTTGTAACCTGTCGGAGCGATAAAGGCTTGGCGAATACGACGGCCTTCTGCGCTACGGATTGGGATGTTCTGTAAGTTCGGATCGGTCGATGACAAACGTCCTGTTGCGGTGATCGCCTGATGGTAAGACGTGTGTATACGGCCTGTTTTTTGAATCATTTCTGGTAGCTTGTCGGTGTAAGTGGATTTCAACTTAGACAAGGTACGATGTTCCATGATCAAGCGCGGCAGTTCATGCTCTTGTGCTAGTTCTTGCAAAATAGGTTCCGCCGTAGACGGCTGACCTTTTGGCGTTTTCTTGAGGATTGGTAAGCCTTGCTTCTCGAACAAGATGACTTGCAGTTGCTTTGGTGAGCTCAAGTTGAAGCTTTCGCCTGCTTGTTCGTGGGCTTTTATTTCCAATTCTTGTAACTTAGCGCCAATTTCAGTGCTTTGAATATGCAGTAATTCTGGGTCGATTAAGGCGCCTGTTTGTTCCATTTTCGCTAGAACAGGAATCAATGGACATTCGATGTCTTTAAAGATGCTGACGAGTTCTGGCGTTTTTTCGATGAGCGGCCAAATGGCTTGATGAAGACGTAAGGTAATGTCGGCGTCTTCTGCTGCGTAAAAGGCAGCTTGCTCTAGGTCGATTTCATTGAAGGTTTTTTGCTTTTTACCTTTTCCTGCGAGTTCTTCAAAACTCACGCAAGTGTGACCTAAGAATTTCTTCGCCAAGGTGTCCATGTCATGGCGTGAGCTGACGGAGTTGTAAACGTACGATTCCAACATGGTGTCGTAAGCAATACCGCGCAAGGTAATGTCGTAGTTGTTCAAGACATTGGCGTCGTATTTAAGGTGTTGGCCAACTTTTGCTTTGCTGTCGTCTTCTAGCCAAGGTTTTAGCTGTTCCAATACCCAAGCGCGATCAAGTTGTTCTGGCGCGCCTTCGTAATCGTGGGCGAACGGAACATAAGCCGCAACACCAGCTTCGACGGAGAAAGACACGCCGACCAATTCTGCTGCCATGTAGTTCAAAGACGTGGTTTCTGTGTCGAAGGCGGTAAGTTCGGCGGTTTGGATTTTCTCTAACCAAACATTGAACGCATCTTTGTCCAAAACAGTTTCGTAGTGCACTTCAACATTAGAGGCAACAGGTGAGTCCACTTGACCATCAAGGTTGCCGACTGTGTCGCTGGCGGTTTCAATACTTGGTGCTTTATCGAGATCGGTTAACCAAGTTTTGAATTCTAATTTAGTGAACCATTCACGTAAGATATCTTTGTTTGCTTCGCCGTTTGCCAATTCTAAAGAGTTAAAAGGCAGTTCTACATCGCACTTTATTGTTGCGAGTAAATAGGACAATTCCGCCATTTCTTTGTTGTCTTCCATCTTTTGCTTCATGGTTTTGGAACCACGGAAACCTAAGTCGGCGATGTCATCTAAGCGTGTGTAGATGTCTTTGATGCTGCCCAAACCTTGTAATAAGGCCAGTGCGGTTTTTTCACCCACGCCCGGAACACCAGGAATGTTGTCGACTTTGTCGCCCATTAAGGCGAGGTAATCAATAATGAGTTCTGCAGGAATACCGAATTTGTCTTTGACACCTTGAATGTCCATGACAGTGTTGTTCATGGTATTCACGAGAGTGACCTTGTCTGTCACCAATTGCGCCATGTCTTTATCGCCCGTAGACACAACAACTTCACGTCCTGCTTCACCGACTTGTTTGGCGATGGTGCCGATCACATCGTCGGCTTCTACACCGTCGATAACGACCAGAGGTAACCCCATGGCTTCCACCATGCGGTGAATCGGTTCAATTTGTGGTCGTAAGTCGTCGGGCATTGGCGGACGTTGTGCTTTGTATTCGCTGTAAATTTCATCGCGGAAGGTTTTGCCCTTGGCATCAAATATGATCACCATGGGTGAATCTGGGTAGGTTTTGATTAGGCTGCGGATCATGCTGATCACACCGCGAGTGGCGTTCGTTGGGTGTCCATCGCTGGTGTGCATCGGCGGAATGGCGTGAAAAGCTCGGTAAAGATAAGACGAGCCGTCGACGAGAACCATAGGTGGAGTTTGTGTTGATGAATCCGTAGCCAAAATAGAACCTCTGCATAAATAGGCGATAATTACGCTCTATTCTAAAGGCTTATTAGTATTTTTACAGTCTAAATACCCACTACATTGTGTTCAGGGATCGAATAATACGAATTGACCTTTTGCCACTTATTGTGGAGCATAGGCGTTTACTCTTTTTACCATCACAATAACCATTTTTTTGAACTTCAATTAGGTAAGACAACTTGGCTGTTTACACATCCCTTTCTGACTCTGACATGCGTGCTTTAGTGGCCGATTATTATTTGGGTGAACTGGTTTCATTCCAAGGTATTTCTGGTGGCGTAGAAAACACCAATTATTTTTTAGTGACGACCACAGGAAAGTACGTGGTGACACTGTTTGAAGAGTTTGAGTTAGACGAAGTCCCGTATTTCTTAGACGTTGTCGCGCATTTGAAACACAAAGGCTTTAATGTGCCAGCGGCCTTGATTGATATTCATGGCGAGCGTTTACGTGTGGTGAATGATCGTCCTGCGATTATTGTGGACTGTTTTCCTGGTGGTGAACTTAAACAAACCGATGAAAAATCGTGTCGGTTAATGGGCGAGGCTTTGGCGAAATTACACATTGCAGGGGAAGATTTTCCTGAACATCGTGATAGTCACCGTGGTGTGACGTGGTGGCATAAAACATGCAAAGCCATTTCAGCAGAATTAGAACCGGAACAAGCACAATTACTGACCTCGCAAATTGCGGAGTTTGATGCTTTTATTGCTGAGCATGATGATTTGCCGAAAACCACGATTCATGGTGATTTGTTTTACAACAACACCTTGTTTGAAGACGGAAAATTGTCAGCGATTATTGATTTCTATAACGCCTGTCATTCTTGGGTTGTGTACGATCTAGCAATCGTTGTGAATGATTGGTGTACAGACGCGAAAACAGGCGAATTAGATATGCCGAAATATCGTGCCTTACTAAAAGCGTATTTGCACGAACGGGAAGTCACTGACGAAGAGGTGATTGCTTGGCCTTATATGCTAAGGATTGCTGCGTTACGTTTCTGGTTGTCTCGTTTAGAAGCATGGCATGGTGCAAAAGATGATCCAGTGCGTTTAGCACAACAACACGATCCGCTTGAATTTCAGCGTATTTTAGAAGCGCGCATTCGTTATGCGCCCAGTTTAGTAGGGTAAAAGGTCAGGTGAGATAAAATGATCCGGTTTTGGTTGTTATTGATCAGTGTGTTGTATGTGAATACCGCTATGGCTCATCCACATGTATGGGTAGATTCTCAATATAGAATAGCCGTGGATCAGCCAAAAATTGAAACATTAGAAGGGACTTGGAGTCTTGATCTTTTTACCTCGATTAGTTTGATCGCAGAGTATGATGTTGATTCTGATGGCGAGCTTACTGGCCAAGAAAAAGTAGATATGATCGACGTTTTTACAAGCTTCGAGAATTATGGTTACTTTATTAAAATGAAGCAGGACGGAGTAGAGATAGTGCCAACCGGTGTGCGCATTCTTGATATTCGTATTCGCGACCAAATGTTGTGGGTTCGCTTTGCCATTACTTTGCCTACGCCAGTTAATCTCGAAACTTCGACGCTGAGTTTGGCGTTTGGTGATGATGAATTATATTTTGCTATGGAACCATTAGAAGAAGGCTTGGTTCGCTTGTCAGGGGCATTGTCTGAGACATGTACGCCAATTAAACGCGAAGCAGAAGAAATGTCTGTAGCGTCTTGGATAGATTTGACCTGTAAGTCTTAACGTAAGGTTTTTTGACACGTTTTTTTAACCCTTTTATGAAGTTGTAAAGAAAGGAAGTTTCAGATGATAGAGCATTTTCAATGGTTACCCTTTTTGTTGGCGATTTCCGTTCTTACTATGAGTCCGGGTGTAGATACCATTTTAGTGATGCGAAATGCGGCGACAGGCGGATGGCGCTTGGGCTTTTTAACGAGCTTAGGTATTTGCATGGGACTGTTTGCTCATGCAACCTTGTCTGCTCTAGGCTTGTCGGTCATTTTATTAGGCTCTGCGGGTTTGTTTACTGCATTCAAATTTGCGGGCGCGGCGTATCTTGTTTATTTAGGTGTGCAAGCATTGCGAAGTGCGATGAAACCGGTGGGAATGACGTTCAGTGATAAAAAAATGTCTAAGCCATTAACCGCTTGGGGTGGCTTTCGTCAGGGCATTTTGTCGAATGTATTGAACCCTAAACCAATTATTTTCTACATGGCATTTTTGCCGCAGTTTATCGATCCTAGCTATTCTGCTTTGGGTCAATCACTCTTTATGGCCTCCCTTCACTTTATGATAGCTATGGTGTGGCAAACGTTTCTTGCGCTTATGGTTCATAAAGCGCGAGTGTGGCTGGCACGACCAAAAGTGGCGCAGGTATTAGACGGTTTAACTGGCATATTGTTGGTTGGCTTTGGTGTCAAACTCGCATTAAGTCAGCGCTGATCGTGTTGCTAAGTGCTTTTCAGGTAGTTGCCTAAATGAGTTTATTGATCTCGACTTGGATAAAGTTTTTCTTTTTATTCGCGCCGTTTTTTGTGCTGTCGATGTTTCTTGCGCTAACGCGCGGAGAGTCTTCAGCATCAAGAAAGCAGGTGGCGAATAAAGCCATTATTGCTTCTACCGTGATTGCGATTGTCTTGCTGTTTTTTGGTGGCAGCTTGTTTGCCGTGTTGGGCATAACATTAGATTCTTTCAAAATCGGCTCGGGTGTTTTGCTGTTTTTATCGGCGTTAAGTTTGGTTCGTGATGGTACGCGCAATCATGCTGTTGGTATGCCGAGTGAAGAACGAGACGATGTGTCTGTTGTTCCTCTAGCGGTGCCAACGATTATCGGTCCTGCGACAATCGGTACGATTCTGGTTTACGGTGCTGAGCTACAAGGTTGGGATTTGATCCTAGGTTTGATGGGGTTGCTGTTGGCGCTTGGAACATTGGCATTAATTCTGTATTCCGGTTCATTAATCGAAAAAATGTTGGGTCGTACAGGGTTGAATGTACTGTCTAAAATTACGGGGTTGATTTTAGCCGCCATGGCGGCGCAAATTTTCATGAGCGGTGTGATGGGATTTTTAAACCCAATTACCATTTAACGAAAATCCCATTCGATTAAGTGTAGCGTTTCTTGGCTTTGGCTTCTCCTTCCGTTGTAATTGTTATATCATAACAAAAGTTTATTTCTATTTTGAGTGAGAGTTTGTCATGGCGAAGAACGCCGTTTTTTTATTTTTATCTTTCATCTTTTTAAATTCTCCCCTTTACGCTGCGATAGACATGTCGTTTTATCAAGACTTTATTCAATGGATTATCGGTCAGCAGGCGAATTTTCATCGTGAGTTGGTGACCTTAGTACGTGCGATTAGCAAAGAAGGCAGCGCCGCTTTATTGTGGGGGTTAATCACCACGAGTTTCTTTTACGGTGTGTTCCATGCTGCAGGCCCAGGTCACGGTAAAGCGGTGATTTCCGCCTATATGTTGGCGAGTAAAGCGCCGTTGCGTCGTGGTGTCGCGTTGTCATTCTTGTGTGCTGGCGCGCAGGGGTTGATGGCTGTCTTGGTGATTCTTTTTTTGAGTCAGGTCTTTTCATTAGCTGGTAAAGCAATGCAGATTAGCCGATTTTTTGAGGTGGCGAGTTTTGCAGCGGTTGGCTTGATTGGCGTTTGGATTCTTATACGTTTGTTACGTGGTAAATCGAGTTGTGGACATGATCATTCTAAAGATCATTTGCACGGTCATTCATCAGAACATGAGCACTTACACGACCATTCACACGACCACAGTCATTCACATGATCATGCTTGCTGCTCTCATAATGAAACACATGATGCAGAGGAAGCAAAAACCGCTCGTCGTAGCATATGGGCGATGACGCTGGCTGTAGGCATTCGACCTTGTACTGGTGCGATTTTAGTTTTGTTATTTTCTCTGAGTACGGGCATTTTTCAATGGGGTTTGGCGGCGACGTTTGCCATGTCTTTAGGCACTGCAATTACCGTGGCTTCTTTGGCAGGTGTGAGTGTGCTTGTTCGTGATACCGGTTTTATATTGAGTCGAGAACATCAAGTTTGGCGACAAAGGCTGTCTCGCGTGTTTGGTTTTATCGCGGCGTTCGCTTTGATCGTCATCAGTTCCTCTATGATTTTGAGCTACATCAGCAATGCTGGAAGGGCGTTTTAAATGAAAAAAAATACTTCAGATAATCACGACCATCATGGTGAGCAAAGTGTTAGCCATAACCATAATGATTGCATTGATAGTGCTTTAGCGACCGCAGAAATTTTATGCGTAGAGCAAGGCCAGCGCCTTACCAAGGTGCGTCGTCGAGCTTTAGAATTGATCTGGGAAAGTCATCGGCCGCTTGGTGCTTATCAATTATTGGCGAAATTAGCGGAAGAAGGTTTTAACTCTGCGCCACCAACGGTTTATCGCGCGTTAGACTTTTTATTAAATGCAGGATTGATTCATAAGGTGGAATCCATGAATGCTTATCTTGGTTGCTCACATGCGGATAAAGATCATCAAGGTTATTTCTTAATCTGTGATGATTGCCACAATGTTATGGAGTCTGACTATCAAGATATCCATTCAGCATTGATCGCTAAAGCGGCTCAACAAGGCTTTGAATTACGAGCGAAAACCATTGAATTAACAGGTTTATGTGCTGATTGTAAAATGCCGTCAGAAGGGGGGCGCACATGAATAAACAGTTGGTTGCCTTCGAAAAGATTGGTATCTCATTTGACGGACGAGTTCTGCTGAATAATATCGATATGAGCATTAGTGAAGGTGAAATCGTTACCTTAATTGGCCCAAATGGTAGCGGTAAAAGTACCTTGATCCGTATTCTGTTGGGCTTGCAAGCTGCGACGTCTGGCGAGGTTGTTCGACATAAAGCTCTGCGTATTGGTTATATGCCGCAAAAGCTGCATATTGATCCTACTTTACCTTTAACCGTGAAGCATTTCTTGGCATTGGTTCGTGGCGTGGATAAGCGTCAGATTTTACCAACACTAGAAAAACTAGGCATCGCGCATCTTATTCATTCGCAAGTTCATGTGTTATCCGGCGGTGAGACACAGCGGGTTTTACTGGCTCGAGCTTTATTGAATAAACCCAATTTACTTGTATTGGATGAACCTGTGCAAGGTGTGGATGTGAATGGTCAAGTTGAGCTTTATAACTTAATTGAATCCATTCGTGATGAACTCGGCTGTGGCGTTTTAATGGTGTCCCATGATCTGCATTTGGTCATGGCGAAAACCGACACGGTTGTGTGTATTAATCAGCATGTTTGTTGCTCCGGTAGCCCTCAACACGTTACGGGTCATCCCGCTTATCAGGCATTATTTGGCGTTCCCGGTGCGGATGAGACCATCGCGATTTATGCACACCAACATGACCATGTTCATGAAGATGATGGCAGTGTGTCGTCCGATGATCCTCATAAGCATTGTCATCATTAATTCAATGTACGTTTGTTACCACTGTTAATCGTGGAATTCTAGTTTGGAGAAAGTAAGTCGATGTTAGATTTTTTACTCAGAGCCTTAATCGGTGGGTTGGGTGTGGCGTCTGTCGCTGGGCCGTTAGGCGCATTTGTTGTTTGGCGTCGTATGGCGTATTTCGGAGATACCTTGGCGCATTCTGCTTTGTTGGGTGTGGCGTTGGGTTTTTTGTTCGATATTAATTTGAATCTTGCGATTATCGTTTTGTGCGTTGGTCTGGCGTTGGTTTTAGTGACGTTACAGAAGAAGCATATTATTGCGACAGATACTTTATTAGGTATTTTAGCACATTCTGCTTTGTCGTTAGGGCTGGTGGCTGTGAGTTTTCTTGATAATATCCGTATCGATTTAATGGCGTATTTGTTTGGGGATTTACTTGCGATTAGCCAAACTGACGTTTATTGGATTTACGGTGGCGGTTTGGCGGTTATTAGTCTGTTGGTGATTTTCTGGAAACCACTATTGGCGATGACGGTAAATGAAGAATTGGCGAAAGTAGAAGGTTATCCGGTTGAAGCCATTCGTCTATTGCTTATGTTGCTGGTGGCCTTGGTGATCGCCGTGGCGATGAAAATTGTCGGTGTGTTGTTGATTACGTCCCTAATGATTATTCCTGCGGCAACGGCACGGAAATTGTCCAAAACACCGGTGCAAATGGCTTCTATCGCGAGTGTCATAGGCTGTTTATCCGTATGTGGCGGCTTGTGGGCGTCTTATCAATGGGATACGCCCACTGGGCCAAGTGTGGTTGTGTGTGCCGCATTCTTATTTTTAATTGCCTATACTTCGCCAATACAACGAAAAATGTAGCGCTCTGCATCGTTATATTAGGTTACTGTAATAAAAGTTACGTGATTTACGACTAATGTTAAGGAAGAATGGAACACCTGTTTAACATGTTATTTCAAAGATTATTAAGGGTAGGTTTATGTTTGGTTTTACAACGATTCGAGGTCGATTAACGGCCAGCTATTTGGTGCTGTTGATATTACTATTGGTTGTCGTGGGCCTTTCTGCAACTCGCTTTCAATCATTGTCTAGCAATATTCGAGGCATTGTCGACGAAAACGCAGCACTGGTTGAGCTGACTGGTGAACTGAACGTAAATGCTGAAAGCTTGGCGAGTCGCCTTTTATTATTGTTTGTATTAGAAGAGCGAGATCAGCGAGTTGCGATTTATAAAGAAATCGATGAGCGTAATCGCAACATGGATGCTAGCTTAGAAACCATGACAAATCTCGTTACCTCTGAGAAAAATAAGGCTGTAGTTGAAGCACTTAAAACCCAGCGAGTCATTTATCAGGCAGCATTACAATCTACTGTAGAGGCTTTGGAGTTTGGTGAGCTTAGTGACGCTAAGGCTCAAATGGCCGGAGCTACTCGCGATGAATTGCAAACTTTTCTCAATCAAACAGAAGCGCTTGCTGAAAGTGAGCGGAACATGATGCAAGTGCGCCAACAAGCAACCTTGTCTGAATCCGAGATTGCTATTTTAATGATCATCGGAGTTGGTGTTTTTGCTATTTTGATTGGCTCTGTGATGTCAGTACTGATCACTCGGAGTATCGTCAATCCACTGGGGAAAATGGCATCTTTGCTCGATTATGTCGCCAAAGGTGATCTATCCCACAGTATTGATATCCAATCAAAAGGTGAAATAGGCAAATTAGTAAGTAGTCTTAAAAGCATGCAGTCCAGCTTAGGTGGTGTTATTAGCCGAATCGATATGAGTGCTCAAACTGTTGTGGACTCAGTGGGAAATATCCGAATGAGCGTAATAGACGTTCAACAAGGATCTGGAAAACAAGAGTCGATGGCAAGTGATATTCAAGGCTCGGTGGAAGAACTGTCTAGTGGCGCGAAAACCATGGCAGAGCATGTGAGCGTATCGCGTAACCAAGCGGAAGCGGCTCATGATTTAGCCAAGCAAGGTAAACAAATTATCAATACGGCAGCACAAGACATTACCTCTGTTGCAGCTTATATAGAAGAAACATCACACTCAGTTGCTAAGCTAAAAGAAAGTGCGACAACGGTATCCGAGTTTGTTAATGATATTCGCAATGTAGCAGACCAAACCAATTTGTTGGCATTGAACGCGTCTATTGAAGCGGCCCGTGCAGGTGAAGCTGGTCGTGGTTTTGCCGTTGTGGCGGATGAAGTGAGAAATTTAGCAAGTAACACTGCTAAGGTCACAGAGTCTATTGATCAGGTGATTACATCTATTGCGAACTTATCTGTGCAAATATCGGATGAGATGGAGCAAGGCCAAGAGCGTATGCGAAATGGCGTGAAACAAATAGAAAACGTGGTTGTGCCATTGAGTCAGTTAGAAAAAGACTCTGAAGTATCCTTGAGAAGTCTGGATGAATTGTCTGCTTTGGCTCAAAGCCAAGCAGCAGAAGCGAATGAAATTGCATTACATATTATTCAGATTGTCGATGTAACTGTGAATAACAGTCAAACGTCTTTGCGTTTAACATCATTAACCGATGCTTTGTCTGGATCTGCAGAGCAAACGAAGCAGGCAACGTCTACTTTTACGTTACCAGCAACCTCTTAGCTTTTTAAAGAAATGTGTCTCGTCCCAAAAAAGCCTTTCCACTGAGAAAGGCTTTTTTGGGGAAGTCGAGTTGTTAGTTAGAAAAGTATTTCTATTAGAAGTAAAGCGATTGATTAGCGATTTCTTCTTAATAAATGATCTAGAGAGAATGACCCTGCGCCTTTGTACATGAGTAACAAAGCGATTGCTAACCAAGTAGCATGAGTTGGATAAGCTTCTGGATAAACAAAAAGTTGAATCACTAATGTCATGCCAGCGATACCAAAACCAGCGAGACGAGTAAATAATCCACCTAAAATAAGAATTGGCAGAATGTGTTCTGCTAGTGTTGCAAGAACAGCCGCAATCATGGGTGGAATCAGTGGCAAATTGTATTCGTATTCAAATAGAAAGCCAGTGGATTCGGCCAATCTTGGTAAACCGAGCTCCATTTTCATTGCGATAATATCTAGAGAAAATCCATCGATTTTGGTTTGTCCTGACTTCCAAAATACAGCCGCAATGGCGAAACGAGCCACAAACAAGACTAAAGATTCAGGAAGCTTTTTAAATACCGCCTCACTTTTATTATTGATAATAGACAGCATGAATAATCTCCTGATTTTCGTTAATTCGTTTGGTTGCTATAAGTTACTTTACTATGGAACGTCGTATTTCAGAGTGGTTGTTTTGTGTGAATTTGTGTCACATTTGTTAATATTTTCCACTCAATCAATTTTGCTAAAGTCTCACCCAAGTTGAATGAATCTGACTCAGGTACGGCGTTTCCAAGTGTTTTTTCCTGCATGAGATTTTTGATGAAGATTGCTTCTTCTTTATTGATAACATGCAGTTGCGCGTAAAGGTGAGATTTTACCAGCAGTAAATATTCACTCTTATTGATCTCGACTTGGTTCAGTCGTTGATGACCATCACTGAAGTGAGCTTGGTATAAAGAACCAATAGCAAAAGGCGAAACGAGAATGTGTGTGGTTGGCGGAACACGAAGCGATAAGGTACTGGGGTCTTCCACAGAGGTAAATGCATCAGAGACGGCTTCTTGATCAAGCATGTCGTACTCTTCGCTGTGTGTGAGCGTCAGCATGGCGTGCTCAAGTGCAGCAAGGTCTGGTAAATATGGAAGGCTTTGAGCGGGTTCGAAATTACGAATGAAATCTGAAAAATTTTGACCGTATTCACGAATAATCGGAGAACTTGGAGGGTTATTTAATAAATAGATTCGAGCCATAGCGTGAAAGAACTCATCACCGACAATGGCTTCAGTAACGGGAAATATATCGCATAAAGCCTCAATTAGAGACACTGTGACATTGTTTCGGTAAACATTCAGGCGCACTTCTTGCTCTTCCATTGAAGAGGCTTTTATTTCCTCATAAAAGCGTGTGTCTTCCGTGAGTAATGCCGCTTTAAATTGCGTGTTCACGGCGAGACTCCTGTTGGTTAACTTGTCGAATGCTGTCGGCAAGGTGTGCCTCTGCTAATAACTCACCTATTGGTGGCAGGTTACCATCTCGCTCAATCAGTGTCGGGCAATCACCCGTTAATGAAAGTGTATGTTTATACAAAGCCCAAACATCATGTGAAACCGCTTCATCATGGCTGTCTATTTTTAATGGCACAACCGCATTACTGTCGGTGGTGTGTCCGGCCAAATGTATTTGCCCAACAGCAGCGACAGGAAAGTTATTCAAATATTGGTAAGGGTCATGACCATGGTTAAAACAAGAGACTTCAACATTATTCACGTCTAATAATAAACCGCAGCCAGTGCGTTTCACCATTTCAGCGAGAAAGTCTGTTTCGCTCATTTCACTGCGATGAAACTCGAAGTAAGTCGATGGATTTTCAATGAGTACTTGGCGTTTTACGTGAGATTGAATGTGATCAATGTGCTCACAAACACGGCGCAAAGTGGCTTCATCGTAAGCAACCGGTAGCAAATCATTTAGGAAAGTGCTGTCATGGGAAGACCAAGCTAAATGCTCAGAGAATATCTGAGGTTGAACTTCATTAAC
Source organism: Marinomonas ushuaiensis DSM 15871 (assembly GCF_000521805.1). GTDB lineage: Bacteria > Pseudomonadota > Gammaproteobacteria > Pseudomonadales > Marinomonadaceae > Marinomonas > Marinomonas ushuaiensis. Next base: position 327,365 of record NZ_JAMB01000001.1, read on the forward strand.
CAGTTGGGCAACTTGCTCAAGATGTTGTTGGTTAATCACATGTTCGCCGCCAATGGATAATCCAACACCATGTACTGTAATTGGGTAATGTTGACGGATTAAATTCAAATAGTGACGTGCGGGCCCGCCTTTACTTAAATAGTTTTCTGCGTGGATTTCAAAGAAGCCTATTTCAGGAAAAGAAGACAAAATAAGCTGGTAGTAAGCGGGTTTTAGACTAATACCAGAATGGGATAAAAAACGACTCGCAAAGCTCGAAGGTAAAGGGGAGCCTTCGGCTTGCGGGTGTTTTTGTTCGCTAGGAACACAAGACATCATATATAGAGTCTGTTGTCTTAGAACGCTTTCAATTGGCCGTGGCCAGTTGAGGAAGTTTTTGATTCCAAATCAACGCAAGTGCCAGCAGGGACTAGTTTCCAAGCATTGCTTTGGAAGTCCGTTTTAGAGGTGCCTGCACAAGAAGTGCCTGGGCCAGCTGCACAATCGTTTTGACCTGCTAAAGAAACGCCGTAGCATTTTTCTTTGCTTGCTGCTTGAGCTGGAATGGATACGGCTGAAATCGCCACTGCTGTGCCAAGAGCTAGAGCTAACGCTGCTTTTGTATTTTTCATAATCAATATCCTGTTTAAGTTACTTTTGTTTTATTCAGTTAGGCTATTTTGTCGAGTTTCGATTCTAAAAACCGTTACTTTCTGTTTACCTGCATTTGACGCACGAGCCGTTGGGTTTCTTACAAAAATAAATGACTATTTTTCTGAGTCTGTTTTTTTATTTACGTAAGACTTTGATATATCTCTTAATTCTTCCATTTGAAGACCAAACTGACGACAAGGAACACACATGGTTGTATGTATTCCAAGTGATATTTTTTCTTTCCTATTAAGCGGTCTATCAAGCTTTTCAGAAAGCAATTGAGTCGCTTGCTTGCAATTCATCATGCTTACTTATCCTTTTTGGTACCAGTTATCTTCTAGGCACTCTCGTAATCGAAGGCGAGCACGGTACAAGGTGACATTAAGATTACTGACGGTCAGCTCTTCGGTGTGACAAATCTCAGTAGTGTCCATTTCTAAGAATTCTCGCATCATGAAAAGCCTAGCGTATTTATCGGGTAATCCATTCAAACAGACATCAAAGACTCGCCAAAAATGTTCGTTTTCAACCCCGTGTTCTGGTTGGTCCCATTTTTGAGGTCGTTCGTGCTTGTTCCAATGACCGTTGTCTTTAAACAGTGTGTCCAGAAGCTCATCGCCATTCAGGTTTGAGCCATCTTCTAATTGGCTTACTGCTGTATGGCGTTTTTCTTTACGTAGAAGATCGATGACTTTATTTTTTAAAATCGAGAAAACCCACGTTTTAAAGGCTGACTTTCGGCCAAAACGATCGATGTTCTTGTAGGCTGAAATCATGGCTTCTTGAACCGCATCTTCCGCTAGTTGGCTGTCTCGGACCTGTAATTGCGCAAATTTAATCATTTGGCCACGTAGGTCTTCCATAAAAACAGCGTCGTGAAAGATATCAGCACTGGGTGAACCATTCATATCAGAGGAAAGGGTTGCATCAATCATTTGAGCCTCAGCATTTCGCTTCTAGTAGTTAGACGTGGAAGAGTGAAATATTCTTACACTTTTCGTTAAGTATTTTTTTGTATCTGATATCAGTCTGTTTTCTGATCGAAACGTTCTTTCTCCGCCAAGTATTCGTCTTTTAATTTGACGTAATTTAATCCGGCGTATTGGAAATATTCGATTTCTTTTTCACTCAATGGGCGAGCTTGCTTTACAGGAGATCCCATATATAAAAAGCCAGATTCAAGACGTTTTCCTTGTGGTACCAATGAGCCAGCGCCAATGATGACTTCATCTTCGACAACGGCACCATCCAGAATAGTTGTGCCCATGCCGATTAAAATCTTGCTGCCGATAGTACAGCCATGAAGCATCGCCATGTGGCCTACTGTGACATCATCACCGATAGTTAATGGATGGCCGTCTGGTTTATAAGCGCTGGCGTGAGTAATGTGTAGGCAGGAATTATCTTGAATGCTGGTGCGAGCGCCAATTCGAATACGATGCATATCGCCACGAATGGCAACTAAAGGCCAAACAGAACTGTCTTCGCCGATGATGACATCACCGATAACAACCGCGCTATCATCAATCCAAACTCGATCGCCTATTTGAGGTGTATTACCTCGGAAAGATTTCATGACCATAAACCCTCTCTTACGAGACATCTTGCGTTATAAATGAAGGAACTATTAGTACAATAGTTATTTGTGCATTGAAAAAAGCCAGAGACCACATATCTTATTAAGCATAGTATTATTAATACATAGTCATTAGGTTACGTTTGTTCAGTTTTTGTTACAGTTTGAAACGTACCAGCGTCGTTTGACGTCTTGTTATAAGTACAATTGATAAGTATTTGATAATAAGAGCCAAATGTTCAACTTTTTATAAAAGGATATCACGATATGTCAGAGTCTGTATGGGGCGCGACAAGCTTACCGGATTTTACGGGTGTTGATGTTTCTAGCATTGAAACAGATTTAGAAGCTCTACTTAAACGCAACCAAGCAGAAATTGATGCTTGCGTCAGCGAGAACACCAATCCAACGTGGGAAAGCTTGGTTTTGCCGCTTGATCAATTGGATGATGATCTGAACAATTTTTGGTCGCCAATTGGTCATTTGAACTCGGTTAAAAACACACCTGAGATTCGTGCTGCCTACAATGCGTGTTTGCCAAAATTGACTCAGTTTTATACGGATCTAGGTCAAAATAAAGATTTGTATCAGGCTTATAAAACCTTAGCAGAAAGTGACACCGCAAAAGATCTGACTCAAGCGCAAAAAGAATCTTTAACGCAAACCATTCGTGACTTCGAATTGTCGGGTGTTGGCCTTGAAGGTGATGCCAAAAAACGCTACGGCGAAATCAACCAGCGGTTATCTGAACTGAGTAGCCAGTTTGGCGAAAATGTATTGGATGCAACCCAAGCGTGGAGCAAGTTGATTACCGACGAAAGCGAATTAGCAGGCTTACCAGAATCGGCGCTTGCGCAAGCGAAACAAATGGCAGAAGCAAAAGAAAAAGACGGTTGGCTATTTACTTTAGATTTCCCATCTTACATGCCTGTTATGAGTTATGCGGATAATGCTGAACTACGAGAAGAAATGTATCGCGCCTTTGCCACACGCGCATCAGATCAAGGTGGTGACATCAAATTTAATAACGCTCCATTAATTGATGAAATCTTATCTTTACGTCATGAAATGGCGCATATCTTAGGCTTCGATAATTACGCGGAATTGTCTGTGGCGACGAAAATGGCCGATAACGGACAGCAGGTTATCGACTTTTTGGAAAACCTAGCAGAAAAATCAAAAAGCTCGGCAAAACAAGATCTTGTGCAACTTATCGCGTATGCAAAAGAAGAAAACGGTGTGGAAACACTGAACGCTTGGGATATGACGTACTACGCTGAGAAACTGCGTCAGCATAAATACAGCATTTCACAAGAAGAGCTTCGCCCTTACTTTCCAATGAACACCGTTTTGTCTGGATTGTTTCACGTGGCACAAACGTTATTTGGCGTAGATATTCGTGAAGAAAAAGAATTTGATAGTTATAACAATGAGTTAAAGCTTTTCACTATCAGCAAAGACGGAGAGGATGTTTCACGTTTTTATCTCGACCCTTATGCTCGTGAAGCAAAACGTGGTGGCGCTTGGATGGATTCGTGCCGTACGCGTCGTCGCTTGAGTGATGATAGTTTGCAGCTTCCTATTGCGTATTTGGTGTGTAACTTCACACCACCGATTGGCGATAAGCCCGCTTTGCTGACACACAATGAAGTAACCACCTTGTTCCATGAGTTTGGTCACGGTTTGCATCACATGCTGACCCAAGTCGATGTGGCTTCTGTTTCTGGGATCAATGGTGTGGCGTGGGATGCGGTTGAGCTGCCAAGTCAATTTATGGAAAACTGGTGTTATGAACCGGAAGCTTTGGCATACATTGCAGGACATTATGAAACCAACGAACCGCTTCCAAAAGACTTGTTAGACAAAATGTTAGCGGCGAAAAATTTTCAGTCTGGTATGCAAATGACACGTCAGCTAGAGTTTTCTTTGTTCGATTTCCGCTTGCACATGGAATATCAAAAAGATATTTCAGTTCAATCTGTCATTGAAGATGTTCGTAACAAGGTTGCGGTTATTACGCCACCGTCGTTTAACCGTTTTCAAAATAGCTTCTCGCATATTTTTGCTGGTGGTTATGCTGCGGGTTATTACAGCTACAAGTGGGCAGAAGTTTTGTCTGCCGATGCCTTCTCGAAATTCGAAGAAGACGGCATTTTCAATTCGGATACGGGCGCACACTTCCGTGATACCATATTGGCTAATGGTGGTTCTCGTCCCGCAGCGGAATTGTTCGCTGCATTTCGTGGTCGTGAACCAAGCACTGATGCGCTATTAAGACACAGCGGTATTGCTGCGTAATAGACAAAATCTGTAAATAAACTAGAAACGAACAGTGTGGCCGAGATTATCGTCACGCTGTTTTTTCATAAGGGAACATAATGACAGTAAAACGCTTTATCGCTGGTGCCGTCTGCCCACGTTGTAGTGAAATGGATAAGATTCGCGCATGGCGTGATGATGAGGTTGAAAAACAATATCGTGAATGTATTTCGTGTGGCTACACTGATGAGCAATCTACGGTAATACAGGCTCAGCCAACTGAAATACCAACAAGAGTGAATACACCACACAGCAATGCCCCAGAAGCAGAAGAAGTGGTAATCAACTTTATTCCGAACCCAGGAATGACAAAGCACTAATCGCAATGCTTTGGTTGAGGATAATGATGATTACTCGTCATTATCCGCGTAGCCACTGCCAATTGCACTGAATGGCATATCAAGTCCCAGCTCAGGTACTTGTAAACCGACCCAAGTTGGAAATGTGTTGCTGTTTGGTCCAGGAAAAACGGTATATTCATTTGCCCAAGGGTAACGTGCAACCGCTGAGGTGATTTTTGGAATCAAAGCTTCGGCTTTTATACCGGTTATCGATAATACTTTTTCTGGCTTCGAGCCAAACCAATAACGATCTGGTGTGCTGGTTTTGTATTCATACAAAGCGGGCAAGCCACGCTTTACTCGCCAACCAGTCACTTCATAAACCGTGTATTCTGACGCACCTTTTTCTTTTGTTGCGACCCAAGAATGTACGGCAAACCAACCACGCCAGCTGAACGCATCGGCTGCATAGAACTCAATAACGGCTTCAGAGACTTCTTTTGGATTGGGAGCAATACCTGCTGGCTCGCGGCTGGCTGTTCGCCAGTCGTCGTTAGAACAAGCACTTAATAACAATGCAGTAACTAGAATTCCCAAGTACTTTTTCATTCGTTTATCCTAAATAAAATGTCCATATCAATTATTAATACCATAATTGTTGCTTCCAAAAGGGGCAAAATTTAGGAAGCTGTGTCTTTCATTTAAGATGTCTATCTGTTTTAGCTTAATCAAAATGGTGCGAACCATTATAAATTGATCTTGATTGGCGCACTCTCCCTAGAATCAATCATTACTTATCCTTCGTTTATTAACTTGGCTTCCCAAAATTCAATGACTTAAGGCGAATTAATTTCGTGGCATGAAATGTGCATTTCATGAATAAAATAAAAGAAATGTTTGTTTCATGATCAAGGGAAATACTTATGAGTCAACTACCTAACATTGAGAACGATTCTCTTGCTCCTATTGGAGAAGAGCAAAAAACCTGGAAATGGTTTGAAATCTTTAATATCTGGGCCAATGATATTCAAAGTTTGTTTGGCTACACCTTAGTCGCTTCGTTGTTTATTGCTTATGGTGTAACCGGCTGGACTGCATTTGCTGGATTGATCGCTGCAGGTTTGTTGGTGATGTTCTTAGTTAACATTTCAGGTAAAGCGGGTGTCGACTATGGCATTCCTTATCCAGTGTTAGCTCGTGCCAGCATGGGAACACAAGGTGCAAAGTTACCTGCTATGCTTCGATCAATTGTTGCGGTGTTTTGGTTTGGTGTTCAGACGTATTTCGCTTCAACAGCGCTTAATCTTTTGATCGTAACCATTACAGGTGCTACGGGTGGTGACAGTTATTTTGGTATGACTATTATTGGCTGGTGTTCATTCTTAATTGTTTGGGCTTTGCAAATGGTGATTTTTTCTCGCGGTATGGATTGGGTTGGTAAATTCTTAAATCTAGCTGGCCCATTCGTTTATGCCGTTATGATTGGATTGTTGATTGTGCTTTGGAATAAAGCGGACGGTCAGTTGTTGAGTGCCGCAAACAGTATTTTTCGTCACGAAGACGCAACATTTAGTTCTGAGCTAAAAGGTTTTATCGCTATTGTCGGTACCATGGTGGCGTATTTTTCTGCTGTGATGATCAACTTCAGTGACTTCTCCCGTTATGTTAAAGACCATAAATCTATGACGCTTGGTAACCTATTAGGTTTGCCTTTGAACATGATTATCTTTTCAGCTCTTGCTTTGCTTATTACTGCTGGTGCGGCTGTTGTCTATGGCGAACAACTGACTAACCCAACGGCAATTGTTGAAAAAGCAGACAGTGCTTTATTAAGTATTATTGCTGCGGTCACTTTTTTTGCAGCAACAGTAGGTATTAATTTGGTGGCGAATTTTATTCCCGCTGTGAATGGTATCGTTAACTTAGCGCCAAAAAGCATGACTTTCCAAAAAGCCGGATTCATCACATCAGGTTTTGCTTTAATCATTGGTGCCTTATGGACAAGCTTCATCAGCCAAGTAGGCATTGGTGCATTTGTGAATACTTTAGGGGCAACACTTGCGCCTCTTTACGGCATTATGATTGTTGATTACTACATGATTCGTAAGCAAAAACTACAGCTTGCGGATCTGTATGATGAGAGTGAAAAAAGTGCGTATTTCTATTCTAAAGGTTGGAATAATATTGCGGTGATCGCATTCATTATTGGCGCAGTTTTTTCTGTATCGACAGTGTGGGTAGATGCTTTAGCGGTATTATCAGGTTATGCGTGGTTACTTGGGGCCTTGCTCGGCGCCATTGTTTACCGTGTTTTAAGCAAATAACATTAGGCAATTGACATAAAAACGCCACATCACTTATGCAGTGATGTGGCGTTTTACATTATTTCATTCAATGAAAAAATTATTTCATTTCAGTAATAAATTTTTCTTTTGATGCTCGAACTTTTTTCAGATTTTTCAGCCAATCGCCTTCTTCTGCTCGGTAGCCCAATGGCAACAAAATAACAGAGCGTAACCCACGTTCTGTTAGACCAAGAATTTCATCTACTTTTACTGGATCAAAACCTTCCATCGGCGTGCTGTCTACGCCTTCTTCAGCGGCTGCAATTAGCGCAGTTCCAAGACCAATGTAAGCTTGGCGTGCTGCGTGTTGAAAGTTTACTTCCGCATCACGTGGAGGGTAAGCTCCTAAGATCATTTGGCGATAGTTTTCCCAACCTTCGTTTTTAAAGCCGCGTTCGTCATTCACTAGATCAAACATTTCATTGATGCGATCTTCTGTGTAGTTATCCCACGCAGCGAAAACCAAAAGGTGTGAGCCGTCTGTGATTTGCGCTTGGTTCCAAGCGTGAGGAACAATCGCTTCTCGTAAGGCTTTATTGGTGACTACAATCACTTCATATGGCTGTAAGCCGCTAGACGTTGCTGTTAGGCGAGTTGCTTCTAAAATACGATCTACTTTTGATTGCTCAACCGCTTTACTTGGGTCCATTTTCTTTGTCGCGTAACGCCAGTTTAACTTGTCTATTAAATTCGACATTTTTATATTCCTTAAAAAGATTTAGATGCTCTCTATATGTGTCGATTGTACTTACAATTAAAGGGCTAGAATAAGGAAGAATCTGGGCTTTATTTTATAATGAAGCCAAACTCTGTTGAGCGGCCTATTTCAAGTGGTTGCCTAAATAGTTATTGAGTTGCTCTACTTCCAAAGGTTTGGAAAAATAATAACCTTGTAAAAAATGTACGCCGATTTCATTTAGCTTGTTAACTTGCTCTAGTGTTTCGACGCCTTCAGCTACAACTTGATAACCCATAGATTGTGAAATTTGCATGACTGCATGGACAATGTTTGAACCACTGTTGTTGATTTTATCGATAAAACTTTTGTCTATTTTAACGATGTCGACACCCAGATTTTGCATGCTTGCAAGAGATGAATAACCTGTTCCAAAATCATCAATACATATTTCAATGTTCATTTCTTGGAGTGCTTTTATTTGAGTCATCAATGTTGATTTATCAGTGGCGAAAACAGATTCGGTAATTTCTATGTGTAATCGGCTTGGTTCAAATTTTAATTGAGTAAGAAGCCTTCTAACGTGTGTGACAAAGTCTTTATCTTGAAGCTGAATAATAGAAACATTGATGCTAACGGTTAAGTTTTTAGTACTTTTAGACAGGGTTAATATTTGCTGACAGGCTTCTTCTAAGACCCATAAACCTATGCTTTTTATCATGCCATACTGTTCAGCAATAGGGATAAATTCGACAGGTGAGACCTCTTCGCCATCAAGGCGCCATCTTAATAATGCCTCTAGACCTACAACCTCCTCTGTTTTACTTTTTACAATAGGTTGAAATACCAATCGTAACTCGTTGTCATCGATGGCTGTAACGAGTCGATCACTGAGAAACCGCTCTCGGATGATTTGGAGGCGTAATGACTCATTAAAAAACCTTACTTTACCTTTTTCTAGGCGTTTTTGCTGATACATCGCTATGTCAGCACTTTGAATCAAAGTATCGTAATTTTTGCCATGCTGAGGGTACAAAGCAACGCCAATACTGGCGCCAACCCAAGTTTTTGACAGAGATATGGTATGAGGAAGGCTAATGGAGTGAATAAGCTGTTGTGAGAAACTCTCTAGATCCTCAAGGTCTTGGTATCTATACGCAACCAGAAACTCATCGCCACCCCATCGACAAATAGGCAGCGGCCCTTGAGATAATGAAGCAATACGTGAAGCCGTTTCTCGAATGACTTTATCACCAACTTCATGCCCTAGGCTGTCGTTTACTTGTTTGAAACCATCAAGGTCGATGAATAACAACGCAAATGGTGTTGAAGCATCGGCGTCAACAATCTGGTTTAACTCCTTCAAAAAAGCTGTGCGATTTAAAAGGCCTGTTAAACGATCTATATTAGACAGTCGGTAAATCTCTTGTGTGCGGAGCTCTACCTTTTTTTCCATCGTCAATAAGAGTTGAGCGTTTTGGCTTTTTAAATGAATGGCTTTATGGGTGAAATTGGACAGTTTAAAAGCAGTTAACGACATAGCGATTGCGTAAGTCATCCCCATTGTACCGATGAATCGTTCATATGAGTTGCCTGAAATGAGTAACAAGGCTGAATAAGGCACTGACATTGCCACAATACACATAATAGAAGTAGCCTTATTAGCAGACCACATAATAGCAACACCAGAGCCGATGCCACATAAAATAATAATGGTGGTAACGAGTTCAAACGAGTCAGAGAACGGGTGAAAAAATAAAGGGTAAGCGCCCCAAGTGGAGGACACCAAAAAGGATAAACTGGAGAAACACCATAGGTCTTTTTTTGTCGCAATATAGCCTTGAGACGATTTTTTTCGATATTGAGCTAAATCGAAAAGGCGCAAAGACAACATAACAATCATAACCGCCCACCAAATGAGCTTGCCTGTGTAGTCCTCTTTAAAAGTATGTGAAAATACAAACAGACTGCTGATCAAAACAGAAACAGCCGTACTGGTTAAAACATTGGAGTACAAAAGGCGTAAGGACTCTTGTATTTCATCTTGTTTGACGTCTCTATCTATCTGCATTCCTTTACCTTATAAAGATGGCAGTTGTACATTATTAACAGCATAACCTTTATTGTATCCAAACGGCTACTTTTAACAGATGAAAGCAATTTCTTGAGTATATTAGTGGTAAAAAAAGAGAGTGTTTATATAGCACAGTGACCGAGCACTAGAGGAATAGATAAGAAATGATTAAAGCAATTAAGGTGCTGCAAAGTAGAAGCTTATTCTTTCTATTGTAAGCAATGAACAATGAAATAAGACCGGCTGCAGCAAAGTAATAGGCTAAATGAGATTGGAAATGGCCTGTTTTTAAAAAATAGAGTACGACCAATGCAGATAAGGTCACGGTTCTCATCCATGAGAGCGCTGTGCGTTCATGTTGGGTTTCGCGGTGATTTCTTACCATTTAATAATAAATAACGAGATGAGTGACGCAGAAGTAAACAAAGCCAATAAAATATTAGCCATGCCGTATTTTAAACTTCTGCCATGACGCATGTTTATTTCATTTTCCCGCCAGCGAAGGTAGCCACTAACGATACAAAATGCGCTGATGAGAAAGAATAGATACACTAAAACACTGAGCTTAGGATCAATTTTCAAATAAGAAATCATTTGATCAACAGCGAGAGCTGAAACAAAAAAGCCAAGCCCAGTTCGGATCCAAGCCAAGAAAGTTCGCTCATTGGCTAGGGAAAACCGATAATCCGGTGTTTCCCCTTCTTCATACCACTTACTCATAATCCACCGTGCTTTGGTTACAGAAAAATTTCTGAGATTTGTGGTATGAACGCAATAAGTAAGGCCGCGATCAGCATGCCACCTAGCGTCGGCAAAGCACCAATAAATACTTTCTGTACGGATGTTTTACTGATTTGGTTGGCAATAAAGAGGTTGCCGCCCAATGGTGGTGTAACAAAGCCTAACCCGAGACAAACAATCAAAATAATACCGAAGTGATATTGGCTAATGCCATATTGACTAAGCATCGGGTACAACAAAGGCGTTAATACAATAATGGACGCTAAGGTGTCCATGAAACAGCCGACAAACAATAATAAAGCAATGACCAATAAGATCGTCATGACTTTACCATCTACAAATGAAGACATGGAGCCAGTGATTAATTCAGGGATCTGTTGGGACGATAACAACTTACCTAACACCACGGCAAAAGGAATCAGAAACATTGCAACAACAGACATAATTGCCGATTGTGAAAAAACGCTAAACACATTATTCAGTTTGATTTCTTTGTGAACAAAGGCACCAATAATAAAGGCGTAAAGTGATGCCACTGCTGCCGATTCCGTAGGCGTAAATGCACCGGAATAAATGCCGCCTAGGATGATGACGGGAGTCAGTATCGCCCATTTCGCTCTATAAGTTGCTTTGAGTCGCGTTTTCCATGTCCCAGCTTCTCGAGTGCCACCCCAATTGTTTTTCTTTGAAACCCAGTAAGCTGGAATGGCAATACCGAGAGCTAAAAGCAAACCAGGAAGTAACCCGCTTAAGAACATGGATGACACCGATGTACCAGGTTGAGCCAGTGCATAGATAATCATTGGATTTGAAGGTGGAACCAATATCGCAATCACACCAGAACAGGCGGTTAACCCTGCTGCAAACCCTTTGCTGTAGCCTTGTTTAATCATCGCAGGAATCGTAATGGTTCCGATCGCGGCCACGGTTGCCGGTGCGGAGCCAGAAAGACCACCAAACAATAAAGACGCAAATATAGTTACGATTGCCAATCCGCCGGGTAAATGCCCAACGAACTCATCGGCAAGATCCAATATTCGTTGTGCTACCCCGCCTGTCGCCATCAAGGTACCTGCCAAGATGAACATAGGAATGGCTAATAATGGGAAGCTGTCGAGTGACTGATAAGCATCAAGCGCTAATTCGATGGTATCGAACCCCAGACTATAGAAGGCCACAAACAGAGTGCAACCTAACGCAATAGCAACTGGCACTTGAAACATAATGAACAGGAAAAAAGAGCAAACAGTGAGTGTCACTTCAAGGCTAGACATTGATTGGCTCCTGAGAATCTGTCGCGTTACGAGTTTTCAACAGAGTATAGATACGCTGTAAAAGTCGAACGATAGTAAGTACGAAGATGCCTGGTAAAGAACCGAGAAGCAGCCAATAAGGGATGCCTAAACCTTCGGTAGTGGAACCCAACATGTGATGGAATTCAGCAGCACGATAGGCCGCCAACGCAAATAAGATACTAAATACAATGAATATAATGTGTGAAATAAGTTCAATAACAACACGTTTCGATTGCCAAGCTTTAGATGTTGGGATGAGATCGATAATAACGTGTTTATTGGATTTTACCGCCCAAGGTACGCCGAGAAATATCAGCATTATCATCAGTGTTCTAGCAATTTCATCTGTGTACGCAGAAGGCGAGTTCAGAAAGTAACGGTTAAACACTTCAATGTTGAGAGAAATCGCAATGTAGCCCAGCATAAGGCTGCATAGAAATTCTTCGAAATATCTATCCATTATTTTTATTAGCTTTAGCATATTAAAATCTACTTTAAAAAATGGGCAGGAAGAACATCCTGCCCTATGTTTTTAGATATTGTCCAATGTGCTTTTTAGAGTTTCAAAGAAATGCTTCTCGTCTTTATTAAAGTCTTTAGTCGCAATCTTAGTGGTTGGCGCTTGAATAATTGCCGTGAAGGTATCTTGCTCAGCAGAGGTTGGCGTAATGACATTAACACCTTGCTCTTTGAATTTTTCAAGTGCATTGGTTAACTCAATTTCAAAGAAGGCGGCATTTTGTTTAACCGCATCGTCCGCTGCTCTTTGAACTTTCATTTGCAAGTCTTGTGGAAGTTTATTCCAAGTGCGTGCGTTGACTGTCATGAAAGAGCCGTGCGGTTGGAAGTTCAATAGATTCATATTGCCTGCCACTTCATGTAAACCAAATGCAACGGCGGTAGCAGGAGGAATGGCCAAGCCATCAACCGTACCAGTTTGAAGTGCCGTATAAACCTCAGAGATGCCCAATGTTGTCGCACCTGAACCCAATTCAGTGATCATGCTACGCTCAACTTCACTTGGCGTTACGCGGATTTTCAAACCTTTCATATCCGCTGGCGTTTGTACTTTTTTGCCCGTTGTTAAAATACCGCGGAACTCAAATGGCATAACATAAAGCAAACGTAGGTTTTTCTTCGCCATAAGTGATTGAAGTTCATCAACCGCTTCGCCGCCTAACGTGCCATACGGATAGAACAATTTATTACTCGTTTCAATGTTTTTAATAATGTATGGCACATCGAACGATTTAAAAGCATGAACGACAGAGCCTAGATTCGCACCTGAAGACTGAGCGCCTTGAACCGTAGAGCCAAGTTGAGCTTTCTGTAATAACTGAGTGTCGTTGCCTAGTGCACCACCAAAGCTGGCGTTAATGTTGACTTGGTCATCGGTGTATTGTTTTACCAATGATTGGAAGCTCGTTAGTGTTTTCCCCCAAGGAGAGGCAACAGGTGTCGTCGATGCCATTGTTAGGTCGTAGTCTGCAGCAGATGCCATGGCTGTTGAGCCAACTAATAACCCAGTAGAGATCGCTTTAACTAAAAATTTAAGTTTCATGGTTTGTCCTTTTATTTTTTTAATAGACTTTATTAAAAGAGGGCTAAAAGCGCCTCTTAATTTATTGTGACGCTAGCGTTTTATTTATATCGTGTTGTGGAATATCACCGATCTCGAGCATTTTCTGGTCGAGAATAAGAGTCATATCACGGACAACATCTTGGTATTTCGGATCGTTATAACAGTTGAACAATTCAAGAGGATCTTCATCGCAATCGAACAATTCCCACTCTTTTTCTTCTCCGCCCGGCTGCGTACCCGGTAAGTCAAAACCTTCGTTGTACCAAAAAATTAATTTGTAGCGTTTGTTGCGGACACCATAATGAGCATAAGCATTGTGATGTTCATCGCTGTGCATCCAATATCTATGGTACGCCACGTCTTGCCAATCTTCTGGTGTATTTTCTTCTAAGACAGGTCTAACACTGGTGCCTTGCATATAGTTCGGCACAGGTAAATTCGCGTAGTCTAGAAAAGTCGGTGCGAAATCAACGTTTGAAATAATGTCATTAGAAATCGTGTTTGGTGTGATCCCTTCTGGATAACGGATTAAAAATGGCATTTGGAAAGACTCTTCATACATGAAGCGCTTATCGAACCAGCCATGCTCACCCAAAAAGAACCCTTGGTCTGAGGTGTAAATAACAATGGTATTGTCTGCTTGACCTGTTTCGTCTAGGTAATCAAGTAACTCACCGACGCTTTCGTCAATTGACGCAATGGTACGGACATAGCGCTTAATGTAACGTTGGTATTTAAATTGAGCGAGCTCGTCTTGAGTTTTGAAAGTGAAGACGTCACCGTTATCCTTATCGATAAGTTTGAAGGTGCTTAAATCTTCTGGCACGGGTATTTTGCGAACGAGTGAGCCATCAACTGCAAGTTCACCTACTTCTGAACCGCCTTCTGGTTGAACAAGGCCAAGGTCAAAATATGTGATATCACCATGCACTCGCATTTTTGCCGCTTGAGCCGCTTTTGCACGATTTTTGTAATCATCGGAGAAAGTCTCAGGGACTTTGATGTCGTCAGTATAAGAATCACGATATTTAGGGTGCGGCTCCCAAGAACGGTGTGGGGCTTTGTGATGACACATTAAAAAGAAAGGTTTGTCGCTGTCGGTTTCTTTTAGCCAATCAATGGATTTCTTAGTAATGATTTCAGTGGCGTAGCCTGGGACTTGAATGTGTTCTCCCATCTCAATCAATTCTGGATCAAAGTACTCACCTTGGCCGGGTAATACAGACCAAAAATCGAAACCAGATGGTTCGTGATCTGAACCTTCTCCCAAATGCCATTTGCCAATCATAGCGGTTTGATAACCACCGGTTTGTAGATGTTTTGCTACATTAGGAATGTGTTTGTTAATTTTGCTTTCTAATGTCATCACGCCATTTACATGATTATAGGTACCGCAAAGGATGCTGGCGCGGCTTGGCGTACAGATTGAATTGGTAACGTAGCAATGATTGAAACGCATGCCTTCTGTTGCTAAGCGGTCAATGTTCGGAGTTTTATTAATCCCATGTCCATAGCAACTGATGGCTTTAGAAGCGTGATCATCAGCCATGATAAAGAGAATGTTGGGTTGTTTTTTCATTTTTATCTACTCGCTGTGAAGAAAAGCGGTGAGTTTCTGAACCGCCTGATTGATGATTTTTTTATTTTTTTCAATATGAGCGTCAATGTCGTGAACCGAAATAGCCGCTTCTGCAATACAAAGCAGATGAATAAAATTGCCTTGTTTGTCATAAATGGCTTTCGAGAAACGACGTATTCCACGAACATTGCCTTCGATGTCATATAAAACATCGGTTAAACAAGTATTTTGTAATTGCTCCTTCAAGTAACTTTTAGATACGCTATTGCGCAAAGCCCCAGCTTCAAAAAATGCATTTACATCGAATTGTTTACGTACTACATCCCAACCCATTGCCGCTAAGCTGAGTCGTGATGGTGAATCTAATTCGTATAGTGGGCGTCTAAATCCTGTGTGCGCTTTAAGACGAAAAGCGACATTTTTTGATTCTTTTTTGGATAGCCAATAAAGCTGACAATTCTCAATGAATATCGCTTCACAAGACTGTTCTGATTGATCAGAGATGTCTTCCAACACTTGCTCTAGAAGACTTAAATAGCCTTCCGACAAGCTCATTTTCTTTTGTAGATAAAAATTACGTACAAAAGACTTATCTTTTAATCGACGTAAGTAGCCTTCTTTTTCAAGCGTATTAACTATGCGAGAAACCGTTGCCACAGGAATCTCACATTTTCGTGAAATGCTTGCCAAGGTTTCTGCTTTGTCACTTACGGCAAAAAGCTCAATGACTTTTATTGTTTTTCTTACTGGTTCTGATGTCATATCGATCTCCGTCTTAAGATACTAGGAAAGAGCCACTTCAAAGTGAAGTCATATATGGGAGTTCGATTACCATATATGGTTTTATTATTATAATTAATTGATTAATAAGGAATTATTAATTTAATTTTTTATGATGGTGAAAAATATAGAAAAGACAGAGGCGTCATGTGGCGTTTTTAGCTTGCTTGGCACACTCGTTTAGTTGACGTAGTCTAGACTGATGGCACAGTATATTTTTGAATTACTTTCTTTGAATAACACTAAAAATAATAGATGGAGAATTTTATGTCACAACATCTAGTCTTAAGCTTTATCGGAGAAGATCGTCCCGGTATTGTTGAGCGTTTATCCGATACGGTTTCTCGTCATCATGGTAATTGGTTAGAAAGCCGCATGGCGCATTTGGCGGATAAATTTGCTGGCATTCTCACGTTATCCGTTCCTTTAGAGCATCAGGATGCCTTAATCAAAGATCTACGTGACTTTGAAAAGCTTGGTCTTAACGTCACTGTTGAAAATGCAACCCAAGATATTACTCAAGGTTCAACCTTGTCTTTATCTGTTGTGGGTAATGATCGAGCTGGCATAGTGAAAGAAGTCTCTCAGGTTTTGCATTCTTTAATGGTGAACGTGAAAGAGTTGAAAACATCCTGCGAGCCTGCACCGATGAGTTCGGACATGCTGTTTAAAACCGACATGGTGTTGGCGATCCCCGTGAGCGTAACGCTGGTGGAACTTGAAGCGGCGTTGGAAAATATCAGCAGCGACCTAATGGTGGAATTAACCACCGATTAAGTCAGCCGTCTTTTTTGAAAATCAAAAATGAAAAGTAAACATCACAAGTCGTCGAGGTGTTCCAAGCACCAGTTAGCGCGGTCTAAAACGGCGTGTTTTTGCGCGTCGCTTTGCTTATCCCAGTTGCCATAAATCATGCCAATGCGTGGATTCTTGGCCAAGCGCTCGCGGTGTTTCACCATAAAGTTCCAATACAAGCTGTTCAGAGGGCAGGCCAATTCGCCGGTTTTTTCTTTCACCTTGTAATGGCACGAACCGCAATAGTCGCTCATTTTTTGGATATAGCTGCCGCTGGCGGCGTAGGGTTTGGAGGCGATCCATCCACCATCGGCGAACTGACTCATGCCTCGCGTGTTGGGCAATTCTACCCATTCGAGCGCGTCCACATAGATTCCCAAATACCATTCGTCCACCTGTGCTGGCTGGATTTCCGTGAGCATACAAAAATTGCCGGTGACCATAAGACGCTGAATGTGGTGCGCGTAGGCGTAGTCGAGAGATTGACCGATGGCGCTGGAAAGGCAGTGCATCTTGGTGTCACCCGTCCAGAAATAGCTGGGTAACGCTCGTTCGGCGTTGAGGGCGTTTTGCTCTTGGTAGTTCGGCATATTGACCCAATACATACCGCGCACGTATTCGCGCCAGCCAAGAATTTGCCGCACAAAGCCTTCGATTTGCGCAATGTCGATCTCATCGTTTTCGCTATAGGCGTTCATTGCGGCTTTGATAACGTGTTTGGGACTGATGAGTTTGCAGTTGATGGCAAAAGACAAACGCGAATGATAGAGGCTCCAGCTGTGAGGTGTTTTACTGGTCATCGAATCTTGAAAACGCCCAAAATTCGGCAATAAATGCTCACAGAAATAGTCCAATAAAAGCAGAGCATTCTGGCTGGTGACAGGCCACAAAAGAGAGGTATGAGCTTTGCCGATTGAGGTGATTTGGTGGCGTTCGAGGCGCGTCAAAATCGAGGTCACATCATGCTGAAAGCACAAAGGCTCAGGGATCGCTGCGAGGTCTTGCGCTTTGAGTTTGTTGCGATTGGCGCTATCGTAGTTCCATTGGCCGCCTTCGGGCTGTTTTTCGTCGGTCATGAGAATGTTAAAACGCTGGCGCATTTTGCGATAAAAATTCTCCATGCGCACCGTCGCGCTGGGTTTGAAATAGTGCGGAATGTCGTCGTATGGCAGTAAAAAGTGCTCGCTGTCGACCATGCTCACAGACAAGGCGCTCTCGTTGTCTGATTCGTGACGATCAATGAATGCTTGGTAGTGTTGCAGTACGCGGTATTCGTCGGGGCGTTGCAGTTCGATGCGAGAAATTTGATGCTGTGCAGCGATGGATAACATCACCTGCTCGTGAGACTGCGGCGCGATTTCGTCACTTTTTTTGTTAACTGTCTCATCAAGAGTTAAATAACAAACGCGATGCCCCGCGTTGGTTAAGCCGTCGGCAAAGCGTTCCATGGCAAGAAAAAACGCACAGAGTTTTTGTACATGATGTTTGACGTAGGTGGCTTCCGGGTGCAATTCGGCGATGAGATACAAAACGCCCTCGTCTTTTTGGCGAAACCAAGAATGCGCGGCGTTAAGTTGGTCGCCCAGAATAACGCGAAGAGTGTGGTAGTGAGTCATGAGTCGCCTTTTGGATCTTGGTCTTACCCCTGTTTCACGGGGTTATAAATGCGAATGGTATTGGTGCCGGTTACCCCCGCTTGCATTTGAAACTGTGGGTAATGAATGCCGGGTTCAAAGTCCAAAAACAGTCGCGCCAAATGATGCACACCCAAACGCCAGTCGATGTTCAAATGGTGGCACAAAAAGCCCACCATCATGGCGCGCATGCGAAAGTTCATGTAGGCGGTGTCTTGCAAGGCGCGTGGTCGGTCAGGCGAAAATCACGTTTGAGCCACACCACCGCAGGCGTTGTTGATGGCGTGGCTGGGGAAGCAAAGTGTGTCATGAGGATGGGAAAATAGGCCAGTCAGCCGCGTCGACCGAGTCGAGTTGTGAATCAAAAGCCTGACCTTGCCATTTGTTAATAAAGCATTGTTTGGGGTCGTATTGCTCCGTTTGTTTTTTTAAATTGAAATGACGGCCACCGCGAGGGTCGGCGCCAACGCCAGCGACGTATTGCCAATTGCCCCAGTTCGAGCCCACGTCGTAGTCGACCAGCTGTTCTTCAAAGTAGGCCGCGCCATAGCGCCAGTCGATGCCCAGTTCGTAGATCAAGCAACTGGCGACAATTTGGCGGCCGCGGTTGCTCATAAAACCCGTCGCGTTAAGCTGTTTCATACACGCGTTGACGATCGGATAAGGCGTGTTACCTTGGCTCCATTTACGAAAGCGCTCCGCGTAATAACTGCCCTGAGCTGGTTTACCTGATAAGCCGCTAGGGAGAAATAAGCGTTTGCCATAACGTGTGGCGTACCAATGAAAATACTCACGCCATAAAAGCTCGAAATAAATCCAGTAGGTAGAGTCGTTGGCGCCGTGGTCACGCTCGTAAACGTCCAAGCTGGCTTTGATTTGGCGTGGCGACACGCTGCCTTGGGCGAGCCATGGGGAAAATTTGGTCGAATTTTCCCAGCCGTCGAGTTCATTGCGGGTTTCTTTGTAATGCTTGGGCAAATCCGTAGAGAAATAATCGGTAATTTGATCTATCGCCGATCGTTCGCCACCAGTAAACGGGCTGTTTTCATCCAGCCGACGGCTTAATGAGGTAGATTGCCAAGGCTGTATCTGTTGAATTTCAAAACTTGGCATTGAGGGCAAAATAGGAAGCGTTGGCAGCAAACTAGCGGTGTCAATATGTTCCATAGAGCGACGGAATTTAGAGAAAGACACCGGTAGATCCGTAACATTAAAGGGCAACTGATTGGGGTGGAATAAGCTCAAGCCATGGCACAAATTGAGGTGAATGTCAGGAAAGGTTTGGGTGATGCGCTCTAGGGATTGTTGCTCGTCCCAGCCGCCGTGATGGTTGCGATAGAGGTGGGAAATAAGCATTTCGTTGAACAAAATCGTTAGGGTTGTCACAGCGTCTAGGGAGCTAACATAAAGAGTTTGGCCCATATTGCTCAGTTGGGCCGATAAGTCGTCTAACCCTTGTTGTAAGAAGCGTCGACGGTGTTCAGACATGCCCTTTGTGGTGTAGCGACTTGGGCGCTGGCTATGAGGCTCATCGCAATAAAGGCAAACAAGGTGATCTACGTCTTGCGCGGCTTGCCAGAGTATTTCTTGATCGGCGCAACGCAAATCGTTGCCAAACCAAATAACGCCCAGTTTCATGGTGGTTTTTCCTATATGGTTGATTGGATCATAAGTAAGAGTACGTGTAGAAAAAGGTATTGGTTTAGTCCATTTTATTTGATTGTGTCAGGAGGGGATCTGTGTGTCGTTTTGTAATAAAAAACGCCATATTTACAAGGTAAAAAATATAAGAAAAATCAGATTACGTCTAAAAAAACAGTTTTTGTGTAAATAAAATGATATACATCAAAAACTGCCTAAAATTTGGCTAAAATAATATATGTTTTTGTAATTTTCTATATAGTGCCTTTTTGTTTATCTGGGCATCATTTGTTATTTTCATTGCCTAGGCTCTGGCTGGACAATTTCTCTTAAACATATCAATGGGTTATGTATACAATCGGGTTTGAAACAATCGGTACTGATACAGATTCTACCCCCGTCAGAATTTTTTTCTTGTTTTGAATGTGGGTGGCAACGCGCATAAATGGGTATTAAGGTTCAGACAACATATTATGGATATTAATCAGGAAAGTCCTCTCTACAAGGCTTTGTTTAAAGCCGCGGCAGACGGGATTATTATTATCAATAGTCGTGGCATTATTGAATCCTTTTCGCCTTCGGCTGAAGCCTTATTTGGCTATTCCGAAATGGAAATGTTAGGTCGAAATGTTTCTATTTTGATGTCTAAAAAAGATGCACCTCGTCACGATGGCTACCTGAATAAATACATGGAAAGCGGTAAAACGGCGATTATTGGTAAAGGCCGTGAAGTGACAGCGATGAAGAAAAATGGGCAAATGTTTCAAATGCATTTGTCGGTTGGTCGAGCAGATACCGGCGACAGCGGCACCTTGTTTGTAGGGATTTGCCATGATTTATCTGATTATCAAAATGTGGTGAACCAGCTTGAGCACATAGATATCCGCTATCGAAATGTGCTTGCTTCAGAGGGACTTTATATTGTTCGCATAACGCTTGATGGCACCATTATTTTGTCGAACAATACGTTTTCGCATCAATTCTTAGATGGTCATATTAAAGGCAATATTTTCTTAGACAGCGTGGCTGAGTCGTCAAAAAAAGACGCTCAATTGCTCTTTACCTTGCCTGGAAATGGATTGGCCAACGAGTTGAAGATGTCGCTTATGATGCGACATGACGATACGCACAAAGAGGTTGAGTGGTGGTTTAAGCAGGTTAAAGATGGATTGGGCAACCATATTCAGGCTGTCGGTATTGATATTTCTGAGAAAGTGGTGGCGTCTAATGAGGCCTTTCTGCTAAAGAATTTTGATCCAATTACCCAGCTGCCCAAATTAGCTTACGTACAGCAATTATTTTCTCAATATCAGTCTGAAAAATGCACAGGAAACAGCGCCAACTTGTGTTTTATGATCTTTGAGCTGATCGACTTTGAGCGCATTCGAGTATTAAACGGTGAAGTGGTTGCTGATAAAATTCTTGGCGAACTCGCTCGTTTGCTCGATGAACGTATTAGTTTTCAACACTGTACTCGTTTACAAGCCAGTCGCTTCCTATTGATTTTTGAAACTCATTCCACAGATACGTTAGAAAACCAAATACTTCATAAAGCCGAACATATTCAACAAGCGTTACAAAGTATGATTGGAGACATCAGCTCTGACATTCGTATTGGTACAGGGTGCTTTAATGCCACTAATGGTGTTTTCAATGATGCCGTGGAACGAGCCTTAATGGCGATAGAGTTTTCTCATCAACATAGCCTATTTTTGTCGTCATATAATGACTCTATTCACCAAGCTGCCACACGCAAAAAGGGCATCCAAAAGATGTTTTTGGGAGTGATAGAAAGCGCCAAAATAGATGTGTATTTCCAGCCTAAAATCGACCTGAAAAGCCGTAATATTGCTGGTTATGAAGCTCTGATGCGCTGGTTTACCGACGAGTACGATTATATTTCACCGCAGGAAATCATTGACACCGCACAAGAGCTGAACCTTTTGTTTGAGTTAGATAAGTGTGTGATTCATAAGGCTTTGTCTATCATTGATGCAAATCCCGATTTGTTTACGGCAACCACTCCTGTCTCTATTAACATATCGGCTCGAAATTTTGGCTTTAAAGCTTTGATTGATGGCCTTATTCACGATGTTGAGGCACGTGGTATTGACCCTAGATCTATTGAGGTAGAAGTAACGGAAGATGCATTATTGACCATTGGTGATAAAGTGCAAACGAACGCTAATGCGTTACGTAAAGCTGGCATTAAAATTTGCCTTGATGACTTTGGTACGGGGTATTCGGCTTTGAGTTATCTTGGCAAGTTGCCATTAGACAATTTAAAAATAGACCGCAGTTTTGTGATTGAATCAGAAAATAAAAGTGGTCGACTCATGCTAGAAGCCATTGTGTCCATTGCCAAATCGTATCATTTGACGGTCACGGCCGAGGGCATAGAAACGGTTCAGCAGCAGGATGTTCTATCGTCGATTGGTTGTGAATATGCCCAAGGGTTTTACTATTCCAAAGCCCTTCCCGCCGAAGAGTTACTCGCGTGGATTGACGCATATTCATCAAAATGAACCATTAGATGAGCTGATAACAAACACCACACGAAAAATAAGGGTATAATGCGCGCAAATTTTCTCCATCTGTATCAAAGGTATTGATAACTATGAGTCTTCCTAATTGCCCGAAATGTAATTCAGAATACGTTTACGAAGATCAAACTATGTTGATCTGTCCAGAGTGTGCCCACGAATGGAATCCAAATGAAGAAGTCGTAGACGAAGATGCGCTGATCATCAAAGACATGAGCGGTAAGTTACTAGAAGCAGGTGATAAAGTAACATTAGCAAAAGACCTAAAAGTGAAAGGTTCTTCTCAAGTATTAAAAATCGGCACCAAAGCAACGATCAAACGTCTTGTTGATGGCGATCACGATATCGACTGTAAAGTTGATGGCGCTGGTGACATGATGTTGAAGTCTCAGTTCGTGAAAAAAGCGTCGGCTTAAATAAAAAAGCAGAGAATCTGTGACAGAGTCTCTGCTTTTTAAATTATTTAATAGTTATGGCTACAACGATGCTATAACCATTAAATAAGCTCACTAGCTCAAGTATATCTATCACATGTTTTAACGGCACAGCAATAACAACAGTGATGTCTCTTCAAGAATAGATATAAAGCGTAATACCTTCATATTATACCTAATGCTTGTTTACGTTGGTCTGACCAAGTGTGGATCAAGTGATCGACCGCTAAGCCAATAAAAGCAACGCATAAACCAAGGATGATACCTTGCCCCATCCCATTAGATCTCGACAAAGATTGCATGATCAGTTGACCTAAATCGTCGGTACCAATAAAGGCGCCAATAATGACCATAAATAAAGAGAATATAATGGTTTGATTAATGCCCAACATGATATGCGGAAATGCTAAAGGTAATTCGACATGTAATAAACGTTGTGTAGGATTAACACCAGACATGGAGGCGGCTTCTTGTAAGGATTGGGGCACGTTTCTCAAGCCCTCTACTGTGTAGCGGGTAGCAGGAATAGTGGCGTATACGGTTACAGCGATAAGTACAGACAAATCACTTACACCAAATAACATGATGACTGGAATTAAGTAGACGAAAGAGGGAAAGGTTTGAAGCGTGTCACAAACCAGTAATATCACCCTAGTAGCTCGTGTATTTCGTGAACATAAAACGCCAACAGTACAACCAATAATAACTGCCGTGACGGTAGAAAAAGTCACCATGTAAGCGGTAATTAATGCACGATCCCACCAAGGTGTTAAAGCGATAAAGCCAATAAAGGCAGCCACAATAATAGCGGATCGAAGACCTCCAACCAGATAACCAATACCCGTGACTAAAAATAAAGTCGCCGCTACTGGCATGGCTAAATACGCCTCTTTCATAGGCACCAAAATAGAGGTAATCATAAATACATTAAAACTTTGTACGCTCTGGTAGGTGCTAGTGATTATCCAATCAACGATAGTGTCCCAAAAATTCTTAGTTGTGAGTCCTTGTGTGTCACTAATAAAATAAAGGTAGTTTGGCTTATCAGGAAAAAACAGGCTAATAGCATAAGCAATAGCTGAGGTAACAACTAAAATACCGAAGAAAGCTAATGAGTATTTATGATGTAAATGGAAAGGTAAGTCCGCAAAGTAATCGGCTTGTTTGTTCGCCCAAGCAAGGGAAAGTTTATCTAAAACAATCGCGATTAATACGATAGATATACCCAGTTCAAGCGCCTCCCCTATATTTAGCCTGTTTAGTGATACTAATAAATCGTAGCCCAAACCTTTTGTGCCAATAAAAGATGCGATAACCGCCATAGCCAAACATTGCATGATGACTTGGTTAACACCGATCAAAATATCATGACGAGCGGTCGGAATAAGTACTTTAAACATGAGCTGACGAGGGTTGCAGCCACTCATCAGGCCTGCTTCTAATACTTCTGGAGACACTTTTTTAAGACCTAAAATAGTCAGTCGAATCATCGGTGGTGTGGCAAAAATAACCGTCGATATGGCACCAGCATGGTCGCCAATACCAAAGAATACGACCACAGGGATTAGGTATGAAAAGTGAGGCATAGATTGAGCGACATTCAACAATGGCGTCAATATTATTTTGAAAGTTTTGTTCTTATAAGCAAAGACTCCCATCATCAACCCTAGGAAAACAGATAACGGCACGGCGACTAATACAAAAGATAGGGTTTGCATGGCCGGTGTCCATTGCCCAAATACTGCAATATAAATAATGCTGCCCCCCGCTAATATAGACAACTTTCGGCCGCCTAAAAAGTGACCCATTAAAAATGCACCTGATGCTACAGCAGTCCAAGGCAATGCAGGAATTCGAGCCCACGGGTGTTCACTAATAAAGTCCCAGCTGGTGAAGGTTACAACGGTTTTAACACCGCCTAAAAGCAGCTCTCGAATAAGATTGATAAAAAATAGAATCACACCAGATAAGCTACGAGTAAACTCTTTGATCATGGTAGATTCTTCAGTGAGATCTAATTCAATATCGTACGTTTCTACTAGCCAAAAATCATTGATAAGATATTTAAGGAAGTTGTTCAGAGTGTCGGGCAAAAGCCAGAATATATTCTCTTGAAAACGCCATAAATTGCCACCGGATACTGGGCTGATGGCCATGACAAGAACAAAGAATATTGCCAGCAAGGCAATAAACTGCACCCATTTATGGTGTATGAAATAATGCATTAGGCTTGGCTCTCTGCGTTGTTATTGATGGGCAGGTTGTTCGTTTCACCAAACATGACTTGTATTATTATTTTGCTGTTTAAAGTGCCCACGATCTCGTCTTGTTCATTAAGGACAGCGACTGGCTTTTGTTCGCTTAATACACGTTCTGCTACTGTGTCGATAATGGCGTTTTTAGAAACGGTGATATCACTCAGGTCGGTGTTGACGTCATATTCTTCCATGATGGTTTGACAAGAGAGGACACGCTCACGTCGCACACTGCGAGTAAACTTAGCAATGTATTCGGTTGCTGGGTTAAGAACGATGTTCGCAGGGGTATCAATTTGCTCTATGACACCGTCTTTCATAATGGCGATGCGATCAGCAAGACGAAGGGCTTCATCAAAGTCGTGGGTAACGAATAAGATGGTTTTATGTAATACGCTTTGTAAGCGAAGGAATTCGTCTTGCATTTCCTTACGAATCAAAGGATCTAGAGCGGAAAATGGCTCATCAAGAAACCACATTTCAGGCTCTACGGCGAGTGATCGAGCAATACCAACACGCTGTTGTTGACCGCCAGAAAGTTGACGAGGGAAAGCGTTTTCATAACCCGTTAGCTCTACTAAATTCACCATGTCCATCGCTCGCGCCATGCTGTCTTTAGTACTAATACCTTTTACTTGTAATGGTAAGGCTATGTTTTCTAATACGGTTTTATGGGGTAAAAGAGCAAAACTTTGGAACACCATGCCCATTTTGTTACGACGAACATTAATGAGTTCTTTTTCATTCATGCCAAGTAGATCTTCGCCATCAATAAAAATATTGCCAGCAGTGGTTTCAATTAAACGTGAAATACAGCGTAAAAGAGTCGACTTACCTGAGCCTGATAACCCCATAATGACGAGCATTTCACCTTTATGGACGTCGAAAGACGCGTTATTAACACCAATGACGCATCCTGCCTCGAGTAATGATTCAGTATCTACTTCTCCATCCGTTTTTTTTAAAACTTTTTCAGCGTTTTCACCAAAAATTTTATAGACAGATTCGCATTTAATAACGGGCTGGATAGGTGTGGACATAATTAAGTCTCTGTAAAAATAAGGTGCAGCAACGAATTTTTGTTGGCACGGTATTAATGGAGTTGTCGGACTGGCAGGCGCAATATAATTTTGCGTGATTATTTATCTACTCTTACTTGTCGCGGACAAAAAAATTAATAAGTAGAGAGCTTGGGGGAATGCCACTCAAAATCTCTACTTTTATATTGAACAACAGGCATAGCCTGAATGCGCACATTCAAGCTATTGTATTTGCCTTATAGCCATTTTTTCCAAGTGGCTTCGTTATCCGCTAGCCATTTTTCAGCGGCTTCTTCATGACTTAAACCATCGATATCAACCAATGCTGCCATGTTGCCGATGTCACTTTTGGTGAATGATATATTATTGAATACCTTGTAAGCGGTTGGCCATTTTTTAGGCATTTGGTAATACGCCGCTTTTTTCAACCAACCTGCTGGTGGAGAACCACACTTTCCATCGCCACCATCAGACATTTTACAACCTGGCGTGTACTCTGGAAATTCAACGAAGCTACCACCTTCCCCTGCATCGGTGAAATTGGGTGACCAGTTAAATATCACAACCGCACGGTTGTCTTTTTTTGCAGATTCTAGTTCCGCCCAAAGAGCGCCTGAAGAACCGGCAAACTTAGCGGTAAAGTCCATATCAAGTGCTTTGATACGATCCAAGGTTTCTTGACCATGCCAATCCATAGGTCCATCTAGATAACGACCTTTTCCGCCACTTCCTGCTGTCGCAAATAGCTCAGAACAATCGTTTAGTGCTTTCCAAGACGGTAGACCTGGGCATAGTTCACCAACATAAGCTGGGTACCACCACTCTTCTTGAGTAGGCGATGCGTGATTACCTACATCAATGATGCCGCCAGCGTCTAAAGCGTTGTTGAAGGATTTCCCGAAAGTAGACTGCCATATCTCGTGGGAAATAGTGACATCACCATTACGAACTGATTCATAAACTGCTTGGCTGTCCGCTGGAACATAAGAAACGTTATCACCAATGCTTTCAAAAATACCGCCAATAACGTACGCCATAGTAATTTGGCTAGTCCAGTTATGGGTGGGAATTACAATAGGTTCTTTCGAGTCGGCTTGGGCCATTGACGCGCCAAGGACAAGTGAGCTAACTGCGGTAGAAACCGCTATTTTTTTCAAAAAAATCATATATATATCCAGGTGATATTTAGTGCGCTATTACAGCTAAACACAGATGAAGAATGTTACTCGGACCATTTAGGATCGAACAATTACACTCTAGTGATGTGCACCAAGGTTAAATCTTAATATGGTGCAATTTGATGAAGACTTTAACTGCCGATATAACAGTCTGTCTAAGGTGGTCGGGCCACCGATTGAACGCGAGATTTCGAGAATACGCTTAGTAGGCAGCGCTAGAACTGGTCAAGCAATAAATACTTGTGAACTCGTATGCCAGAGCTATACCTTAACACAATTAAGGAAGAAATATTGTTTGGCCCTGACAAATAATATTTTTGCATAGCATTACGTCACCTGAAGCAATCTAGATGGAAGGTAATAATTTGGTAATAGGATGGTGCTCTTTACTACGAGGGGGACTATATTTTGGAGACTTCTTGCTATCGCTGGTAGCTCTTCTGGTCGATGTTTTTAATGGAAGTGTCACTTATTGCTGCAACTTAGCTATGTGGTAAAAACCGCCATCAAGCTAAGTTTGATAGCGGTTTGAAAGGTAACCTATGTTAGTTAAGAAGGAAGGAGCCTCTAACTAAGACCAATGGTTTATTGATTTATTACGTAACCTAGTTACGAATCAAATAGTCGAACGCGCCAAGTGCTGCGGTTGCGCCACCACCCATAGAGATTATGATTTGCTTATATGGCGTTGTGGTTACGTCACCTGCTGCAAATACACCTGGGATAGAGGTTTGTCCGTGTCCGTCGATGACGATTTCGCCACGGTTAGACAAAGTTAGCGTGTCTTTCAAGAACTCGCTGTTTGGCACTAAGCCGATTTGAACGAAGATACCTGCCACATCTACAAGGTGAGATTCGTCTGTTTTACGGTCTGTGTATTTCAAACCAATGACACGTTCGCCATCGCCGATGACTTCGGTTGTCATCGCTTCTTTGATGATAGTCACGTTCGGTAGAGACTCTGCTTTTCTGACTAAAACGTCATCGGCGCGTAGCGTATCGCCAAATTCCAAAACAGTAACGTGTTCAACGATACCAGCAAGATCAATCGCCGCTTCGATGCCTGAGTTACCGCCACCAATCACCGCTGTTTTTTTGCCTTTGAACAATGGGCCGTCACAATGAGGGCAGTAAGCGACGCCTTTGCCACGATATTCGTGCTCACCCGGAACGTTCATTTCTCTCCAGCGTGCGCCTGTTGCTAAAATGACTGTTTTACTTTTCAGGATTGCGCCGTTTTCTAGCTCGACTTCAACGAATTCTTTCTTCTCTAGACGAACCGCTTTTTGCGTTTTCATCAAATCAACATCGTAATCCAGTACATGTTGCTCAAGACCTGCGACCAATTTCGGGCCGTCTGTTGCTTTTACCGAAATGAAGTTTTCAATCGCCATAGTGTCAGATACTTGACCACCAAAACGTTCTGCAACTACACCTGTACGAATGCCTTTACGAGCTGCATAAATAGCTGCTGCGGCGCCTGCTGGGCCACCTCCAACGACTAACACATCGTATGGATCTTTTTCGGCTAATGCAGCGGCTTGTTTGTCGGCTGCGCCCGTGTCTACTTTATTTAGAATCTCTTCCAGTGTCATACGGCCTTGGCCGAAATGTTCACCGTTCAAGTAAACAGACGGAACGGCCATGATGTTCAAGCCATTTACTTCGTCTTGGAATAACGCGCCGTCGATCATAGTCGCGGTGACTTTAGGGTTCAGCGCTGCCATTAAGTTTGTTGCTTGCACAATGTCCGGACAGTTGTGGCAAGATAGGGAAATGTACACCTCAAAATTTAACTCAGTGTCTAATGTCTTAATCTGTTCTAGTAATTCTGGAGCCGCTTTTGATGGGTGACCACCGGCTTGTAAAAGAGCCAATATCAAAGAAGTAAACTCGTGGCCCATTGGGATGCCTGCAAAACGTACGCGAGGTGCTTGGTCTTTTGGACCAATGGCCATTTGTGGTGCTCGCTCAGCCGAATTACTTTCTACAGACAAGGTGATTTTATCGCTTTGTAACTCGGTAATTTCACGAGCCAAGCCAACTAATTCTTCTGCTTTTTCTGAACCATTTGTGGACACAGTAATCTCAATCGGATTAACGATATTCTTTAGATATGCGCCCAATTGCTGCTTAATATTTGCTTCTAACATGATGTTTAACCCGTTAATTGAGGGATTACTGTAAATTCCGGACGCAAAAATTCATACCAAGCCAATAAACGGCTTGAAACCTGCATTCCGAAAGAAGTGTATATAAAAGAATAAAAGGGGTCAGATCGCTTAAGTAGACCTGATGTATATAGATCCCTTTGTTTAAGGGATCTGACCCCTTTTAGGGTCTGACTAAACAGTCGGTTTAGATTTTGCCGACTAGGTCTAGAGAAGGAGCAAGTGTTGCTTCGCCTTCTTTCCATTTCGCTGGGCAAACTTCACCTGGGTGAGCGGCAACGTATTGTGCTGCTTTCACTTTGCGAAGAAGTTCTTCAGCGTCACGGCCAATGCCCTCAGCAGTGATTTCCATTGCTTGGATTGTACCTTCAGGGTCGATCAAGAAAGTCGCACGATCTGCAAGACCTTGACCTTCACGCATCACACCGAAGTTATTGGTGATTTTGCCGGATTGATCGCCAACCATGTAGTAGTTGATTTTGCCGATTGTTTCAGAGCTGTCATGCCACGCTTTGTGAGTGAAATGCGTGTCTGTCGAAACAGAGAATACTTCAACGCCACGAGACTGAAGTTCAGCATAATGATCAGCAACGTCGCCAAGTTCTGTTGGGCAAACGAATGTGAAGTCAGCTGGATAGAAAAAGAAGATAGACCATTTGCCTAAAACGTCTTTTTCAGAAATTTCTACGAATTCGCCAGATTTGAAAGCGGAAGCGTTAAACGGTTTTAATTGAGTGTTTACCATGTGATGTATCTCCTAGAGTTCTCTGTTTAAGAATGAAAAATGTTTTCAGTGCGTTACCAACAAGAGTCATATTAAGGAGAATACATATATTAATGAAATTGTTATTTTTTAAACTCCTGATTAATAAAAACTATTTGTGAGGGTTGTATGAACGAATAGGTATAAAAAAAGCCTCAAACCTTTATAAAAAAGAGTGAGGCTTTTCTTCAGTTCGTTCTTATCTAGTGAGGCATGGTTAAAGTTGATCTAAGCCAAATTGGAAGCTTTCTAATAGATCATCAGTGTCTTCAATGCCGATAGAGCAGCGAATCATTTGTTCACTGATGCCTGATTTAGCGCGATTTTCTGGCCCCATTTCATAGAAAATAGTGCTCGCCATTGGCAAGGCTAAGGTTCGATTATCCCCTAAGTGCGTGGCGTTGATGGTGATGTCAACGGAATCCAGCAACTGAGCGCAATCGTAGCCGTCTTTTAAATCGAAACTTAAAATGCTGCCATAATGCCTGAACCAATCGGTCGCTTTGTCATGTTGAGGGTGCGAGGTTAATCCTGGGTAGTAAACGGCTTCGACTTTTTCATGAGTTTCTAATAACTGAGCCAAAGCAAGTGCGTTTGCGCAGGATCTGTCCATACGTAATGCCATGGTTTCTGAACCAACCGCAATTTGATAAGCACCATCAGAGCTTAGTGTACCGCCCATATCTCTTAAGGCTTTTTTCTTAATCTGAGTCAGTCCCCACTTATTCGCTTCGCCTTTTCGGTAAGCATCAAAGATATTAGGGTAAGTAGACCAATCGAAGAAACCTGTGTCCGTTACTGCTCCGCCTAAAACTGTGCCGTGACCACAAAAGTATTTAGACAAGCTGTTCATTACCAAACTGGCTTTAGCGCGAATTGGTTGGAACAAATACGGCGAGGTCATGGTGTTATCAACTAGGTAGACCAAACCTTCTTGTTCACACCAGTTGCCGATGGCAACCAAATCTGAAATTTGTGTGCCTGGATTAGCAATGGTTTCGACAAATACCATCAGCGTATTGTCTTGTTTCGCAGCTATCACATTGTCTGCATCTGTTGCGTCAACCAAGGTGACTTCAATGCCGAAGTTTTCTAAGGTGGTGATTAAGCTATAGGAGTTTCCAAACAAAAAACGACTGGCAATTAAATGGTCGCCACTTTTCAATAAAGTCAGGAAAATCGCACTCAAGGCGCCCATTCCTGTGGCGAAGACTAGGCTACCAATACCCAATTCAGTTTGCGTAATCATTGACTGCAAACTGTCTGTGGTAGGTGTCGCCTGACGTGCATAACTATGACCAGAGGTTTTGCCTTGGAAGACGTTTTCTAAATCTTTTGTGCTCTTATAACCGTAAGGTACAGAGTTATAAATCGGCGTATGGATTGGGTTATCGTTATGGTCCAATTGGCGGTCATGGTGGACTATATTACTAGTGAAACCTTTTAACTTTATCATTTTTAATCATCGCCTTTAATCTTTGAGAAATGGCTAAGACTGTCCTACTTAGCTTGATTTAACACCATGATAATATGGTTCTAAATAGGATACTAGAAAAGTTAAAAGGCCGACTCCTCACTAACGCCATTGGGCGAGTCTCGACATTTGGAGATGTCGTTCGCGTTCAGCTTGGTCAACCGTGATAGGCGTAAACTGAATCACATCACCCGGTTTTTGTTGAGATAAGGTACCGCCGCCGTAGCGCGTCACACAGCCTATTTTCGGATAACCGCCAATGGTTTGTCTGTCTCTTAGTAAAACAATCGGCTGCCCGTCTTTAGGCACTTGAATCGCGCCGTAAGCAATGCCTTCTGAGATAATCCCTTTCAAATCACTGGTAATGACCTTGCCTTCTAATCGATAACCCATGCGGTCGGAGTTGCCCGAAACACGGTAATCGCTGGAAAAAAAGTTAGCACGTTCTAGCGTCGAAAAAGACTCATATTGGTAACCCAAAATGACAGGGATTTCTGTTTGACCATAATTAGGAATGGCCAATCTTGGTACCGCGCGGTCTTGATGATTAGAAAAAGGCTGATATTTGAGCACGTCGCCTTTTTGCAATTTATCGCCTTTGCCCGTTAATCCGCCAATCTTTTCACGCATAACAGTCGCAACACTGCCCAACGTAGGTTCGCACAAAAAACCACCTTTGACGGCGAGATAAGCACGCAAGCCCCAAATCGGCTGGTGGAATGCGAGAACGTCGCCTTTTTTAATGGCGTAACTACGCCAAGGTGAAATGCTTTTGTCGTTTAAAGTAGCACCAAGGTCTGCGCCTGTAATGGCGATGCTGGTATCAGCTTGCGCTTCTAAAGAAAACATACCGAATGTTATTTCAATTTGTGCGCTATTGGTGTCGTTATCGAGTAAAGCATTGCTCCAACGGAACGCCATTTCGTCCATTGGTCCGCCTGTGGTTAAACCAAGGGATTGATGCCCATGACGCCCTAAATCTTGAAGCAATGCCAGTAAACCGGGTTTGATTACTTTAAAAGCCATCGAGCTGACCTCCTAATACTAAAAATTCATCTCTTGAGATGGGCTCGAATCTGACTGAATCCCCCATGGCGATCAAGGCAAGGTTCTCACTTCCCCAATCCACGAGCTGTACTGGCGTGCGGCCAATAATCTGCCAGCCACCCGGCGTGACGCTTGGATAAACTGCGGTTTGGTTCTCCGCCAGCGCAACGCTGCCAATAGGAACTTTTAGTCTTGGTGTAGTTTTTCGTGGAACATGAAGTTCTTCTGGTGTGTTGCCTAAAAAGGCAAAACCAGGAGTGAAGCCGATAGCATAAGCGCGGTAAGTGGTTTCACTGTGACGCTTGATAACGTCTTCCATACTCAGCTGACAATGTTCAGCAACGTCCTGAATGTCGGGGCCAACTTCTGGTCCGTAATACACAGGAATCACGACTTCCCGTTTGTCTTCCAGTGCGAAGTCATTTGGGTCAATGGCTTCGATAGTTTGACGAATGGTTCTACAAATTGTGAAACGGTCGCAACAATCGTCGTTGAACACCACTAACAAAGTCGTATAAGACGGCACTAAATCCACAATGCCATCTAACGATTTTAAGTGTTGCGTCACTTGTGCAATGTAATTGGAGGTGGTTTCGCTAATCACCTGACAAAAACTCAGCAGACAAGCCTGATTGCTGACCATTTCAATGTTCGGGAATGCTATTGGGTTTACAGTGCTCATGTTGAGTTCTAGCTAGCCTTGTTCAAACGGTCGACCAAAGTACGGATGCGAGTAACGGCTTCTAACGCATGTTCGCCATCGCCATGAACGCAAATCGTATCGGCATGAATTGCCAATGTTTTGCCTGATGCGGTTGTGAGTGTGCCGTTTTCGCACAGCTGTTCAACTTGCTTCTCGATTAACTCAAAAGTCGCGTGAACGGCTCTTGGTTCTTTACGAGGAGTAAGACGGCCTTCGTCTGTGTATAGACGATCAGAGAAGGCTTCAAACCACACATCAATACCGTATTTCTTCGCCATTTTTTTGATTTCTAGCGCTTCAGGAACCGCCATAACCATTAATGGAATGGTGGCGTCTAGTTCACTCACGGCTTGCATGACGGTTTCTAGAACAGAGAAGTCAGCCATCATTGTGTTGTATAACGCACCATGTGGTTTTACGTAATCCACCTGAGTATTCTGGCTTTCGCAGAGACCTTTTAACGCGCCAATTTGATATTGAATAATGGCTTTCAATTCCGTAGGAGCAATATCCATATTACGACGACCAAAGCCAACCAAATCTGGATACGCGGGGTGTGCGCCAATCGTTACATTATTCTGTTTTGCCAGAGCAACGGTTTTTGCCATGGTTAAAGGGTCAGAAGCATGAAAGCCGCAGGCAATGTTTGCCTGATCCACAAACGGCATAATCTTGTCGTCTAAGCCCATTTTCCATGCGCCAAAGGCTTCACCCATATCGCAATTTAATTTCATGTTAAGTACCTATTGAATCAATTAATTGGTGACTAATTTTGCGACATGGTTGCCGGTAAATAAGTCACAATTTCTGGAAAAACGCTGATCAAAAGAATCGCCACACCAATCAACAAGAAGAAAGGCAGCGCGGCTTTTGCAACATATAAAATATTTTTTCCCGTGAGCGCTTGAATAACAAAGAGATTGAAACCAACGGGTGGTGTTATCTGGGACATTTCGACCACTAAAACGATGAAGATACCGAACCAAAGTAGATCAATGTTTGCAGCTTGAATCACAGGCAAGATAACCGCAACCGTCAGAACGACAACGGAAATACCATCTAAGAAACAACCCAAAACTACAAATAGAACCGTGAGATACAAGATCAATTCCATTGGAGACAGTGACATGTCGCCGATCCAAATTGCCAAGGCTTTTGGAATGCCTAAAAAGCCCATGGCAAGGGTTAGGAAATGCGCCCCGACAAGAATGAAACCAATCATACAAGAGCTTTTTACGGCACCGAGTAAGCTCTCCATAAAGCTATGACGGCTTAAAGAACCGGTAAAAGCCGCTAGAATTAATGCGCCAGTAACACCGATTGCCGCGGCTTCTGTTGGCGTTGTTAGGCCGCCATAAATAGAGCCCAAAACAAAACCGATTAAGCCGACCACTGGAAGCAACTTGCGTAAGCCTTTAATTCGAGCTGCCCAGCTGGTTTCGTGACCTGTGGTTTTTGGTAATTCGTCTTTGTGTAAATGGCCCCAAATCATAGTGAAACCCATGAACAGAGACACCAATAATAAACCTGGTAACGCACCCGCAATGAACAAACGAGAAATAGAAACTTCGGCAGCAACGCCATAAACAATCAAGATAATGGAAGGTGGAATCAGCAAGCCCAATGTGCCAGAGCCAGCCAATGTGCCTATTGCCATACGATCACTGTAACCTTGCTTACGAAGTTCTGGCAGCGTCATACGACCGATGGTCGCCGCAGTTGCCGCAGAAGATCCAGACACCGCCGCAAAAATACCGCAGCTCAAAATGTTTACATGAAGCAGTTTGCCTGGAACGCCACCTAACCAAGGAGACAAACCTTTAAATAAATCTTCAGATAAGCGTGTTCGGAATAAGACTTCGCCCATCCAGATGAAAAGTGGTAATGCGGTCAAAGACCAAGCGGTACTGGCGCCCCAACTTGATGTCGCGAAAAGCAGGTCGATCTGGTAATTTTCGGATAAAACAAGCCCTAAGCCGCCAATGGCTATCAGGGTAAACGACACCCAAACACCAAGACCTAATAAAGCGAGTAAACCAAATCCTAATAAGATTGAAATCCACATCATATCCATTAGATTTCCTCCAACGACAAGGCGTCTTCTTGTTTAACATAATCTGGCTGCTTGCCTCGAATAACGTCGATCCAAGCGTCTAAAATAGCCAAAGTCAAAGCGATTGCGCCGACCGCAACTGGTATTTGAGGAATCCATAAAGGCACAGGCACATAACCGTAAGAGACTTCATCGTAAATGTAAGACTCGTACACCATGAATGAACAGGCGTAAGACAAATAGCACATTAAGGCCAGTGAAAAGGTAAGGATGAGGCCTTCTTGTATCTTCCGAGGAACAGGAGAAAATCTTTGTATAACAAGAGTAACGCGAATATGACCGCCTTCTCTAAAAGTATAAGCTAAACCTAAAAAGGTCGATGCAGCGAGGGCAAAGCCTGCGAAATCTTCGGCAGAGGGCACAATAAAACCGAAGAAACGTCCGACGATTTGCGCCAGCAGTATTAAGGTAATAATGACGATGCAGAGGCCAGACAACAGGCCAGAGCATAGATAGAGTTTTTCTTTAATTCGGCTCATAGTATTCACTTTCTTAGAATAGAGGAGGAGTTTAAGCGTATTGTTATTGAAATACTGAGTCTTAAAAAATACTGCCTAGCACTCTATAAATCTATAAGATTTATGAATGCTAAACAGCAAAGGGAGGAGCATACAAATAGTTACTTATCTAATAACGACGAATAAATACTAGTTTTCGTAGTTACCAAGAATCGTACCTACATCTTTTGGTGATTCTTTTTTCCATTCTTGAGTCATTGTTTGACCAATCACTTGTAATTCTTTAAGCAATTGTGGAGAAGGCTCAGTTACGACCATTCCATTATCAATTAAGATCTGTGTGTCTTTGTTTGCTCGAGCAACCACTTTCGCCCAACCGTCTGCTTCTGCGTGTGCAGCGGCATCCATGATGATTTTCTGAGTGTCTTTATCTAGACGACGGAATGATTTTTTATTGGCTACAATGATGTTTTTAGGTACCCACGCTTTGATGTCTGTGTAGTGGTTAACATAATCCCATGCTTGGCTTGTTACACCCGTTGAAGGCGATGTGATCATGGCTTGGATAATACCAGTACTGAAAGCTTGAGGGATATCTGGGTTTTGAATCGTTGTTGGCGTTGTTCCCATTAGATCCGCTAGACGTGACGATGATGGGCTGTAAGCTCGCATCTTAGAACCCGCTAAGTCAGATAGGCTGTTTACAGGATCTTTGCTGTAAAGACCTTGAGCAGGCCAAGCGACAGTGTATAAAAGAACCATGCCGTCTCTATCAAGGCGTTTTTCTATTGCTGGTTTAGCGGCTTCCCATAATTTTTTAGCATCTTCATAAGTTGTTGCTAAAAATGGAATGTTGTCATGCTTATAAATAGGGTTTTCATTGCCTAGAATACCTAGGAATATCTCGCCGACTTGTACTTGTCCAGATTTCACTGCACGTGGAATCTCTGTATGTTTTACCAAAGAAGCACCAGAGTGAACGGTAATGTCTAGTTCGCCTTTAGTTTTGTCTTTGATTTCTTGTGCAAAATCATAGGCAATTTGAGTTGGTAGGTTTCCGTCACCGTATGGTGTTGGCATGTGCCATTTTTCTGCAAAGCTGGCAGTGGAAGCAAGTCCACCAATAAGTAATGCGCTAGTGAGTTTCAACATAGTTTGATTCCTTTTTTTCGTTCATTTTTGTTATGTATTACGCAGTATTGTTTCTGCGCTGTGTGCCGTTTTTTGTCCTGATTTGTTTTTACACGAAAACAAGTACTAAAAAACAGCGAGATCGGTATCTAAAATATCTGTAATGAGCATTTTACCTGGTGCATGAGTAATGCAAATAGGCGGTTTTGCGTTGCGGATAACGGCTTGTGGAGTCACACCGCAAGCCCAAAACACAGGTACTTCACCTTCTTTTATTGTGACCGCATCGCCGTAATTTGGTTCGCTTAAATCACTAATGCCAATAGCTTCTGGTGAACCAAAATGTAATGGCGCGCCATGAGCTTTAGGAAAACGTGTGGTGATTTGTATGGCACGAATGGCTTCTTTTGGAGTGTAAGGTCGCATGGTGACAACTGTGTTACCAAAGAAACGTCCGGCTGGTGTGGTTGCAATATTGGTATCAAACATAGAGACGTTTACGTCTTCTTCTATGTTTCTTGGTGTTAGGCCGGCTTTTGATAAAGCGTTTTCAAATGAAAAGGAACAACCTAAAACAAAGGCGACCATATCGTCTTGCCATAAATCTTCAATGTCTGAGCGACTTTCGACTTTTTCACCGTTGCGATAAACATAATATTCTGGAATGTCATGGCGCATATCAATGTCATTACCAAGTTCTGGCATGGCAAAACTGCCGATTTCGGAAACGCCAATCAATGGGCAAGAGACCGGGTTTTTCTGGCAAAAAAGTAAAAATTCGTTTGCCCAATCCGCGGGTAAAATAACCACGTTGCCTTGCATGGCGCCTTCAACTAACCCGCTGGTGACGCCAGTGTGCTCTTTACGGCGAATAGATTGACGCAGTTCATAGGTTTGTTGCAGTAAAGGTGATGTAAATTGTTTCATTGCAAAATTCCTTACTCTTTCCATATTGGATTTCTTAAGAGTAGGTGCTACTTGTATGAAAAGTCTAATCGTGTTTTTTTTGGTTATTTGATCAGTTTTTTTTATCAAGCGGTTGGCTCACCTTCTTTTTTTGGTTTGATTTTGTTCTTTGGTCATATTCATCCGCTACTTTTTTGGCCAGTTTTGCAACTTGATAAACAATAGGATCTTTAGGGTCATTTAAGTAAGACGCCGTGAACATAAGATCATCCGGTGTCCAGCCAGGATCAAAGGAAATAAGGCGGTTGGTTTCGATAAAGCGTTGCGCCAGTTGTATTGGTAAAACGCCAACGCCAATGCCAGACGCAATCATTTCAAAACTTGTAGAGAGGGATGTCGAAGGAAACACCTGCCCAATTTCACGATAACGAAGCATTAAAGCTGACATTAATTCTTGGTAAGGTTTGGATAAACGAGAGAAGGAGATGATTGGCGTGGTTCCTAGGTCTTTGTCTTCTGTCGTTGGATGGCAAAACCAGCCTAACTTAAAGGAAGGCAAAGAGACGTTTTCTACATTGCCTTCTGATAAAGGTCCCATTAACAAGACTAAATCCATGTTTCGGGTAAGTAGTTGATCGCGAAGGTTGAGAGTGATATCGACAGATAATTCAACAACGAGCTTTGGGTAACTTTTTCGCAACGCAGATAAAAATTCAGAGAGCCAAGATTGGGCGATCGTTTCTGAGACACCTATTCGCAGCGTACCTTTTATTTCTTCCGATGGTGTGAGCTCTGCTCTAATTTGTGACAAGTGGCTTTCAATTCTTTCCGCATGTGAGCGTAGCAATAACCCTTCTTTGGTGAGCACGACACCACTTTTTTGGCGATCGAAGAGTTTAATGCCTAATTCATCTTCTAAGGCAGAGATTCTTGCTGAAATAGCAGGTTGAGATAAGTTCATTTCATGGGCGGCTTTCCTCACTCCGCCTAATTTAGCGACCCTAAGGAAGGTTTTTAATTGATCGAAGTTCATGTTTTTTCTCTTATTTTTAAAATTAGGCTGGATGGGTGATCTGTTTTTTTTATCACTTTAGAAAGAAAATAGCGAATTGACTTTATCGCCCTCGCGTTCAACACTGAACTTAGCCTCTTCAAAGATGATCCTTATTTTATCTTTTGAGGTACATAAAAAAGATTTGTAAAAACAAATTCACAAAAGATAGGACACGAACATGATTAAACAAAATTTCCTTATGAAAGGTATTCCTTTGGCTGTACTTGGTGCTTTGGCATCAGGTCAAACGCTTGCTGATGAATCTCTTTCTGTTGTTGGTAGCTGGAGTAGTCTTCCGCTTTACAAACAATATGAACAGCCTTTTTGGACAGATATTCTGCCAAGTGAAAGTAAAGGTAATTTCGAAGTCGTTATGACGACCCATGACCAAATGGGCATCGGCACAAGTGATGTATTCCGTATGTTGGGTGATGGGGTTTTTGATGTTGCTATGACATCAGGTGATTATGCTGTTTCAGATGCGCCAGAACTAGAAGGTTTAGATGTTCCTTTGTTGGCAAGCTCAGCAGCACAAGCAAAAAGACTAATAGAGGCTGCTCGCCCTATGGTCGATGAAATTTATGAAACAACATTCAATTCTAAAGTATTGGCGATAGTTCCTTATCCTCCTCAAGTGGTTTTCTGTAAAGGCGATGTCTCGTCAGTATCTGATCTTGCTGGTTTAAAAGTTCGAGCTTCTGGTCGTATGACAGCAAAATTCCTAGATGCATTAGGCGCACAGAGTGTGAATATCAGTTTTGGTGAAGTCCCGGGTGCTTTGCAGCGTGGTGTCGTTGATTGTGCGGTAACAGGCGCAGGTTCTGGTTATAGCGCTGGCTGGTGGGAAGTATCTGATTCCTTGATGACATTGCCATTGGGTGGTTGGGATCCTGTTGTAACAGCGATCAACCTAGATAAATGGAATGATTTATCAGCGAAAGATCAGGCTTTCTTAGAAACGGCAGTGGCCGAGAAATTTGAAAAAGCAGTTTGGGATACCGCACAAGCGGAACTTGATCAAGATGTTGCTTGTTTAACAGGGAATGGCGATTGCGCAAGAGGTCCGAGTCACAATATGACATGGGCTGAGCCGAGCGCTGATGATATTTTCGCAGCTAAGCGCATTCTTATCGACACGGTACTGCCTGAATGGGCTGAACGTGCAGGGAGTGAATGGGTACAAAAATGGAATGCAAGCGTTGGTAAAGTAGCGAAAATTAAACTCGCTGTTCCTGGAGAGTAATAACCATGTTGCACATTATTGATTGGTTAAAGCGCATCAATAATGGAGTGGCGGTTGCCGCAGGTCTAGTATTACTAGCCTGCGTTCTCCTCATTCTAATTGATATTCTATTGCGTGAATTTGGCATTAGTTTCGGTGGCTCAGAAGAAATATCTGGTTATGTTATGGCGGCAGTTTCCAGCTGGGGAATTTGCTACGCATTAACTGAGAAAGCACATGTACGTATCGATGTTATACGAAATAAAGGTGTAGCAGCAGGACGCTCTATTTTTGATCTTATAGCGTTAGCAGCCACCTCGTATGTTGCTGTGTATGCTGCGTATTATGTTATGCCAGTAGTAGAAAAAACGTTAAAACGGAATTCGCTTGCGAATACTTCATTAGAAACCCCATTAATTATTCCTCAATCTATCTGGATGGCGGGGTGGATCTGGTTTGCGATCACTTCCTGCGTATTGCTGGTTTGTGCTTTTTGGTTGGTGATTAAACAAAAACACAGTCAAGTTAATGACATGATTGGTACGGAGACAGAGTAATGCTTCCTTTTACGTTTTTTGGTCTTTTAGGACTGCTGGCTTTATCTATTCCCGTTGGTGTTGTGCTGTTTTTATTGGCCTTCGGTATTGATTCCTTTTTTAGTCCTTTTCCTCTAATGAGAGGGTTGGGACAGGTTTTATGGTCTTCCTCTAATCACTCAACGCTTATCGCGATTCCTTTGTTTGTTTTGATAGGTGAAATTTTATTGCGCAGTGGTGTGGCGCAAAAAACCTATAGTGCGCTTAATGCGTGGGTTTCTTGGTTACCAGGAGGTTTGATTCACGCCAATATTGCGACGGCAACTATGTTTTCCGCGACGTCTGGTTCGTCTGTAGCGACCGCAGCGACTGTCGCCACTGTGGCAACGCCACAGGCTGAAAAACTCGGCTACGATCAGCGTTTATTTACGGGCTCTATTGCTGCTGGTGGTACGTTAGGGATTCTGATTCCGCCTTCGATTAACTTGATTGTTTAT
The DNA here is from genome assembly GCF_000521805.1 of Marinomonas ushuaiensis DSM 15871. GTDB lineage: Bacteria > Pseudomonadota > Gammaproteobacteria > Pseudomonadales > Marinomonadaceae > Marinomonas > Marinomonas ushuaiensis. The sequence goes on from NZ_JAMB01000001.1 coordinate 368,841, forward strand.
GGTTTCTTAACAGAAAGCTCCATTCCGAAATTGTTTCTAGCTGGCATTGTGCCTGGTATCAGCATGGCGCTGATGTTCATGATAGTGACGGTGATTATTTGTTCTTTATGGCCTCGTCTAGGTGGGCCAAAACAGTACAGTACTTGGAAAGAAAAGATCGTTGCATTGAAGTCTCTTTTACCAGTGTTACTTTTGTTATTCAGTATTGTCGGCTCCATTTATCTGGGCTGGGCGACACCAACAGAAGCGGCAGCGATTGGTGTATTGATCTCGTTTGTCCTTGCTGCGGTATACAAAACCTGTTCGGTGAAAATGCTGAAGGACAGTTTGTCAGGCACGATTCGAATCACGGCGATGATCATGATGGTGGTGTTAGGTGCGTATGTTCTTAACTTTGCTTTAACCGCTGCTGGTGTTGGTCGAACGTTACAAATGCTGTTGGAAGGGCTTGGCCTTAGCGCATTGGCGACCTTATTGATCATCGTAGTGATGTATATCGTGTTGGGTTTCTTTATTGAAACTTTATCTCTAATGGTGGCGACAATTCCTATCGTTGTGCCAATCATTGTTCAGTTGGGTTACGACAAAATATGGTTCGGAATTTTGATGATTATTTTGGTCGAAATGGCATTGATTACGCCGCCCGTTGGACTGAATTTGTACGTGGTTAACTCTGCTAGGAAGAATGGCAAGATCTCAGACGTGATTGTAGGCAGCTTGCCTTATGTCGGTGTGATGATGCTGATGATTGTTTTACTCATAGCCTACCCTAGTATTTCTCTTTATTTACCTGATAATTTTTAAGGAACATTATGCTTTTCACTGTAAATGGATCTGAACAATCAATTGAGATCAAACACTTAGTGGTTGCTGGCTGGACAGCGCGTAATATGGCGTCTGTACAAGAGCACATTGATGAATTAGCTGAAATTGGTGTTGCACCACCATCCACTGTTCCTTTGTTTTATCGTGCTTCTAATTTGCTGGTAACACAAGAATCAATCGTTGAAGTGTTAAGTGCTGATACCTCTGGTGAAGTAGAGCCTTTGATTATTAAAGCGGACGGTAAGTTCTATCTTGGGATCGGGTCTGATCATACGGACCGTAAATTAGAAGCCTATTCTGTTGCGCACTCTAAGCAAGTATCGGCAAAGCCTGTTTCTACGGAGTTGTGGGATTTTGAGGAAGTAGCCGGTCATTTAGACGACTTACTGATCGAATCTTGGGTAGATGAAGGCGAAGGCTGGGTACAGTACCAAAAAGGTTCTTTAGCGAATATTCGTCCTTTGACAGAGTTAATTGAGAAAGGCAATTTAGCTGAAGGCAGTGCAATGCTTTGTGGCACTTGCCCAGCGATTGGCGGTGTACGTCGTACGGAGAAATTCAAAATGAGCATTCATGATCCGATTTTGAGTCGTACCATTGAATGTGTATACACAACCAAAGAATTACCAATAGTGAGCTAACCTATGTCTCAATCAAAGCAGATGGGTTTTCCTTGGCTGAACAGGGATTTAAAAGCGCAGTGGTCAGTTGTCTTAGAGACGGTTCAACATAAAGGGCGAAGTGTTTTCACTGAGTTATTTGAATACCAAACACCACAAAAAGGGCCGTTAACCGGTTCGATTATTTCTATCAAAGATTTGTTTGATGTTGCGGGCTATAAAACACAAGCAGGCTCTATTTTTATTGATGATAAAAAAGCGACAACGGACGCAGATGCTGTTGCAGCATTACGTGATGCTGGTGCGTCGTTTATCGGTCATACGAATATGACGGAGCTTGCTTACTCTGGATTAGGTTTGAATCCACATTACGGAACGCCAGATAATCCGATTATTTCTGGTCGTATTCCCGGCGGTTCAACCAGCGGAGGTGCGGTATCAGTTGCACTTGGTATTGCCGATGCGGCGCTTGGTACAGACACTGGCGGTTCATTGCGTATTCCCGCGGCGTTTTGTGGCGTAACCGGGTTTAAACCATCAGCACAAACTGTCTCTCGCAAAGGTGGCTTACCTTTATCTGATGAATTGGATTCTGTGGGCCCGATTGCAAACAGTGTGGAAGAGTGCGAATTGCTCTGGAAAACCTTGTCTGGCACGCAAGATGCGAAAAACCATACGGATCTTTCTCAACTTACCTTAGTGGTTCCAACTAACTTTGGTATGAACGAGTTAGATCTGCAAGTTGAGCAAGGTTTTGCAGAAGTGTTAGTTCGTCTTGAAGCGAGCGGCGTGAACATCGAACACCGTTTTGTTGAGGCGTTAGAGGACTATAAAACGTTACCGATTTGGCAATTCTCTGCATTTGAATGTGATGCTTACTATGGTGAGCGTTATGATTTGAATTCGGTAGCAATGGATCCTAGGGTAGCTTCTCGTGTGGCTCGCGCTAAGACAATGAATGCCGATGATTTTACACAAACAAAAGCGTCGAGAGAGGCCTTTATTCAAGGTGTTGTGAGCCAAGAGGAGAATACGGTTTTCTTATTGCCAACCGTTGCGGTGCTTGCACCAAAATTGGCAGACCTTGAAGAAAATGCAGAATACGATCGTTTGAATTTATTGTGCTTGCGCAATACGACTTTAGCGAATGTGCTGAATGGTTGCAGTGTTTCTTTACCATTTCGCTATCAAAACGAGCCAATGGGGCTCATGCTGACGGCAAATAACGGTATGGATCAGCCGATCTTGGATTTAGCAAAAGTATTAGAAGCTTCTATTAATAAATAGAAGCTTCTAATTTTTTCTGGCGTTAATCTGAACCTTGATTTTTACTGTATTCTTGTGCGGCTTTGACGGCAATTTCGGTTGCCACTTCAGCTAGAAGGTTGAAAGGCTCGTCGGAATAAGATGCGGTAAACGTAAGGTTGCTTGGTGTCCAAACGGCACGAATTTTACGTAAACTCCCTTCTTCCAGTTCTTTCGCTATCATGATGTTCGGCAGTGTTGATATGCCCACGGCGTCAATTGCCAAACTGCGAGAGGCCGCCAGCGATGTTGATGCAAAAAAATGCGCTGGTGGTCCGTCTAATTCTCTAAATTTTTGATTGATTTCAATATAAGGTTTAGTAGCTCGAGCGTAAGTGATGATCGGCCATTTGACTAACTCTTCGAGGTATAGAATACGATCAGGTAGATCAAGTTTTGGGCTGGCTGCCCATGAAAGTGCGAAAGTACACAGCTCACGATTGACTATGTTAGGCTCAGAAATCGGCCCCATTAATAACCCCAAATCCAAGGTTCTGTCTTGAATGCCTACCGACAGGTTAGTTGTCACATCAACTGTCATTTCTACATCTAAGTTTGGCATATCTTGATGCAAGCGAGATAAAAACGCAGGTAACCATGTGTTGGCGATGGTTTCCGATACCCCTAAACGCAATACGCCAGAATAGGCGGTAGATATTTCAGCCCGTTTTCGTAATTGTTCCGTTTGATACAGAATTTTTTCCACGTAAGGCAGCAGCTCTTTGCCTTTTGATGTCAGCATAATCGGACTAGAACCCCCTTCACGTTCAAACAGTTTGACGCCAAGTTCAGCTTCTAACCCTGCAATACGAGCCGAAATGGCTGGCTGTGTAGTGTGAAGGCGCTCAGCGGCTTTGCGAAAATTGCCTAATGAAGCAACCCATACAAAGGTTTCTAAACGTTTGTAGTTCAAGATAAGACTCCAATAAGCAGTGAAACATGGGGAAATATGTATTTATAGGCGAAAGAGTATAAGGCCTGTCCAATTTGAGCAATCTTTTCGTTAAGAGAGCTGAGAGTCTTTGGTCTGAATCAAGGCATGCGCTATGCTGTGAATCAGTCTAAAGAGATATGAACATAGGAAGATAAGCACAATGAACAAATTAGTGTCTTTATTATTAAAAGGTTTGGTTGCCGTTTTACCCATTGGTTTGACTGTCTACTTAATTTACTGGTTATTGGCGACAGGTGAAAAACTCGCTCAACCACTCTTATTGTGGTTGATTCCAGATAGCATTTATTTTCCTGGTTTAGGACTCATTGCCAGCTTAGGGATTTTGATCTTAATTGGCTTCTTGGTGAACCTTTATGGCGTTCGTTATTTGGTTAAATTAAGTCAGAATGTTTTTGAACGCATACCACTGGTTAAATCCATTTATGGTGCTTTTAAAGATATGATGATGGTGTTTAATCTGTCTGAAAAGAAAGAGATGAAAAGCGTTGTTTCCATTGAGTGGAATGGTGCTCAAGTTATTGGGTTTGTGACGGGTGAAAAAACAGGACAAAGGCTGTTTGGTGGCCAAGATTTAGTGGGTGTTTATGTGCCATTGAGTTATCAAATTGGCGGTATGACTTTTTACATTTCCCGTGATCGATTAACAGAATTAGATATTGGCGTTGAAGAAGCCATGCGATTAGCGTTAACGGCAGGTGTTCAAAGCGGTCCGAAAACGGAAGACTGATGTTTCATTGGCTTTAATGACACAGAATAAAAAGGCCTCACGTCTGAACGACATGAGGCCTTTTTAAATGAATTATTTGCTCTCTTTACCTTCGAAGAACATATTTATGGTGAAGTCATTCGTGCCAATTTTTTTGGTATCGATATTGAAATCAGCAAACTTTAGATCAGCAGAGCCTTCAAATCCTGCGCGATAATCACCCCAAGGTGATTTGCCTTCGCCAATAAGAGCAGCATCAAATGAAATGGCTTTTGTGACGCCATGTAAATTCAAATCACCATTCACTTTTACTTTTCCATCGCCCATGTCTTCAATACTGGTGCTTTTAAACGTTGCTGTTGGGTATTTTGAAGCGTTTAAAACGTCTGAACTCATTATGTGCTTGTCACGCTTAGCGTGGTTGGAGTCAAAGCTTGTTGTCTGAATGGTTACTTCAATACTGGAATCATTGATCTTATCTTTGTCGTATTCAAAGCTGCCAGAAAAGTCGTCAAATCGTCCTTTTACCCAGCTGATACCAAGGTGACTGACTTTCACATCAAGCTGTGAGTGAGCGCCAGATCTAACGTCATCAATCACGTAAGTCGCAGCAGTCGCAAAACCACTTGTGGCAATAGCGAGTGAGAATAGGGTGCTTTTAAGTAATGTGTTCATTGCTTCTCCTTAATTCCTAATAGTTTTGTCAAGGTTGAGTCTTTATCAATAAAGTGATGTTTTAACGCGGCAGCTGAGTGGAGAACCACTAAACCAATAAGCGCAAAAGCTGAATAATAATGTACTTCCCCAGCGTAAGTTGCCTGATTTTCGAAAAATTCTTGCGGACCGGGAAGTACAAACCAATCAAATATATTTATGCCTTGTCCGCCTGCATAACTAATCAGCAGACCAGAAAATAAGATGATGAATAACAATGAATAGAGCGACTTATGTGCAATATGACTGACGGTGTTGATAAGGCTGCTGTTGGTTTTAGGTGGCTTGGGTGTTTTATTGGTTAAGCGCCAAATAACGCGAAATACCATGAGCGCCAATACTATAAGACCGATTGCTTCATGAATCTGTGGTGCCAAAGTATAAAATGAATCGTAGTAGCCTAAATCCATCATGTACAAACCTAACGCAAATAAACCGACGATAGGTAAAACAAGTAACCAATGAATAACGATAGTCATCCAACCCCATTGGGAGTCTGTATTTTTATAATGCTTTATCAAGCTCATAGATCACCAAGTTAAACCCATCTTTATTAGTCGAACTTTTATACAATAAATTAGACTAATACTTAAACAATGAGTTCCTATGTTTTTGCTTATCCTTAATTGATTCTTTATTTCTGAAAGGAAGCGAAGGTGGATCTTTTACGAGAAGTCATTGGTGTCGGGCTCAATATTCTTTATCATGCACTTTTATTTTATTGGTGAGTGATTTTATAAATGAGCGGCGGACAAATGCAGAAAACAGTAATTATTGTCGGCGCAGGTCCAGCAGGCTTAATGGCGGCAGAAGGCATTTGTGCCGCGGGCCATCAAGTTCATGTCTACGACGCTAAACCCAGTGCTTGCCGCAAATTTTTATTGGCGGGTGTTGGTGGTATGAACATAACTCATTCCGAAGCCTACCCTGAGTTTATCCAACGTTATTATGATAAAGCCGACTGGCTCGATTCCGCAATTTCTCAATTTGATGCTAATGCTTTGTGCGACTGGATTCACGACTTAGGCATTGAAACCTTTGTTGGTACGTCTGGACGTGTTTTCCCAAAAGAAATGAAGGCGGCGCCTTTATTGCGGAACTGGCTGAAACGTTTGCGTGAATCTGGTGTGGAATTCCACATGCGCCATAAAATGATCGCTTTAGAAAACAACCAAGCGGCATTTGATCATGGTGGCGAACAAGTGATTGCCAAAGCCGATGCCATTGTTTTGGCAATGGGTGGCGCGAGCTGGCCGAAATTAGGCTCTGACGGTGCTTGGCTGCCTGTTTTACAAGATAATGGTGTGACGGTGGCGCCATTACAGAGTGCGAATTGTGGCTTCTACAGCGAATGGAGTGAGCATTTACAAACTAAGTTTGCCGGCAGTCCTTTAAAAGATGTTTCCTTCTCGTTTACTTTGAGTGATGGCAAGGTGGTTTCTAAAAAGGGCGAATGCATTGTCACCAAAGATGGTATGGAAGGCAGTTTGATTTATGCCTTTTCCAAATACATTCGTGACGACATTAATGCCTCAGGCAGTGCAGGTATTATGATGGATTTTTTGCCTTTGCAAAGCGAAGAGCAAATAATCAAAAAACTGCGTAACACCAAACCCAAAGAATCCTTCAGTAAGTACTTAAAACGCACGCTGGGCATCAGCGGTGTGAAAACAGCGCTTTTGTATGAAACCTATGAAAAGAGCCAATATCAAACGCCAGAAACACTCGCTCGGTGTTTGAAATCAGTACCAGCAAGTTTTTACAAAACCAAACCCATTGAAGAGGTTATTTCCAGCGCGGGTGGTGTATGTGAAAATGCCGTAAATGAAAAGCTCATGCTGAACGCCATACCGAGTGTATTTTGTGCCGGTGAAATGCTGGACTGGGAAGCACCAACCGGCGGTTACCTCCTGACTGCATGTTTCGCAACGGGCCATTTAGCGGCACAAGGTGTGAATGATTGGTTAGCTAGCTGATTAGTCTGGAAGCTTATTAAGCTAGATAGCATACCGAAAATAAAAAATGCCCAACGTTTCCATTGGAACATTGGGCATTTCTGTTTTTATAAAGCGCTATTATAAAAGTGAATGATTAATTAATGAGTGGCTGATTTAGCCTTCATTAATAATTCGTGTGGTTTTCTGGGCGACCAAAAGAGTACTGTACGCCAAGAGAAGTCACGTTATCTAAGTAGTTGTCTTCAATATCCTTCACTAATCGAAAATCAGCACGAAGGTCGACGTCTTTGCTGAGTGCGTATTTCACACCGCCACCAGCGTTAATAAATAGGTTTGTGCTTGAGTCATTACCGTCAACATCCATGATACCAGCACCTGCTGCTAAATAAGGTGTTAGCTTCACCGTTGTGAACTCTGGCAAGGTGTATAAACCATCAACTCGTAACTGGTCTAAATCATTGTTCTGTCCGTTCTCACGGACATCAGAGTTTAGGTAAACGGCTTCGATTGCCAATGGGCTATGGAACTGGTAACCAACGCCAATAGAATAAGACGTATCGTCGCCTGCTTGTCGATCACCATCGGCGTTGTAGAGGCCAATACTGGGTGTCACCGTGATGCCAGGTTTTGGAGTTTGTGCGTATGCCATTGTTGCGAGTGATGCTGCAATCAAGACACCGCTAAAGAGAGTACGTTTTGTAAAAGTTGTAGACATGAAATTTCTCCTAATGAACATAATGTTTGTTGTTCACAGTCAGAATACGCTAATCATTCTTCTTGAAAAGCCCCTATGAAATGCGTAAATAATAGGGCATGTACTGCTTCTGCCCAATCATGACGTAGGCTTTACTAAAGTGGTTGTATCTAGAGAATTTAAAGGCTGAAACAGCCTAGAATGGTGGAAGAAATGCATCGCTTATTACAATACTTTTGCACTTCTAAATGGTCAAAAGTCATTGTGGGGAGAGTAAGTAAGACAAAAAAAACGCCTGATGTTGTCATCAGGCGCTTGTTTGATCTTTTATTACTTACGCTTCGTTTGAAGAGATAACCGCGGTTACTCGACGGTTAATACTGCGGTTAGATTCAGTATCGTTGTTAAGTAAAGGTTGTTCTTCTCCGTAGCCAATAGCACTTACGCGTTCTGCTGAAATACCAAAATCGTTAACTAATACATCAACAATTGCTTGTGCACGTTTTTCAGAGATCGCTTGGTTGTAGCTAGCTGAACCTCGGTCATCTGTGTGGCCTTCGATAATTGCGTTTGTATTTGGGTACTCTGTTAGGAAATCAGCAACTTCTTCGATTTGAGTGTAATATTTTTGGTCAACAACAATAGAATTGTTACCGAACTGAACATCTAAACGTACAGATTTTTGACTTTCTAGAACAAGGTAACAGCCTTTCTCGTCGACTTTTGCGCCAGAAGCAGAGTTTGCACACATATCAAGATGGTTAGCTATACCGTCTTTGTCTGTATCCAGTGCACAACCTGTTGCGTCAACAGAAACATTTGCTGAAGTGGCTAAGCAAAGATCACTTTCATCTTTTATGCCATCGTTATCGGTATCAGTATTTTCTACTTTTACTTCAGCGATTTTTTCTTCAGCGTCCGCGATTTTTTCTTCTACTTGTTCTTTGATCGCTGCAACTTCTTCTTCGTATTCAGGTTTCTTTTCTTCCACAGCTTCTGCGAATTTTTCCTTTAGACCTGACTTATCAACAAGATCGCCACCAAAAACAAAATGCAAACCAATCGTTGTTAGATTATCTAGTTCATGGTCTTCAATATCCTTGATTAAACGAAAATCACCACGCAATGATAGTGTGTCATTTAATGCGTATTTCAAACCGCCGCCAGCATTTATTAACGCATTGTTAGATCCTGGACTTAAGTCAGTTGTACCAACACCCGCAGCTAAGTAAGGGGTGAATTGATTACGTTCTTCTAAATGATACAGGCCATCTAAACGGAATTGATCTGCGTCTACGCTGGTACTACCTGTTGATGTTTTGCTATCCGCGTTTAAGTAAACAAACTCTACCGCCCATGGATTACCAAACTGATAACCTAAACCAAGTGATAAAGCTGTGTCGTTTTTAATACCACGGTGGTTGTCCATATTGTAGTAGCCAATACTTGGTGCAATAGTGAAACCTTCTTCAGGTTGAGCTTGTGTTATAGATGAAGCCGCAATAAGGCTGGTAATAAAAATGCGTTTATTTAATAAAAAAGACATGTAAAAGTTTCCTGATAAGTTTTCAAAACTGAATCTAGTAAGAAGAAAAAAATTCTATATTGGCTAGAAAGTTCCGCATTATCGCTTAACAAGATGGGAAATGAAGGTTTTGATACAAAATCGAACATATTCGAAGACGGTTACAAATAAGTGACTTTAAGGGGCTTATGAAAAGAAAAAAAATATGTATTTGAGCTTGATTGGTGGCTTTACAAAGCAAAAAGTCTGCTTAGAAAATGCTTTTTAAGCAGACTTTTGTTTGGTTTTGATGACTGTTTTTTTACCCTATTACGCTTCGTTTGAAGAGATAACCGCGGTTACTCGACGGTTTGCTTTACGATGCTGGTCTGTGTCATTACTGAATAAAGGCTTTTCTTCGCCGTAACCAATTGCACTGACACGCTTTTCTGAAATCTGGAAAGTATTAATGAGTACATCTGAAATGGCTTGGGCGCGTTCTTCCGAAACGGTTTGGTTGTAACTTGCCGCACCACTGTCATCGGTATGACCTTCAATAACGACCGTACTGTTTGGATTTTCGTTCAAATAGGTCGCTAGCTTTTGAATCTCAGGGTAAAGCGTCTGTTCGACAGTTGTTTTGTTGTTACCAAACTGAACATTTAGTGTGACTGCCGGTTGCGCTTCAATCACTGTCGCTTGTTCAGATAAACTTGGTTCTTCACCTTCTGCAAAAGCCGGCTCATTTAATGCGGATTCTGTTTCGTCAACTGGCTCTGGCTCAACGGTAGGTTCAACAAAGACTTCTGGTTCTGGAGTCGTTTCTTCAATTGGCTCCTGAATAGTGTCTTCAACAGTCGGTTGTTCCATGAAGGTTTTTTCAGTTGCCGCCACTGGTGTGGCTTTTGGGGCTGAGTGACCAAAGGTCATTTGAAGACCAACAGACGTCATATGATCCAGATGATGATCTTCTTGATCGTTCAATAGACGAAAATCAGCACGCAATGAAAGACTGTCATTCAGAGCATATTTAACACCGCCACCAGCATTAAGTTGAGTGTTGTTTGCGCTTGGGTTACTGAAATCTGCTTTACCAATACCTGCCGCTAGATAAGGAGTTAGATTCGTTGAATTGCTAGTTGGTAGGTGATACAAGGCATCTAAGCGATATTGGTCTACATCAACATCTGTGTTGCTGCTAGAGAAGCTGGTATCCGCATTTACATAAACAAACTCCAGCGCCCATGGATTATTAAATTGATAACCTAACCCAAGTGAATACGCTTCGTCATCCTTAGTGTTTCTGTCATCGTCCATATTGTAATAGCCAATACTTGGCGTGATTGTGAACCCTGCTTGCTGTTGCGCCAAGGCCAATGTTGAAAAAGAAGACGCCGTAATAAGGCTGCCAACAAGAGTACGTTTTGCTAAGGTAAAAGACATGTTTTATCTCCTGATAAAAATCAATGTATGTCGTGCTTTTTCTCAGCATAGCGTGTTTTTTTGAGCTTAAAAAATGGTGGGAAAACGACCTGAAACCTTAGTGTTACGTGATGTTTCTCAATCATGACGCAGAGTTGACCTAACAATCATGTTCAACACAGAGATGACCAAAAATAGAGGTCAGAATTGTAAAAAGGGGCGAGATTAATTACATGAATTTTTCGTTTGGAGAAAAAATAAAATGTTCAGTCTTACCGCTATTTCTGTTGAATAATAGACCGTGTGATTTACTTATATTGTCTTAGTCGTAATGTGTCGTAAGGACAACGATGTCTTCCCCGTCTTATCTTAGAAAAAACATCTCGCTTGGTCATTGGCACTCAATGGTTTGTTGATGCAGTCTATGTTGATAATAGATACGCTGCTTATTTCTCCTTTAGGGGAGATCCCTTTGGCGGCGTTGGGCATTGCCTCTGCGATTAGTATCAGTCAGTCTATCGGTTCTAAAAAACTAGATGGCTTAGCGGTAAACATTAATAAAAGTATCGACGTTGCGGTGATCGTCTCTATCATTTGCGCGGGCTTGTTTGTTGTTTTGTACTTCTTTCTACCGAGTATTTATCCAGATTTGGAAGCGGAAACGTATTTGGCATTAAGCATGATTGTGCCTTTGTATATCTTTTTGCCGATTGTGCGTGGCTATAACAAGGTGCACGAGCATATTTTGAGAGCCTTGGGCAAAACTACCTCAGTGTTCAAAATCAACTTCATTGGCCAATGGGTTATTTCTATACCACTTTGTGCATTGTTGATTTTACATTTTGAGGCGTCTATTTTTTGGGCGTTTGCGATGCAACCATTTGAAGAAATAGTCAAAGCCTTACCGTTTAGACTACTTGCTCGTAAATCTGTGAAGGAGTTCGATCAAGCTAAGATGGACGAACTCATGTATGACGACGATAAATAGAAGATTAGACACTGCGTCTAAAATCGAGTCGTATGACTTGTCGTGGAAGCCTTGATACATTGGCTGACGTCGAATGAAGACAGCGCGGGTTGAGTATGATGATGTCGCCTGCGGAGCCTGTAAGGGAAACCACTTTTTGCTCGATGCCATTGAAGGTGCCGCCTTCTTGGACGAATTGTTTGATGCGCTGTTCTGGTGTACTTTCTGTCACCAGCGCTTTCATCCAAGGGTCTTCTTGTGTGAGCGGTTCTAATAGGTTATCGGTCGTCAGCAAGCGTGTGTTTTTAGGATCATCAATCAATCCGCTGTTCACAGAATCAAAGGCTTTTATTGCTGCTTCCTGATCTGGGCTGGCGATTCTCTCGGCGAGTTGTTCTGCGCGACGATGAGAGCCTGAAACCACCACCGTTGCACCCATATCGACACTGACGTCATCGAGTAATAAAAAGACGAATAGACTCCACGGATTCGAATCTCCAACGACGATCGGTTCATCATTGTGCCAAGACTTATATGGCACATTCCATTTGGTTTCGCTACCCGGAAAACTCAACAGGGAATACCAAAGGTCTAACGGACGCAACGTGTAGTCGCTAAATATTGGATCGATTGCCGACTGCATCATCTCTTCTATCGCGTCGAATTTGCCAGACGCTTTTAAGTCTCGCATCATCGGCCCCATGCCATTTAAACGTTTTGCGCCTGAGCCACCAACAGGATTACTAGAGTTGCGAAACCATGTACTTGGATTACTAAGAGAAATGTCAAATTTATTATTCACTTCATGCCAAAACTGTCCGCGAAGGTGTGTGATTTTCTTAACATCGATGACATTCGAAAGCTTAAGAAAACCTGTCTTTTGGAAGGCTTTCAATTGAGAGAATGAAGTGCTTGTCATCGCTGAAGTTCCTGTAAATATTAGAGTGTGAGCGTTTCAATCGTCGATATTAACATTGTTGCTTGCAAACACTCTTTGGAGTGTTTGCGGTTTAAATGTGAATAAACAATGAGAACCTTATCTCAATTAGGCTTATTTTTGAGACAAGTGTTTATTTCTTGCTGGTCACTATGACTTAAATGTCTTCGCCAGCTTCATCGGCATCAATAATTTCTGTTTCAGCCAGTGCGTCTTCTAACCACTCTTGCATTGAAGGGTGGGCGAGCATGTTGGCCATGTAGGCTTGTGCTGTGTCGGAAACCGCAACTTTATACGTTGTAAAACGGAAAATGACAGGAGCAAAAAACACATCTGCTAAGCTAAATTCACCAAATAAATAAGCGCCGTTGGATGCATTTTCAGTGCGTAACCTTGACCAAATCCCATCGAGAGTTTGAATTTCTTTTAATGCTTTTTCGCTGAGTTCAAGGTGTCTTTTCGCTCGACAGTTCATTGGCATTTCGCCGCGAATACCAAACAAACCTGAATGCATATCAGCTACGATAGAGCGAGCGACGGCGCGTTTGTTTTTATCCTCAGGCCAGCCTTTGCCTTGTAAATATTCTTCGTTGATGTATTCACAAATCGAGAGAGAATCCCACACATTGAGATCACCATCCACCAAAACAGGGACTTTTCCCGCAGGGGAATGCTTTGCTAATTCGGTGTAAAAAGACTTACTGATTAGACTTAATTTTACTTCTTCAAAAGGTACATTGAAGGCTTTTAATGCTAACCAGCCACGCAGTGACCAAGATGAGTAGTTTTTGTTACCAATGATGAGTTTCATATCATTTCCTATTTATGAAAATTGGTTTGGATGTCGAATGAAATTGAGTATGGCAGCTTGTATTTTTTAAGGCGAATTATTTTATCTAATGTGGTGTTACGAAAATTAATGTCTTTAAACGTGAAGACATTAGTTTTTATTTAGGGTGTGTTGTTGCCTAGCGTAAGCTGATAATAGACCAACCTTTATCTTGTGCTGTTTTCTTAAAATAGGATCTGGATCAATAGCGATAGGGAAATGCACTTTATCAAGAAGCGGTAAGTCGTTGTGTTTTTGTAATAAAACATGTGCTTTTGGCAATGTCATAGTCGTCCATATAAGCATGATTTACGGCTAAGAAATCGGTTGGAGTATGTCAGCTTCGGCTCATTTCGGCTAAACCTTTGTTGAATGGAAAAGGTAGAAGAGACTTCTTGGAAGCCAGAAAAAAAAAGACCGGCCTAAGCCGGTCAAACACATAGGGAGTCTACGAAAAAGTCACTATTCCCAAGAACGAAGTAACTCGTCATAGGCAATGGTAACGCCTTTCGGCTTCTCATTAGATATTTTCGCTTTTGGTGCACCTGGTTGAGCCAACCAGTAAGCTTCATCACGAGGTGTGTTCAGCTTAGGTCCACAAATATCTTGTACTTTTGCACGCTCAAGACGATTCATTACCTTGTCTTGTGCTTCTGCTAGACCGTTCAAGGCTTCTTGTGGAGTGGCTTCACCGCTCGCTGCTTGCGAGATGTATTGCCACCAAAGTTGAGCCAGTTTTGGATAATCAGGAACGTTCGTACCCGTTGGCGACCATTCTTTACGAGCAGGTCCTTTGTAGAACTCAACCAAACCACCCAGTTTTGGCGCCGCAGCAGCCATTTCAGGTGAGTTGATATCTGACTCACGAATTGGCGTTAAGCCAACCAGTGTTTTCTGCAAAGAAACCGTTTTCGCTGTCGTGAACTGGGCATACAACCAAGCCGCTAGGCGGCGATCATCCGGAGTAGAATTCATGAAGGTCCAAGCGCCAACGTCTTGATAACCTTTCTTCATGCCTTCTTCCCAGTATGGCCCAACCGGCGATGGCGCCATACGCCATTTCGGTGTGCCATCGTCATTTACAACTGGAAGACCTTTGGTTGTCATGTCAGCAGTAAAGGCGGTGTACCAGAATATTTGCTGAGCTACGCCACCTTGCGCTGGCACAGGACCAGATTCAGAGAAAGTCATTCCCTGTGCTTCTGGTGGCGCATATTTACGCAACCAATCTACGTATTTTGTGGTTGCGTAAACAGCCGCTGGGCCGTTCGTTGCACCACCACGAGAAACACTAGAACCCACAGGATGACAGGCTTCAACACGAATACCCCATTCATCAACAGGTAATCCGTTTGGAATGCCTTTATCGCCCGCACCCGCCATAGAGAACCAAGCATCTGTGAAACGCCAGCCAAGAGAAGGGTCTTTTTTACCGTAATCCATGTGGCCGTAAACACGTTCGCCATCGATGTTTTTCACTTTATCTGTGAAGAACTCAGCGATGTCTTCATAAGCAGACCAGTTAACGGGTACGCCTAGGTCATAGCCATAGATGGATTTGAATTTCGCTTTTAGGTCAGCACGAGCAAACCAGTCAGCACGGAACCAATAAAGGTTGGCGAATTGCTGAGTCGGTAATTGGTAAAGTTTACCGTCTGGCCCGGTTGTGAAATCTAAACCGATGAAATCGTTAAGATCCAAAGTAGGAGATGTGTAAGCTTTGCCGTCGCCTTCTATCATGTCAGAAATAGGGACAACTTTACCGTAACGAAAATGCGTACCGATCAAGTCGGAATCATTGATGTAGGCGTCGTAAATGTTACGACCAGATTGCATTTGAGTTTGCAGTTTCTCAACAACATCACCTTCTTGGATCAAGTCGTGGTTGACCTTGATGCCAGTGATTTCCTCAAAAGCTTTAGCTAAGACTTGAGACTCGTATTTGTGTGTCGTTAGTGTTTCTGACGCCACATTAATTTCCATACCACGGAATTTTTTCGCGGCGTCGGTGAACCATTGCAACTCACTAAGTTGTTGCTTCTTGGTTAACGTTGAAACAGAAAATTCGTTATCTACCCATTTTTCTGCTGCATCAGAATACGCATCTGCCCAGATATTGGCAGAATGTAACATGACAGCAAAGGGTAAGGCGGCCAGTGCAATTTTTTTCTTATTGTAGCGCATGTTTTACCTCAACAAAGTTTAGTTTTTGGCTTCCGTGCCAGACAGTCCATCGTACCTATTGATTAGGAACGCTGATGAAGGAAAGTGCGAACACTTCCCTAACCCCAACGCATTAGGATTAACATCCAAAATGCGCTCAGAACGGTTGCCACCGCGATATTCACATCCGTTAAAGCAACGAATGCGAGGTGGATAAAAGCGCTGCTAAGCAGGCCAATAAATAGGCGATCACCACGAGTTGTTGCCAATGGCAAGAAGCCACGACGCTCAACACAAGGCGATACAATTTGCCATGTGGTCATACCGACCAAGATCACAGCAATGCCGATAAAGAATAGGGCTGTCGGTAATGTCCAAGACATCCAAGCCATAATGATTCTCCTTATACTCGACCAAGAGCAAAGCCCTTCGCCACATGGTTACGAACAAAATAAATGACCAGCATTCCTGGAATAATTGTGAGTACACCCGCCGCAGCGAGCAGTCCCCAATCCATTCCTGATGCAGATACAGTACGGGTCATAATGGCAGCGATAGGCTTGGCGTCGACCGACGTTAAAGTACGCGCCAACAAAAGCTCTACCCAAGAGAACATGAAACAGAAGAAGGCCGTCACACCGATTCCTGAACGGATCAAAGGAATGAAGATGCGTACAAAGAACTTTGGAAAAGAGTAACCATCGATATAGGCGGTTTCGTCAATTTCACGGGGCACACCGCTCATAAAGCCTTCCAATATCCACACAGCCAAAGGTACGGTAAAAATACAGTGCGCCAGCGCCACGGCAATGTGAGTATCGAACAAACCCACAGAAGAATAGAGCTGGAAGAAAGGCAGTAAGAATACTGCTGGTGGCGCCATGCGATTTGAAAGTAACCAGAAAAACATGTGTTTATCGCCAATGAATCGATAGCGACTAAAAGCGTAGGCAGCGGGTAATGCGACCAACAGACTAATAACCATGTTCATGGAAACGTAAAAAATCGAGTTGACGTAACCCATGTACCAAGTTGAATCGCTGAAGATCTTAGCGTAGTTCTCCAAAGTGAAATCAGCAGGGAAGAACGACAATCCACTGAGAATTTCTGTATTGGTTTTGAATGACATATTCACCAACCAATAGATTGGTAACAGTAGTAAAACAACGTAAAGCACGAGACCAAAACGGCCACGTAAATTTGCGTTACGCGCCTTGCGTTCTGCACGACTGAAAACGGGTGCTTGTTCTTTTGAAGATTGCATGATTCCGCTCCTATTTGTCTTTTTGCATGTTCATGATGGTGGTGTAGAACACCCAGCACACGAGCAAGATGATTAAGAAGTACACCAGTGAGAACGCGGCAGCTGGACCAAGATCAAATTGTCCAATGGCTTGCTGTACTAAAGACTGGCTTAAAAAGGTCGTTGAACTCCCTGGACCGCCACCTGTCAGCACAAAGGGTTCGGTGTAAATCATGAAAGAATCCATAAAGCGTAATAACACGCCAATGATCAGTACGTTCGTTAACTTAGGCAGTTGGATATAACGGAACACCGCCCAACGAGAAGCACGATCGATACGAGCCGCTTGGTAATAGACTTCAGGAATGGCGCGCAAGCCGGAATAGCACAACAGCGCAACCAAAGGTGTCCAATGCCAAACATCCATCAAGACAACGGTTAACCACGCATCCATAGGATTAGACGCATAGTTATAATCGACACCGATGTAACTCATAAAAGCTCCAAACAAACCTATGTCCGCGCGGCCAAATATTTGCCAAATCGTCCCAACAACGTTCCATGGAATCAGCAGAGGAATCGCCACAAGTATCAAAGCCAAAGACGCGCCTCGACCTTTTGTTGGCATCATCAAGGCAACGCAAATACCCAGTGGTACTTCAATTGCCAAAATGGTGAAGGAATAGATAAACTGACGCAGTAAAGCTTCATGCAAACGGCTGTCTAACATGACTTGTTTGAACCACTCAGTACCAACAAAGTAGCGAGTATAAGGGTCAAAAATATCCTGTACCGAATAGTTCACTACCGTCATTAAAGGAATGATGGCCGAGAAGGCAACGATTAAGAAAACGGGCATTACAAGGAGCCATGCCTTGTTGTTTTCGACTTTAGTTTGCATGGTCGGTCTCCTTGCTCTGAAGGGTCAGATCAACATTTTGAAGAGGTAAATCTACCAAATACTCATCCACATAAATCTTTGTCCACTGTTCTGGGAAGCTGACGTAGATTTGTCCAGAAGGCACTTTTTGATCTTCGCTCAGGCGTGCTTTCATCATTTGTCCATGAAATAAGAAGGACAAAATTTTATAGGTGCCAAGGTCTTCTACGTAGTCCACTTCTACCGCAAAGGCATCGTCGTTTTTGCCTTCCCAAACATGGACAAATTCAGGACGAATACCGAGGGTTATCTTGCTGGTTCCCATGTTCTTTAAATGCACTAACATCGCGACACTGGTTGGGATGACGTGGTCGCCAAAGACGATTTCGTCTTTTTTACTGCTCTCATTGCTTCTTAATTCGGCTTCGAAGAAGTTCATCCCCGGACTGCCAATAAAGTAACCAACGAAAGTGTGAGCTGGATTCTCAAATAGTTCTCGTGGTGTACCGAACTGCACGATTTGCCCGTTGTACATTACGGCGATTTTGTCGGCGAAGGTCGATGCTTCCAACTGATCGTGGGTGACATAAACCATGGTGATGTTGAACTGCTCGTGAATCTGCTTGAGCTTACGACGCAATTTCCATTTCAGCTGAGGGTCAATAACAGTGAGCGGCTCATCAAACAAAATCGCTGATACGTCATCACGAACCAAACCGCGACCCATGGAGACTTTTTGTTTTTGGTCAGCAGATAAGCCTTTGGCTTTTCGTTGTAATTGATCAGAGAGCTCTAGAATTTCTGCCACTTCATGAACTTTAGAGGTGATCTTATGTTTTGGAACACCAATGTTACGCAATGGAAAGGCAAGGTTATCGAACACCGTCATGGTGTCGTATACCACGGGAAACTGGAAAACTTGGGCGATGTTGCGTTCTTCTGGTTTCAGTTCGTTGACGCGTTTTCCATCAAACAAAACCTCACCATTAGAGGGTTCTAATAAACCAGAAATGATATTCAAAAGTGTTGATTTACCACAGCCTGATGGACCAAGTAATGCAAACGCACCGCCCTGTTCCCAAACATGAGTCATTTCACGAATAGCGTAATCTTCTGGTCGCGTTGGGTTTTCAGCATAGCTGTGAGCCAAAGCGTTTAATGTTATTTCAGCCATGGTTATTGCTCCCTCATTCGTGCTGGGGAATGCACCATTTTGCCCTGATGATTAAAGGCATAAAGTTTGTGCGTCGGAAAGTAGACTTTAATTTCTTGATCTACTTGATAGGGGTGAACACCAGACAAATGCAGTACTAAATCGAAATGCTGGTTGTGTACGTGCAAGAAGGTTTCTGATCCACTGATTTCTGCCAAATCTACTCGGACAGGTAATTCCAAATCGTCATCAGAATGTGGTACCAAACCAATATGAGAAGCACGTACACCAAATTGATATTCTCCTGGTGTTAGGCGACGTAAATCGTTGTTTAAACGAAAATGCACTGTGTCATCGAAGGTAACTTCTTCTTCACTGACTCGGCCTGGCACAATATTGATTGGCGGTTCAGAAAACATTTCTGCAGTGATGATGTCTTTTGGTTGATGGTAAACCTGAGCCGTTGGACCCATTTGCAACAAACGACCTTCGTTTAACACCGCTGTATTACCACCGAGAGCAAGCGCTTCGTTTGGCTCTGTGGTGGCGTAAATCGCAATGCAGTTACGTGCTTTAAATAAAGCTCGTAGTTCTTGGCGTAATTCTTCGCGCAATTTGTAATCAAGGTTAACGAGAGGTTCGTCGAAAAGAATGATTTGCGAATCTTTTACCAGCGCTCGAGCCATGGCAGTACGTTGTTGCTGGCCACCTGAAAGTTGTAACGGAAGGCGATCGAGGAAAGGGTCGATGCGCAACATTTCAGCGGTTTCACGAACACGACGATCAACTTCCGCTTCATCCATTTTCGCGAGACGAAGTGGCGAGGCGATGTTTTCGTAAACCGTAAGATTGGGGTAATTGATGAATTGTTGGTACACCATGGAGATGTTGCGATCACGAACGGCCACACCTGTGACGTCCACGCCATTCATGATGATTTTGCCAGTAGTGGGTCTATCAAGACCCGCCATGAGTCGCATCAGCGTCGTTTTACCAGACAGGGTTCGGCCTAGTAGTACATTGAAAGAGCCTGGTTCGAGAGTCAGATTGACTTGATCGATCCAAGTTTCACCTTCAACAACGCGCGATACATTCTGCAGCGTCAAAGACATTGTCGATACCTTCTTCTTGTTATTATTTTTTTATTCTGTGTATTCAGGGTAATGCTTTTTTAAAATCGAGTGTTTACGTTGAAAAGTGAACACACACATACCCAAGTTACATTACAAGTCTCATGCCAAAACTATTTTCCCTTGTGGTTAATGTTTTATCTTGTTGATATATATGAAATTTTTTTATATTTGTCATACATTTAGAAGGTTTTCATTTTCGAAAGAGGGCTGTTCAGGAGTGTTCAAAGTGTTTACAGTTCACCTATGATTATGAACACCTCATGCACAGTTTGTCCTTTTTTTGACGGTTGCTTGTATGGGGAAGGTGATAAAAAGGCGCATGGATTTATGCTCCTTCACCCCAGTGATTTTGGAGCTGGATATGCAAGACGAAGATGAAAAACAACAACAAAATCAACAAGACGTTAATGCATCAGAGAGATCAGATTCCCAAGAATCGAGTCTAAAACAGAGTCATAAAGATCGAATTCAAGATTCGTGGTACCGCTGTGAGCAATTTGGATTAGATCACGGTAGCCGCCCTGACTTTGCCACTTTACAGAAAGGCACGCTGAACGATTTAGTGGATCAACATCGTAGTTTGTTGGAAACCACTGAGAACGAAGTGCTTCCTTACTATGAAAACATTCTCAGTAATTCTGCCTGCATGATTGTTTTGGCAGACCGCCAAGGTCATGTATTAAATACGTGGGGACAACCTCGCTTTGGTAGTGCAGCGGAGCATGGCTTGATTGGCGGTAACCAGTGGAGTGAAATGGGCGCGGGCACCAATGCAATTGGTACTGCTTTGATCACTGGAGAAGCGATTCAAGTTGGCCGAGACGAACATTTCCTCAGAGCCAATCGTTTTATGGTGGGTTCCGCATCGCCTATTTACAATACGAAAAACGATTTAGTCGGTGTGCTAGATATTTCATCGGATGCCTATTTACCGCAGGATCACACCTTCGGGATGGTGAAGCTTATGTCGCTGAGCGTAGAAAATCGTCTGATTTTTTCCGCCTTCCAACAAGAGCATTTTATTCTTAGTTTTAATACGAATGTGGTCAGTTTGGACAGTCATTGGTCGGGTATTTTGGTACTCGACGAAAACGGCACGATTGTGTCTGCGAACCGTCGAGCTGAAGTGGTTTTAGCACGAGATTTAGCTTTGTTGAATATCAACCAGATATTCGATATCGAAATGCGTGAAATCAAACATCATCCTGCCAGTTTACCGATGAAATTGATCGCCATGGGGCGTTATCAGTTTTACGTCAAAGTGATTCCTCCAGTGCAACAAATCATGCGCGTGCCAGACTTCCGACAACGTGCAGATTATGTGTCACCGGCAGAATTAAATGCTTCCTCTGGTAGTGTTTTGGACAAGGGTAATCAGATTGAAAATGACCAAATTGAAAGCCTTCAAGTAGAAAAATCGGCAACTCAAAAAGTGGTTGAAAAAATGACTGAAGAGAATAATAAGGCTCTTTCAAATATTCCCGACAACGTCATTCCGCTGGCTGAATTACAGCATGGCGATGAAAATGTAGAACGTCTGGTTTGCCAAGCCCATAAAATTATGGAGAAAGACATTCCGATCTTGATTCATGGTGAAACCGGTGCAGGAAAAGAAATTTTTGTACGCAGTTTACATTATCACAGCTCTCGTTCGAAAGAGATGCTGGTGGCGGTGAATTGTGCTGCTATTCCGTCAGATCTGGTTGAGTCTGAACTTTTTGGTTATGAAAAAGGCGCTTTTACTGGTGCTCAAAATAAAGGTTCCATTGGGCTGATTCGCCGTGCACATCGAGGCACATTATTTCTTGATGAAATTGGCGAAATGCCGATGGCAGTGCAATCGCGTTTATTGCGAGTTCTGCAGGAAAGAGTTGTCACGCCTTTAGGTTCCACCGAAGTGTACCCTGTTGATATTAAACTTATTTCAGCGACAAATAGGGCGCTTAAAACTGAAATTAAAGAAGGCCGTTTTCGACAAGATTTGTATTATCGTATTTCGGGTTTGAACATTAAATTACCGGCTTTACGAGAACGCACGGATAGGGCTGAATTGATTCAGTATTTACATAATCGATTGCGAAAAGAAGAACCCGGCCCTGCGTTATCGGAAGAAATGATAGACCTTTTGGTTAAACATCCTTGGCCAGGCAATATACGTCAACTTGCCCATGTACTCAAAGTCGGTATGGCGATGGCGGATGGAGAAATACTCGAAGAGTGGCATTTACCGGATGATTTTTTTGATGATTTAGATGAAATGGAAGAGATGTCGTTACACCCAAATGTTGAACAAGAGGAACCGTTAGAAAAACGGATTCCTCGATTGTTAAACGAGTTCAAAGGTAACGTATCGAAAACAGCGAAAATAGCTGGAGTTAGTCGTAATACAGTCTATAAATACACCAAGCAGATGCGTTGAATTATATTTTTACAATTCTTACTTATATTTTTCTGTCTTAATTTGATATAAACATAGTAATATCGATTTTAAATACAGTGAACTTGTATGACTCAGTCCTCTAGAATAATGTTATCTGTTCTGGTTAACGCCTTGTTAGTCATGCTTGCCTCATGCGCTTTATATTTGTTAGAAAATAGCTGGCAAGCAAGGGTAGACAGAGAAAATAGAGAGATAAAACAGGAACTGTATTTTAATAAGGCAGAGCGCTATTTAGAAAGAGTTACTTCTAACCTATCAACCGTTATTACGAATTATTCAGGCCTTTGTTCACGTGAATTTGTCATTGATATGCGTAGGAAGCTTTTTAACATTCCCGGTGCTATTGAATTTGGTATTGTTGAGACAGTAAATGAGAAAGGCATGATTGTATGCAGTTCTTGGGGAGAAGGTCTTAATACTGTTGTAAGAAAGCCAGAGTTATCTGATGGTTTTTTAATAACAGGCCCCCATAAAATTAACTCATTAGATGTACCTGTTTATGTCATAAAAAAAACAGTGGACGATGTTGAGTTTAATATTCTCATCAAACAAGACAGCGTAGATGATTTTATTGCTAATAATCCTGAAATATCGATAACTATCAATAACAGAATATTAGGAGAGAAGTATAGAGATTCAAATTTTGTGACTCATCTCTCTTATGTTATCCCTAAGGTTAAAGAAGAAAAAATACATAACGGATACTTTGTTCTTGGGTCTTTTTTAATGTTAGTCATTTTTTACTTTTTGGTGACACCCAGAATAGTAAAACTCATCGAGCGTTATATTCTTCGTTTTAAAATAAAAAATCATTATTATTACAATGAATATCAAGCAATTTTTCATTCTGAAAATGACGAAGTATTTTCTATTGAAGTATTTTTAAGAAGTAAATATGACACTAATATTCAAGAGAGTCTTGATAAAATAAAACATTTAAACTTGAATGTAGATCATACGGTTTTTCAAATAAATCAAATAGAATTAAATTTTGATGACGATTTTATTCAGAAGAATAGTTTTCAAATAAATATTTCTAGTTTACATCTCGAAGATGAAGAATTTATTGCCAAAATGATAAGTTTCGCTCCATCACTTAGAAATCGACTGATTTTAGAAGTTGTAGAAGATGAAGATTTAATGGAGCATAAGGACGTCATTAAGAAACACATGACATTGCTGAAAGGCAAAGGTTATCGTTTTGCTATAGATGATTTTGGTACTTTGTATGCCAGTTTGTCTTATGTGTCAGAATTTGATTTTGACATCGTTAAAATCGATAAGCTTTTCATCGAAAATAACACCAAGAACAATGCGATCCTAAAAGCGATTATCTCTTTAACCAATGAAATTGGGATTGGCTGTATTGCAGAAGGGATTGAAACGGAAGAAGACAAAGAAAAAATGAATAGCTTAGGCATTCACCTTCATCAAGGTTGGTACTACTGTCGCTCTATGAGCGCAGAAGAAATTACTCATTACACTGTCTCTTAATTTCTCAACATGATCTTCCCGTCTCAAACTGAAAAATTCTGTGTACTCGTGGAATCGTTAATAAACCATAAAACAATGATCTAGAGATCTATCTTAGCGCGCGATACGCATCCAGACTTTGCCATTGATCGTATAGGAATGGAATTTCTATCCATATTTAATGTCTATACTTTATTCATCAAGCCACCTCAAGTTAAAACGGTATTAGAACGTGTGTACGCTTTTCCGAATGAAGAGCAAGTTGCTTCGATTCCGGAGCCATTAGGATATGGAAGCCAAGATAGAAACTATTCACCACTTTGGTTGATGTATACGGTTGTTTGGAATGACCCAAGCCAAGCTTATGAGTTGGTCTTTAAACGCAATGGGAGTGCCAGCAACAACACTTTCTAAACCGTCTATTTCGAGGATTAAGTTATTGCGGAATTCACACACGTACGATTTTTTAATAACGCCTTTGCCGCGATAAACGCCGGACCAAGGTTCGTAAGCATACACTTCTTCGTGATTGAAGTGCTCTGTTACCTTACTCATTAATTCTTCTGATACGGAATTGTTTAATAAATCCGTGCGATTGGCAGACACAAATGCGGCGTATTGGAATTCATTCGGACCAGTACAAACTAAACCATGACGATCAATATGCGCTGAAAACATGGTGCTAAAAGGATCACTCCCTTGAGCAACTAATAACCCCTCATACCAAGTGATTTTTGCCCAACGCTCTTCTAGCTCGCGCTGTAAAACTCGGAAAAAAGAATGCTCCGCGCCAACAACACTAGGCTGGCGAACAAGAAGTTTAAGCAGATCAATAAAGTCATCATCAGGCATGCGATAAGGGTCCAAGAATAGGAGAAATCTAAAGCACGTTTATAAACTGAATTTGGTGATTTACATACTGTTTTTTTGTCTGATAGTTTGTCTGTTAAAGTAAGGGCGAAATCGTCTTTTAACTATGAAATTGAGTACAAAACTGTTTCATACTTAAAGATTCAATTGATAGATGAATAACAAGAAAGCGGTTGATTACTTAATTCAACTAAACATCTTTTTCATCTGCTCGTGCTAATAATCGTTCTGTAGATTTTTCGAAATGATCTCTGGTAGCTAACCTAGAGCCTTCTTGATTGGAATGAATTATATTTTCATGTATACAGGTTAACTCGTTGTGGATCAGGGTTATATCTGTCGCCATTATATTTTTTACGGCTACAGAACGTAGGTGTTCATTTAGCCGTGAGTTAATCATTCTTATAATGTCAAGAAAATGTATATTTCCTGATGCTTTTGCAATTGACAGATAAAATGATCGAGAACGATCCAAAATATCTTCAGCCAGTTCGTATGAAGAAGGTATTGGACTCTTTATAATTTTATCATGCAATTCTGCCATTAGCTGTAAATCGTTATGAGTTCTATTAGTTGCAGCAAGTGCCGCAGCCGCAGCTAGATTGCTTGTTTGCAATTGTAAAACCATTGCAAGCTCTTTACGTTTTTTAAAACAAGAGCTACCTATTCTAAAAACAGACTTTTGGTTAGGGTCAGAAATAAACGCACCGACGCCTTGTTTTGATTGTATTAGACCTTCGTACTTGAGCTGTGCAATAGCTTCTCTAACTACGGTTCTTGCAACGCCAAAAGCTAGAGATAAATCGTGCTCTGTTGGAAGCTTTCCACCAGGCTTCAAAACTCCTGAATTAATGTCTCCAGCAAGTTTTTCCGCTATTTCATCTGGTAATCTACGAGGTCTAGCGATTTTTTCATATTGTTGAATCATAGGAATTATCCTTTAAAGCTATGTAAAAAATAGCAATATATGTAATTTAATCATTGAAGACATCATAAGTAAGACGGCATCTTTTACATCTGTAGATTTAAGATACGGTTCATATCAGTAAACAGTTGAATATCAATACATTCTAACATAAATTCGGATTTTAGTAACAACAACATGTTGTCAGACAACATGTTGTTGTGTATTGTTTAGTCAAATATCATTATAAAAACAAGAAATACAAATAAAGAGGAAAAGAAAAAATGATAGATAATGTAAAGGTAGGTTTTGTCGGCCTAGGTGGCATGGGAAGAGGGCTGGTTAAACACCTTTGTTTAAATAATACGCCAGTTTATGTTGCCGATTCTCGTGCTAGTGCGGTGATCGATGCTGTTGATAATCTTGGGGCAATTGCTTGTCCTGACCTTAAAGAAATGGCTATAAAAGTAGATGTTCTTATGTATTGCGTGAGTACAGCAGAAGATATTGAAGGTTTAATATTAGGTGAAGGCGGTATTCTAGAGTATTTGTCTGAGGATAAAATTGTCGTCGATCATACGACAACAAATCCAAATACAGTGGCAAAGCTCAATCGTGCGATTACCAAAGCAGGAGCTAAATATGCTGAAGCCCCTATGACTAGGACACCCGTTCACGCAGATAAAGGCTGTGTAAATATTCTATTTGGTGGAGATGCGGAACTACTAGAAACATTGCGACCACTGTTTAGTTGTTATGCAGAAAATATCTTTCACATAGGTGAGACCGGTCACGCTATTAAACTCAAGCTAATTCATAATTTTATTGCTTTTGCCAATGTGGCTTCTTGGTGTGAGGGTTTTGCTCTTGCCGCTAAAGAAGGGTTGGATATGAATAAGGTTATTGAAATTATTTCTGCGGCGGGCGGTAAAAGTGGAATGATGGATCTCTATGGTGAGTCGACCTTAAACAGAGATTTTACGCCTTTAATGTCACTCAGTAATGCTCAAAAAGATGTCAAATATTATACTGAGTGGCTGGAAGAAGCTGGTTTACCTGGATTTATGGCTGAATCTGTACATCAAACGTATGCTATGGCATCCATTATGGGTCATGGGGATGAGGGGTGCACAGCCGTCATAAAATATTACGAGACATTAACTGGAGTAGAGGCAAAATTTTCTAAGTAATGTTAAACACAGAGATAGCATGGTATTTTTACAATACTTGTTGTCTTACAACCTGATAAAAAACAAATAAAACAATAGAGTCGGGAGACAGAAATGACGTTTATAAAAAAAATAAGTAAAACAATGATCATTACAAGTGCTGTAATCGCGCCATTAATGCTAGCTAATGTAGCTAGCGCTACAACGGTTTTGAAACTAACTCACTTTGCTGCGGAAAGTCACCCTGCGCATATTGCAGCAACTCAAATGGCTGAAAATATGAGTCGCCGAACCAATGGCGAAGTAACAATCAAAATTTATCCGGCTAACTCCCTTGGTTCGCCTCCCGAACAGTTGGAGCAGACTATTTTAGGTGTAACGGATATGAACCTTCCCACTCAAGGAGCTTTGGATAAATACGAAAAAGCATTCGCCACCGTAATGAGCCCATTTGCATTTCGAGATTATAAACAAGCCCACGAAGTACTTGATGGACCTTTCAATGATTGGGTTGCTCCAAAATTAGAGAAGCAAGGTTTAATTCTTTTATCGAATTGGGAATATGGGTTCCGCAATATTACAAATAATAAGCGACCAATTAATTCTCCTGAAGATTTAAAAGGCATAAAGTTACGTACTCCATCAGAAATACAATTAGTTGCTGCAATGGAAGCTGCAGGAGCCTCTGCAACACAAATTGCCTTTCCTGAACTACCTATGGCACTAAATTCAAATGTTGTAGATGGTCAGGAAAATCCAATAGGTGTTATTTATCATTATAAACTGTTTGAAATTCAAAAATATTTATCTATAACTCGCCATTCTTATAACAGTATGGTCAATGTTATTAATAAAGATTCTTTTGATCGACTTACTAAAAACCAGCAAAAAATATTAATGGAAGAAAGTAAAAAATCTAGTAAATTAATGAGAAAATTAGTTGCAGACCAAGAGACAGCGGAAATTATTGCTATGGAAAAACTTGGACTTTTAATTAACTATCCAGATCCATCGGAATTTAAAAAAGTAATGGCTCCTGCTTATGATCGAATTGCAGAATATGCGGGTAAAGAAAATATGGATAAATTTTTATCTCTGATTAAATAATTGATTTTGTATTAGGGTTCTAATATTAGAGCCCTGTTTTTTATAATCAGTATGAGTAAATACTATGCTTTCTCTTGTTATTATTTTTGGTTTGGTTCTGCTAATTTTTTTAGGTTTACCTATAGCGATAAGTTTAGGTTTAACAGCAGTAACAACATATTTAGCTCTTGATATGTCGTTCTTGTTAAAAATGTTACCTCAGCGAATGTATTCCGCTACGACATCTTTTACCTTATTAGCTATCCCTTTCTTTATTCTTGCTGGAAGTCTAATGAATACGGGGGGGATTACAGAAAGAATTTTTCGATTCGCAGGTGCTCTAGTAGGACATATAAGAGGAGGCTTAGGGCAAGTAAATATAGTTGCTAGTTTGATTTTTTCTGGAATGTCGGGAGCGGCTGTAGCGGATGCAGTAGGTCTTGGTCAGGTTGAGCTGAAAGCAATGAATGATAAAGGTTATGATCCAAAATTTTCAGCAGCAGTGACAGCAGCATCGTCCACTATAGGTCCTGTTTTTCCACCAAGTATCCCTTTTGTTATTTACAGTAGTATTACTGGCGTTTCTGCTGTGCAGTTGTTTTTAGCAGGTGTGGTTCCAGGGTTGTTAATGGCTTTAATGTTAATGCTGGCAGTATATTTTGTATCGGTTGCTAGAAACTATCCTAAAGAAGGTCGGGCTTCGTTTAAAGAAATTTTATTATCCGCTAAAGAGTCAATATTACCACTACTTACTCCTATCATTATTATTGTAGGAATTATGGGTGGGACATTTACTCCAACAGAGGCTGGTGCAATAGCCTGTATTTATGCCGCATTTTTGGGCCTATTTGTTTATAAAGAACTTACTGTTAATGATTTAATTCCTATTTTATGGGATACATTAAGACATACATTAAGAGTTATGTTCGTAATAGCAGCTGCTGGTTTTTTTGGATGGCTTCTTATTCATCAGAGCATTCCAGATAAATTGGTAAATATATTGATTTCAATTTCTGATAGTAAATATATAACACTTGCGATTATTGTTTTTATTCTTCTTATTCTGGGTATGTTTTTAGAAGGAATAGCTATTATTGTTATTGCGGTTCCTTTATTTATGCCTGTTATTAATAGTTTCGGTATAGATCTAGTTCAGTTTGGCGTTATTATGGTTATGACCTCAATGGTCGGACTTTTGACACCTCCTGTTGGAATGGTTTTATTTGCTGTATCTAGTGCATCACGGGTTCCAATAGGAGTCTTGTCAAAAGAATTATGGCCGTATTTGTTAGGTATATTTGTTGTTCTAATGATGGTTACCTACATTCCATCTGTTTCTACATTCCTTCCAAAAATAATGATGGGGAATTAGTTATGTCTTTTTTTAACAGTTTAGAAAAATATATATTTAGAATTACTGCAGGAATATCGATCCTTTCTTTCTTATTTATATTAGTTCTTATTCTATTGAATGTATTTAGTCGTTTTTTTGATCTTTACTCTATGAGTTGGATGGGAGAGATTGTTCAAATCTTTTTTTCTTGGATGGTTTTTATAGGTACTTCCGCTCTGTGGATAAAACATGATCATTTTAGAGTGGATTTTTTAAATAAAAAATTTACTAATACTAAATTTGGTTGGTTTTTAGATTTTTTCATTTTGTCATCTTGTTTATTCTTTTTGATCGTAATGACTTGGCAGGGTTATTCACTTACATCAAAAAGCAGTGCAACAACACCTATATTAGGAATTCATACAGCTATCAGTTATGCAAGTATTCCTATATCAGGTTTTATTATGTCTTTGTTTTGCGTGCGTGATTTCTACGCATTGTTTACTGGTAACGAGTCAGCATCAATTGAGCTTGTTGTTGATGATCTTTAATAATAGAAAAAGGTTAATAAAATGATTTACGATGTTCGTACATATACTTGCCGTCCAGGCACAATAAAAAAACATCTCGCCTTATATGAAGAATTTGGTCGTGATGTTCAATTTAAACATTTGGGTGACCCACTAGCATACTTGATTACTGAAACTGGAATGCTAAATTCATACATTCACATTTGGGTGTATGACAGCGTGGAAGATCGCGCTGCTAAACGTAAGCGTATGCAGGAAGATCCAGCGTGGACTAAATTTCTAAAAGTCAGTTCTGATGCCGCATATTTAGTTAGTCAAGAAAATAGGTTAATGACTTCTGTGTCATTTGCTGAAGCAAAAAGATAGATTTAAATTTATTTATTTTTCTTCCGAATTCTTTTCTTTATTATTGGAAAATAATGGAGAGAATTCCGGAAGAATTTAGAACTTATTTATTAAAATTATTGTGAGAATAATATAGTGCTCGATAATTAATTTAATGACTAATTATTATATTGAGTGGTTTTATTTTTCAGAGAATATTTTTAAAAAAAAACAGTGTGAATAAAAATAATTTTTAAGGTGTTAATATGTCAGTTACTAGTAACTTAATAAGACATGGTGGGAAAATATTAGTTGATCAGTTGAAAATTCAAGGTTGTTCAAGAGTGTTTCTAGTACCCGGAGAAAGTTATTTACCAGTATTAGATGGATTACATGATGCGAACGATATTGATGTTATCGTTTGTCGACAAGAAGGCGGTGCTGCCATTATGGCAGAAGCCCACGGTAAGCTTACAAACGACGTTGGTGTTTGTATGGTTACTCGCGGTCCAGGTGCAACGAATGCCTCATGTGGCGTTCATATAGCGCATCAAGACTCTACTCCTATGATCTTATTTATAGGTCAAGTTGATAGTTCTATGACCGATAGAGAAGCGTTTCAGGAAGTAGACTATCGTCAAATGTTCGGACCGCTTGCGAAATGGGTTGCTGAAATTAATGATATTGAACGTATTCCTGAATATATTAGCAGAGCTTATCATGTAGCAAAAAGTGGTCGACCTGGACCTGTCGTACTTGCTTTGCCTGAAAACGTTCTTTTCAATACTGCCGCTGTTGCTGATGCAAAAATTGCTGTTAATGTTGAAGCCAAAGCGACTATAGAAGATTCTAATTCTATGTTGGCTTTATTAAATAAAGCGGAGCGACCTATCGTAATTGTGGGAGGCGGAGGCTGGACGGCTCAAGCTTCAAATGATCTTGTCACATTTACTGAAAAAACAGGGGTGCCCGTAGCGACTTCATTTCGTTGCCAAGACTATATTGATAACAGCCATAGTCATTATATTGGTGATGTCGGTATTGGAGTAAATCCAAAACTGGCTGAAAGTATTAAAACAGCGGATTTGATTGTTTTAATTGGCTCAAGAATGGGAGAAATGACGAGTAGTGGTTATACGTTACTGGATATACCTAACCCTACACAGAAGTTGATACATGTATTTTCTGACTCTGATGAACTAGGAAGTGTATATCGCCCTGATTTAGCGATTAACGCGAGTCAAAAATCTCTATTGAATCTTTTGTCAGGTATGTCTCTAGAATTTAATACCCAATGGGAAAGCTGGAGAAAGCAATTAAGGGAAGATTATGAAGCGTTTCATCAGCCCGTATTAACCGTTCCTGGTAATGCTAATTTTTCTATTATTGTTAGTGAATTATCAAAGCAGTTACCTAGCAATGCAATCATTACGAATGGCGCCGGAAATTATTGCGCATTTGTTCATCGCTTTTATTCCTATAAGGATTATAGAACACAATTAGCGCCAACATCCGGCTCAATGGGTTATGGCTTACCGGCCGCCGTTGCTGCGAAATTAGAGAAACCAGATGTGCCAGTAGTATGCTTTGCAGGAGATGGTTGTTTCTTAATGCATGGACAAGAGCTAGCAACAGCGGCTCAATATAATGCAGCTATAATCGTTGTTGTGATAAATAACGGTATGTACGGTACGATTAGAATGCATCAAGAGCGCAGCTATCCTGAAAGAAGGGTGGGTACTGATTTACAAAACCCTGATTTTGTTGCATTAGCAAAAGCGTATGGTGGATATGCTGAGCTTGTTGAACATACGAATGACTTTGAAGCGGCTTTTGAAAGAGCTAAAAAACAGCAATGTTTTTCGTTGATAGAATTAAAAGTCGACCCTGAAGCACTTACCGCGAACGCTTCTTTAAGTAAAATTATAAAAGATTCTATAGAAAAATTGTCTAATTAAGGAAGGTTTGAACAAGTTCTCTTATCTTAGGGTGTGGATAAAAGTCTGTTATTCGAGGCGAGTGCCGAATGTAAATAGTTTATCTATTGTTGAGGTGCCCAACAAAGAATACAGTCTTTGAAAGACTGAGACTTAGAAGGTTCGCTCGCACCTTCCTTAATCCCATCTCTGCGTTTTATTGGGCACTTTAAAATTGATCGGAAATTGTTTCCTAGTGATTAGGTCATACCTGATATCTTGATAGAAATATAAATGATTGGTTTTAAAGCCGCTCAAACCTAATCCTACCTTTTTATGTCCTTGAGCCTTCCATAGGCCTAGATAGCATGCTTATGCAGCAAACAACTAGTACTTAGTTAGCATCTCAGACAACCGCTATTTTATAGAATTAGATTGAGCTTCATCACTTCATTAAGAAAATAATGAAGAGATGAAGAGTGTTAAATTATCTCAATCTAGCTTATTGCATCAGTCGACCACTTGTTATTGACTAAACGCATTACCGAATCAGGGTTAGCATTTTTCAACTCGATAGGTAATAAAGCGTCTGGCGTATTTTGATAACAGACAGGACGTATAAAGCGCTCAATAGATCGAGTGCCAACAGACGTGGTTTGACTTGCTGTACTGCTAGGGTAAGGGCCTCCGTGAGACATTGCGGAACTCAGCTCAACGCCGGTGCCATAACCATCAAACAAAATCCTACCGACACGTTGCTGTAGAACCGGTAGCAGTTGGCTAGCTAGATCTTGATCCGCTTCTTCAGAAAATAATGCCGCCGTTAGGTGTCCGCCTAGACTTTTAGCAACGGCTAATAGTTGATCACTGTCTTCACAACAGACAACAAGCGTAGATGGGCCAAATACTTCTTCTTCTAACTCTGTCTGTTTTAAGTAATCGACAGCATCGACACTGAATAGATTTACTTGCGCTTGGCTGGCTTTACTATCAGCACTTTCACCACTGGCAATTTTTGTAAGGCTTGGCATTGCTTCACGTGTTAAACAAGACTGTTGATAGCTTTTACAAATACCTGCCGTCAGCATAGACGCGGCGTTTAACGCTGGTGTTTTTTCAGCAAGTGAGGCGAGAAGTCTATTTAATGATTGGCCTTTGATAGCAATTAAGATACCTGGGCTAGTACAAAACTGACCTACGCCCATCATGAGAGCACCAATAAATGAAGACGCTATTTCTTCCGCGTTAGCATCAAGTGATTTCGGTAGCAAAAATACTGGATTAGTAGAGCCTAATTCACCATAAAAAGGAATAGGTTCAGGGCGGCCAACAGCTAAATTATAAAGTGCACGTCCACCAGTAATAGAACCTGTAAAACCTACCGCTTTTACTTTAGGATCAGTGACTAAGCCAGCACCAATTATTCGACCATCACCATGTAACATGGAAAACACACCGCTAGGTATACCACATTGTTTAATCGCTGCGACAATCGCTGATGCCACTATTTCAGAGGTACCTGGGTGTGCATTATGGTTTTTAACAATAACGGGGCAGCCGGCCGCCAATGCGGATGCGGTGTCACCGCCAGCGACAGAGAAGGCTAATGGGAAGTTACTTGCTGAAAATACAACAACAGGGCCCAGGGGAACTTGAGTCAATCTAATATCAGGTTTAGGTAATGGCTGACGATCTGGTTGTGCAAGATCGATTACAGGGCGTTTCCAGTCTCCATCTTCTAATAATTGTGCAAACATATTTAATTGTCCGATTGTTCTGCCCAGTTCGCCGTTAATGCGAGATTCTGGTAAAGCTGTTTCCCAAGTGGCGCGTTGGACGATGGCAGAGCGTACTTTTTCGAGCTCAATGCCTATAGTGCGCAGAAACGTTGCTTTTTTCTGATCACTATATTGGCTATATATATCAAATGCTTGCGATGCTGCGAGAGTAGCTGCTTGTGCTTGAGCAGTGCTCGCGTTACTGAAAGTCTCGCTAGACTGCTGTCCATTACTTGGATTGCTTGCATTGAAATTATTGCCTTCTCCCTGTAACCATTCACTAGCGATTAAGATTTTTCCTGAGATGTTCATATTCGTTTTCCTTGTGTTGGATTTTAATTGAATTCAGTATAGAGAGACGCTTGAATGGCGACAAAAGAGTTCTTCTCAGCTTATGGATGAGCGTTTGCTCATGTATACTATATAAATCAATTATTACTGGGTGTGAACATGGCATTACCGTCGCTAAATAGTTTACGTACTTTTGAAAGTGCGGCTAGATTGAGCAGTTTTTTACTGGCTGCAGAAGAGCTTTTTATTTCACCTTCCGCGGTCAGCCATCAAATTAGACAATTGGAACAACGGTTGGGCGTTACGTTATTTGTGCGATTAGATCGGCAGGTGGTTTTAAGCGCAGAAGGTGAGCGTTACTATCCGCAAGTGAAGCTAGGAATAGAGACATTATTAAGAGCAACTGAGCAGTTAACAGATCAAGCTTTAGTTACCAATCAAGAAATTAAAATGTCAATCGTCCCCTTTTTTGCGACTCGTTGGTTACTGCCAAAGCTAGCAAGTTTTAGGGCATCACAACCAAACTGGCAATTAAAAGTACAGACTAGTACGAGCTCGTCCGATTTTAATAAAAGTAATTTTGATTTAGCTATTCGTCGAGGTGTTGGTCCCTGGAATGGAATGATAGCAAAAAGATTATGTCGCGAACGCCTTGTAGCCGTTTGTCGAAATGACATATTTACGAGCATTAAACAGGTGATAGATCTGTTAGATCTGCCATTACTTTTTAATGCAAATGTAATGACTGAATGGCATGAATGGTTTTCGACACAGCAGTTGGCTTTTAACGATCCAGAAGTATCTTTTGATTTTCAAAATACATCGCAAATATTGGATGCCTGTATTGCTGGTACTGGCGTGGCGTTGATAGATCCTATATTAATCAAAGACGAACTCGATCAAGGGAAGTTACGACAAATTTTTCCAGTAAGTGTCGCTAGTCAAAGGCATTATTTTATTGTTTATCCGCAGCAATCTGAGCAGCAAGAAAGTATTCAGTTATTTGAAAAATGGCTATTTGAGCAATTAGCAATGGATCCATTAATGGTGGGGCGATGTGATTAAGATGCTGAATTTTCTCAGAAATAAACGGCTTAGATAAAGCCGCTTATTTAATGATTTCATTTAGTCAATGATGTTCAGTTCTTGTTTAATTAAGAAAATACACAAAATATTATGTCTGTATCTCTGCTGTCAGAGATCATTTTAGTGAAGCAGTTTACTCACGGTCGTTGAAACGTGTTCGGCACCAGCTCGAATGTGTCCTATGATCGATGCCGCTTGGTTAATAAGCTGAGCATTTTCAAGCGAGCGCTGGCTCACATTATCCATGTTTGTTTTTGCCTGACGAGTTAAGCTGCTGTTTTGTGCAACCATATCTTCAATCTCAACAGTTGAAGTACTGGTGCGAGCCGCTAGGGTTCTTACTTCATCGGCAACGACTGCAAAGCCTCGACCATGTTCTCCAGCTCGTGCGGCTTCAATGGCAGCGTTTAAAGCAAGTAGATTCGTTTGATCTGCAATAGAGCCAATTGTCGTGACAATTTTAGCGATGTTTTCAGATTGAACATTGAGTTGCTCGATCAACTGAGTTGCAGTTTCAATCTCAAGGACAATTTTGTCGGATGTTTCAACAGTACGACTGAGTATTTCAGCACCGTCTGCAGAAGCTTTCGATGTTTCTACTGAGGTGGAGTGAGCAACTTCTGCAGCTTCTTGAGTCGCGTGTTGCTCGTTAATGCTTTGGGTAATGTCAGACGCTACCTTGAGTACCTTTACAACTTGGCCTTCATCATCAAAAATAGGGTTGTAGCTGGCTTCGAGCCATACTTTTCGACCTTGTTTATCAATTCGCTCAAATTTACCTGTAATAAAGTGCCCTTGTGCTAGGTCTTTCCAGAAATTAGGGTTTTCTTGATAGAAGTCATTTGTACAGAATTTACGATGATGCTGACCAACGACTTCCTTAATTGGGTAACCCATTGCGTCTAGGAAGTTTTTGTTGGCAGTGATGATTGTTCCATCTGGTTGGAATTCAATAGTGGCAGAAGAGCGATCAATGGCTTTGAAAACGGCCACTTGTCTGTCTGATATCTCTTTTGCTTTTGTCACATCTGCTGCAATTTTTACGACTTTTACAATTTTTCCTTCTATCTCAATAGGAAAATAAGTCGCTTCCAGCCATAAGTCTGATCCGTCTTTTCGTTGACGTAAAAATGTACCTTGTTGGCTTTTTCCTGCAGCGAGAGATGGCCAAAAGTTCTTATATTCTGTGCTTTGAGCGATTTCTTCAGGACAAAAGATAACGTGCTTTTTGCCTTGTACTTCTTCTAATGAATAACCGGCAGCACCTAAAAATTGTGTATTTGCGTCTAATATAGTGCCGTCAGGCAGAAAGCTTATGGTGGCGCAGAACTTGCTCATAGCATCAATGAACGCGCTATTTTGAATTGCTTCTATTTGTGCTTCTGCGTTTTCAGGTGGTGCTTGTTTTTTAAAGAACATGTTGGATTTCCATTATGTAATGTTTAGTTTCCTAATGCATATACGTTCTTAACACTACATTGGATCAGTTATTCTGTTACTTCTGAGAATTCGGTCTTAATTTCTAAAAGTTTTGGCAATACTTGTTTTAATAATGGCGGAATAGCAGGGTCAAAATGCGAGCCTGATTGTTCAAAGATGTAATTAACGGCCTCATCAATAGACCATGCTCTTTTATAAGGACGTTCACTGGTTAAAGCGTCAAAGACATCGGCAACGGCTATAAGCCTTCCTTCAATAGGTATGTCGTCTTTGGATAAACCGTTGGGGTAGCCTGAACCATCCCACTTTTCGTGATGTGAGAGCGCCATAATATGGGCTAATTGAATAAGGTGAGAGCGAGGGTTAGATAAAATCTCAGCACCAATTTGCACATGAGTTTTCATTATTTCATATTCTTCAGCGGTGAGTTTTCCCGGTTTTAACAAAATATTGTCGGCAATCCCTATTTTTCCAATATCGTGCATAGGCGCAGCCATCATAAGATCGTTGGCGTAGTCTTCACAAAACCCATAAGCCAGGGCAAGTTCACGGGTATAACGGCTCATTCGCTGTACGTGCATGCCTGTTTCGTTGTCTTTGTATTCTGCTGCACGGCCTAATCGTTGAATGAGATCAAGGTGGGTCTGGTGCAGCTTGGCAACACTGGTTAAAGATAAATGCGTTTTAACACGAGCTAAAACAACCGCAGGCACAACAGGCTTAGTAATGTAGTCTACTGCGCCAATGTCAAAACCTTGCTCTTCATCTGCCGCGTCTTTTAGTGCTGTTACGAAGATTACCGGAATCTCTTTGGTTGCCGCATTGCTTTTCAGTGTTCTGCACACCTCATGACCTGTCATGTTTGGCATCATTACATCTAAAAGAATGAGATCTATTTCCTCTTTCGCAATGAGATCTAACGCCGCTTCTCCAGATTTGGCAAAAGACAATTTATAATAGTCTTGGAGAATGTGTCGTAAGATTCTTAAATTTGTTGGTTCGTCGTCTACCAATAAAATACGTGGTGATATTTTTTTATCGATTATCACGCCGCTTCCTCAATCATTGTCTTTAATTCAATTAGTATGGCTGACGCAGCGTCGAAGTCAAAATCTAAGAGTGCGTTTCTTACCCCAATTGCTTTGCTTTTCATATTTAGGCAAATATTGGCGACAAAATAGTCGATTTTAGGATCGTCCACTTCACCTGCGCTCGTTAATTTTATCAGCTCATCTATCAGCTCTAGCAACGCTTCTTTAGACATCTTTTGATACGTTGTTTGGTCGTTGTCGGCATTTTCTATTAAATGTGTACTGCTAAGTTCATCCAATTCTTGTTCAAAACTTGCCATGTAGTCTTCAAGTTTTTGAATAACACCGAAACACTCAGTACCGTTTTCTGCTTTGGCGGCACCTTCTATTGCGGTGGCTTGTTTACTAATGGTTAGCAAGGCCAAGTTACTTGATGAACCTTTAATTGCATGTGCGAGGGTATGAATTTCAGAGAACGCCTTGTTTTCTAAGTGACGTTTCAAGGTTTCGATTAAAGAGTTATGGAGCGCTAAAAAATGACCTAATTCAGTTAAATAAACTGGCACTTCACCCCATAGCTTCAAGCCTTTTTCGAAATTGATCTGTTTTTTAACGCAGACCTCAGATTGATCTAGTTCAGTTACTTCTTGTTCTATGGTTTCGACATTTAACACACGTGCCATTTCTATGGTTAGTGCATTAACATCGATAGGCTTGTTGGCAAATCCGTCCATACCTGCACGTTGTGCTTCGAGTTTGTCTTCCAGTAATACGTTAGCCGTCAGAGCGATAATAGGAGTACGAGATAAGCTGTTGTCTTTTTCGTAGGTTCGGATGATTTGGGTCGCTGTTAAACCATCCATTACGGGCATTTGAATGTCCATTAAAATGAGGTCTGGCTGAAGCTTTTTAAATTGAGTCACGACTTCGGCGCCGTCTTCGGCCAAATGCACTTCATGGCCTTGGCGTTGAAGAATAATCGTCAGCAAAGTGATGTTCTGTTCTACATCGTCGGCAATAAGAATGCGTTTGGAGGCCAACATTAGGTTTGATTTTTCTTTATTAACAGGTACAAGTTCTGCTTCTTTGAGTGGTAAATCCACATAAAAACAACTGCCCACATTTAACTCACTTGTTGCATGGATTTGACCTCCCATCAGCTCAACAAGTTGTTTCGATATGGTTGTTCCTAAACCAGTTCCACCAAAACGTCGACTCATCGAAGCGTCAGCTTGAGTGAAAGGATCAAAAATCTTATGCAACCTTTCTGCTGGAATGCCTATGCCGGTGTCAGTGACTGCGAAACGAAGATCACCATTTTCTTGTCTGGATATATCAAGCGTTACACTGCCGATTTCAGTGAACTTTATGGCGTTACCAATTAGATTCATTAAAACTTGATGAATACGGCCTTCAGCCCCCAAATAGGCTTTTCCAACACTGTCTTCAATGGTGAAGCTTAAATCTACATTTTTGGTTTTGGCTTGCAACCATAATGTTGAAATGACGGTGTCGACCATATTCATCAGATCGAAAGGCAGCTCATCCAATTCCAACTTATTTTTATCCAGCTTGGCGCTGTCCAAAATATCGTTTAACAAATGCAGTAGTGCGCGACCGGATTTACTGATGGTACTGAGGTGTTTTTTGTTTTCAGCAGAGATGTCTGACTCTAATAAAATGTCAGAGAAGCCAATGATGGCATTCATCGGTGTGCGAATTTCGTGACTCATGTTTGCAAGGAAAGCCGACTTACTTTCAGCAGACTGCTCGGCTTTGAGCTTCGCTTGACGTAAATCCACTTCCATTTCAATTCTAGACGAAAT
This sequence comes from Marinomonas ushuaiensis DSM 15871, assembly GCF_000521805.1. Taxonomy (GTDB): domain Bacteria; phylum Pseudomonadota; class Gammaproteobacteria; order Pseudomonadales; family Marinomonadaceae; genus Marinomonas; species Marinomonas ushuaiensis. The sequence continues at coordinate 408,346 of NZ_JAMB01000001.1, forward strand.
GTCTAGGATTACGCCGTCAATCCACTGCGGTTCATTATTTTCATCGAAAGCCAAAGAACCATTTTCCAGTACCCAAAGGTAATGGCCATTTTTGTGTTTGGAACGATATTCTACGGTATAAGTACCGTTGCCGTTTTTTGCAACATTCACCGCTTCCAAGAGTTTTTCATTATCTTCTGGGTGAATAAGATCCGCTAAAGATGCATTGCCATTATGGAAGTCTTCTACTTTCCAGCCTGATAGTTTTTCAATGGCGTCACTAATAAACAGAATGTCCCAGTTTGTGTTCAACTTACATCGAAACGAAGCACCAGGAATATTCTTAATCAAAGAACTGTATTGCTCTTCGTTTTTACGAATGGTTTCTTCCATAGCGCGACGAGCAGAAATGTCTGTGACGAAGCCAACAAAAAGAGGATCGAAACCATCGAGTTTAACTTCGCCAATCCCTAAACGAATTGGGAAAATGTGACCATCTCTGTGTAAGGCTGTCACTTCTTGCTCGATACCGATGGCTTTTTTGAAACCTGTGTTTCTGTAATTGGATAAATAGCTGTCGTGTTCTCTTTGATAAGGCTCAGGCATTAAAATAGAAACATTTTGCCCAATTACTTCCACTTCACTCCAACCAAAAATACTTTCAGCAGCATTGTTGAACTCTTGGATAGTACCTTTATGATCAATGGTGATAATACCGTCAACCGCTGTGTCTAAAGTGGTGGATAAGCGAAGTTCATTTGACGTTTTTTCCAGCAAAAGCTGACGATAACGAAGCTGAGAGGCGATATTGGTTGCCAGTATGGATATTAACAAAGTGGCAACAGATACCGCTAAAGATAAGTAATAATTATCTACTCCTGTCTCTTGTTGCATATGATGCATGTGCTGATCATGCGTAGAGTTAGGGAGAGAAATATAGCGAGCGCCTGTCATGCCGGTATAATGCATGCCCGATATCGCCGCACCCATAATCGTCGCACCCAAAGCATTAACGATACCTTCGTGTAAATTTGGGTATATTTTGAGAATGTAGTAGCGAGTTGCCAAAGCAATAATCGCGAGCCCTGCCGCAACTACGATCGACAAAGCAAACCAATAAGGGTCGTAGCGTAAAATGACGTTCATTTCCATGGCCGCCATTCCCATGTAATGCATGGTGCCTATGCCTAGGCCGACAATGGTGCCGCCGAAGACCAATTCCCAAGGCGACAATTGATCTTTGATCAATAGATTCAATGTGATGTAAGACGCAATGACACTAGGAATAATAGAAAACAGAGTCAGCCAAGGCTCGTAGCTAACAGAATGTCCCATGTCGTACGCCAACATACCAACAAAGTGCATACTCCAAATGCCACCGGCCATAACAAAAGAGCCAGAAATAACCGCAATGTTTTTGTGTTTCTTAGTCGCAATGTGTTGAGCCACTGAGGCGAAATGCAGGGAGAAAAACGACGCAGAAGACGACAACAAGATAGACAAAAATACGAGCCAATAATTATAAGTGCCCATATCCGTTTGATAATTTGTCATATCAAAAACAAAAAAATCTTGAAGCCAATTCATGTAAATGCGCCTAATTCCTGAAATAAAAGGATATAAAGTTAAAAACAAAAATCAAAAAATCATTTTATTTCATGGTAAATATTTCGTATAGATTTTAACCTAAAACAAAAGGTATAAATATTACTGATCGTAAGTTTAATGTAAATTTTAAACGCAGAACTACTGTTATTAGTATCTAGGGTTTGTTTTTTGAGTTTAGCGTCTCATGGTAATAACGACCGCATGGTATTCACTAAGGTAACAATCTTTACAAGGCCACGTTACGTCTTTGTCTCATTAGGAAGACAAAGGCGATGCCGCCCGCCAAGCCAGTTAAAATACCGATTGGCATGTCTTCTGGTGGAATAATGACTCTGGCAATGATGTCGGCGAAGACCAAAAATAATGCCCCGAATAACGCCGATAAAGGTAGGGTTTTTCGGTAATCTCCGCCAACCAATAAACGCACAATGTGCGGCACCATCAAACCGACAAAACCAATCACGCCCGAAAACGCCACAGCTGCACCAGTTAACAGCGCGCATACTACGATGACGATTAAACGAAAGCGCTGTACAGGCACACCTAACGTACTGGCGGTTTCATCTCCAAGCATCATTGCGTTGAGGTATCTTGCTTTATAAATTAGATAACCTGCGCCCAACAAGAGAGTAAAGAAGGGGAACCAAAGCTGTCCCCATTGAGCGAGGCCTAATCCGCCTAACATCCAAAAGATCACAGTATGAGACGCTCGATGATCACCCATAAAGATGAACAAATTGCCTAACGCGGTAAGCACAAAGGCCACTGCTACACCGGCTAAAATCAATCGTCCGGCACTGTGTGCCATAGAAAAATTTGCTACGCCCAACACTAGGAACATCGCAAACAGTGCTCCAAGGAAGGCAAACACAGGCACCGTCACAACACCTAAAATCATACCTGTATGTAACAAGGCAATAATGGCACCCAATGCGGCGCCAGACGAAATCCCCAAAAGATGAGGATCAGCTAAAGGGTTTCGAGTTACTGATTGCAACGCGGCTCCCACAACCGCCAATGTTGCACCCACAATGGCGGCCAAAATGACTCTAGGTAAACGCACGGCCCAGACAATGTTTTCTCTTCCCATCGACCAAGTTGGCAAGCTGTTGGTAAATGACAACTTATTGCCAATAACGCCCCAAACAGTCGATTGCGAAATCGGTACTGAACCAACGCCAATGGCAACCCCCATTAAAATAATGAGGAAAATGCTCAACGCGAATAACAAAACTCGTAAAGGTATTTTAGCGATGAGCATGGTTTTCTGTTTGGATACGTTCATTATTCTGTTCTAAAGGCCTTAGCTAAGCGTTTGATCGCCTCTATATTACGCGGACCGGGTGTCGCTTCAACGTATTCTAAAACGACAAAGCGGTTGTTTTTAACTGCTGGAATATCACTGAACGCAGAGTTGCTGCGTAAGAAATTTATTTTTTGCTGTGCAGTCACTTCGCCATAATTCACGATGACAATCACTTCAGGTGCGCGATCAATCACCGATTCCCAACCAATTTGAATCCAGCTCTTACGTACATCATCGACGATGTTTTTGCCGCCAGCGGCTTCAATCAAAGCGGTTGGCATCGCATGTCGCCCAGCGGTAAAAGGTTGTTCTTCGCCAGAGTCGTAGACAAACACACTGACAGATTGAGCCAGTGGTGCTAGGTTTTCTTGGAAAGTTGCGAGTTCTTTTTTATAGCCATCGACTAAGTTATTTGCACGTTCTTCGACATTAAAAATACGACCTAAATTCAACAAATCGTTGTACATGTCATTCATAGAAGCTTTTGGTTTGTCGATGATGTGAATGCAGCTTTCGGTCAGTTCATATACCTTAATACCGAGCGGTGCCAATGTATCAGGCGTCACGCCACCGCCGACTCGCATGCCATAGTTCCAGCCTGCAAAATAGAAGTCGGCGTCTGCGCCAAGTAGGACTTCTTTGGTTGGATATTTTGGAGAGAGTTCAGGCAGTTCACCAATGCCTTTACGTAACTCTGCGTCTAAGGTCTTCCAGCCAGACACGCCGGTAAAGCCCACCATGTGATCTTGAAGGCGCAATGCCAGCATCATTTCTGTTAGGTTTGAATCGTTTGGAATCGCTGCTTTCGGTACTTGATTAAAGGTTACCGTACGATCACAACTTTGTACCTTAACTGGGTAGTGAGACTCAGCGGCTTGTAATTCGCTGGTCTGTAAGGCACTGAATATCAAACCTGTTACCAAAAAGGAAGTGTATTTGATGTGTTGACGAGTGGAAAGGGTCATAAGCTAATCCTGCTTTTTATTCAGCTGTTTGTTATTTAAGTAAAAGGAAAATCGTGGGCGTTGGGTAGTAGGGTGTTCGTCAATAATAGTTTCTACATCAAAGACTTGCCGTATTTGTTCTTGAGTGAATACGCTTTTCGGTTCAGAGTAATTTTGCATCTGACCTTCTTTCATTACTAAAACGCGATCCGCGTAAGCCGACGCAAGAGATAGGTCATGCAAAGACACAATGATGGTGCAAGGAAGCGTTGCGAGCAGTTCGAGTACTTCGAGCTGATGACGAATATCCAAATGATTAGTAGGTTCGTCTAGAATTAAAATGTCTGGATTTTGCACTAGAGCCCGCGCAATCATGACACGTTGACGTTCACCGCCAGACAGTGAGCTAAACGAGCGATCCGCAAAATGAGCAACATCCAATAAGGTTAAAATATCATTGATAATATTGACGTCTTTGTCCGTGCGTTTCCAGTTGATGGATTTTGGTGTCAGGCCAATCTCCACCATTTCAAACACACTCAAACCAAATTCAGCGCCAGAGTCTTGTAAAACAGTAGCGATACGTTGAGCGCATTGACGAGCAGAGAGAGACCAGATGTCTTTCTTATCGATCAAAACTCGGCCTGCAGTTGGTTTATTAACTCGATAAAGGCATCGTAATAAGCTGGTTTTACCTGAACCATTTGGGCCCACTACAGCAACAAACTCACCAGCATTAACGGATAGGCTAATTGGCGCGAGTAAGGGTTTGTCTTTGTACGGTGACCAAGCCACATTATCCAACATCAATGCAGCTGGTTGGCAATTTGACAAGCAGACAGGCAGTGCCGCAGCTTGCTGTGGTGGGTTAGAGTGGGTTGTATTGTCTATCAAGAGTAATCAAGGTCCATAATGCCAGCATTGTTATAAAGTAACATTTTAAAATATAAAGACAAGCACAGTTTTCAACTGTGCTGACTATACGTAGCTGGCTTTATATGAACAAGTCGTGGCGTCGTCAGAATTTTCATCTTTACATGTAGAGATTAAATACAGTGGGTCAATAAATAGGGGAAATAAAGAAAAGTGTAAAATAATAAGTGTTCTTATGTTTTGTCTTAATGAGCTTCTTGACAAAAAATTATTAAAAGCTATTTCACACAAAAAACCGCTTCCATTTGTGAAAGCGGTTTTCCATTCTAAAACCCAAACCAAATCCTATTAACTAGAATTACGCGTCAATACGTTTGTATTTGATACGTGTTGGTGTGGCTTCGTTACCAGTACGTTGTTTGTAGTCGGCTTCGTATTCTGCGTAGTTACCTTCGAAGAATACGGCTTTAGAATCGCCTTCGTATGCAAGGATATGCGTAGCGATACGGTCTAGGAACCAACGGTCATGGGAAATAACAATCGCGGCACCAGGGAAGGCCAGTAACGCGTCTTCCAGTGCTCGTAATGTTTCTACGTCAAGATCATTGGTTGGCTCATCCAGTAGCAATACGTTGCCGCCTTCCTTCAGCAATTTCGCAAGGTGCAAACGGTTACGCTCACCACCTGACAAATGCTTAACTAATTTCTGTTGATCCGATCCTTTGAAGTTAAAGCGACCGATGTAAGCACGAGACACGACTTTGTAGTTGTGGACAGTGATCATGTCTTGGCCGTCGGCAATTTCTTCAAACACGGTTTTATCGCCATCCAGTTCACGCATTTGATCAACGTAAGCCAGTTGTACTGTTTCGCCCAGTGTGACTGTGCCTGTGTCTGGTTGTTCGATTCCGGCAATCATTTTGAACAAGGTCGATTTACCAGCACCGTTACCGCCAACCACACCAACGATAGCGCCTTGTGGCACGACCATGTTGAAGTCTTCCAGCAACATCTTGTGTTCGAAACTTTTGCTGACGCCTTCGATTTCGATGACTTTCCCGCCAAGACGTGGCCCCGGTGGAATGTACAGTTCGTTGGTTTCGTTACGATCTTGGAACTCTTGTGAGTTCATTTCTTCGAATCGAGCCAAACGTGCTTTGGATTTAGACTGACGACCTTTAGCACCTTGACGAACCCATTCAAGTTCCGATTTGATGGCTTTTTGATGAGAGGCTTGTTGTTTGGCTTCACTTTGTAGTCGAGCGTCTTTTTGTTCCAACCAAGAAGAGTAGTTACCTTCGTATGGAATACCGTGTCCACGGTCAAGTTCCAGAATCCAGCCAGCAGCGTTATCAAGGAAATAACGGTCATGGGTAATCGCCACAACGGTGCCTGGGTAGTCTTTCAAGAAGCGTTCTAGCCAAGCAACGGATTCAGCATCCAAATGGTTAGTTGGCTCGTCGAGAAGGATCATGTCTGGCTTGTTGAGCAATAGGCGACATAGAGCAACACGACGACGTTCACCACCAGAAAGATGCTCAACACTTGCTTCCCAAGGTGGAAGACGAAGTGCGTCAGCGGCTACTTCAAGGGCACGTTCTAAGTTGTGGCCTTCTTTCGCTTCGATCAAGGCTTCAAGTTGGCCTTGCTCTTTTGCTAGCGCGTCAAAATCAGCGTCTGGTTCTGCGTATTCTGCATAAACCGCATCCAAACGGGCCATCGCCGTGATAACGTCTTCGAAGGCTTCTTCAACAATACCGCGTACGTTTTTCGTTGGATCAAGATGAGGTTCTTGCTCCAAATAACCGATTTTAATACCCGGCATTGGACGTGCTTCACCATTATGCTCGGTATCAACACCTGCCATAATGCGTAAAAGAGTCGATTTACCAGAACCGTTAAGACCCAACACGCCGATCTTAGCGCCAGGGAAGAATGAAAGAGAAATATCTTTAAGAATCTCACGTTTAGGAGGAACAACCTTCCCAACGCGGTTCATGCTGTATACAAACTGAGCCATAAAATGAGTCACTTATTGAATTATTTGAAAGTACCGTAAGGATAGCACAGCTGGCGCTAATGAAGAATGATCAGCGCAGCGCCAGCCACCACTAAAATTGCCCCTAGCCAAGCGCCGAATGCAGGCCGTTGGCCAGTGGTAATCCATAACGCCGGTAAGATAAGCACAGGCACGACAGCCGACAATGTAGTCACTATGCCGACATTGGCGTTTCCGACACCCCAAACCAAAAGACTCATACCGATTACCATACCAATCGTCGCCATGGCGATTATACCGAGAAAATCAGATGCGTTCAGTTGCCAAAAAGGAAGAGCTTCTGTGGGTTTCTTGTGGCGATAAAATAAACCATACGCAAGAATAAGAGCGATTGCACCTGTGCTAACGCGTAAGGCTGAAACTGCAATTGGGTCGGCGCCATCTAATAAAGCGGGCTTACTAAGCAATGCACCGCAGGCTTGTCCAAGTGCGCCACCCAGCGCCATAAGAATGCCGATACTCAGCTTGCCTTTAGTTTGTTCCCACGCGTGGTTACTTTTATCTTCCTTAAAAGCAGAGCGTTTACCAAATAAAATAGCGATAATGACGCCAGTCAATACCAGTCCACAGGCAAATAATTGGCTAAAGGAAAGGTATTCATCTAGAAATAGCCAACTGAGCAAAATCGACATCGGTGCATTGGTTGCAAAAATGACACCTGTGCGTCTTGGTCCAAGACGATGTACCGCGCTAAACAACATTGTGTCGCCAAGAAATATGCCCAGTAAACCAGACAGCATGATCATTTCTGAGTGTTGCCATAGTTGAGAACTAAAGCGCTGACCAATAACACAAACAAGTAACAAAATAGCGCTGGCGATAGCGATTCGAACGGTATTGAAACGCATGGTGCCAAAGCGTTGTATTAATCTAGGCGCCATTAAACTAGAGATTGTCCAACACAATGCGGCGGCTAAACCAGCGAGTTCTGCTAACGGCATAAATATCCTGATGTTCTTTCTATTTTTGTATGAAAACGCGCGCTGTTACTCAGTAGCTATATGATGGCTAGATTGGTATTATTTGTGCCAGAAATGAATAGCCTAAATATAGGCATTCTTACACCAATTTAGTGATATTGGAAGCGCTATGCGATGCCCTTTTTGTGGAACTCTAGATACTAAAGTAGTCGACTCGCGGTTAGTTTCGGAAGCCGCACAAGTACGCCGTCGTCGTACTTGTATTCATTGTCATGAGCGTTTTACCACGTTTGAAGTAGCCGAATTACAAATGCCAAAACTGATCAAAAGTGATGGCAGCCGTGAGGCGTTCGATGAAGATAAGTTACGTAATGGCATCATTAAAGCGATAGAAAAACGCCCAGTGAGCAGTGAAGCGATTGAAACTGCGATCACCAGAATCAAGGAAAAAATGCAGGCAACCGGTGAGCGAGAGTTACCTTCTCGTTGGGCTGGCGAAGCGGTAATGGATGAATTGCAACAGCTTGATCAGGTAGCGTATGTTCGGTTCGCCTCGGTTTATCGAAGTTTTAAAGACATTAGCGAGTTCCGTGAGGCGATTGACCGCCTAGAAAGTAGCAGTGCGGAATTACAAGCTCTTAAAAAAGACAAAGAAGACAAAGAATGACAATTCATAATCACGAATACTGGATGGCGAAAGCCATTCAATTGGCAAACAAAGGCCTGTATACAACGCATCCAAATCCTCGCGTTGGTTGTGTCTTAGTAAAAGATGGTCAGCTAATAGGCCAAGGCTTTCACCTGAAATATGGCGAAGCGCACGCAGAAGTGCATGCTATTAATGATGCCAAGCAAAATAGCCAAGACACTAAAGGCGCAACTGCTTACGTGACGCTAGAACCTTGCAGTCATCAAGGCAAAACAGGGCCTTGTGCCGACGCTTTGATCAAGGCTGGTGTGGCATGTGTGGTGTTTGGGATTCAAGATCCGAATCCAGAAGTATCAGGTAATGGCTTGAAAAAACTGAAAAAAGCCGGTATCGAGGTGATTGGACCTATTCAAGAAGCTGAATGCGAAGCACTTAATCTAGGTTTTATTAAACGCATGCGAGAAGGCTTGCCTTACGTACGTGTGAAATTGGCAATGAGTATCGATGGTCGCACCGCGATGGAATCCGGCGAAAGCCAATGGATTACCGGAATCGAAGCGCGCCTTGATGTGCAGCGTTTGCGCGCTCAAAGCGATGCGATTGTGACAGGTATTGGTTCTGTTCTAACAGACAATCCGAGCATGACGGTTCGTATTGACAGTAACGATCAAGAAGCCGATCCGAAAACCGTGCGTCAACCTTTGCGTGTTGTTATGGATACGGCTTTGTCCATTGTGCCAGAAGCTAAGATTCTTTATCCAACATCACAAGCCTGTGTCTTTTCTATCGAAGAAGAGATCGAAGACGAACACCTTGAAGTGCTGAAAAAGAAAGGCGTCACGGTGCGTTTTTCACCTCGCGGTGAAGATGGTCGTTTGGATTTATTAGATGCCATGGAGCAACTTGCTGACGCTGGTATTAATGAGGTTTTGCTTGAAACGGGTTCTGAATTAGCAGGCGGTTTTTTACAAGCCGGTTTAGTGGATGAAATTGTTGTTTACATGGCCCCTAAATTATTGGGTTCGAGTGCGCGTCCTTTGTTTCAACTGCCTTTAGAAACCATGGATGAAGCAGTGGAATTAGAGCTCAAATCTGTGCGTCAAATAGGTCAAGATTTGCGTTTGGTATATTTGCCAACGTATCTGGATGATGACGAGCTTTAACCTAGTGATTTTGAAGAAAGTGTTGGCTTATCGTTAACGCTGAGTCATTGCTTTCTAAGCCTTTTTCTCGTTTCTTGGCTGTAGATTGTAAAAAAGGATGTTTTCTTTGTGATATTTAGAAAACTTTGCCGAGAAACGTAGGATAAAAATTGCTATAATCGCCGGCCAAGATGAAACCTATATTTGCGCCTTGGGCCATAATGACCCAAGGCGCTGTCTAGCAGACGAACATAAGCACTACCAAACAGACGAAAATGTTAGCTTACAAGGCGACGTAGTCTGGATAACTGAGGCAAAAAATGAGCGAAGTGGAAACAACAAACGATCAAACTCCAGCACCGAAAAAGAAGGTGAAAAAGCCTTCACGTTCGCAAATGCGCAGTGCTTCTCGTCGTTTGGCATTACAAGCGGTTTACCAATGGCAGATGAACCAATCTGCTGTTAGCGAAATTGAAACCCAATTCGTGATTGACCAAGACATGGATTCTTGTGATAAACCTTACTTCCGTGAGCTTCTGCAAGGCGTAACCGCCAGCGCTAAAAAGCTAGACGGATTGTTTGAAGAGTTACTAGACCGTCCATTGAGCGAACTTGATCCAATTGAATTGGCGGTTATGCGTATTGGCGCATTCGAATTGTCAGAGCGTCTAGATGTGCCATACCGCGTTGCGATCAACGAAGGTGTTGAGTTAGCAAAAGGTTTTGGTGCAACTGAAAGCCACAAATACGTAAATGGTATTTTAGACAAACTAGCGCAACGTGTTCGTATGGAAGAAATTGCAGCACGCCGAGATGCAAATAAATAATCGATAAGGTGAGTTCCTAAAAGGTAAGAGAGCCAGAACGTCACCGAAAGCGTTATTGAAAGATAGCTAAGAGCCCCATTATTACTTGTTAATAACGGGGCTTTTTTATGGGTGATTGGTTGTTGAGCTGTCCAGTTCTGTTTTTATGCTGACGAACAGGGTGTAGCGGTTTCTCGTTCTAAATTAACATGTTGTTCACACCAATGGAGCCAAGTTTGTGCCGTTGCTGTAGGACTGTTTTCCCAATGCATTTCCAGCGGGACAAATATCTTGATGTTCAAAGGGATAAAGCGACACTGTTGGGTTTGTAGATTGCGAACGCATCCTGGCACTAATGCAACACTTTGACTGCTGGCTACTTGGGTTAATAGTGCCTGCATGGAGGCTGGTTCACTGTGAACCTTTGGTCTGATGTCGTGTTGATGAAACACACTAATGAGAGTATCAAACAGGCCAATGGCTTGTTCTCGTGCAAAAAGTGTTAAAGGGTAAGGTATTAGGTCAGAAAGCCCAGCTTCACCTTTTTCAGCTAAAAAGTGAGTATCATTGACTACGAGATAAATGGGATCATCACTTAAATGTTTGTGCTTTATTAAGCCTTCATAGCCGTAATCGACGGGTCGTGAAAAGCCAATGTCTATGCTTCCATCTATAAATGCGGTTAATTGTTCAGCTGCAGTCATTTCAAATATTTGCACATCAATGTTGGATGCAAACTCATTAAAGCGTCGTAACATAGAAGGTAAAAAATGCGCGCATGCGGAACTCAAATAACCAATTCGTAAGACGCCTTGCTTCCCTTGAGCAACTAGTTGAGCATCGTGTTTGGCTTGCTCACAATGAGCCACGATGGCTTTCGCATGAGTTAGATAAACTTCTCCGGATCTTGTTAGTGCGACATGGCGGGTATTACGCTCAAACAAACTCACCCCCAATTCTTCTTCAAGGGCGTTAATGTGTCGGCTGATGGCGCTTTGCACTGTATGTAATCGAGCTGCAGCATTGGAAAAGCTTTGGCCATTAGCGACTTCTATAAAAGTCTTTAAATGTTTAAAGTTCATATATGTCAAAATAAGATTAGTTTGTTAAATTTATATCATTTAACGCATCAATGACTTCATTGTAAAGTGCCTCTCCTAATGTTTAATTTTTTAGAGGTTATTATGTTGTTGTCTCGTTTAGGTGAGCTTTCATTATTGTTGGTTGCCATGCTGACTATTATGGTGGGGGCCGCCTTAGCGCCGGGGTACATACAGTTGCTGAAGGGTTAGGTGTAAGTAATTATGCCCCTCTACTCATTACGTTACCTGCCTTGGGAGCGATGATTTTTGCGCCTTTGTTTGGCAAATTAATTGATCATATTGGTGCCAGAACTACTTTGCTCATTAGTTTGTGGGGATATTTCATTTTAGGCGCTGGTGGTGCTTTTCTGTATGGTCCTTGGCAAATAGCGATTGACCGCATCATCCTCGGCGGTTTTGCTGCAGGTTTGATGGCCGCAGGTACGGCGGTGATTTCACAGTGGTATCAAGGGTTTGCGCGACTAAACATGATTGCCAAACAAGGTATGGCAATTGAACTTGGTGGCGTGGTGTTTTTATTTATTGGTGGATTACTGAGTGAGTTGAGCTGGCAAGCACCGTTTTTACTTTATGTCATGGGTTTGCTATGTGCGATTCTGACGGTGTTTTTTGTTCCTCGCCGTAAAGCATCAGACATACCTGAAGAAAATAGCGTCACTGTTTCAAGCAATGCATCTTCTATGGGATCGATAATGTTGTTTACTGTCTTAGCGATGGGTTTGTTTTTTAGCTTTATTATTTCCTTACCCGGTTTCCTTGCAAGCTTAGATTACAGTGAAGCACAAACTGGTTATGTGTTGTCATTTATCTCTTTAGTGGCGGTATTTTCTGCGATGACTATGCCTAAAGTGGTGGCGCGTTTTAGTGTGAAATACACCTTAGGGATTGCCTTTCTAACCTATGCAATAGGGCATGTATTGTTCGCATTCAGTAGCGTAACTATGAGCATTATCCTTGCTTCTGTGTTCGCTGGTATAGGTTTTGGTTTGTCTATTCCATTACTGAATCACTCTACCGTTGAAATGAGCAATAGTCGCAATTTAGGGCGTAATCTGTCTTTGTTTGCTATGGCCGTTTTCACCGGTCAGTTTGTAACTTCCGTTCTAGAATTTATTCCATTGAATCATGGCAAGATTTTCTTAGTCTGTGCTGGCCTTGCTGTGCTTTGTAGTATTGCTGTCGTTAATAGAAAAACCTCTGCATAACAGGAGTCAATATGAGTCAGAAAAAGTCATCTTCTCTTTCACGAGGTCAGTTGTTGCTGATGTCGAGCGCGGTTTCAGCAACGGCAGCCAACCTTTTTTATAATCAGCCAATACTTCCACAAATTGGCGAAGACCTTAGTTTAACTAGCGATCAATTAGGTGCTGTTCTTGCGTCTGGACAAATTGGTTATGCGGCTGCGTTACTCTTTTTGTCGCCTCTTGGCGATACTATGCCACGAAGAAATATTATTACGATTTTGTCTATTTTATTGGTGGCTTCGTCTTTGCTTGCCTCTAATTCGGCAAATTTTTATGTCTTGCTGGCTGCCTGTTTTATGGTGGGATTAAGCGCGAATATTACGCAACAACTTATTCCTTTTGCCGCTTCTTTGAGTTCCCCAGAAACCAAGGCGCGAGTAATAGGTACCATAATGACAGGGTTAACCATAGGCATTTTGTTGTCACGGACTATCAGTGGATTTGTGGGGGAACAGTTAGGCTGGCGTGCAGTATTTATAATGTCAGCGCTCTTGGCGTCGGTATTTGGGGGGCTTTTGTTCGCCTTTTTACCGAAGAATCTGCCCGAGAACAAAATGCCTTATTTTAAACTGGTGTTGAGTATGGGAAGCCTAATTGTCAAGCATGCCACTTTGCGTCAAGCGACGTTAACGGGCGGTTTTTGGTTTGCTGCTTTTAATGCGCTTTGGGCAACATTGGCGTTGCATGTTCACGAGGCGCCTTTTGGCTATAACTCCCAGCAAGCGGGTTTGTTTGGTGTGGTGGCATTAGCGGGTGTTGTTGGGGCAAAAATCGCAGGAGTATGGAATCACAAAGTGGGTTCGCGCAATATGATTAATATTGCTTTGGTGTTGATTGCGGTTGGTTTCTTTGTATCTGGTGTGTTCGGTGAAAGCTTAATTGGCTTAATTGTGGGCATTATCTTGATTGATCTTGGTGTCTTTATTTCACAAGTTTCAAATCAAGTGAGGGTGTTCTCCATTGATCCTGCTGCTCAAAGCCGTATTAATGCGGTTTATATGTTGGGGTATTATTTAGGTGCGGCATTGGGTTCCTATATAGGCGTTATGATGTTTGATATGTACGGCTGGTACGGTGTTGCTTTGTTTAGTGGTGTGATGATATTGCTCAGTTTTGCAACGAATAACTTAGTTGGCCGCTATCAATCAAAAGAAGGCGCTTAACCTCGCTCGTTGCTTCGTGCAGAGGCCTCTAGGTGAGTGAAAGATCATAACTTATGCATGAACCAAAAAATATTGTAGGAATCACATATATTTGTTTTTGATCTTTTTAACGTACTAATAACGCTTATTCTGGCTGCATCAGAGCTAACCCGTTATTATATGCGCTATAAAGACGGTCACTATCCGCCTTATCTAATATTTGTAGGACTCCAATGAAAAAGAACTTTGTTTTATCTCACCCCAAAAAACCGTATCAACGCATCATTGAAGAAGCAAAAAATGAAGTGAAAAAATACATCAAGCAAGAACGTGCAAAAGCCTTGCCTGAAGATGCGGATTTTTGGGGATTTGATTGTAAGTTTGGCCAAACAGCAGAGAAAGCTAGAGTGATTCACGAAGGTGATATCAATACCAATATTAGTTCTGCACAGAGCCAACATTGGAAGTCTTTCTACCTTGAGGTAATCGCAACACCAAAGTCTCGCGCTAAGCGCCCAGACGCTTAAGACTTCAGTGAGCTATTGTCTTTGAGTTATAATCTACTAAAATAGCTCTCGTTATTAGTGCAAATTAGCATTAAAGCGAGAGCTTTTTTGTGTCTGATTGAATCAATGTTTACTGAACCATACCTGATAGGGCTGGTATCGATCGTATGCCCAATTGAATACAAGGGTATATACAAGTATAAATATTAAAAAAGCCGCCTCTAAAATGGCAGCAGCCAGTAAGGTAATCCCTAAATACCAAGCCATTACTGGCAGTGTGATGGCAGCCATTCCTAGCTCAAAACCAACCGCATGAGAAACACGAAGAACTAAGCCCCTTTCTAAACGGTTAAATCCCATCAACTTATCGAAGATTAGGTTGTAAATATAATTCCAAAGCATCGCAAATAGCGATATGGCGACGGCTACAATGGTCATTTTTCCGGTATCAAATCCACCAATGATGACTGACGAGGGGATAATGATAGAAAGTACGGTGACTTCAAAAAGAACGGCTTGAAAGATTCGTTCAACGGTTTTCATTATTGATTTTATGCCTGTATGTAGTGACTAATGGCCTATTTTTATCCATTATTAAGATATTAAACAGTTAGATAGTATCTGGAAAAACGATATGTTTAGTGTCGAACAACTTCAAGCATTTGTAACAACGGTCGAAACGGGGTCGTTTTCTGCGGCTGCCCGACATTTAAATAAGGCTCAATCTGTCGTCAGCCAACATATTATTAACTTAGAGATAGACTGTAATGCCGTATTATTCGAGCGCTCTGGTCGTTATCCGCAATTAACCGATGCGGGTAAAAGGTTATTGCCGCAAGCCGTGGCCTTGCTTAGTCAGCATCAGCGTTTAACAAATTCAGCACTGGCATTAAATGATGAAACACCAAGAGAAATCACCATTGCTCTTGATGAAGGGATTCCACTTAAAGTCATCACCAACGCTGTGGCAAAGCTTAAAAATAAATACCCGAATGTATCGCTTGAGTTTTTAAGTGCATCCAGTCTCGACATAATTGATATGTTGGAAGATGAAAAACCGCTAACAGGCATCATTTTTAGCGAATTAAGTATTCCAAGCTACTTAGATTATGAATGTATTGGCTCTGTAAAATTTGATTTATACATTGCTAAATCACACCCTTTAGCAGGACAGGGCTGTAAGAATATTGATGGCTTACGCCTACATAGGCAACTACTCATTCGTTCTCGTAACACCCAAACAAGCAGCTTCCAACTAAAGATAAGCCCAGATGTTTGGTATGCAGATAATTATTTTGTATTACTTGAACTGTCAATACAGGGATATGGTTGGTGTTTATTGCCAAATCATGTGGCGGTTGAAGAAGTGCAAAAAGGCACGCTTATTAAACTTCCTATTGAATTTGAGGAGATGGGGTGGTTGGCTAATGTCGATATGCTTCAACATCAGAGACACAGTAATCTTGACGTTTTTAAAGAGCTCAGAAACTTATTGCGCCATGTATTATGAGTTTAATTACGAATCATTTTGATCGTCAGAATAAAAGGATAGTGTGTTGAAAGAATTCGAGTTAATACAAAACATCTTTCAAGCTTCTGTCATGGCAAATACCCAAGAACGCGGTGATATATTGTTGGGTATCGGTGATGATTGTGCTCAGATACAAGTACCACAAGGGCAGAGTTTGGTGTTTTCTATGGATACCTTGGTGGAAGGTCGACATTTTCCATTTGATGCAGATCCTGTCGACATTGGTTATCGTGCAGTCGCAACGTGTGTGAGCGACCTTGCTGCGATGGGCGCCAAGCCTGCCTTTTTTACCTTGGGACTAACGATTCCAGAATCGGATCCGCAATGGTTGGCTGGATTAGCACAAGGCATGGCGGAACTTGCTGAACCTATTGGTTTGGCTTTGGTTGGTGGTGATACAACCAAAGGACCACTGACTATTACATTGCAAGTTCATGGTTATGTGGAATCAGATATGGCGGTGTTGCGCTCTGGTGCAAAAATCGGTGATGATATTTATGTCACAGGTTTATTGGGGGATGCCGCCGCTGCGGTGCCTATTGTTACGGGCGAACTACAAGTTTCGAGTGAACGCTTTGATTACTTCTATGATCGTTACTGGCGACCGAAACCAAGAGTCATCCTTGGTATGGCACTAAAGCGTGTGGTTCATTCTATGATGGATATTTCTGATGGTCTTGCCCAAGATGTCCAGCATATATTGAAAGCGTCGGGCGTTGGTGCAAACTTAGATGCAAGCTCTCTTCCAATTTCATCAGAGTTAATGAAGTGGCAGCCAGAATCAGCAGTGACCTTGGCACTAACTGGTGGCGATGATTACGAATTGTGTTTTACTGCATCAAAAGAACAAGCCGCAGAAATTGCCTTGATTACTCAAACTTTGAGCTTATCTTGTACCAAGGTTGGCGAAATTGTAGAAGAAGGCTTTTGTATTCAAGGATACAATGGTGACATGAGTGGATGGCAGCATTTCTAACGAAAGCGCAGTTCTATTTTGATTTGAATAAACATTAGAAAGGATATTCCATGGCAAACTCTGCTCCAGCATCGGTGTGGCGTAATCCGATACATTTTCTGGCTTTCGGTCTCGGTTCTGGCGCAGCACCTAAAGCACCGGGGACCTTTGGTACCTTGGCGGCCGTGCCTATTTATTTATGGCTACTGCAAGATTTAACCAATATCGAATATTTCGTCATGCTTGTCGTGACTTCGCTGGTGGGTTTCTACCTTTGTGGTAAAACCTCAAAAGACTTAGGCGTACATGATCATTCTGGGATTGTTTGGGATGAATTTGTCGGCTACTGGATTACCATGTGGCTCGCCCCAGCGGGTTGGGAATACATCGCTTTAGGTTTCGTCTTATTCCGTTTGTTCGACATTCTGAAACCGTGGCCAATCTCTTGGATTGACAAAAACGTCCACGGCGGCTTCGGCATCATGGTTGACGATATTTTGGCAGGCGCCATGTCACTTGTGGTGCTACAAGCCTTGGCGCACTTTGTTTTTTAAGGAAGTGTTTTTAGGTAAGTGTTTTCTAGATCGCGTTTCAAGCTAATCTTCAGCATTTGGCTGAATTTGTAGAGATAGTCAGTGACACAAAATTAGTAACAGTCTCTATTCAAATGTAACTCGTAGCAACATTGGCGTTACTATTTCACTGAAATAGTTGTGATAAAAACCTTCAATATGATGGTCATATTGAAAGTTTTCTGATGCCTAAAATAAATGACGTTAATGATTTCTAATCAGTGTAAAAGTGTTTTTAAGGTTGAGCTTGATATTGGAATTAGAGCCATTTTTAACTCGAAAGGCTTAAACACTTTATTGATCGTTTCTGGCGTGTAGTTGCCTTTGTCGTTTTCAATTTCGGACAAGGTTTTACGAGAAACGCCAGTCAATTCTGTATAAGCTTCTTGTCTTAACCCTAGAACATTTACACGTAATTCACGTAATGCAATACCTTGGGTAATCTCTTTTAATATCAAACTCTTGATGATTTTATTAATGGCTGTACGCTGTTGTGTTTTTGTCATTGGCGCTAGGCTTTTTGATGCTCGAGATCGAATCGTTTGAACATTTATTGTCTTTGAGGCGGCTTCTGGTGTGGTATTTGAAACGACTGCTGTACTTACAACAGGAGGTTCAATCTCCGGTGTTCTGGTTTCTGGCTCTTTGTTTTGTTTTTCTACTGGCGTCGGCAGTGGCGCTATTTTTTTCTGTTTTTGTTCCTTAGATTGTTTTTTGATATCTAATTTGGCTTTTTTCTTCTTTTTCAAATCGGCTTTCTTCGATTTCGCCTTGTGCTTTTTCATTGGTTGGGCGCTGTCTAATTGATCCTTCATTTTCATTTTATATAGTTTCCAATGGTTCCAAAGGTGTGTACATAAAATGAGCATACATGGCTAATATGACAGATAAGTAACAATAGATAATGAGTTTACTTTTCAGTAAAAAACAGATTAAAGACCATAAGTTTTAATTGCATTACCTCCAAAAATCGCGTCAGTAGATTGTTGTTTTTTCTCTAGGTACAGCTCAATAAGGTTGAACCATTTCTCATAAGAGCTGGCGAGTAAGCAGACAGGCCAATCACTCCCCCAAAGAATTCGTTGATCACCAAATACTTCGAAGAGTGTGTCGATATAGGGATATAAGTCTTTTGTTTGCCAATCACCTTTGGCTTCCGTTACCAAGCCAGATAATTTACAGCTTACTTGCTGGTGCTCGCGAAAGGTGGATATATCAGAGTGCCACTGTGCGAACTCTTGATCTTTTATATTGGGTTTGGCGGCATGGTTTATCACAATGCTTAAGTCTGGGTTTTGTTTGATGACTTGTTTCAGGTTTTTTAAATGTTTGGGCATAACTAGAGCGTCGAATACAAGGCCAGTTTTACTCATCGTCTGTAACGCTGTTGCGACATTCGGTCTTAGCATCCAGTCTATATCTTCGATGTCCTGAATCATGGGGCGTAGGCCAACAAGTTTTGGGTGTGTCGCCAATTTTATGATACGTTTTGAAGCCTCTAAATTATTAAAATCCACCCAGCCGACGACGCCTTTAATGCTGTCATTTTGTTCGCTCAGTTGTAGTAAGAAATCTGTTTCTGCATCGGTTGGTGCCGCCTGTACTAGCACTGTGCCATCGATTTTATGTTGTTTCAGTAAAGGCGCTAAATCGCTTGGTTCAAAGTTTTTGTACAGCTTTGTTAATTCTGGAGTGAGCCAGCCGTAGTCGTCCCGTTCTAGTCGCCAGAAATGTTGATGAGCATCAATTCGCATGATTAATGACGCCTTTTTTGATGATGATATTGGCATAAGGGCGAATGTCTGACGTTTGAATAATAACAAAGGCTTTTTTCGCACGTTCATAAAATTCAAAACGTTCAAGTCCTACAGGAGAAGAACGAAATGCTGTTTCTTCCTTAATTATTTGAGCAAAATGTTGAACGGTGGGAGGCGTTATGTCTGGTTGATCAACAACTTCCATTGTAATAAAAGGGTTGTCCACAAAAGTGTCAATCGGCAGTAAGGTTAATATGGCAGCGAGAGCTTCAGAGCTGTTTACGCCGCTTAATCGAATGCATTCTTGTCCATGACTCGTCGCAGGGAAGTTTGCATCTGTGATGAGTAGCTCATCACCGTGCCCCATTGCTCTCATGGCATAAAGTAGTTCTGGAGTGATCAGGCTGGGTATGTTGTAAAGCATTTTATATCCTTCTTATTTTTATTGGCTATGGATGTGTTTTTCGATTCTTTCTTAGGGTTTGAAATACTCTGCGTGAGATTCCTCTAAAGGTAGAATGCGCGGAATCAACTGGCCAATGTGAGATTTCATTGCTTCTCGTGCGGCATCGACATCTTGGTTTTTAATCGCCGCTAAAATGGCTCTGTGTTCTTTGACGGTTTCTTTCGGTCGTCCTTCGTCTGGTAATACCAGCATACGAGCTCTTGTTAAGTGCAAAGAAACACTTTCTAGCACCTGAGGCACACCATTGAATCCAGTGAAGTTCATTAGCATGGTATGAAATTCTTCATCGGCTTCATAAAAACCTACGAAGTCTTTATCTTCAATTAATAATTCCTGCATACGAATGTTTCGAGTCAAAGCTGCCAACTGTTTTGGTGTTCGCTCTAGCGTCACTTTTTCTACTGCTGCAATTTCTAAAGCTTGTCTTAAGAAGCTCGCTTCACGGATTTCGTCCATTGAAAAGCAAGAGACCTTGGTGGCGGATTGAGGAATAATATCCACTAACCCTTCCGTAGAAAGACGAGCTAAAGCTTCTGCCACTGGTGATCTCGATACACCAAGTTGTTCACAAATGGCGCCTTTTCGAATCACTGTGCCGGGTGGGAATTGCATCGACAATATAGCTTCTCGTAATGACTGATAAACGCGTTGAGACAGTGAGCCGCTCAAGTTCTCAACTTTATTAAGCGATGACGCTGCCATAATTTCTTCCCTTTATACTAACATGTTAGTTGACGACTGATTATGTTGGTGCTAGTTTAAATATACAACAACAATAATTAAATGTGAATTTAGAACAGGGGCTTCCCATGATATTTGGGTCCAAACAAATTATTCGTTTGCATAATAACGATAATGTCGTCATCGCTTTAAGTGATCTTGCTGAAGGTAGTAAGCTTAATGAATTCGATGTAACGTTAAAAACGTATGTTCCTCGAGGCCATAAAGTTGCTATTGAGCAATTGGCAAAAGGGGATAATATTATTCGATATGGTCAGATTATTGGCCAAGCCACTCAAGATATTTCTCCCGGTGAACATGTACATGTACAAAACATGGGCATGGGCGAGCATCTTCAAGATTATGCCTTTTCAAAACAAAGTGAACAGCTTCCCGCTATTATTTTGCCTCGGACCTTTAATGGTTACCACCGCTCTAACGGCAAAGTAGGTACTCGTAACTACCTAGGTATTTTAACTTCTGTCAATTGCGCAGGCTCTGTTGCTCGGTTTATTGAAGAAGCGGCTAATAAAGTCGACTTTCTGAAAAACTATCCAAACATTGATGGCATTGTACCGATTGTCCACAGCACAGGTTGTGGTATGTCTGGACAAGGCGAAGGTTATCAAACCTTACACCGCACACTTTCCGGTTATGCTAAAAACCCCAATTTTGGTGGGATATTGCTGATTGGATTGGGTTGTGAGGTCATGCAGGTGTCTGGTTTGGTAGGTGATCAAGCATCTGAATCAAATTCAAAAGAAGACGCCAGTGTTCGCTTTCGTTATATGACGATTCAAACAGAGGGTGGCACACGAAAAACCATCGATAAAGGTTTGGAAGAACTTCATTTACTTGCTGTAGAAGCCAATAAAGCAAAAAGAGCACCCGCGCCAGTGTCAGAGATTATGGTCGGAATGCAATGCGGCGGCTCCGATGGCTACTCTGGTATTACCGCTAATCCCGCTCTAGGTTATGCATCAGACTTATTAGTTCGACATGGTGGCACAACGATTCTGTCTGAAACTTCTGAAGTATATGGCGCTGAGCATTTATTAACACGTCGCGCGGTATCCGAAGAAGTCGGTCAAAAGCTGATTAAACGCATTCATTGGTGGGAAGATTACTGCGCCCGCAACGGTGGAGAGATGGATAACAACCCAAGCCCCGGTAATAAAAATGGTGGTTTGACTACAATCCTTGAAAAGTCATTGGGTGCTGTGGCGAAAGGTGGCAGTGCGCCACTTACCGATGTTTATTTATTTGGCGAGACTATTGATAAAAAAGGCTTCGTTTTTATGGATAGTCCAGGCTTTGACCCTTGTTCCGTTACTGGGCAAGTGGCATCAGGCGCCAATATGATTATTTTTACCACAGGACGAGGTTCTGTTTCAGGTTATAAACCGACTCCTTGTATTAAGTTGGCGACCAATACTGAGATGTATAGCCGCCTTCAAGAAGATATGGATTTGAACTGTGGCGACATAGTCACCGGCGGTATTTCTATAGAAGAAAAAGGTTCCGAGTTGTTTGAATTGATTATTCGAATAGCGTCGGGCGAAGAAACAAAAAGCGAAGCGCTTGGGTTTGGTGGGGCAGAGTTTGTGCCTTGGCAAATTGGCGCAGTGATGTAGTTGAGATTGTGTAATCAAAATTAGCTAATTCAAATTAGATAGCTGCAGTTGTGCAGTTATTATTCTAACGTGAAATGGAGAAACGATTGTGAGACTTAAAGGCAAAACAATATTAATAACAGCCGCTGGTCAAGGAATTGGTAGAGCAAGTGCTGAAGCCTGTTTAAAAGAAGGGGCGAATGTTATCGCCACAGACATTAATCAAGAAGCTCTGCAAAAATTTAAGTCAGACTGTCCAGAGGTTCAAACGTACGTATTAGATGTGATGGACAGTAACGCGATAAAAGCGTTTGCTAAGACTATTCCTAATCTTGATGGTTTATTCAATTGTGCTGGTTTTGTTCATAACGGCACTGTATTGGATATCTCAGATGAAGATTGGGATTTCAGTATGAATTTAAATGTTACTTCTATGATGCGAATGTGTCGTACTTTTTTACCCGGCATGTTGGAACAAGCAAAAATCACAGGGTCTTCTTCCATTGTTAACATGGCATCGATGGCATCTTCTATTAAAGGCTTTCCTATGCGTACTGCATACGGCGCAACTAAAGCTGCGGTTATTGGGTTAACAAAAGGTATTGCGGCTGATTTTGTGAAAAAAGGCATTCGTTGTAATTCGGTTAATCCTGGCACGGTGAATACGCCTTCTTTACAAGGCCGAATTTCTTCTGCGCCAGATCCAGTTCAAGCAGAAAAAGATTTTATAGCTCGTCAGCCAATGGGCCGTCTTGCAGAAGTTAGTGATATTGCTCCGATGGTTGTATTCTTATTATCTGATGAGAGTCAATGTGTCACAGGGCAATCTTTATCTGTTGATGGCGGTGTGACGATTTAATAACGTCTAAATAGACGGTTTGAATCAACTCACCATATTGGAGTGAAGATGATGTCTCTATTGGTTGAAATGCAAGGAATTGAAAAACGATTCCCCGGTGTATATTGCCTTAAAGGTGTAGGTTTTGAGCTGCGCTCAGGTGAGGTGCATGCCTTGATGGGGGAAAACGGCGCAGGTAAATCGACGTTAATGAAGATACTGTCTGGTGTTTATCAGCGCGATGATGGCACGGTTAAAATTGATGGGTCATTAGTTGAGTTCAATGGCCCTAAAGATGCACAGGATGCTGGTGTTGGCATTATCCACCAAGAACTCAGTCTAATGAACGATTTAACGGTCGCTCAGAATGTGTTTATTGGTCGTGAGCCTCGCTCTTTTCTTGGCATCATTAATGAGAAAAAACTGAACTTACAGGCGCAAGAAATTTTTCAAAAAATGAATTTTGATCTTGATCCAACGACTGAAGTAAGCCAGCTAACAGTCGCAAAGCAACAAATGATCGAGATTGCCAAAGCCTTGTCCTATAAATCGCGCATTCTAATTATGGATGAGCCTACAGCAGCGTTAAATGATGCAGAAATAGCGGAGCTGTTTACCATCATTGAGTCTTTGAAATCAGAAGGCGTCGGTATTATTTACATCAGCCATAAAATGGATGAGATCAAAAAAATTGCGGATCGTGTAACAGTGATGCGCGATGGCGAATACATAGATACGGTTGAGGCCAAAGACACACCATTGTCTAAAATTATTTCGATGATGGTTGGGCGTGAAGTCAAAGATGAAAATGTTGATATTCCTGATCTGTCTAGTAGCCCTGAATTACTAAGAGTGAAAGGCTTAAGTCGCGGCAAAGAGATTCAAGATGTCAGCTTCTCTTTAAAAAAAGGAGAAATACTCGGTTTTGCGGGTCTGATGGGGGCCGGTCGAACAGAAGTGGCACGAGCAATCTTTGGGGCTGACCCTTTTGATTCCGGTGAAATCTGGGTCAATGGAAAATATTGTGCAATCTCAACGCCAAGTGATGCGGTTGCCGCGGGTATTGGGTATTTATCAGAAGATCGAAAGCATTTTGGTTTGGCGTTAGGTATGGATGTACGGGCAAATATATCCATGGCAACACTAGGTCGATTCACTAATTCTTGTGGTGTGCTAAAAGAAGCTGATATGGAGCAAATCGCGAATGACTATATTGAACAATTAGCCATTCGAACACCGTCAGATACTCAAGAAGTGGGCTTCCTTTCTGGTGGTAATCAGCAAAAAGTCGTCATCGCAAAGTGGCTATTAAGAGACTGCGATATTCTCATTTTCGATGAACCTACTCGTGGTATCGATGTTGGCGCAAAAGCAGAAATTTATAAGTTGCTTGAGGCGCTAGCAAAACAAGGTAAAGCCATCATTGTGATTTCTTCAGAACTACCTGAAGTGATGCGTTTAAGTCATAGGATCGCAGTAATGTGCCAGGGGAAATTGACTGGAATATTACCTGGTGGAAAAGCAACAACACAAGAACAAATCATGGCATTAGCCACACAGTAAACGGCTCGCAGGAGAAAAAAAATAATGACAACCGAAAGCCAAACAACATCACCAAGCCTGATTAGTAAATTGATCAAAATGACAGCGCATCAGCGAGTACTCGCTTTTGCTAGTTTAGTCATATTGTTGGTATTCTTTTCAGTTACTTCACCTAACTTTATGCAAATGTCGAATATGTTGGCTATTTTGCAGGCGACTTCTGTTAATGGTGTATTAGCCGTTGCCGCTACGTTAGTCATTATTACTGGAGGTATCGATTTATCTGTTGGTACCTTGATGACGTTTACTGCTGTCGTCGCAGGAATATTATTAACGAATCTGAACTTACCACTGCCTGTTGGCGTGTTAGGTGCTATTTTAGCAGGCGCTTTTTGTGGGTTTTGTTCGGGGTCTTTTGTTGCCAAAATGAAGATTCCACCTTTCATTGCAACGCTCGGTATGATGCTTATTTTGAAAGGTTTGTCTCTAGTGCTAAGTGGCGCTCGTCCAATCTATTTCAATAATACAGAAGGCTACGACGCTATCTCTCGCGGTTCTCTAATCGGTGAAGTATTACCTTTCTTACCCATTCCTAACGGTGTATTGATTCTGTTTGTTGTGGCAGGTGTTGCCAGTTATGTTCTGAGTAAAACAGTCTTAGGACGTTACTGCTTTGGTATTGGTTCTAATGAGGAAGCAGTGCGTCTATCTGGTGTGAATACAGATCGCTGGAAAATTGCTATCTATGCTGTTGCTGGTGGTATTTGTGGTATCGCAGGTATTTTGATTTCTTCTCGATTAAACTCTGCTCAACCAGCATTAGGTTTAGGGTATGAACTAGAAGCCATAGCCGCTGTTGTTATTGGTGGAACCTCATTATCTGGCGGTAGAGGATCTATTATCGGTACGTTAATCGGTGCTTTGATTGTGGCCGTGTTAACGAATGGATTACGAGTGTTATCTGTTGCGCAAGAATGGCAAACAGTGATTACCGGTATCATCATTATTCTTGCTGTATATGCGGATATGATGCGTCGCCAAAAATCAAAATAATGAAAAATAACAGTAAAAATGTTCAGTGTTAATCGGTGGCTTATTGTCACCATAACAAAAGTAAACTTTTAAAATAACAATAAAATGGAGTAACCAATATGTTGTCACGTCGTACGTTAATAGGTCTTATCAGTGCTGTATCCATTATCGCAACATCATCTGTTGTGAAAGCGGATGATCAATTATATATCCCATTAGTTTCAAAAGGTTTTCAACATCAATTTTGGCAGGCTGTTAAGCAAGGTGCAGATCAAGCTGCAGAAGAATTTGATGTTCGAGTCACATTTGAAGGGCCAGATACAGAAGCTCAAGTGGATCGCCAGATTGATATGCTGGCAGCTGCATTAGCGAATAAACCTGCTGCTATTGGTTTTGCTGCACTAGATAGTCAAGCGGCTATTCCGTTATTACGTAAAGCTCAGAAAGCGGGGATTCCTGTTGTCGCTTTTGATAGTGGTGTTGCTAGTGATATTCCACTCACAACAGCAACCACTGATAACGTGGCTGCGTCTGCTTTAGCTGCGGATAAAATGGCTGGGCTTATTGGTAATAAAGGCCAAGTTGCTGTCATTGCTCACAGTCAAACAGGAACAACTGGGATAGACCGTCGTGACGGTTTTCTTAATCGTATGAAAGCAGCATATCCAAATATAGAAGTTGTGACCGTTCAATATGGTGATGGTGATCAACTGAAATCTACCGAGGTGGCTCGTGCAGTATTAACTTCATACCCTAACTTAGTTGGTATGTTTGGTACCAATGAAGGTTCGGCGGTTGGTGTGGTTAATGCGGTACGTGAATCAAACGTTAAGAACTTAGTGGTTATTGGCTTTGATTCAGGACAAGCACAAATGGATGCTATTCGTAGCGGTTTGATGGCAGGAGCCATTACTCAGAACCCTGTTGGGATCGGTTATGAAACAGTTAAAGCCGCAGTAATGGCTCTTAAAGGTCAGTCATTGCCAAAAGTAATCGACACTGGTTTTTACTACTACACAGCTAAAAATATAGATGATCCAAAAATAGCCGCCGTTCTTTATAAATAACATTTTCATGCCATAGCGGTTCGACCCTGCTATGGCATTTTTTTATTGCTAGGAGTGAATAATGAAATTAGTACGGTTTGGGACAGCAGGGCAAGAACAACCAGGTGTGATTGATGACCAAGGTCAAGTTCGAGATTTATCATCTGTCATTCCTGATCTTTCAGGTGAACACTTAAGTGCAAAAACGATGGCAGAATTACGTTCGTTGGATATAGACAGTTTGCCGGTAGTAGATGGTATTCCACAAGAAACGTTACGTTTGGGAGCTTGCGTTACAAAAGTTGGTAAGTTTATCTGTATTGGCTTGAACTATGCTGATCACGCAGCAGAGTCTGGCATGCCTGTACCTGCAGAGCCTGTTATTTTCGGTAAATGGACCTCAGCAATTGTTGGTCCAAATGATGACGTCAAAATTCCAAAAGGCTCAGAAAAAACAGATTGGGAAGTAGAGTTAGGCGTTGTTATTGGTGAAGGTGGCAGTGACATCTCTGAAGCGGATGCAATGAAACACGTTGCTGGATTCTGTGTCATTAATGATGTCTCAGAGCGTGCTTTTCAATTAGAAGGCACCGGCACATGGGACAAAGGTAAGGGTTGCGATACGTTTGGTCCAACAGGCCCTTGGTTAGTCACGCCTGATGAAGTCGGCGATTTTAATGACCTTGGCATTTGGTTAGAAGTGGATGGCAAGCGTTACCAAAATGGTTCTACATCCACTATGGTTTTTAAAGTCCCACATTTAATCGCTTACTGTAGCCGTTTTATGAGCCTGCAACCGGGTGACATTATATCAACGGGTACTCCTCCTGGAGTTGGTCTAGGTTTCAACCCTCCTATTTATTTGAAAGGTGGTGAGGAAATGAAACTAGGTATCGATAAGTTAGGTGTGCAATGTCAAAAAGTCGTTAAGGCTTAATTGAATAAAAGCCATATTGGTATCTGTATTTAGATGTGACTAACCCAACCTCTTTTGAACCTATGTGATTAAGAGGTTGTGACTTAGAGAGTGGACAATGAAAACAAGAATAATAAACAGCAGTGGTTCTAAAATAACCGAACTTGGTTTTGGCAGTGCTGGGGCAGGTAATTTATTTCGCCCTGTATCTTATGAAGATATTACGAAGGCCATAAATAAAGCTCACTCTCTAGGTATCCAGTATTTTGATACCGCTCCTCATTATGGTGCCGGTCTTGCTGAACGTCGCCTTGGTGTGGCTTTAGATGAGATGCTACGCGCCGATATTTTCTTATCGACTAAAGTTGGTCGAGTATTGCATGCAGATAAAAATAGCGTAAAAAAAGACGCTGATTGTTATGTAGAAGCCAGCCCGTTTGATCGTGAATACGATTACACCTATGACGGTATTATGCGTTCATTTGAAGACTCTTTGCAGCGCTTAGGTGTGAGTCAGGTAGACATGCTGTTGATGCATGATATCGGTGAGTTAACCCATAAAGAAAAGCATCAACACTATTTACAACAAGCTATTGATGGTGGTTTTAAAGCCATGGCAGAGCTGCGTGAGCAAGGTGTCGCTCGTAATATTGGTCTAGGTGTTAACGAATGGCAAGTTTGTGATCAAGCTATGGATTATGCTCAATTTGACTGTTTCATGGTGGCGAATTGTTTCACTCTTTTAAACAATGACATTACCGATTATTTCACCGAAAAATGCACTAAAAACCAAGTGTCTTTGATTGCCGCAGCACCTTTTAATTCGGGCATTTTAGCTAAAGGCTCCAAAGGGTTAGGGCATTATTTTTACGGTGAAGCGCCACAAGACGTTATCGATAAAGTCATTGCCATTGAGCGTGTGTGTGAACAATTCAATGTCTCGTTGCAAGCCGCTGCCATTCAATATGCACTTCGTTATGACTGCGTTAAATCCATTCTAATTGGCATGACGAATAAAAGCCGAGTGGCACAAAATATCGCTTGGTATGAAGAACACATTCCAGAGGCATTTTGGTTGTCATTAGACGGTGTGATCTCATCTCGTTAACTCTTTAAAAAAAGAGTTATCAATGAAATAAAAAAGTGTCTTTGGGGGCTTTTTTATTTCCAGTTTGAGTCAAAAAACAGAGACAGTTAAATCGGCCAGTTTGAGAAGTTTTTTACCGTATCTAAGAGCATTCCTTTAGCCTGTTCAAATCCGTCTGGCAACGTGTTGTTTTTATGGTAGACAAGATAAAGAGGATAAGTAAATTCCGCGGCGCCATTCACTTTTATCAATGACCCATTTTGAAGGTATTGAGCTACGACGCGAGTGCGGAAGTAGCCATTTCCACCATTCGCCAAGAGATATTTCAACGCCATGGGGCCGAGTGAAAACTGCATGGCAGACTTACGGTTAAAAGGCACACAACGATCAAATTGTAATGTGAACTCCTCTCCCCAATCTATAAATAAATCCGGTGTTGGTTGTTTTATTGATGCCACATGAATGAGCTTTTCTTCGGCAATTTGTTCAACAATTAAATTAGATAAGTAGCGCGGGCTATGAACAATAATGGCATCCATTTCTTGTTTCTGAAGAGACTCATAAAGCATGTCATTGGTTGTTACCGAGCTATGAATAATCCAGTGGGGCATTTCTGCATTAATCGCCAAGAGCCAGTCGATTAATATTGGATTCCAAAGACTGATCTCACCACCAATCCTGAGGGTGTTTTGTATTTGATAGTCAGAATTACCACACACTTGTTTTGCTTGTTCCCAAGCTTCGATCATTTTCTGGGCTGGTTTGACAAAAGCTTCCCCGTCTTTTGTGAGTTTTGCCCCCGCTCTATTACGAATAAATAAAGTGCAATTTAAAGCGGCTTCTAGGGCTTTTACTCTTGCTGTAATCGTAGTCTGAGTGACATGTAAACGCTCAGAAGCTCGCGCAAAGGTGCCGGAATGAATGATCTCTAAAAAGGTTTTTGCCTGCTCAATATCCATTTTTATTTATTTTAAATGCAATATTATTGCATTTAATCCTCATTTTAATTCGTTATACATGAGGCTATTTTAATCATTAAAATGGCGCCGTTACTAGGTAAATGTTCAGCGAAATAAGCTTGTGACATTGTTATTTTTGTTTTAAATGCGTGTTATTTTCATAAGGCTTACTTGCTCCCATGTTCATTTCGCTATGTCGTAGTGTTGCCCGATTCATTGGTGTTGAAACGAACAGAACCTCCCACTTCGAACGCTTTCTTTCAGGTACAGCGGCTTGTGTGGCTTTGGTTGGTGTTTTTTATCTTTCAAGTCTCTTTTTATCGCTACCCGATTCGTTATTAGTGGTTTCTTCTATTGGAGCCAGCGCTGTTTTACTCTTTGCTGTGCCCCATGGCGCTTTGTCTCAGCCTTGGCCTTTTGCGATTGGGCACCTTATTTCTGGATTTATTGGCATTAGCTTTTATCAGCAATTTGGCTCGTCTTTTATCTCAGGAGCGATGGCGGTTGGTGTATCGGTTATCGTGATGCATTACCTTGGGTGTTTACATCCACCAGGAGGATCAACAGCATTGTCTTGTGTCGTCGGGGGAAGCAGCATACATGCGATGGGGTATGATTTTTTATTGTACCCATTACTGATCAATTTATTGGTGATGTTAGCGTTGGCTTTTATTATTAATAATGGATTTCATTGGCGACGTTATCCATTATTTTTGAACGCGACAGTTCGCAATGAAACCAATGATAAACACCTGTTTGAGATTGATGATCTTTACCACGTGCTAGAAGAAGAGAATGTTTTTATCGACGCGAGTGCAGAAGAGCTTATGCACATCTACAACGTTGCAAGAGACAGTGCGAAAACGCGCCACAAAAACCTTGTGTCACGATTGCCTAAATAATCCTTTCGACCTTGTTTTAAGAAGTCTTATCCAGCCATTCTTCACTATTCGGACCAACCATGCATTCGCCGTTCACTCGCATGGAAAGGCGTTTTTTACAGCGAGACATAATGTCGATGAAATTTTCTTGTGGCAGGCTGCGAACGGATTCTACTAGCTTTTCCAAATGCGGTTCGAATTGAGGCATCAGAGTATAGTAAACCCATTTCCCCTGTTTCTCTTGAGTCAGTAACTTGGCTTTGTAAAGTGTCTTCAAATTTCTAGACGCATTGTATTGTGTGTCTCCGGTGACATCCATTGCTTCAGCGATGGTAATACGCTGATTCACTTGGATGAGTAACCAAAGCAGGCGCAGTCGATTAGGTTCTGCGAGCGCTTTAAGCGCATCGATATAATGTTCGTTCATTAATGCCTTTCTTGCTTTATTAAACTGATGATCATTATAACGGCTCCAATCAGAAAAACGAGACTAGAATGCGCAGCATGAAACATCAGTGTTGTGCCCCTTACCCCAGAGAAAAGAGCTATCCAGAAGAAGGGGCAAAAGAGACCGAGTAATGCAATGTTACGGCCTACTCGAGTTTGTCCTGATAAGCTTTTCCCATGAATGAGCATGGAAATTAAGTTAGCGATATGGCTATAAGCACACCACTTTTTTAATTCCATCATCCTTATTTTGAGCATGAATTTCCTCTTGATATTAAAGCAATATACGTATACTTGCACAAATGTGCTTATGTGTATATATTTTGAATCTCTTTTTAATCAAGATGGTTTAGGGTGATATTGTGGATACAGAAAAGCTCATGGTTGCGCTCAACGAATTTATCCACGTTGGTGGTGCATTAGTTTTAGTTATTGCGGTGGTTTCGATTCTTACGGGCTTTATGCGTGAGTACACTCCACAGGATAAATTACAGAAAACACTGAGCAAGCATGAAAAATGGGGGCCATTACTCGGAAGCTTGTGTGGCATGTTGACGCCATTTTGTAGTGCGTCTGTTGTGCCTGTCACCATGGGGATGGCGACAATGGGCGTTTCACTAGGAACCGTGTTGAGTTTTTTAATCTCGGCTCCGTTATGTAACTTCGTTGTTCTTGCCATGGTATACGTAACATTTGGCTTTAAAGTCACAGCAAGCTATCTAGCGATAACCTTTATTGCTGCTGTTTTTGGCGGATGGTTCATTACAAAAACACCTTGGCGCAATGAAGTTAAACGAGGTGAGGAGCTGTTAGAAGGAAAAAAAACAAAGTCGAGCTGTTCAGCGGCACCCGTATGTGGTGCAGCGCCAACACCTAGCCCAAGCTGTGGCGGTGTCACTAACAATGATTCAGCTAGTAAACCAAGTAAAACAAAACCTGCATTGCGCTTTGCGTGGGCCTTGTTTAAAAAAATTATTCCCTATGTTTTGATCGGTGCCTTTATTAGCGGCTTGTCTGCGGCTTACCTTCCTGCAGAAATGGTTGAGAAATATGTGGGTGGCGACAGCATGATGTCGATCATTTTTGCTGCAATTGTTGGCGTGCCTTTGTATTTGCGTATTGAAATGGCGATTCCGCTATTGAATGTATTGATAGTAAAAGGCATGGGCATGGGACCTGCAATGGCGCTGATTATCGGTGGCACTGGCGCAAGCTTGCCAGAGATTGCTTTGGTGTCTTCCGTACTCAAACCTAAAGCAGTCATCGCCTTTGTTTCGATTATCTTAACGACGGCTATTATCGGCGGCGTATTGTTTCAATATGTGATCTAAAGGTGTAAAAAAGCCAGTTAACCTATTCTCAATTAAAGAATATAAACTGGCTTTTAACGACTATCTCAACGCTGCTATTGAAACTACAACACGGCACCAATAAACTGTTTCAGCTCATCTGTCTGTGGGTTGGACAATAACGTATTCGAGTCGCCTTCTTCCCATACTTTACCTTGATGCATGAATACCACTCGATTACCTACATCACGGGCGAAGTTCATTTCGTGGGTCACAAGGATCAAGGTCATACCTTCTTTCGCAAGTTGTTCTAGTACTTTTAGTACTTCGCCAACTAACTCAGGGTCGAGTGCAGACGTAATTTCATCGCATAACAATACTTTTGGATTCATTGCTAATGCTCGAGCAATTGCGACACGTTGTTGTTGTCCACCAGACAGTTTTTCTGGGTAACTATCAAACTTCTCACCAAGGCCCACTTTTTCCAACATAGCACGAGCGATTCTTTCCGCTTCGTACTTAGGTTTCTTCAATACAATTGTTGGCGCCAACATAATGTTTTCACCCACTGTCATGTGTGGGAATAAGTTGAAGTTTTGGAAAATCATGCCAACACTCATCGCCAATTGACGAACCTGAATGTCTTCCGTCGTGACTTCTTTACCATCAACAACGATGCCGCCTTCTTGGTATTGCTCCAAGCCATTCATACAGCGCAAAAGCGTACTTTTCCCTGAACCACTGCGTCCGATAACAGAAACGACTTCACCTTTATTGATCTTAAGATCAATACCTTTTAAAACATGAAGGTCGCCGTAGTATTTATGAACTTGATCTAGATTAACGAGAGCCATTGAATTTTTTCTCCAACACCTTGCTGTATAAAGACAGCGGATAACAAAGTAGGAAATAGATGATCGCCACAAGTGTGAACACTTTGAAAGGTTCGAATGTTGCATTGTTTAGCATGGTGCCGACTTTTGTCAGTTCGACAAAGCCAATAACAGACGCCAATGCAGTGCCTTTTATTACCTGTACAGAAAAACCAACCGTTGGCGCAACTGCAACACGAATGGCTTGTGGCAAAATAATATAGCGCAAGATTTGTAGAAAACTCATTCCTAAACAACGGCTTGCTTCCCATTGGCCTTTCGGTAGTGTATCAATGCAACCACGCCAAATTTCGACCAAAAACGCACTGGTAAAAAACGTCAGTGATAAAATGGCAGCGCCCCAAGCAGAGATTTCATATCCCAGCATAGACAAACCAAAGAAGCACAAAAACATCTGCATCAACAATGGCGTACCTTGGAACAATTCCACATAACCACGAATCAGACTGTGCACGACTTTATTACGAGTTAAGCGCAAAGCGGTCAGTGTCAAAGCAACAGACGAACCACCAATGAAGGCCGCAAGTGACAACAAAATTGTCCATTGAGTCGCGAACAATAAATTACGCAAAATGTCATAGTTCGAAAACTCAATCATGGCGCCTCCCGATAAACGAACAAACGTTTGCCGATTGAATTAAATGCAAATCGTAACAAAATGGATAAACCAAGATACAAAGCCGCTGTGACCAAATAACTTTCAAAAGCGCGGAAATTACGAGATTGCACAAGGTTGGCCGCGTAAGTTAAATCTTCCACTGAAATCTGAGAAATCACAGCAGAACCCAACATCACGATAATGCACTGGCTTACAAGCGCCGGGTAAATTTTCTCAAAAGCAGGAATGAAAATAACCCGGGTTAGGGTTTGACGAAATGTCAGTCCTAGTACTTTCGCCGCTTCTATTTGTCCTTTGGAAATACTGGCCAAACCCGCACGAATGATTTCTGTGCTGTAAGCGCCTAAATTGATCGTTAAAGCGATCATACTAGCTTCCCATGGAGATAAACGAACACCAAGAGCAGGAAGGCCAAAGAAGATAAAAAAGAGTTGCACAATAAATGGCGTGTTTCGGATGAGTTCGACATAAATCGACACCACACGCTGACTCGTTTTATTGCCATATTGGCGAATGCTAGCGCAGGACGTTCCCACCGCAATGCCTAAAATAGTTGTCAATACAGTTAATTCAACAGTGGTCAAAAGACCACTGAAGAATACGTCGCTGTATTGCAGTAAATCTGCAAAATGCAGCATAGGAAGTCCTTCCTTAAACGCCAAAACCTTTTGGTAATGGTGCTTTTAACCATTTCATAGAAATTTTGTTTAGGTCGCCATTTGCCAATGCTTTTTGGATCAAACGGTTTACTTCAGCTTGTAACGCTGTTTCGCCTTCAGCCATACCGATATAGCAAGGAGAATCTTTCAGCATGAATTTACTTTCAGGCGCTCGTTTTGGTTGACGAGTTGCAATCTCAGTAGCAACCAAGTTACCTGTTGCGATTAGGTTAACTTGACCAGAAAGATAAGCTGTTAGTGTTGTGTTGTTATCTTCAAAACGACGAACATTGACAGACTTAGGTGCGTATTTCTCAAGCTCTAAATCTTCTACAGAACCACGAGTAACACCAACAGTCTTGCCTGCTAGTTCTTCTATGCTACTGACACTTTCATCTTTACTACCGAATACGCCTAAGAAGAAAGGTGCGTAAGGAGTAGAGAAATCGATGGCTTTTTCACGTTCCGGATTTTTACCAAGGCTTGAAATAACCAAATCGACTTTTTTCGTTTGTAGATAAGGAATACGGTTTGCACTAGTCACTGGTACGATTTCAATATCAACGCCCATTTCTTTTGCAATGTAATTCGCCATGTCAACATCGATACCCTGAGGTTTTAAATCTGTACCGATAGAGCCAAAAGGAGGAAAATCTTGTGGAACTGCAATGCGGATAAGGTCACGCTTTTTGATGTCTTGTAAAACATCTGCCGTTGCGTTTAATGCAGAAAGGCCTGCAGCGATGATTAATGTTTTGCCTAGAAACTTTGCTAATCTTTTCATGAGAGAAAAACCTTTGTTTAAGTTTATTGAATGCCTGAAGTGTATTTAGCAAATCCCATGCCAATATGAAACAAACGTTCCTATTGCTTAGATTTATGAAACTAGAGGCTCTTTTTATAAGGGGTGATGGTTTTGGAAACTGAGATAGGAAGTAGAGAAAAGAAAGTAATGGCTGAGGCTAAGATGTTTAGGCGGCTAAAATTAGAGCATAGATGAAACTTTCGTTTCTTTTTTGGTGCGTAGTGAAATAAACCACTAATCTATGTTGGCAGACCATTCACAATCGATTACCTTATTAGCAATAATTATCAAATAGAGGTTCTTACGTGACGACAAAGCAGGATGTGTTATCTCTGATCGAGGCAAATTATTCAAAGTTGTCTCCTTCTGCGCGATCTATAGCTAACTACTTACAACAGAATCCGTTAGCGATTGTGAGTCAAACATCAGCGGAAATCGCAGATAACACTCATACCTCAAAAGCCACGGTAAGTCGTTTTTTTCGTCAGTTAGGTTATGAAACGCATCAAGGTGCGAAACAGGCTCAGCTTGCTTTAAGAGAAAGTGGTGTGCCGACCTTTATCGAAGGATCGTCGTTAGATCAAACCGCGCAAGAAATGAAAAACCTTTCTTTGACGTTTGAAGGCTTACGCCCAGAAATTCTCAACGACATTAGCCAACGCTTAGCCACGGCCAGTCGAGTTACCTTGATTGGTTTTCGTAATGCCTATCCGCTGGCGCTGCATTTTCGTCAGCAACTTCAACAAGTGCGTCATTCTGTGCGTTTATTGCCTCAGCCGGGCCAAACCTTGGGCGAAGATTTACATGACATTTTGGATGATGAAGTCATCGTCTTGTTAGGCTTTAGACGTCGCACGCGTCAGTTCAAGCACATTGTTCAAGCATTAAAAGGCCGCAACACGATATTGATCACTGATCCCACAGGGCAGGTTTATAACCAACAAGTGTCGGATGTTTTGGTCTGTCATCTTGGTAACGAAAGCCCGTTCGACAGTTACGCCGCACCAATGAGTTTGATTTCCATGCTTTGTAATCGAACCTTTGGGTTCCTTGGTGACAGTGCCAGCCGTCAAGCACAAGATATCTCGGAATTATATGAAGCTTTAGATGAGCTAGAGCCTTAGTATTGTCTGTTTTTTGAACGTCAGTATACCATCAGAAATATCATAGTTTACATTGGGTGTTGGTGTTGCTAGTATCTCGCGCTCAAAGTGTATGGATGCGCACACTTCCCCCGTGATTTTTAACGGGATGTGTGTCCACGGCACGTTTTATCTGTGACTAACGCTGGTGTGCATTATCAATAATATAAACAGCCCTGCTGAAGAACTTACCACGACAGGTTGTGCCATTCGGTTAGATCAGGTTTGCCTAGATATTGAAGGTAAACAAGTGATCAATCAGTTGTCACTGGAGACGAATGTCCGTCGGCTTGGCGTGATTGGTCGTAATGGCTCCGGCAAGTCCACCTTATCCCGCTTGCTTTCAGGTTTGATTGACACTACGTCTGGGCAGCTTGAAATTGCTGGTTTCAATCCATTTAAAGACCGCCGCGCTGCATTGCGGGAGGTCGGCCTGCTGTTTCAAAATCCAGACCACCAGATTATTTTTCCAACTGTGTTAGAAGAATTAACATTCGGGTTGCGCCAATTAGGCCAAGATAAAACCGATGCCAAAAAGAATGCGTTGGAAATGTTGTCGGCGTTTGGTAAAGAGCACTGGCAGGATGTGCATTGCTCTGCTTTATCTCATGGACAAAAACATCTGGTCTGCCTGATGTCGATTGTCGCCATGAAACCTAACCTCATTATTCTCGATGAGCCGTTCGCTGGATTGGATATTCCTACCAAACGCCAATTGCAGCGTTACCTCGATACCTTTTCCGGTAGCCTTATTCATATCAGTCACGACCCAGACGATCTTCAGAATTACGACCAACTTTTATGGTTGGAAGCTGGGCAAGTAGCGGCTTTGGGGGATTCTAACGAAATTATGCCACGTTATTTAGCGGCCATGTACGAACTGGGAGAAAGCGATGATATCTCTGACCTCTCCCGTTGAAACCCGCGCGCACCATTGGCCTGCCGGATTAAAACTAGGCTTACTGAGTCTGGTGTCCTTTGGCTTGTTCTTTGTTGATAGTATTATTTTTCACGGCCTGTTTTTATTATTTGTTGTGGTGTTGTATGCATTGCCGGGAGCATTGTTCTTTAAAAATGGCTGGAAGCATTTAAAAATTTTATGGCCATTTGCTTTTATTATTGTGCTTTGGCACCTGATCACAGGCGAGGCTGAGCTTGGCTTAACCGTTGTGTTTCGGATGATTTCTGCAGTCGGGTTGGCGAATTTGGTGACCATGACAACGCGCCTTTCCGACATGATTGATGTGGTGCATTGGCTGACTTGCCCGCTGCAGAGACTTGGCTTTAAGCCGCGTGCACTAGAGCTGGCAATTGCCTTGGTGATTCGAATGACGCCAGTGCTTATTTCCAAAGGGCAGAACCTGACGTTGGCTTGGCGCGCTCGCTCAAATCGTCGTTCCGGCTGGCGAATCATTTTACCCTTTACGGTCCTCGCGCTTGACGATGCGGATCATGTTGCCGAAGCCTTAAAGGCTCGCGGCGGATTAACAAACCAAGAGAGAAAATAGATGGAAAAGAATATTGCCTATATCGCTTTGTTTGCGGCTTTGGTCGCAGCACTGGGCTTGATCCCTAAATTAACCCTTGGCTTTGGTGTGCCGATTACTGCACAGAGCCTTGGTATTATGCTTTGCGGTACGATACTGGGAGCCAAACGCGGTGCTTTGGCTGTGTTGTTGTTGCTGTTACTGGTCGCAATGGGTTTGCCTTTGTTAGCGGGTGGTCGCGGCGGTTTGGGGCTGTTTTTTGGCGTAACGGGTGGTTTTCTAATTGGCTGGCCGATCGCGGCTTATGTGACGGGTTTGATTGTTGAGAAGTGGCGCACTGGTTCTATTGTCCTTGTCTCAGTTATTGCCTCCATTATCGGCGGCATCTTTGTGACCTATCTGTTTGGTATTGTTGGTATGGCGATCGTCTTGGAAAAAACATTCCTTGAGTCCGCAGCACTGATGATTGCTTTTATTCCTGGAGGCATTGTTAAAGTGATTATTGCTGGCTTGCTTACTGGGGCTATCGCTAAAGCTCGTCCTGCAAGCTTGCTGTCACGACAGATTAAAACGAAACCGTAACCGATGAATATTCAGATTTATACCGATAATGTCTCCGCTAACCACATCCTCTATTATGCGTTGGCACGGCTTTACGGTAAAAACAGTGTTTGCTTTATTAATGCCAATGAAATTTTAAACGGTGCTTTAAATAGCGATGTGGATCTATTCGTAATGCCTGGCGGTGCTAGTCGCTACAAAGCAGATAAGCTCAATGGCGCAGCAAACCGCCTCATTAAAACTTATGTTGAACAGGGCGGCCGCTATTTAGGTATTTGTGGCGGCGCCTACATGGGCTGCAATGTGACGATATGGGCGCAAGGTCTGCCCCATGAAATCATCGTCGAGAATGAGCTGAGTTTTTTCTCGGGGGCTGCTATAGGCCCGATTGAGGTGTTTGGTCGCGGCGATAATTACAACCAGACCGATGCTCATTTAGTGACGCTGGAATACCAAGGTAAGCTTGTCGACTCACTGTATTTGGGCGGTTGTGTTTTTCAGTCTGATGCTGCGGATGACAATGAGCTCAGTGGTTATAAAGTACTGGCGTCTTTTGCCGATTTGCCGGAAAAACCAGCCGCTATTGTTTCTGGTCGTTTCGGTCAGGGGCGATGGTTACTTTGCTCAACACACCCCGAGTACGATAACGAAGCGATTGAACTGGTTGATTTTAATGTGATAGGTAATCAGTACGAACATTTTTCTCGGCTGCCCAACGATGCCGATTTACGACTTGATCTGCTGGAGGGCTTGTTAGTTAATCTAGACCTCCCTTCCTGAGACCTTTGCACGACTACTGCGCTTGCTAATACTTTGTTAAAAACAGATTTAAAATACTCATTTCTGATTTGAGTTAAGAAAACATAAACTCCGTTTTCTCGTCTGTTTTTGCCTTGTCTTAACTTCGCTCGTCACTTCGTGCAAAGGCCTCTTCCTGTTAATAAGGCGTCTATTTCAAGAGTATCTGGCTCAGTGTGCTCATAACATCCTATCTAACATATAGCGCTTAGCGCTGTTTCAGTTGACTTCTTGGTGAAACGATTGTTTCATGTATTATCGACAAGGGGGAAACATGAAACACTTCATCGTAAAAAGTCCATTTCTCATAGTAAATGATCAAGACAGAATAAAGCCGCCATTATCAACTCAAGATCAGTCTTTGGGTGGCCTTCGCCTAGCAGTTAAAGATTTGTTTCATATAGCAGGTTTGCCCACGTCCGCTGGTAATCCTACATGGTTAGCTAGCCATGATATTCCAACTCAAACATCATCGAGCGTAACTGCTTTGCTTGCTGCTGGTGCTGAGTTCTGTGGCAAAACCATTACCGATGAATTGGCGTACAGTTTAAACGGCCAGAACATTCATTACGGAACCCCTGAAAACCCAATTACATCGGATCGTTTACCAGGTGGTTCATCATCTGGTTCAGCCGTAGCAGTAGCTTCTGGGCTGGCTGATATTGGCTTAGGAACAGACACTGGCGGCTCTATTCGAGTGCCATCCAGTTACAATGGGTTGTTTGGATTACGCCCAACTCATGGCGTGATTGATTCTGACAACATGGTTGCTCTGGCACCATCGTTTGACACGGTCGGATGGATGACGAAAGACCTAGAAACCTTAGAAAATGTCGCTAAGGTTTTACTAAATAAAGAGTTATCAGAAAATACTTTAAGTTCCTTCAAGCAAGTTTTGATTTGCGATAATTTGGTTGAGCAAGTTGCCCATAGCCATGAGCTACAAAAACAACTCGATGTCTGGCGTCACAAAGGTTTTTTAACAAACGAAGCCTCTTTGATTATTGATACGCAAGCATGGAAAGCCAGTGAAACCTTTCGAACTTTACAAGGTGCGGAAATTTGGCATGAACATAGCAAGTGGATCGAAGAAGAAAAACCAGAATTTGCGCCTGATATTCAGTTACGTTTTGAATGGTGTGCAACCATTTCGGCTGATGAAATAACTGAAGCGAAACAACAACGAAAAAAATTTACTGATTGGATTCAAGGTGAGCTAAAAGATTCGGTTCTTGTTATTCCAACAACCCCAGGTTTATCACCTTTGTTCACTGCGTCAGCGGACGATTTGGCGACTTATCGTAATCAGCTAATGGACATGACGGCCATTGCAGGATTGACAGGTTTGCCACAATTACACTTACCTGTTTGTGAATTAGATGGTGCGCCGTGTGGTTTGTCATTAATTGGATCAAAAGGCAGTGATTTAGCCTTAATTGCCTTCGCTAAAACCTTATTAGGAGCGGGTACGAATGAGTAATAACAGCACAACTAAAGTCGCTTTCACCGCGCCGCATTTTAAAGCGACAGAAGCAGGTCAGCGAATTCTTGATCAAGGCGGTACAGCGATTGAAGCCATGGTTGCTGCAGCAGCCGCCATTGCGGTGGTTTATCCGCATATGAATGGACTGGGTGGTGATGGATTTTGGTTAATCAGTGAGCCGGGCAAAGCGCCAATCGGTATTGATGCGTCTGGTAAAGCGGCACAAAACGCGACGCTAGAAGCGTATGAAGATCACGACAGTATTCCAGCGCGAGGCGGAAAAGCGGCCATTACCATGGCGGGCGCGGTGGCAGGTTGGCAAGAGGCCTTGTCGATCAGTGAAGCATGGCAATCGCCTTTGTCTTTATCGCATTTATTAGAAGACGCTATTCAATTCGCTGAAAATGGCAGTGCCGTGACGCAAACCTATGTAGACGCCAGTAATAAGGTTTTTGATGATTTAGCCGACGTTCAAGGCTTTTCAGTGTTTTTAAAAGGCGGTGGTGTTTATCAGAAAGGCGATAGCTTAACGCTTCCTACCTTAGCGAAAACCTTAAAACGATTATCTGAAAAAGGCCTAGACGATTTTTACCATGGCGAAATTGCGGAATTATTAGCGAAAGATTTAGCAACAGCGGGTTCGCCCATTGGCTTGGAAGACTTTCATTCTTACCAAGCAAAACGTGTCACGCCATTGGAAGTGAAAACCAGCGTTGGAACCTTGTATAACTTGCCAGCGCCAACTCAAGGTATTGCGTCATTATTGATTCTGGCTTTGTACGATCGTTTATATACATCAGGAAAAACGCCGACAGATATGACGCATTTGTTGATTGAATGTACCAAACAAGCCTTTATTGCCCGTAATACTTTTTTAACGGATGAGTCGAGATTGGCGATTGAGTTGTCATCACTATTGGATGACGAGCAACTGGAAAAAATGTGCCATGAAATATCACTAGAACGCGCGCAACCTTGGCCACATGAAGCCAAACACGGCGATACCATTTGGATGGGGGCATGTGACAATCAAGGTCGCATGGTGAGTTACATTCAAAGTTTGTACTGGGAATTTGGTTGCGGTGTGGTGAGTCCCGAAACGGGCATTGTTTGGAACAATCGCGGCTCGTCTTTCTCATTGGAAAAAGGTTCGTTACAAGAACTTGGGCCAAACCTGAAACCTTTCCATACCCTGAACCCTGCATTCGCGGAATTAAACGATGGCCGTCGTATGTGTTACGGCACCATGGGCGGAGAAGGCCAACCACAAACTCAAGCCGTGCTATTCAGCCGTTATGTTTATCACAACATGCCATTAGATAAAGCCATCAGCGAAGGTCGTTGGTTACTCGGCAGAACATGGGGCGACGTGAGCCATAACTTGAAAGTCGAAGAAGATTTTGCCGCGGTTGTCGCAGACGATTTGATAGCGCGAGGACATGATTTGGTCGTGGTGGATTCGCAAAGTGAGATGATGGGACACGCTGGCGCAGTAGTACTGCTAGCCGATGGCGAGACATTGGCGGCAACCGATACTCGCAGTGATGGCAAAGCGATAAGCGCAAATTCCGCTTAATTCTACGGAGTATATCTACTGAGTCTTTGTCGTAAATTTACCGTTAAGTTACGCGTAGTGCGGGTGTTATTGTTCAAAATGATTTAAATGGAAAAGGAAAGTTAAATGTCATTTGTAATGGAAAATTATCCAATGTTATTGGCCATGATGGGAACCGGTGTTGTTGGCGGTATCTTGGCGGGTTTGTTGGGTGTCGGCGGTGGTATCGTCATTGTTCCTGTGTTGTTCTTTATTTATCAAGGACTTGGTGTAAGCGCTGACTCAGCGATGTTAGTCGCGACAGCAACGTCTCTGGCGACCATCATTCCAACGTCAATCAGTTCTATTCGTTCGCACCGCGCCAAAGGCAATGTGGATTTTGATCTATTGAAACATTGGGGCGTGTTTATATTCATCGGTGTTGTGATTGGCAGTGTTGTCGTGACTCGCGTAGAAGGCCAATGGCTAACGCTGTTGTTCGGCATCGTTGCCTGCTTGTCCGCGTTGAATATGTTGTTCGCGCGCAAAGAAGCCATGTTCAAGTCGTTACCGGGCAAAGCGGGCCAAAGTGTTATGGCGACCTTGATCGGTTTGTTCAGCAGTATGGTAGGTATTGGTGGCGGAACGTTAACGGTTCCAACACTGAGTTTTTGTAATTATCCAGCCCATCGTGCCGTGGGAACCGCCGCCGCTGTGGGTTTGATTATTTCTCTCCCAGCCGCCATCACTATGTTGATATTCGGCGAGCGTCCAATCGATGCGCCTTTCGGTACGGTTGGCTTGGTGAACTTAATTGGTTTTGCTTGCATCGTTCCATTAACGGTTGTGTTTGCGCCTATTGGAGCGGGTCTTGGGAGTCGACTTGATTCCGCGAAATTGAAAAAAGTCTTTGCTGTTGTGTTGATCATCACGGGTTTACGCATGCTTTATCAATCCATTTTTTAGACGTTTTGTTTTAAGGAGTCTTTATGCAACCGCTTTCTTTTCCTCCAAGATTATTAATGGGCCCAGGTCCAATTAACTGTTATCCGCGTGTATTAACCGCGATGTCTACGCAATTGGTTGGGCAGTACGATCCAACGATGACGAGCTACATGAATGAAGTCATGGACTTGTATCGTCGTGTATTTAAAACGCAAAACCAACAAACCTTCTTGATTGACGGAACGTCACGTGCCGGAATCGAAGCAGCGCTGATCTCTTGTTTAGAGCCTGGCGATAAAGTATTGGTGCCAATCTTCGGTCGCTTTGGTCACTTATTGGCAGAAATCGCAGAGCGTGCGGATGCCGAAGTGCATACAATTGAAGTGCCTTGGGGTGAAGTGTTTGATCCTCAACAAATTGAAGAGGCAATAAAACGAATACAACCAAAGTTGTTAGCGATTGTTCAAGGTGATACCTCAACAACCATGTTGCAGCCATTGGAAGAACTCGGCGATATTTGCCGTGCCCACGACGTGTTGTTTTACACAGACGCGACTGCATCAATCGGTGGAAACCCGTTTGAAACAGACGCTTGGAAAATCGACGCGGTGTCCGTTGGCTTGCAAAAATGCCTTGGTGGTCCGTCTGGCAGCGCACCCATTTCATTGAGTGAGCGTTTTGTCTCGACTGTTCGTAAGCGGGCTCATGTGGAAGCTGGCATTCGTGATGCACATCATCAAGCATCTTCTGGGATGCGTATTCGTTCGAATTATTTCGATTTACCCATGATCATGGATTACTGGGGCGAAGAACGTTTAAACCATCACACAGAAGCCGCGACCATGTTGTTTGGTGCGCGTGAATGTGCGGTTGGTTTGTTAACAGAAGGTCAAGACGCCGTATTGAAACGCCACGAATTAGCAGGCGATGCCATGTTGAAAGGCGTTCAAGCAATGGGACTTCAGCCATTTGGTAATTTGAGCCATAAGATGAACAATGTGGTTGGTGTAAATATTCCAGATTCGGTCGATGGTGAAGCGATTCGTCATGAATTGTTGAACACCTTTAATATCGAAATCGGTACTAGCTTTGGCCCGTTAAAAGGCAAAGTGTGGCGCATCGGGACCATGGGTTACAACGCTCGCCAAGACGCAGTTTTACAAACGCTACAGTCCCTTGAAACCGTGTTACGTCGTGGTGGATTTTCTCTTCCAGCAGGCGAGGGCGTTGACGCGGCGATGTCGGTTTACACTGGAGATATGTAATGACAGATTACGGCAAAATCGCACAGCAAGTAATGTCCCGTTGTGACGAGCTTGGCAAAATCAGTCAGTCTGATGAGTATTTGGATCGCCGTTATTTAACAGCGGAACACAAGCAAGCCAATGAATTAGTTGGCGGCTGGATGACTCAAGCGGGCATGCAGACGTGGCAGGACGAAGCGGGTAACTTGTGTGGGCGTTTAGAAAGTAAAACGCCTAACGCACCGCGTTATCTGATTGGTAGTCATTTAGATACGGTTCCGAATGGTGGCAAATATGACGGTATGTTGGGCGTAATAACACCCATCTCCTTGATTCAGGCAATTACAGATCAATCTGTCGAATTGCCTTTTCATTTAGATTTAGTTGGATTTGGTGACGAAGAGGGCACGCGCTTTCGCTCCACTTTACTCGGCAGCCGAGCCTTAACAGGTCAATGGCCAGCGGAATGGCGCGACGTAGAAGACAGCGACGGCGTGAGCTTGCCAGATGCGTTAAAAACCTTTGGTTTAGATTTTGATAACGTCAAAAATGCCGCTATCGATAATAGCAATTTATTGGGCTATTTAGAGTTTCATATTGAGCAAGGTCCAGTGCTAGAAGACGAAGATTTAC
The DNA here is from genome assembly GCF_000521805.1 of Marinomonas ushuaiensis DSM 15871. GTDB lineage: Bacteria > Pseudomonadota > Gammaproteobacteria > Pseudomonadales > Marinomonadaceae > Marinomonas > Marinomonas ushuaiensis. Next base: position 453,081 of record NZ_JAMB01000001.1, read on the forward strand.
CCGTTGGTGTGGTAAGTGCGATTGCTGGCGCGAAACGTTTTGATCTTGCCGTAAAAGGCATGGCGGGACACGCAGGTACAGTGCCAATGCCACTACGCCAAGACGCATTATGCGCAGTCAGTGAAATGATTTTAGTCGTTGAAAAAGTCGCCAAAGAACATGGCATCGTTGCGACAGTTGGCCAGATTAATAACCGCCCTAATGGCGTAAACGTCATCTCAGGCAACACGCAATTTTCATTAGACATTCGCAGTGAATTCGATGAAAAACGTGACGCAGGATTGGCGCAAATCATGGCAGAAATACACACCATTGCCGCACGCCGAAACGTTACGTTGGACATGACACAAACCCATTCAGCAACAGCGGTACATTGTGACCCAGCATTGCAAGGCGTGCTTCGTAACGCTATAGAGCATGCGGGGCACAGAGTACTGACCTTGCCATCTGGTGCAGGACACGACGCCATGGCGATTGCAGACATTTGCCCCGTAGCCATGTTGTTTATGCGTTGCGACAAAGGCATTAGCCATAACCCAGCGGAAGCGATTACGACGCCAGATGTGGCGGTGGCTTTAGAGGTATTGGATCACGCTATTAGGAATTTGAACATTTAAGAACAGACTTCACCCAGAACAACGCCTCGCTCCCCGAGCAGGCTCGAAAATCTCGATGGTGATAAGAACCCAATACAACACCGCTGCTCCCCGAGCAGGCTCGAAGAATCGCTCTGGTGTTATGTTGCGTTCCTCTCATTTACTATGAAAAGACATTCAAAATTTGTGAGGTAAAAAATGAAGTTCACACGAATTTACAACGATGAAGAAGGGAAAAGCCATTTTGGTGAATTGGAGTTGGCACTGAAAGACGGCGGGCCGATTGGTTTCTTGTCAGAGCGTTTTCCAGCGGGTGACATCATCTTCCGTGAAACCCCAAGCGACTACGATTTCAAATGGCACCCAGCGCCACAACGCCAGCTATTATTCATCATCAAAGGCCGTTGTGAATTTAAAGTATCCTCTGGTGAAATACGTCAATTTGGTGGGGGTGATTTACTGCTTCTAGAAGACACAGAAGGCGAAGGCCACTGTAGCAAAGCGTTATTCAACGAAATCCGCCACTCCATCTTCGTCACTGTACCGGAAGACGTAATCTTTTAATTCCGAACCTCGTTGGTTCCTTCCCTTTGTTACTTTGAAGGGGAAGGTTGGGATGGGGTTCTGTGTTTTGAATTATTCGTAGTTTACAAACAAAAGCCACAAGCAACATATCATATCGACACTAGCGCGAACCCTATATGATGTGTTGCTCTCTATTAAAAGTAGCCATATTTTTAAATTTTAACAGGCGACTCATGAAGGCTCGGTTATATGTGGTTGTTGAAAATTTAAATACCGTATTGATGTTTAAATGTGTGAGAACAAGAAAGCTTGTAGTTCGTCTAGCTCTTTGTCTATTACTAAAATATGTGCGGTTGCTTTCGCATCTAGTGTCGTGAGTGTCTCTTTATCGGATGTTTCCGATATCTGTTTTGTTAGTATTTCGACTTGTTCTAGTTCTCGCCCCATATTAATAAAAGTTGCATGTGAGCGAAAATCAAATTCGTTGTCTGTTCCGTTGTAATACCAGTCGGCAAAGCCTGTTTCTTTGATATTTGGATGTGAGGCTGGTGAGTTACTTTGTAGGGCATCAATGAGGAATTGTGTTTTCCAGCTTTGCAGTTCAAGCAAACAAGATGCGGTGTGCGCAAAGGCCATGGATTTATAGCCAGCTTCCATTAATTCTTCACCATTTTTGGCTGTTTTATCAAATGAACTACTCAGGCTTTTACAAGATTCGCTTACATCAACGGTTAAGTTGTGTAGGTTTGCAATTTGAAGGCTGACTTTATTGGTTCGCTCGTCAATGTTGTTGACGAGGGTTGAAATTTGTTCGCTGGAGTCTCTAGATTTTGTTGCCAGCGCTCTTACTTCATCGGCCACAACCGCGAAACCGCGACCATGTTCGCCTGCTCGTGCTGCTTCAATAGCGGCATTAAGTGCGAGTAAATTCGTTTGATCAGAAATGCTTTGAATCGTATCGGTAAAGCCTTTTATTTCACTGGCTGTGGTTTTTAATCCATTTACTTGTTCTGAACTACTGTTGGTTAACGATGTGATGCTTGCTAATGATTCCACTAATTGCATGATTTCTTTTTTATTACGTGCAACGTCTTCGTTATCCCCTTCAGCGGCGCTCATTGGTTCGAATAACAAGTCAGATATTTTGTTTACGGACTTTAACGAACGTGTAATAACGTCTTGTTGTGGCAAGACAAGTTGATCTTCTGTATGGGGCGTATTTTTTAAAGTTAGATTGTCTTCCGTCAGAACCTGAACTTCTGTTTTTAGCGTTTCGATTTCGCGCTCTAATCTGTGTTTTTCCATTTCTACTGTGTTTAGTTCATTCTTTAGCGCTTGAATTTCTTTTTTTCCAAACAGCATATTGACTCCCTAATTATAAATGAATAAACGAAAATACCAGCACCTTATGATGCTGGTATTTGTGATTGCTGATGACTTAGGTATTAATCCATATCAGGTTCAAATAAACCGCGCTTCATATAAAGCTTCACCCACAAAGCGCCAATGATGCTTAGTACCAACAGAATGCTGCCTGTTATGGTGTAAACAAGTTGCGTCATTTCTGGAGCAGGAGAGTTATTCGCTGCCACATACAACATAGCTACAATACCCAAAATTTGTGGTAAAGGGTAGAAAGGTGTTTTATAAGGACGCTCTTGATTTGGTAATCGCTTACGTAAAACGATGACATCAATATGTGCAACACAGTAAGCCAATAACCAGCTTGTTGTTGCTGCAATGATCAATGGAATTAACGCATCAATACCAAAAATAAAGAATGGAATGGTGATACCAATTGCCATCATCAGCGTACCAACCCAAGGGACATTGTGCTTGTTGGTGGCTTTTAGCTGAGGGAAAGCTTGTTTGTTTTCCGCCATACCATGAAGCATTTTAGGAACGGCAGATAAGATAGTGTTCATCGTACTGCAGGTCGCTGTGACGGCCATAATAGCCGCAATGATCAATCCACTTTTGCCAAATACGGCGTGAGCATAATCAATGAAAGGAAGCGGTGATCCCATGATGCTTTCCACATCCATCAATAAACTTGCACCATAAGCGAAAGCGATGAAGATAGTGAAAATGACGAATAATGATAAATGCATTGCACGAGGAATGTTTTTATTTGGGTTCTTAACACTGTTAATGAGTGGGCAAATGTACTCAACGCCAACCATGGTCCAAAGTGCTAAGCCAACCAAACCAACAACACTACCGACGGATACACCATCTAAGCTCCAACTAACGGCTGTACCGGTGAACGCTTGAGGCGATTGCAAACCACTGGTAATCGCTGTCGCACCAGTAATGATTAACGCGGTCACAAGAATGAAAGCCAATAGGTTTTGTACTTTGGCAAAGACATCCGTTCCGATCAAATTCGTAATGGTAAACAAGGCCAAAATCAACAATGGTGCGACTTTCTCAGGAAGTAATCCTGGGAATAGCTCGCCTAAAATCGCATCCACCAAAAACATCTCGACAGGTATCGCTAAAAGAGCAACGACCACATAACCTGCAAACACAGACACAATCGCAGGAAAGTGACCAATGGCTTTTTGCGTGTAGGTAGCCAATGTGCCTTCTTGTGGAAACATCAAAGACAGCTCTGCAAAGCTCATGGCATTAAATTGCGCCAAGATCAGCGCGATGATCATGGCGAATACAAACGCAATTCCGCCAATGCCAATACCTTGAAGTGCCGAAATCATGACGCCTTGTGCGACAACGAGTCCCACACAAATAGCCATCATGGTCAAAAAACCTATTTTTTTATTCGCTGCTAACGCAGCGGAACCTTTATTCTCATTCATTTTTTTGTTCCTTTTTGAGTTGTTATTACGATTTAACTGCCGATCTGCGTCGGTTTACAGTCGATCAAACCGATATGGGCTTGGGTCGATGATGGGTTCAACACCAGACACAATGTCTGCTGCCAATTGCCCAGCGGCCGGTCCTGTGCCAAATCCATGTCCTGAAAATCCTGTGGCGACGGTTAATCCTGGAATGGCTTTTACCTTGTCGATCACAGGGTTAGAATCTGGTGTTACATCAATAATGCCTGCCCACTCTTCGTCTACTTCTGCATTTTTAAAAACGGGCCAAGCGTTGCAAAGGTTGGTAAATGCTTCTTGATTAAGATCTTGATTTGCTCGAGGATCGTTAACGCGCATGTTCTCAAAAGGAGACACTTGATGACTTTTCCAGCGTCTCGCTACGCCAAGATCTTTGATGAATTCTTTGCCCAAAGAAGGTCTTAAAAAGCTGCGTTGCGCTCGTAATTGGCTCAAATAACGCCAACCAATCAACAGATGATCTAAGGTTAATGGCGCATCCAGAGCACCTCGTTGAGTGACAATAAAGCCACCGTCTTGGTGCTTACGGAAGGAAAAATCAGGGCCGCCAACAGCGATGTCTGTTGGGCCTTCCATTGGTTTTGTTCGCATCACGGAACACACAAGAGGCAAAGTCGGTAAAGACACACCAAGATTGCCCAAGAAACGTCGAGACCACGCACCGCCAGCGAGAAGCACTTGATCACAGCGTATCTCGCCTTTTTCCGTTACCACACCGCTGACTTTTCCAGCCGTCGTTGATAAAGTCCGTACCGCGCAATGTTGAATAATGATCGCGCCTTTATTAATCGCTGCTTGCGCAATGGAACTGGCGGCAATCGACGGTTCTGCACGGCCGTCTGAAGGTGTGTAAATACCGCCTGCCCAATCACCTTTACCGCCAGGAACAGAATCATCAATCTCTTTTTTACTCATCATCTTTGAGTCTAAAGAAAGAGAATCAACAGACTTTAACCAAGCTTCGTGGGTCGCCACTTGTTCCTCTGTTTTGGCGAGAAACATAATGCCTGCTTGTTTGTAGCCAACATCCTTGCCAATGCGTTCAGGCATTTCGGCCCACAATTTATCTGCCGCCATGGCCAAAGGAACATCTTCAAAATGGCGGCTAGTCTTACGAATCCAACCTAAGTTACGTGAAGACTGTTCTCCAGCAATGTGGCCTTTTTCTAACAACACCACAGGAATGTTGCGCTCTGCTAGTGCCAGAGCGGCCGTGACACCGACAATTCCACCGCCGATGATGACAACGGTTGTGGCCTCTGGCAGTTGATCGGTGGTATGAACTTGTTCAAGTGTCTTGGTCATCAGTCATTTCCTGCAATTAGTGTGTATCAAGCGAGATTGATTTTTTGTACATCAGCGGAAGATGCACCTTTGTAGGCTGTTACTTCTAACTCGACTTTGTAGGCGGTAGACCCCAATGGTGGACAAGTCGCTGTAGTGGCAGGGTCAATGCCGCGAAACTTTGTGCCGATGTGATCCATCACGGTATGTACATTGGCAGGATCTTGAATGAATACGCGAGACATCACGACGTCTTGGAGTGAAGAGCCAACAGCCGCTAAAGCCGCTTCAACGTTTTTAAATACTTGGTCTGTTTGCTCAATAATGTCTTCAGGAATCTCTTTTGTGTCAGGGTTTCGACCCGCTGTATTGGAAACAAAAATCCAGTTGTCTACGGCAACAAGTCGAGAGTAGCTGCCTGTTTCTTCAAATTTAGAGCCTGTTTTTATCTTGGTAATTGTTGTCATGTGTTTTTCCAGTGGTCAGTTGAGTGAAAACGTGAAACGCATGAATGGTTCACGTTATGTTTGTCTATAAAATTTATCGTAGTTCTGGTGTTTCCCACAGATTGAGTTTCACACCAATATTGTTTTTCAATGCGTTGCGGTAGACCTTGGTCGCCCAAGCCACATCTTCAACAGGCATGCCGCCAACGGATAAGATGATGATTTCGTTTTCGTTTTGGCGTCCTGGAGTCGCACCTCCAACAATGTCAGTTAGATCTTCCAGTTTCTCTTTTGCCATGCTGCCTTCTGCGATCATGTCCATGAATCGCATACCCACTAATGGGATAACATGGTGAGTCGGTTTAGGAACCTCTTCGTACCACGCTTCGTAAAGACCTCGATTGTCTAGCACTTTACGCACGTCCTCACCACTCATGCCGTCATCTAAACTACAGCTTGCAGGCATGGCCAAAAACGCACCGGCTTTTACCCATTCGCGCTTTACTATTGGATAAGTGGAAGGATCGCCCACTTCACCAGAGTTGCAGTAAGTGACGATGTCAGAATCACGAACAACGGCTTCTATTGAATCGACAACCTGAATCGTGGTGATTTGTGGAAAGGTCTTTTTTGTCCAGCTTACGAAATTGTCTAGGCTTTTTTGACCGCGACCTTTAATTTTGAGGGTGTCGATATCTGGACATGCCGCAATGAAAGCGGCGACGGAGGTTTTACCCATCACGCCTGGGCCAAGCAAACCAATGACTTTAGAGTCTTTACGTGCCAAGTGGCGGGCACCGACACCAGGAATCGCCCCTGTGCGATAAGCTGACAGTAGGTTGGCTGACATGTAAGCCAAAGGCGCACCTGTATCGATGTCATTTAAGATGAACATTAAAATGGAGCGAGGTAAGCCTTTTTCTCGGTTGGCGATATTGGAGCCGTACCATTTGACGCCACAAGTTTGAAAGTCTCCACCAAGATAAGCAGGCATCGCCATTAAACGGCGGTCAGCTGTTGGCTTAGGCATGGTTGGAAAAGGAGATTCATCAGGAAATGTCACCATAGCACCATGTGAGTCGCTATTAGACCCCGCCATGCGATAATCACCTTTGTGCAATAAAACAAACATTTCTTCCATGGTATCAACACAGGCCGGCATGTCTGTGACACCCGCTTTGATCATGTCTGGTTCGGAAAGGTAAATAAAATCTATTTTTGTATTCTCGGACATAACATTTCCTTTAAAAATATACTGAGAGCAGATGAGCCGTTGACTTAATTTGTGCCTTAGACATTGTTGATATATGAACTAACAACGGCACAAGAAGGCTAAGCTGAACGGTTAATCTTTTTGATCCTAGATGGAAGACTTTCGGACGTATTGAATTTTTGCGACACGCAAAAAAAAACTACAAAAAAATGAAATGGCATCGAGTTTGCAGGAGATGGCGTATCTTTAGTGTAATAGTGAGCAGGTTTGAACCATGTCACATTCTTCTCTTGTTAATTCTCTTGCTGGAATTCGTTCTAAACAACCTTGGTTGGTGATGAATGCGGCGGAAAAATTTTCGTTATCAGGCTCTGATAATCCGATCATTTCGCATTTTTATAGTTTTGAAGCGAAAGACGCGAGAGAAGCTACTTTTGCTATTCCTGATGGTTGTGTCGATATTTTGTTCGACTGCGATAGTGACCGTCCGACAGCCGAAGTGTTTGGCACGCCAATGGCTGCGATGAATATGGAATTAAACAGTCAACATCGATACTTCGGGGTACGTTTCTTGTCTGGTATTATTCCTGATTGTTTTAATGTTTCTGCGGAAGAATTAATAGATCATCACTATAGTTTTTTAGACGTTGTACCCCAATCAAATCAAGTGTTTGAGGCGATTGTGACCAGTTCAAATTTCACTGAACAAGCGGCCTTATTTGGGGACTTTTTTGAAAGCAAGGAAACGCGTAAACCGTCTGATTTAACCACTCAAGTGTTACAAAGTATTTGTCAAAGCAACGGTACGATTCGAATTAACGATTTAGAAGACTTAACTGGGTATTCAACGCGTACGGTACAGCGTCAATTTCGTGCAGATATGGGCATGACGCCTAAAGCTTTTAGCCAAATTATACGTTGCCAATCGGCTGTTTATGACATTAATCACAGTGAAGAAGTCGCTTTTTCAGACCTGGCTTGCGATTTGGGGTTTAGCGATCAAGCACACTTTCAAAGAGAATTTAAAAAGCTGGTGCACACAACGCCACTGGATTATTTACACCGTGTTAAGCACGAAACTTACCTAGAACGTATTCGTTATTTGTGAGCGATAAAGGTTCAATTCGTATTTAGTTGCACTTTAATCGTGCTTTATTGATAATTTTTCAATAAAAAGCTCGTACTTATATTTTAAGTACGAGCTTTTTATTTTTGATGAATACAGTCGTTTTATGAATGGATCTTCCTAAGTAAGTTTCTATGGCCGAACAACGACAACAGGGTAGTCGTCGAGTTGTATGATCTGAGAATTCACGTTGAACAGGTCTAGAATGAGTTGTTGATTAATCATTTCTTGAGGCTTGCCGTAGGCGAAAAGCTTTCCTTCGTGTAGCGCAGCAACTTGATCTGAATATTGAATGGCTAAATTCAAATCATGTACCACCATTAGAGTGTAGGCGTTGTTTTCACGAGTGTAGGTTTTCACGTATTCCAGTAACTTGAGTTGGTTGTTCATGTCCAAGGCAGAAGTCGGTTCATCGAGAATTAATACTTTTGGCTTATTTACGATGGCTTGCGCCAAACCGACCATTTGGCTTTCTCCGCCAGACAGTTCGGTACAGACTTTGTTGGCAAGGCGGATAATACCAATGTCTTCTAGCAAGGTTAGCGCCTTTTGCGCGCTATGAGCCTTTGTGAATAATGAATTCACACCGACATGCATGGTGGTGATTAATAGCTCAACCACGGTAATACTCGCCGATATTCGATGGTCTTGTGGCAAATAGCCAATATCATCGAGCGCCAGTGATTTACCATTTATGGTAATTAGCTGGGGCTTTAAGCGAATCAGTTTGGTCATCTGCTTAAGCAAGGTAGATTTACCCGCGCCATTTTTGCCAATCAAAGACACCATTTCGCCTGTCTTAATTTCTGGAATCGTTAAATCATCTAAAACAAGGTTTCCAGAAAACGACACAGACAGATTCTTAATATTCAGGCTCATTAAAATTTACCGCCTTTTTTGATGATTAAGAAAATGAAGAATGGTACGCCGATGATCGACATCATCACGGTGAGAGGCAAAATTAACCCAGGCATAAGCGATTTACTCGCAATCGACGCCAGTTCAACCAATACCGCGCCAAGCAAAACTGAGGCGGGTAAAAAGTAGCGTTGGTCTTCTCCTAAAATCATTCGAGCAATGTGTGGTGCAACTAAGCCCACAAAGCCAATGGCGCCCACAAAAGATACAGATAATGCGGTGATTAAAGACACTAATAGAAGCGTTTTGATTCGTAATCGTTTGACATTAATACCCATGGATTCCGCACGTTCTTGTCCGATTTTCAATGAGGAAAGTTTCCAAGAGTCCTTCATCATTATCGCCAAGACGGTAGGTAACAAAATGGCGAGTATGGTGATTTTCTCCCAATTTCCGCGATCCAAAGACCCCATTTGCCAGAAGATTAACGTTTGTAACTGCGTTTCGGTCGCTATGTATTGCATCATGATTAACATACCGTCGTAGGCAAACATGATCGCAACGCCAAACAGCATCACGCCTTCAATTGATATGCGCTTTAGCGATGACATGGCCGCAATTAGACATGTAGTCAGTAAGCACATCACAAACGCCATAAAAGCAATTTCGTACTCTAATGGAATGTAGGGAATAGACACGATATGCGTGATAACCAGCGATGCACCAAATCCCGCGGAAGCAGAAATACCAAAGGTATAAGGGTCAGCCAGCGGGTTGTTTAAGGTGGTTTGCATTTGTGCTCCCGCCAAGGCGAGTATGCCACCCACAAAGGGTGCCATGAGTGACATTGGCATACGAATGTCCCACACAATTATACTGCTGGTAATATCGCTGCTGGCAGGGTGGAAAATGGCATTCAGCACTTTGCCTAAGGTTAATCCTTGCGACCCAATGAGAATATCTGCGATGAGGCAGACAATACTCAGGAGAAAGAAAATCACTAAGGTAATTTTTTTTCTCCGTTCACGAGTGTGATGTACTGTTAAGGCATTTTTGACTTGTTCGCTTTCTGTGCTGTCAATCGTATTGCTTGGCGAATAGCTGGTGTTACTCACTGTTTAATGACCTTAAAGTTATCTTGTCCAAAGCGTCCAGATACACTGCGATTAGCAAAAATCTGGTTCATTTCTTCAAATGTATTCTCAGGGTTTAAGGTCTTAAATTGCTCTGGGTAAATCCATTTCGCAAAGTACTCCAAGGCAACGATGTTGTATGGTGAGTTATAGAAAGGCATATAGATAGAGTAGATATTTTGGTCTTTATAAGCCGCGAGCGCTTTCAACCAGGGACGATTCATAATGTGTTCGGTTGATTTCTGGATCGCCTTATTATTGAGCGGAGCGTAACCAAACGGAATCCCAGACGTTGGATTCCCCTCTTTATCGATCCAACCGGTTGTCTGCATAATGTACACATCTGGTTGATACGTAATAATGCTTTCTTTTGACATTTGGCCTGTGTTTGCGCCTTTTAATGGTTCGTGAGCAATGTTAACTGCGTTTAAAAATGGTACGTATGCACCCATATTTCCGTCAGCAAAAGTATTACAGCAGGAATCGCTGTAACCTGCGGCACGCTCAATAAAGACTTTTCGATTCAGTTGCGATGCGGGTAATAATGCAATGGTGCTGCTCAGCACATCGACGTGTTTTTGATAATAAGCCGCGAATTTTTCGCCTTGTGCTTTTTTGCCCAAGGCGGTTGCTAAACTTGTCACAGATTGCACTGTGTTGACGATTGGATCTTCGCGGAAATCAATGGCTAATACTTTGATTCCAAGTTTATCTAACTTCTTAATTAAGCCTTTGTCTGCGGCCAGTTTGACATTGGAAATATCCAGTACGAATAAATCTGGTCGACGTTTCATATTGATGAAGCGTTCCGTATCAAACTCGCCAGATTTTACTTTACCGATTTTCACGACGTCTTTTAGTTGCGGATAAGTCTTGGTGTAATCGCGATACATGCTGGGTGCAGAGACACGCATATCATCGCGCCAAGCAACTAGACGATCAGGGGCTTCGTCTTGATAAAGCATTTCTAGTAAAGGGAAAACGCGACCCGTCGAAAGCGCAATGTTTTTGGGCTCGTGGTCTATGGTGATGGTCCTGCCGGCGACGTCAGTCACTGTGACAGGAAAGGTATCGGCTAGGACAGAATAAGAAGAAAGAAGTAGCGAGACCGTAAACAATGAACGAGAAAGAATGGATGTTTTCATCAAATGAAGCTCTTTTTTGGTAAGAGATTAAATGGTAATTGTTTTCATTCGTGTTTGTAAGGACTTTTACATTTTATTTATACACCGCTAAGGCGCGACATTAAAAAGAAGTTAAGTCGACGACAGCAATTGCCGCAAAGCCAAAGCCTGAATAGCCACGTACAACGCCTGCCACATGACAATCAGAATCAGCATCCAAATAAGGTCTAAATCAAATGACACAGAACTCTCCGAATAACATATAAAGTAATATTGAGAGAGTCAGTATGCCGCTTTTACTCTTTATGATTTAGCTCCAATTTTAGTTTTCTGTGGTACCAATTATAGCGAACGTTGGATTGTCTTCTTTAAAAGCGAGGTCAATCTCATTACTCTGGATAGTGGTTCTCAATCCAATGATCAGCAATGTCACCACGACGAGTAATCCAAACATCATCATGAGACTGAACGTAATCTAAGAAACGCTTTAGCGCCATGAAGCGACTTGGTTTCCCTAAGGTTCGACAATGCATACCAATCGACATCATTTTCGGTGATGTTGCGCCTTCTTCGTATAAACAATCAAAGTTGTCTTTCAAATATTGAAAAAATTCTTCGCTGTGATTGAAGCCGTATGGTGAAGAGAACTTCATATCGTTACAGTCTAGCGTGTAAGGCACGATCAGATGCGGTTTGGTTTCTCCTTTCTTCTCATGATGCGGCACTTTTACCCAATAAGGTAAGTCATCACCGTAGTTGTCGGAATCGTATTTAAGTTGTGGCTGTTCAGCGACAAGTTTACGAGTGTTTGGCGAATCTCGTCCTGTGTACCAGCCTGAAGGTTTTATGCCAGTAACTTGCTCGATCAAATCCAACGCTTTTTGCATGTGCTCGCGTTCTTGCTCGATTGGCATATCTTGGTAATGAATCCACTTCAAGCCATGACACACCAATTCGTGTCCACCTTCCACAAAAGCTTTCGCCACATCAGGATTACGCTCTAACGCTGTTGCAATGGCAAAGATAGACAAAGGCAAACTACGTTTCTCAAATTCATTTAATATGCGCCAAACACCAGACCGAGAGCCATACTCATACAAAGACTCCATGCTCATGTGACGATCTTTAAAAGGCTGAGCCCCGAAGATTTCAGACAAAAATGTTTCTGAATGTTCATCGCCATGAAGAACACAATTTTCACCGCCTTCTTCAAAATTCAAGACAAATTGTAGGGCGATTCTGGCATTGTTCGGCCAGTTTACTTTTGGTTGTTGGCGACCATAGCCTGCGTAATCTCGTTCTAAATAGTGTTTCATAGTTTTTCCTGATGTCTTTTTATGGCATAGCTTAAAGTATCTAAGCTATTTTGTGCTTTTGTTTATACAATAACTGTTCACATCATGGCGAGTCTAACGTATTAATTTATCAGGAAGTTTTGTGACTTCTCTGTAGTGTTCTTAATGAGGTCATCATCTGACCTGTCTTTTAATTTAACACCAGATAACTTTAATGTTCGAGCTTCATTTAATAGGTAATAAGCTTTGCGAGCGGCTTCTTGATAAACCAAGCCAGCAGGGCGAATATTTGAAATACAGTTTCGATAAGCATCGGTAAAACCAACTTTTCCATCCCAAGTGAGATATAACCCCAAACTGTCTGGCGAGCTAAGTCCTGGGCGTTCACCGATAAGAACCAATACGCATTTTGCGTTAAGTCGTTGGCAGACGTCATCTCCAATGGCAACACGTCCTTGCTCGACAATGCAAATTGGTGCGATTTTCCAGTCATCTTTCTGATGGGTTTTTATTTGAGAAAATAAGGCTCCTAAGAAAGGTAAGGTGTTTTGCTCAATGGCCAAAGATGACAGGCCATCAACCACGACAATGGCAAGATCATAGGTATCGTTTGATGATGCTCTGTGTGCATCCAGCTTTGTAGCAGAAGCTTCATCTAGAAGGCGTCCATAGTCTGGACGTTGTAAATACGTTGCGCGATCCGCCGCACGACTGTGCAAGATTAGGGGGGCACAGTCAGGCGTCCACTCTTTAATCCAATTCTGCTCCATAAGTGTCTTGATAAGTTGATTTGTATTGAGTTGAGTGTGAACTGCGTCTATGGCTTGTGCATGAGCTAACTGGAAGGCTAATAAATGTGAAGTGGGCACGCTGATACCAGAGCGCCCTAAACCAACGCGTGCATCGGTAAATGTATTAAGTTTACGCCACGGGTTTTCTGTCACCGCTTCTTCAATGGAATCAAGGTTATCAGAGTCAATAAATAGGTCTTTATCTTGGCTCATGAGCGACCTCCAATGATGCGATTAAGGGATTGATGGAAGGCATCAGGTAGCTGGTGGTTTAGACTGAAGGTGTCGTTATTTTTGAAAATCTCCATTTTCGCGAGCCAAGCATCGAATTCAGGTGCGGGTTTTAAACCTAATACTCGACGAGCGTATAAAGCATCATGGAATGACGTGGTTTGATAATTCAACATTATGTCATCAGAGCCAGGAATGCCCATAATAAAGGTGCAACCAGCGACACCTAAAAGAGTTAGCAAGTTGTCCATGTCATTCTGATCCGCTTCAGCATGGTTGGTGTAACAAACATCGCAACCCATTGGTAAGCCAAGCAGTTTTCCGCAGAAATGATCTTCTAAACCCGCGCGAGTAATTTCTTTGCCATCGTATAAATATTCAGGGCCGATAAAGCCAACCACGGTATTGACCAGGAGTGGATTAAATTTTCGTGCCACAGCATAGGCTCTTGCTTCGCAAGTTTGTTGGTCTAAACCATGATGAGCGTTGGCAGAGAGTGCACTGCCTTGGCCTGTTTCAAAATACATGACGTTATTACCAACGGTGCCACGATTCAAAGATAAGGCGGCCTCTTGTGCTTCAGCAAGATTTGCCAAGTTAAAGCCAAAGCTATCATTAGTCGCTTGGGTTCCGCCGATAGACTGGAAGACCAAGTCCACAGGCGCGCCTTGCTCAATGCATTCTATGGTATTTGTTACGTGAGTAAGGACGCATGACTGAGTTGGAATCTCATAATGCTGGATAACTTCATCCATCATTTTGATTAATCGAGTGGCTTGCTGAACATTGTCGGTCGCTGGATTGATGCCAATCACCGCATCGCCGCTGGCGTACAGCAGCCCATCTAACATACTGGCAGCAATACCCGTTAAGTCGTCCGTTGGGTGATTGGGTTGTAAGCGTGTTGATAAATGCCCCGGTAAACCTATGGTGTTGCGGAAAGCGGTTTTGACGTGACATTTTTTGGCCACCAAAATGAGATCTTGATTCCGCATTATCTTACTAACAGCCGCCGCCATTTCTGGTGTAACACCTTGACGAATTGATGTTAAAACGTCAGTAGACGCAAGGTCGCTGAGTAGCCAGTCGCGAAAACCACCAACCGTCAAATGGGAGATCGGGGCAAAAGCGAGTTTGTCGTGATCATCTATGATTAAGCGAGTTATTTCGTCTTTCTCGTAAGGTACAAGAGTGTGTTCAAGAAAAAGACTCAGTGGTACATCGGCCAATGTCATTTGTGCGATGGCTCGCTCTTCTGCACTGCGCGCGGCAATGCCAGCTAAGCGGTCGCCTGAGCGAGCGGGGGTTGCTTTGGCCATTAACTCGGCTAGATCAACAAAACCGAAGGTGCGACTTCCTACGGTGTGACGAAATTGAAAAGTAGAATGTGGCTGGCTCATAGCGTTTTCTCGCGGATTAATGTTTTTCACTCTCAAGTTGTGGAAGCAAAAAAATAGAAAGATAAAAGGCATAAGACTTGCTTCTTATTAACCTTACTGAAAATAACGACGAGTTGTTATCGAATAATGAAAAAAATGACTGATTTATATATATCGTAATGAAGGTTTTATTGTTTATTGTAAGGGAATAATGGATATTTAATTGGGTGTCATGCTGGAAATCTGATCCGTTTGAAGCAGAAATATGAGCAACCATCACAAACATTAGAATGGCAATGCTAGATTAATAAAAGGAAGTGAATCTAATGAGTACATTTCAAATTCGTACAGGGGTTATTGACGATTTAGCCGCTTTAACGGATCTCTATAATTATTACATTGCCAATACTGCAACGACGTTTGATATTGAACCTTATACATTAGCAAGTCGAGGAGTGTGGTTCGCACAATTTGCTCCGACAGGAAGACATCAGCTGTTGGTTGTTGAAGAAGCGGGAGAAGTTCTAGGTTATGCGTGTAGTGGTCAATTTAAAGCCAAGAAAGCCTACGAAACCTCAGTGGAAGTGAGTATTTATCTAAAACCAAATACACAAGGTCGAGGGTTGGGGAAGGCTTTATATACTGAGTTATTTAAACGGTTGGAAGCGGAAGATGTACATCGTGCCTATGCTGGCATTACATTACCCAATAACGCATCGCTTATTATTCATAAGAAGTTTTGCTTTGAATCAGTAGGTGTTTCTCGAGAAGTGGGTCGTAAGTTTGATAAGTATTGGGATGTTGAAATGCTGGAAAAAGCGATTAGCTTTTCTTAAGGAACTTAACTTTTCTTTTTCTTTCCAATGCTTATATTTTTCAAGTAATTTTTTAGGTGATTTTTATGAGTAAAAGCTTTTCCCCTTCTTGTGATCGTAATCAGCAAGCCATTATAGAACAGCTTGCTGTCTACTTTAAAAACGCTAAACAGATATTAGAAATCGGCTCTGGAACGGGTCAGCATGCGGTGTTTTTTGCCCAGCGTTTACCTCATGTTACTTGGCACACCAGCGATATGTTAGAAAATCATGACAGCATCAAGGCATGGATGGATGAGGCACAGCTAAGTAACCTTGTAGTACCTTTTGAATTTCATTTCGGCAAACATACTTGGCCAGATCAACTCTCCTTAGATGCTGTTTTTACAGCGAATACTACTCACATTATGCAACGTAAAGATGCAAAGTTGATGATGGAAACGGTCGCGCAGAACCTGCCCAAAGGTGGTGTTTTTTGCCAATATGGGCCGATGAATGTGGATGGCGAATACACCAGTGAAGGCAATCGGGATTTTGATCAAAGTTTACGCGAAGGCGGTTATGGTGGGATTTGTGATATTGCTGATTTAACTAAATGGGCCACAGGAATGACACTTGTTGATAAGGTAGCCATGCCTGCGAATAATTTTTTATTGGTATGGAAAGCCATTTAATATTTCGCCATAGTATCTATTTGAAAATAGGTGCGTTTTTTCATCTGTTACTTTTCGTTTAAGGAATAAGTATGTCGGCTCATAAACAAGCTGCACAAGAATTATTAAATCGTCGTGAAGCTGGAACTAAAGCGCCTCGCCTTGACGAATCTATTCGTCCAACCAGTGTCGATGATGCGCTATTGATTCATGCTGAAATGGCGAAATTGAAAAAGGTAAGCGGCTGGAAATGTTTATTACCGTTAGAAGAGGGCGCCATTATAGCTGCGCCTATTTTTAATGTACAAAGCGGGCCTGTGGCTGAGCTTTTTGAAGACAACGACGTCGCTCGTGTTGAGCCTGAAATTGGTTTTTTATTGGCGAAAAGTTTGCCAGTTAGAGTTGATGATTACAGCGAAGCTGAGGTCATTGACGCGATTGGTAGTGCTCATATGGCATTGGAACTGATGCAAGGTCGTTTTGCTGATGATGCGGATCAGAGTTTCCATGAAAGTTTGGCAGATTGCTTGCTTAATCAGGGCGTCTTTATCGGCCCCGAAATTGATAAAACCAAAGCCATCAATACAAGTCATATCAGCATTATGGTTACTCAAGGTGATGACGTACGGGAGCTAGATGGCAAACACCCGAATGACCGTGCCATTGATGGTTTGGTGTGGTTGGTGAATTATATGGGTAAACGAGGTGTGGGTTTAAACTCTGGTGCAGCGATTATCACAGGGTCATTTAAAGGTATTGTGAATATGGCGTTTGATGTGGAAACAACGATTGCGTATGACGGTTTGGGTGATTATCAAGTTACGTTTAAACGTCCTGAATAGGCGGTTTTTATACATTTGCTAATGCCTACATGGAGGTAGGCTATTAGGGCAGATAAATTTCCGAAATATTAAGACGTTACGTGTGTATAGCAGACAAAATTACGGCCTGATTTCTTGGCTTTATATAAGTTGTCATCTGCAATTTTTAAGACATCAATTTTAGATTCTGCTTCACTTGAATGACCAACGCCAATACTCACGGTAATATCTTTTATGTCATCAATTATTAATTCGCTTATGGCAACTTTTAGCTTCTCTGCAAGTTCAATGGCTTGTTGAGTGGTTCTATTGAGAGTGACGACGATAAATTCCTCACCTCCCCATCGCCCAAGAAGGTCATTAGGGTGAATGCTGCGATTGAGCTTTGCTGCAATCTTACTGAGTACGTTATCACCGGCTAAATGCCCATATTGGTCGTTTATCAATTTAAAATGATCTATATCGATCATTAGGACAGCGTAGCGAGTAGTTTGTGTTGTCTCTATATTTAATTCATCAAAAACTTTTTCTATGCCTCTTCTATTAAGTACACGAGTCAGTAAGTCGATGTAGGCAATGTTTTCCAGCGTGTCTGCTCGTTCTTCTGTCTTATCTGTTTTAACTCTTAATCGTTTCGCGCTTGAAAGTAACCCAATGCAAACAGCGTGAGCGATCGCTATGTTTAGTGCGACACCAACACTATGAGCGAGACTATAATTTTGCATGAGTGCAAAAAAGTGTGAAATGACAGTAAAGACATAAATAGAAATCACAATAACAGTGACGTATTTAACTTCAAGGTAGAGGTAAGCAATAATGTAATTGATGGCTAACCATTGGAGGGAATTAGAAAACGTTAAGTCAGAAAAAAGGTGTTGATAAAGGCTGACGCTAATTAAATAGCTCGCTACCGTAAAAAAACTGAAAAGCAGTAAAGTCCTATGATCGACTTTATTAGTAGAGCTCAAAAGATAAATAGCAGAATAAGAGAGTATGGATAATGGAAATCCGTAAGAGTCAAATTTCGAAAGCAAGCCAGATGAATAGTCGGTAACTAATATCGCAGAAAAACCAATAACAGCCAAGATAAGTAATCGTCGAAAAATAACGGGACTGACAGCCGCAGTGCTGTACTCTTTACTAATGATTTTTTGAGTTTTCATAAGATGGCGAAACGACTGTGAGTATCGACAAAGTATATAGTATTTTGAGAGCTTTGTACGACTACTACGCTCACTAATATGTTGTTAAAAATAGGTAAAAAAATTTATTTATAATCCATAAATCTCTCTTTTTGCCTATTTTTCCTTGGCTTAGCTTTACTCAGCCGGATTATTTTCGCTTGCGATAATTTCCTCCAGCGCCTGCTTAAAACTTTCGGCTGGTTGTCCTCCTGTGATGGCGTATTTATTGTTAATGACAACAGTAGGTACTGAGTTGATGCCGCTTTGTTGCCAATGCTGTTCTAGCTTTTTCACTTCTTCTTTGTATTGTCCGCTTTCTAGTACGCCTTTCGCTGCGCTTGGATCTAGATTAACGCTGGCGGCTATTTTAGATAAAATAGTGTAATCACTTACATCTTGGTTATGAGTGAAATGTGCTTTGAATAGTGCCGCTTTTAGTTCTGCCTGCTTACCTTCCAAATGCGCCCAATGCAATAAACGGTGAGCATCGAAAGAATTTCGCATGCGACTTTCGTCGTTGAAGTTAAAATCAAAATCGAGCTCTTTACCGCGTTCTTGAATAGCCGCTCGGTTTTCTTCAGATTGTTCTTTCGTAATGCCGTATTTTTCCGTGATGTGTTCACTGAAATCTTGACCCTCAGGCGGCATTGACGGATTAAGTTCGAACGGCTGAAATGTGATGTTCACTTCAACTTTATCACCTAATACTGCAATTGCTTTGTTTAAGTTACCGAGTCCAACGACGCACCAAGGGCACATAACATCGGAAACAAATTGTATATCTAATGAATCTTTCATGATCAATGACCTTGATGTTGAGTATATTTATATTGATATGGGCTAAGGCTGGGAATAAAAGTGTTTTTTAAGGATAAATCTCTGTATTGATGCGGATTTGCATAATCTGTGCAATTTCTAGTGCAAAAGACACGTTTTATATTAGCCTCCCTTATGAATACTTATTTGGACTTTTTTTATTTAAACTTTAGTAAGACGGTTTATGATTTAATGTGCGGGAATAAATTATTCCATTCGTAATGTTTTTCAGTTGAGTTTTTTTTATGCATGATATTTCTATATGGCTTCTCCTTTTATTTGTCGTCGGAAGCTACGTTCAGAGTCTAACAGGTTTTGCTTTTGGTCTGATTGTGATGAGCTTTGCGGGACTGTTTTCTTTAGTATCCATAGAAGTGGCTGCCTTTTCAGTCAGCGTGTTAAGCATGACGAATGCTGCCACAGGATTATACGGTGGTGTATGGAAGCAGGTTAATCCCAGAAATTTAATCGTATATTTTATTGCGTCGACACCTGCGATTGCGCTGGGCGTTTATTTGCTCAATTATTTTGGTCAAAATGCATTAAATTGGCTGCAACTCTTTTTGGGCATTACCATTGTTTTGGCTTGTTTGATGAGTTTGATAAAGCCTAAGCAAGGCGCAGAGCCTTCCCGTCCTTGGGTGTATTTTGTGTTCGGTGGTATTTCTGGGATTTTTGGCGGTTTATTTGCGACATCAGGACCGCCTATTTCGTATTTAATGTATCGTCAGCCAATTTCTATTAGTGTCATTCGCGCCACTTTGTTGAGCGTTTTCTTTATCTCATGCTTGATGCGAATTGCAATTATGGGTGTGGGCGGACAAATTACTGCGCCAATGATTTGGGTGAGCCTATTGGGGTTGCCCTGTGTGCTTATTACCTCTTTGTTGGCGAAGCGTTATCCGCCAAACATATCGCCTCAGGTAATCAAACGCATTGCGCTTATTTTATTGCTGTTATCTGGTGTGAGTTTGACATTAAAAGCGTTACTTTAATGTCAAATAGAAGTACTGGGGTAATCCCTAATTCCCTGAAAAGATAGCAGGATCCAAAAGTAGAATCTTCTTGTAATCTAAACGCAGGAGATTCTGCATGAAAAAATCTCGTTACGCTGATACTCAGATCATGGCTATTATGATTTTTCGGTTGCTTGCGTCGAGAAATTCATATGCCTTTAAAAAAGGGAGGGTTACTCTCTGCCGGTAAGCTTTGTTTATGGAGAGTAATAATAGTCTAAAGCAGCTTTTGATGAACCGAATCACTAAAAGCCAAAAGTTTTGATTTGCAAAACAAATAAAACTAATCAAAGCTATTTGAATTTTTATAGCGCTTATAAAGTGAATGGGCGTGGCTTAA
This sequence comes from Marinomonas ushuaiensis DSM 15871, assembly GCF_000521805.1. Classification (GTDB taxonomy): domain Bacteria; phylum Pseudomonadota; class Gammaproteobacteria; order Pseudomonadales; family Marinomonadaceae; genus Marinomonas; species Marinomonas ushuaiensis. The sequence goes on from NZ_JAMB01000001.1 coordinate 473,588, forward strand.
GTGTTGGTTCATTGCTTTTTGTGCGGCATTAGTGTCTTGGTTACGGATATTGACAACAATCGCTTCATGCTCAGCTCGTACTCGGGCCAAATACTCTTCGCTTGCTACTTGATCTAAGTCTGTATTAATTAATTTGGCTCTAGGGATTACATTTTTATTGAATTGTTCGAAGAACTGTTTAAAAAATGGGTTATGTGTCGCTTGGCAAATTGCCAAATGTAAGTTGTAATCTTGTTTTCGAGCGAGTTCTCCACGTTCCAGAGCGAGGTCAAATTCGGTGAAGTGATGTTCGATTTCTGCTAAGTCTTCTTCTGTACGTCTTTCAGCTGCTAATGCACAAGCAGCACCTTCTACACTCATTCTAATTTCGAGTATGTCTAGAATATCTTTTATTGCTGTTGGATCTACATTATATGCAAATACACTTTCACTAGACATTGAGCGGATGACCGCCGTACCAACACCTCTTTTTGTTTCAACTAGCCCAAGTGATTTAAGTTGAGTGATAGCTTCTCGAATTACTGTGCGGCTAACACCAAATAAATCACATAACGCGTTCTCAGTTGGTAACTTTTCGCCAACAGAAATCCTCCCTGACGTAATTTCGCTTTCTACTTGTCTAGCCACAACTGTGCCTAGGTTATCAGACTGTCCGACACGTTGAACTTGAAGGAAACTATGAGGGTTATCTATACTTTTCATCTTTCTTATACTCTAGATAATAGACTTTCTACTTTAGTATACTAAAGTAGAAAGGTGAGTAATAGCTTTGTTATATGGAAAACTATTTTTTATGTCGAAAAAATATTTTATTACCGTAGAAAGTCAAGCTTATTAAAAATATTCCAAGAATTATGTTTTAACAAATTTGATTTTTATATTTAATTTCGTTTTTCTTTTTTTATTACCAAAAAGTAAACAAAAACAAATGTGAGTAATATAAAGAATAAACTATCTAAGTTAGTAATAAATATACTTGGGTTTCCATCATTTAAACTCATAGATCTTCTGAAATATTGTTCTAATCCAGGGCCTAAAACATAACCAAGTAGGAGTGGTACCGTTGGATAGTTATTAGCTCTCATTAGAAAAGCAATCAAACCAAAAACAATAGCCATAGACATCTGAAACATTGAGTATGTTGCAACATAGCTCCCAACAATAGCAACCACGGCAATACAAGGGTATAAAATTGATCGTTTAATGGAAACTATTTTTATAAAATATGGGCCTAATATAAATAAAGTTAATGGTATTAAAATTAATGCACTTATGAAAAGAGAGGCAAACATAGGAGCAATTAAATCAACTTGATTTTCTAATAGTCTTACACCAGGTTGAAGGCCGTTAATCATTAATACTCCTAGTACGATCGCAGTTGTAGGATCTCCTGGAATACCAAATACGAGCATTGGTACAAACGCTCCTCCACACATTGAATTATTTGCTGATTCTGCAGCTGCAATTCCTTCTCTGCTACCTGAGCCATATTCTTGCTGTTTCTTTGATTTTCTTTTTGCGTCTGCATAAGAAATAAATGCTGCAACAGATCCTCCAGCCCCAGGTAATACACCTACCATATAACCAATAATGGAGCTTTTTAAGTACGTCCAGAATCCTATGGCTTTTATTTCTGAAATTTTAGGGAAAAAATCTCTTCGCCTAATTTTTTTAGCATCATCATCTATATTGAGGTGGAGTTTCCCCACTTGAGTTTGATAAATGATTTCACTAATAGCAAATACGCCAATAATAAGAGGCATCATTTCGATACCTTCCATAAGGGCTTCGGTTCCGTAATCAAACCTTGATATAGGCTGCATGACATCAATACCTATACTAGCAATCATTATTCCCATCAAAGATGCAATAGCCGCTCTAGTGATAAATCCCTTGTGAGATATGATAATAACGATTAAAGAGAATAGGATCAGTGAAAATTTTCCTGGTGTTTGAATGTATAAAGATAGTTTAGCTGTTAGAGGAGCCAAGAAAACTAGAAGTAGTACCCCGATTACACCACCAACCATAGACCCTAGTGCTGCATGGCCAAGGGCATTCGCCCCGTAGCCTTTTTTCATCAAAGCATTACCTTCAACAGCAGTCATTACGGAGGATGGAGCTCCTGGAATGTTAATCGTTATGGCAGTAATACTTCCAGAGTACATTCCCGCCATAAATATGGATGAACACATTACTAATGCACTAACAACGTCTAAGCTATAAGTAATAGGGAGTAATAATGCAATCGCTAGTACAGAGGTTAGCCCAGGCATTGCTCCAAAAAAAGTACCAATTAAAAAACCAGAGATCATGTAGCCTAAAACTTCTGGTTGTAATATGGTTGAAAAGCTTGATATGAAAGCAGAAAACATATCCATTTTTAACTCCCTAGAAAAATCGGTAATCTGACATTGAAAATAACAGAGAATAAAAAATAGAAAATAGTTGTGACTATTATTGATGTTAAAGTAGCTTTAATAATAGATATTTTTCCGTCAGAAAAACACACATAGACAATAAATACATATAATGGAGTTGATAATAAATATCCAAATAGATTAAAAAATATCAAATACATTATAGTTGCTGTTGTGAATATTATAATAGGCTTAAATTCTATTTTTTTTATTTCAAAAATCTTGTCTTCTTTAAATGATTTTATTATATCGATAACAATAAAAGTAAACATCAATGATACTGTGATTGTCGGTACAAACTTCGCACCAAAAACACCTTCGTCGTAACCAATATCAATTGAATCTATACCTAAAAAATAAATTATTGAAATGATAATAAATAAGACAGGAATGGATAGTTTTCTTATTATGGAACTTTTCATTTTCTACTCCAATATAAAAGGAGCCCCCTGTAGGGCTCCCCTTTATCTTCTACTTTCTCAAAATGCCTTGATCAACTAGATTCTGCATAATTAGGTGTAAATTATCTTTTGTGTCTTTAATCCAAGTTGGGGTCTTATCAGAACCTAACCAATCTGGAGTCACACCAATTTTTTTCACCCAATTCTGAAATTCATTACTTTCTAGGGCTACTTTATAAGCCGCTTCAAGTTTGTTTTGAACATCTTTAGGTGTTGCCTGAGGAACTGCGATAACAATAAAACTTCCCATTACTAGATCAATGCCTTTTTCATATGCCGTAGGTACGTCGGTATATGTAAGGTTTCGCTGTGTAGAAAACTCAACAATACCATGGGCTTTACCATCATCTATTAATCCTGAAAAATCACCTAAACTTGTAGCAACAATATCTACTTCATTTGCTAGAATCGCTTCTTTTTGCGCAGCTGCACCACCTGGGTAAGCAATGATTTTAAAATCTACATCTGCTTTTTTCTCTAATTGAAGTACCGCTAAGTGCAACCGAGAGCCAATATTTTGAATGCCGATTTTAATTTTTCCTGGGTGTGCTTTCGCATCAGACATGACATCTTCAAATGTTTTATATTTGGATGTTGAGTCGACAATTAATGCATCAGGTTCACTTGTTAACCTAGCGATATAGCTTAATTTATCTAAATCATAACGCTTTAGTTTATCTTGCCATGGGATAGTTACGATACTGTCGTAAGTTAAAGAACCAATGGTATACCCATCAGCTTTGGCTGACATTAAATCCATTACGCCAATAGCACTAATTCCGCCTTCTATGTTCTCAGCATAAATCGTTCCGCCGAGTTCTTTTTCTGCGATTATACTAAGCTTTCGAACAATTCCATCTGTACCACCACCAGCGCCCCAAGGGATGACCATTCTTACATCCCGGTTAGGGAAGTCAGCGGCAACTGCTGTAGTTAAAACTGAAGACATTAGTGTTGTAAGTAGAATTTTTTTTATTTTTATGTTCATTTTTATATCCTTGGTGGTTTTGTTTGAGTCAATAAAGTCTCACATAAAGTAATACATCATACAACCTCGATTGACGATTTGTTTGTATTTTTTGTTATCTAAAAACATTGAACACATCATTTTTCATCTCAATCATATGAAATGTAAAGGTTTTTTATTTTTTCCTTTTAATACAGCCCATTTTTTAATAATAGAGTTGAGAATTATATTGGCTTGCTATTATAAGATATGGTTGTATGATGTAATACATCTATACGAATTTCTACGTTGGTCTAGATCTTTATATTTTTAATAACTTAAGGAAAAACATATGACACTTTCTATAAATAAAATTCGTTCTGCTTTAAGTGATGGTTTGCTCTCTTTCCCTATTACAGATTTTGATAGTAACGGTAAATTTCAAGTTGATACCTATAAACAACGAATTGAATGGTTTGTTGAAAATGATGTGTCTTCTATTTTTGTAGCTGGTGGAACTGGGGAGTTCTTTTCTCTTGATTTAGAAGAATACAAAGAGATTTGTAAGGTCGCTGTAGAGGTTGTGGCAGGTAGAGTACCAGTTATTGCTAGTGCGGGCCGAAGCGTAGCAGAAGCGAAGGAATTTGTGAAAGTTGCAGAAGAGGCCGGTTGTGACGGTATTTTATTGATGCCTCCTTTTTTAACTGAATGTCCTGAGGATGGTGTTGTCGAATATGCTTCACAAATCATGCAAAGTAGCTCGCTTCAATTTATCTACTACAATCGTGGAAATGGAACGTTAGGGGCGGAAAGTGTGGAGTCATTAGCGGCGCAAAACCCAAATATGATTGCCTTAAAAGATGGTGTGGGAAATATGGCAGCGCTGAATGATATTGTCAAAACGGTTGGTAATCGTTTAGTTTATATCGGTGGTGTTCCAACAGCTGAAATCTTCGCTGAAGCCTATATTTCGATTGGCGTTAATACATATTCTTCTGCAGTATTTAACTTTATGCCTGATATGGCGAACCGTTTTTATAAAGCACTACGTGCAGGAGAGACTGAGACAGTAAGCGCTATTATTAAAGATTTTTTCATTCCATTTTGTCGTTTAAGAGATGAAAAGAAGGGTTATGCAGTAAGCTTGATTAAAGCGGGTGCATCTTTGGTCGGTCGATCTGCGGGTGATGTTAGAGCACCGCTTACTATGCCTACGGATGAGCAAAAAAGCCGACTTAAAGTAATAATTGACGCGAATAAATAAGAATTTTACAAAAATAGAGTATTAGATCAAGGTTATGAATAGCTTTGTTTTTTTACCGAAACTTCAGGTGACTGTGGTTCACCGTATGAACCACAGTGCTTTTATTAGTAAATTAAGATGTGTTAGATAACACCTAATTCTACCAAACGTTCATGCAAGTAGCTGCCAGCAGAGTGACGTTCTGACAACTTAACTTCAGGATGTGGGTGCAGGAAAAGCGGTAGTGAAATTCGTGATTTCGTTTTATCAGTACCTTCAGGGTTAACCACGCGGTGAGATGTGGATGGGAAGTAACCTGCAGAAGCTTCTTGCAACATGTCACCAATATTAATCACTAAAGTGCCAAAGTCACAAGGGACATCCATCCAACTACCGTCTTTGGCCTTTACTTGCAAACCAGGTTCATTCGCTGATGGCAAAATGGTTAATAGGTTAATATCTTCATGTGCTCCCGCACGAATGGCCCCTAATTCTTCGTCGCCTTTAAGTGGCGGATAATGAAGTACACGAAGAAGCGTTTGTTCACTGCCATCCACCATGCTGGAAAGTGATTGTGAATAATTCGCAGCGATATCAGCTGGTGTGTGTTTTTCCACCCAAGTAAGCAGTTCTGATGCCAGTGTGTTTGCTTCTGCATAATACTGGGTCAGTTGTGCTTTTTTGTCTGCTGGGCACTGTCCCCATGGGTAATAGTGAAAATATTCTTTGATGTCTTTTTTAGTGTGGCCTTTCGCTGTTTCCGAAACATCCGGTGGGAAAAATCCATCTTGCGTACCCTTGTTGTATCGATAGTTGTATTTTTCTTCACTATCAAAGAATGACTGCCATTCATTGTAAATAGCGCTAACAAGAGCTTGCTGAATTGGGTGGTTTTTTAGAACGCCGAAACCTGTTTCATGAAGAGATTTTACGAAATCTTCTTGGGCCGTTGGGCTGGTGTAATCGATGGCTTGTAGTTGCATACTTGTTTCCTTTGTCGCTTTTTGGCAGACAGTATTGTTTATTTACATCAAAGCTTCTTTTCATAGGAAAAGAAATAATTTGTATTTTAAGACAATATTTAAGGAGATTAAGAAGACCAGCCGCTATGGAAAAAATAGCGTAAATCGACGGTTTCAGCTTGGTAGTGTTGTGCCCATGTCATCATTTTTAGACGATCAAGAGGCCCGATTAATATCGAGTGGTCTTGTGCGCTGTGTAATGAAATTAGGGGCATTTTGGGCTTCCTAAGCATGAAAAGTAGAGGTTTTTAAAACAATACATCATTTTTGATGTGTAATGGTAGTTTACTGTCTGATTTGTATTTTTTGAAGTCAATCAGTAAAAAAAGGTATATTTTGGAATGGTTTACCGTTAGTTTGGTCTATACTGTTTTGGTCGAATCGTTTTTTGATTGGCTTTTTTACACTTCTTCTCTATCAGCTCTACTGCGTTATAAGGAAGCTTTCTTAGCTTCAGATATGGTTCAGATCTCAGTTCTTTTTAAGCTTAGGCAATTAGCACACTCCTTGTGTTTTCATCTAATTAAAGAGGGTTCATGACTATGAATACATTTTTCGATTCGTTTAAAAATCACTTTTTAATCTCCATGCCCCACCTTGACGACCCACACTTTGAACATACGGTTATTTATCTTTGTCAGCACACAGAAGATGGTGCGATGGGAATAATCATTAATCGACCTTCTAATATCGATTTTACTGAATTAGCTAATCATCTTGATATGTCAATTAGCGCCCATCATTTGGCAGCAGAATCAATTTATACTGGTGGCCCTGTGGAAGCAGAGCGCGGCTTTATTCTTCACACTACAGATAAAAAGTGGAGCAACACTCTACCAGTAACCGATGAGGTTTCTTTGTCAGCCTCTTTAGAAGCGCTGGAAGATATAGCGCAAGGTAACGGCCCAAATGCTTTTCGTATTACATTAGGCTGCGCCGGCTGGGACGCTGGACAATTAGAATCTGAAATCGCAAACAATGATTGGCTGGTATGTGAGGCGGATTTAGACGTATTATTCCATACACCAAGTGATATGCAATTTACCGCTGCAACTCAAGTACTGGGAATTGATATGACAAGACTTTCACCGGATATAGGACATGGTTAATGACAGCGTCAATCTCGACAGAAACGTCTTTAAAGGATAATCAGAAACCCAATACTGTTCGTTCAGTGTTGGGTTTTGACTTTGGTACAACCCGAATGGGGTTGGCTATTGGTCAGAGCATTACCGGTACTGCTCAGCCACTGGACCCAATTAAGGCAAAAGACGGCATCCCCAACTGGGATGAGATTACTAAAGTCGTTGAAGAATGGAAGCCTGATGCGTTTGTGGTTGGCTTACCGCTAGACATGGATGGCGCTGAAAATGAGATGTGTCAACGAGCACGTAAATTTGCCAAACGATTGCATGGACGGTTTAACCTTCCTTACCATATGATGGACGAACGATTGTCTTCTTACGAAGCAAAAGGGCAGGTGATCGCACGAGGTGGAAACCGTAATTTCAAGGACAATTCTGTCGACGGTTTGGCTGCTCAAATGATTCTAGAAACTTGGTTTTCAGAGTCTCTTTAAATCATCCATTAACAAACTGTTAAGATAGAAGCAGTGATTTTTTAAGCAAGGTATGAGTAATAATGAAGTTAGATTTAGAGCATTCTCTAGCGTCAATGAAAACGCAATTGGCTGAGTATTGTAAAAAGAAAAATATTGAAGATGCCATTGTCGTCGGAATTCATACTGGTGGCGTTTGGGTGGCTGAACACCTAATGTCTGCCGTAGCAACAAGCGAACCACTTGCGACATTGGACATTACTTTTTACCGTGATGATTTTACCAAAGCAGGTTTGAACCCGAAGGTAAATCAAACGCAATTGCCGGCTATTGAAGATCGTCACGTTATTCTAGTTGATGATGTTTTGATGTCTGGTCGAACGATTCGTGCGGCGATGAATGAGATTTTTGACTTCGGTCGACCTGCCAGTATTACCTTAGCTATCCTGTATGATCTTGGGCAACATGAATTGCCTATTTCTGCAGACGTAGTGGGTGAGCATTTAACGCTTAATCCTGATCAAAGGGTTAAGTTGACTGGGCCTCAGCCGATGCAGATTTCCTTAGTGGATGCGTATTAATATCGGTTATAGCGCTTTATTTTTTACTGAACAAATACGACAATTAGCATATGGATAAAACAAACGACCAAATAGCCAAAGAGAATTCGATTTTGCCAGTTATTCTGGTGAAGTTACTATTTGCGTTACGGTTTTGCATTGCTAATGCCCGGTTTTAGTTTTACTGACCGGGCATTTTTCTATCTAAAAGCATGCTTTTGGTTGTGATGTACTTTTAGAATAAAAACGATTAAGCATAAAAAAATTTAAATATTAAAAGACTATTTTAAATGAGAAAGACGATACCGTCTTTGCAGTTTGAGGAAAGCAAACCATGATGCGATCCGACCCACGGGCATTACAGTTAAATGAACACGGTCAATTAAAACACTTCCTGACACTAGATGGGCTTGATAAAACCATCCTGACAGAGATTCTAGACAGAGCAGAGTCTTTTCTTTCAATGGGCGAGCAGTCCGTTAAGAAGGTGCCACTTTTACGTGGTAAAACCGTTGTTAATCTCTTCTTTGAAAACTCCACTCGAACTCGTACAACCTTTGAATTAGCTGCTAAGCGCTTATCCGCAGATGTTATTAATTTGAATATTGAAACCTCAGCGACGTCGAAGGGAGAGTCTTTACTAGATACCCTGAAGAACCTAGAAGCCATGCAAAGCGACATGTTTATTGTCCGTCACTCTGACAGCGGTGCGCCTCATTTTATTGCGGAGCATTGCACACCAAACGTTGCGATAATTAATGCGGGTGATGGTCGTCATGCTCATCCTACTCAAGCCATGTTAGACATGTTGACGATTCGTCGTCATAAAGGCAGTTTTGAAGGTCTTAAAATCGCCATTGTTGGTGATATTTTGCATTCACGAGTGGCGCGTTCTCAGCTTCAAGCGCTCACAACCTTGGGTGTCGATGATATTCGTTTGGTTGGACCGAAAACCTTAGTGCCAAACTTTTTTTCTGAAATGGGTGCGACCATTTGTCATGACCTAGAAGCCGGGTTGAAAGACGTTGATGTGGTTGTCATGTTGCGCTTGCAGAAAGAGCGTATGAAAGGCGCATTATTACCAAGTGAAGGTGAATTTTACCGCTTATATGGTTTGACTGAAGAATCCCTTGCATGGGCAAAACCTGACGCCATCGTTATGCACCCTGGGCCAATTAACCGAGGTGTTGAGATTTCTTCAGAAGTGGCGGATGGTGAGCACTCTGTGATTTTGAATCAAGTTACCAACGGTATTGCTGTGCGTATGGCTGTGATGTCTATGGCAATGAGTGGTCAGTTGCAAAGTGATGAAGCGCCAGCAGCGAAGGATGAGAAATAGCATGAAATTACGTATTCAAAATGGTCGTTTGATCGATCCTAGCCAAAACCTTGATAAAGTCACAGACCTGTTCATCGATAATCATAAAATCGTTGCTATTGGCGAGGCTCCTGCAAGTTTTGAGGGTGCAGAAATTCTTGATGCATCTGGGCATTGGGTATTACCCGGTTTGGTGGATCTTGCTGTGTCATTGCGTGAACCTGGCCAAACTCAAAAAGGCAATATTGCAACAGAAGGTCGCGCTGCTGTTTCTGGTGGGGTGACAACAGTTATTTGCCCTCCTGATACTCGTCCTATTGTTGATACACCAGCCGTTGCAGCGCTCATTCAAGACAAAGCCGATGAAGCGGGAATGGCTAATGTTTTTCCTATCGGTGCGTTAACACAAGGTCTGGAAGGCGCACAGCTAAGTAATATGGTTGCTTTAACGGATGCCGGTTGTGTTGCTTTATCGAACGATAGACATGCAATGGTGAATACAAAGGTATTGTCACGAGCACTTGAATACGCTGCAACTCATGATTTGTTGGTTGTGTTTCATCCTGATGAAAAAAGTTTATCAGAAGGCGGATGTGCTCATGAAGGCTTGATGTCTACAATGCACGGCCTTGGAGGTATTCCAGACACCGCTGAAACCGTCGCTTTAACGCGAGATTTATTATTAGTCGAAAAAACAGGCGTCCGCGCACATTTTGCTCGTTTGACCTGTGCGAAATCTGTAGAAATGGTCGCTGATGCGAAAGCCGCCGGCTTAGATGTTACGGCCGATGTGGCGGTGCATAACTTATTGCTAAGCGATGATGTATTGAATCAGTTTGATGGTCATTATCATGTATTGCCGCCATTACGTGGTGAGAATGATCGCCTTACGTTAATCGAAGGTATTAAACAGGGTGTTATTTCTGCCATTTGTTCTGATCACCAGCCACACGAAAAAATGGCAAAAATTGCACCATTTGCTGCTACTGAACCCGGTATGGCGAATGTCGAAATATTGTTGCCACTGGCGATGAAGCTGATGGACGAGGGCGATTTAGACTTCTCAACGTTATTGACCTGCTTAACGTCTGGCCCGGCTGCCTGTTTTGGTTTAGAAGCTGGATCTTTATCTGTAGGCAGTTTTGCTGACTTTATGTTGTTCGATAGTACCGCCCGCTGGACATGGACTTATGAAAGCAGAAAGACTAAGGGGCATAATTCACCTTATTTTGGCGATGAGTTTGTTGGTCGGGTTATGAGTACTTATGTCTCTGGTCAGCGAGTCTATCAGGCAATTTAGCTTGATATTTAAGGTATAGTTGAGTAATTAAACGCTTATTTTGCTTACTATACCTTTACTTTTCTTATTAGGTGTTTAATCTAGTTTGAACGACAGTTTATTATGGTTTTGATTTTTTTATGGCTATCGACACTACGAGTTCATTACTGAAGGAACAGCAGATCTTACGGTCTCGTGTTACTACTCTTGAAAAAGAGAAGGAGTTTATAAAAAAGCTCTATGCAGATATTCCTCAAATGCTTTTGGCTGTGACGAAGGGTGCACCTTTAAGTGCTTTACTTAATCGTTTCAAGGATAAGCTACAAACTCAACTGCCCAATACATATTGTCTTTTCATCGTGTGTGATAAGGATTGTACTCAATGGCGATTACAATACACCGACTCTATTAATGATAAGCTATTGAATTCAAATGGTCAGCTAGTGACCTTACCTCAAGCCTTGGTCTCCTTTGCCGCAAAATCTTCTTGCCTTAAACGCCATGATGCGGACATTCAAAACTCGGCAGACTGGGGTCTTTGGCGTACTTTTCTAGACGCACACTCTTTTTCTGATGTCTCAATGGTGAGCGTACCTGATGGTCGCGGCTTAATTTATTTGATGGCGTCTTTTCAGAGAAAAGAAACCTACCTTGATGAAAGCTTAATATCTCTTGCATTGGATCATTATGTCGCTTGGGTTGATGCTGCGTTTGAACGAGAAAAAGCCGATTTCTTATTGTTAGAAGAAAGTCACAAAGATTCTGAAACTGGGCTACTTCGACGTTACAGTTTTGAAAATAGCTTTAATATCGTCTTAAAAGACTCACGTCGTCATTTTCAAAGAGCTGCACTGCTTTCTTTGCGTTTGTTATCAAATGATAAAATAGAAAGTGCAGAGCTAAAAGTATTAGCGGAAGTTATGCAGGACGTGGTTCGCGATAATGATTTAATGGCTCGTTATGATGAACGTCAGTTGGTTATGGGTATTCGTATTAGTCATTTAGAAGATGCTGAAGTGGTTGCCGCTAAATTATTGGAATCGATACAAAAGCCAGAATATGCAACAAACCGTTTAATTCGTGCTGGCCTTGCTATTGGCATTTCTTTTTACCCGGAACATTCTACTCTCGATTCTCTTGAACAAGCGGCTTTTTTAGCAGCCAACTCTTTAAAAAATGTAACTGGCTATCGCATTGAATTTCATGATGCCTTTTATAGTTCCAGCTCTGAGTGTTATTCCCTATAAGCTTTTTTGTGCCTTTTAAAATAGTGTTATGATTCGTACCTGATGACCGTTTAATTTAAAGAAGGTCATCAGGATAGTGTCTAAACGTTATATTTTAATAAGAAAGAGAGAATGGGTGCGATGATCAGTGACGTTGAAATGACTGAAGCGACAAACATTAAATCGAATCTACACCTTGTTTCTCAACAAATAGAAGCGCTAGCTTTGCAGTATCAACGTGAAGCAAAAAATGTGCGGCTACTGGCGGTCAGTAAAACAAAGCCTATTTCTGCACTCAAAGCTGCTTATGATGCAGGCCAAAGAGCATTTGGTGAAAACTATGCTCAGGAAGCTGCTGATAAACATCTGGCTTTGTCTCACCTTACTGATATTGAATGGCATTTTATTGGGCCTATTCAATCAAACAAATCACGTCTGATTGCTGAAACCATGGACTGGGTACATTCTGTTGATCGTGAGAAAATTGCGCGTCGACTGAATGAGCAACGCTCTAGTAATCTACCGCCGTTAAATGTTTGTATTCAAATAAATATTAGTGGCGAGCAAAGTAAATCTGGAATTTTGTTATCAGAATTAGATAGCATGGTTGATCTGGTTGCTAGTCTACCGAATTTACAGCTTAGAGGCTTAATGGCGATACCTGCGCCACAAGATAGCCATGAGACACAATGTGCCATTTACCAACCTTTGGCTCAGGCTTATCTTGAATTAGCCAAATCCGATAGCATGATAGATACCTTATCTATTGGTATGTCTGGAGATCTGTCGGCAGCGATTCAATCCGGTAGTACCATGGTTCGAGTTGGCACGGCTATTTTTGGCGAGCGAGATTACTCCTAAATTCAGGCTCAACAAACACATAACGATTCTTTTTGCTTAGATTATTTTACTTAGTCTATTTTGCTTATAGAAAAAAATAGGAAATGAAATGACACCAAGTATTGCTTTTATTGGCGTAGGAAACATGGCACGAGCTATTTTTAGTGGCATGCTGGCTAGTGGCTATCCTGCGGAAAAAATTATAGGAACGTCTAGAACACCAGAAAAACGTGAGTATTATCACGATCAATATGGCATCACTATGTTGGCGGATAATGATTTAGCGTTAGAGCAAGCCGACGTGGTTGTTTTATGTGTTAAACCAGCTCAAATGCAAGCGGTAGTTGAAGAGTTTTCAGCTCAAGTACGTGATGATCAAATGTTTATCTCGGTCGCCGCAGGTATTGAGTTAGATGCGCTTGCCTTTTGGTTGGGAAAGCCAGTTGCCATCGTGCGAAGTATGCCAAATACACCTTCACAGCTAGGTGCTGGCATGACAGGGTTAATCGCCAATGAGCACACCTCGGAAGAGCAAAAAGCATTAGTGAGCGAGTTATTTGCCAGTATAGGTAAATCAGTGTGGGTTGAAGACGAAATTCATATGCATACAGTAACTAGTCTATCGGGTAGTGCTCCTGCGTATTTTTTCCGTTTTTTAGAAGCTATGATCAGTAATGGTGTAGCACAAGGTTTGGACGAAAAAACAAGTCGTGAATTAGCCAGTCATACAATGCTTGGCGCAGCCAGAATGGTTACTGAATTAGATGAGCCGATTTTTCAACTGCGTAAAAATATCACGTCACCAAATGGTACAACTGAGCAAGCTTTGTTGTCGCTTGAGGCGTCTGACATAGATAAAATAGTGGCTGATGCAATGACCGCTTGCGTTAATCGGTCAAAAGAAATGACAGAAAAATTTTCTGTTAAGAATAACTAAACTAAGGAATACTCAGCATGAATGCAGATCCATTTGTTATGTTAGTAAAGGTTGTTCTTAACCTGTACTTATTTATTGTTTTGTTGCGTTTGGTGCTGCAATTCACTCGCGCGGATTTTTATAACCCGATAAGCCAAGGTGTTGTAAAGGCGACAAGCCCTTTTATATTGCCTTTGCGAAAGGTTATTCCTGCGATTGGGCGTATTGATACCGCTTCTCTTGTATTGGCGTTGGCGGTGCAATTATTAACTGTTTTTGCCATCGTTTTGATGAAAGGCGCAACTCTTTCTGCGACAGGTTATGCCATCTATACTGTTGCTGGAACCTTATATCATTTGTTGGATTTGTATTTTTGGGCCATGCTAATCTCTATCATACTGAGTTGGGTAGCGCCTGGTGCTAGTCACCCTGGGGCTATGTTAGTTGGGCAAATTACCGAACCTTTATATCGTGCTTGCCAGCGCGTCATACCGCCTTTAGGCGGTTTGGATTTGTCGCCTATCTTTATCTTTCTTGCGATTTCTTTCTTGAAGCAAATACTGGGGCCTTACAGTATTTAATCTAGTGTAATAATGAGTGTCAGTAAGAAGGTTAAAAATCTTAAATTACTCGGCGAATTGAGAACAGGGGCGTATTCCTATATGATGCGACCCCTAATTGGGAACTACAGCGGACAATGTTGTCGTCAGCTAACCTGACTTCTTTTCCCTTATTTAATATTGGATGAAAGCTATGAGTACGATTGCGGTTTATCCGGGGACATTTGACCCGATTACAAACGGCCATACGGATTTGGTGGAGCGCGCATCAAAGTTATTTAAAAAAGTGATTGTTGCTGTTGCAGCAAGCCCTAAAAAACGGCCAGTGCTAAATCATGAAATGCGTATTTCATTAGCTAAAAAAGTACTAGGGCATTTACCAAACGTTGAAGTGGTTGGTTTTGATAACCTACTTACTGAATTTACACGCTCAGTGAATGGCAAAGTTGTTATTCGTGGGTTACGTGCCGTTTCTGATTTCGAATATGAATTTCAGCTGGCGAACATGAACCGTGCAATTGCGCCTGATATAGAAAGTATTTTTTTAACACCTTCTGAGAAACACTCTTACATATCATCAACATTAGTGAGAGAAATTGCATCTTTGAACGGCGACTTCGGGCAATTTGTTAATCCAGAAGTGAAACGTATTCTACAAGAGCATTACCAGACGGCGTAATAGTCTGTTCTGGCGTGCTCTTTAGTTATATAAAGTGTTTTTTAGGAGAGAATAAAGTGTCTCTTATCATTACTGATGAATGCATAAACTGCGATGTTTGTGAACCTGAATGCCCAAATGAAGCAATTTCTCAGGGTGACGAAATTTATGTGATTGAACCGTCAAAGTGTACTGAGTGTATTGGGCATTTTGATGAACCTCAGTGCCAGCAGGTTTGTCCAGTAGACTGCATACCACTAGATCCTAATTACAAAGAAAGTGAAGAGCAGCTAATGGAAAAGTACTTAACACTTACCGGTCAACTGTAACTTATTCAATGTTAATAAAAGGTTGTGGCAACTATCGATACAAATGGATTTATATTTTTAGCTGGAATTTTGCTACTCGTTAGTATTCTAGCCAGTTCTTTAACTGTTCGTGTTGGCTTACCTCTATTGCTTGTTTTCCTCGGAATGGGGATGCTAGCAGGTGAAGAGGGGGTCGGCGGGCTGGCTTTTGACAACCCGAATCTTGCCTTTTTTGTTGGTAATCTCGCTCTTGCTGTCATCTTGCTTGATGGTGGTATGCGCACCAAAACCAGCACCTTTCGAGTAGCCTTATGGCCATCTTTCTCTCTTGCGACACTCGGTGTTGTTCTTACTACGACAGCCGTTGGCTCATTTGCAGCTTGGTTACTAGATGTAAAACTCATTTATGGTTTACTACTCGGGGCGATTGTAGGCTCTACTGACGCGGCCGCGGTATTTAATTTACTTCGTAATAGCGGTGTTAACCTCAATGAGCGAGTTGGCGGTACCCTTGAAATAGAATCCGGTGCGAATGACCCGATGGCTATTTTGTTGGTGGTGATGCTAACGGGGTTGTTACAAAGCAGTAATCATTTAGGTGTTTTGGCTTTTCTAGGTCAAATGCTTCAGCAGTTTGCTATTGGTGGTGTAGCAGGTTTGTTAGGTGGGAAGCTACTATTATTGGTATTACGTAAAGTGCCTTTAGTCGAAGGCCTCTATGCATTGCTGATTATCTCTTTTGGCCTTGCTGTATTTTCAGGCGTTAATATTATTGGTGGCAGTGGTTTTCTGGCTGTTTATCTAGTTGGTTTGACGGTTGGTAATGGCCGTATTAAACAGCTTGAATCTATTTCTCAAGTAATGGATGGTTTGGCTTGGTTAGCTCAGGCTGGAATGTTCCTCTTGCTCGGTCTTTTGGTGACGCCATCTAGTTTGCTTATTCACGGTTTTGAAGCTGTTGCAATTGCCGCCTTTTTGATTTTTATCGCGCGCCCTGTCGCTGTGATGATTTGTTTATTGCCATTTGATTTTCGTTGGCCGGAACGTCTGTATATTAGTTGGGTGGGTTTGCGTGGTGCTGTGCCGATCGTACTGGCGCTTTATCCTGTTATTGCTGGTCTTACTAATTCTGAGTTGTTGTTTGAAATCACCTTTACGGTTGTGCTGATTTCACTGTTGTTGCAGGGATCAACAGTGGCTTGGATGGCTCGTTGGTTAAAGGTTGTTGTTCCTCCTGCTCCAGCACCTACGACGAGTTTTTCGTTGATTGATGATGTTAGCTCCCATCACTCATTAGAGCTTTATGAATTCTTGGTTCAGGCTGAGTCTGTACGAATACCTGCCGCCATTGTACAAAACATACCGAGTGAAACCGTTTCAACGCCTCAGCTGGTCGCTTTGGTGCGAAACCAGCAACCAATTGTAGTGAATGCGGAAACGGCTCTTAAGTCAGGAGATCGAATCTGGATGCTACTACACCCAGAAGATGTGAATGATGTGGCGCTTATTTTTTCTCAGCAATCATCAGGGTCGTTTTTATTGCAAAACTTCTTTGGTGAATTTGCGATTCGTGGAGATGCTTCATTATTGGATTTGGCCAAAGTCTATGGCGTTTCAATAGAAGGTATTGGCGAAGATGATACGGCCGCTGAGTTGTTGCAAAAACAGTACGGTAAATCTCTCGTGGTTGGTGATAGAGCTAGCTTTGGTAATTTGCGTCTTACTATAAGAGAAATGAAGGGTAACCAAATTGAAGTAATAGGGCTTAAGTTACAGAACAAGTAACATAAACCCCTATCGCTTTACTTGAGCTTGTTGCTTATAAAATATTTACTCTGTCTGCATGGCATAATCAAGTTGACGCCAAGACTCATAAACCATCACGGCGACGGTATTCGAGAGGTTCAAGCTACGTGAGTTTGCTTGCATAGGTAAACGCAGTCTTTGAGGAAATGGTAAAGCTTCAATGAACTCAGCAGGCAAGCCACGAGTTTCAGGACCAAAAACCAACACATCATTTGCTGTAAAACTGGCTTCGCTATGGGTTCGGCTGCCTTTGGTTGTCAGCGCATAAATAGTGCCTATGTCATTTTGATCAACAAAAGCCTGAAAATCAGGATAGCGTTTTAAACGAGTGAACTCGTGATAATCCAATCCAGCTCGGCGTAGCTTTTTATCATCGAGGTCGAAACCAAAAGGCTCGATTAAATGTAAATGATAACCCGTGTTGGCACATAGACGGATTACATTGCCCGTATTTGGTGGAATCTCTGGTTGGTAAAGTACAATATGAAGCATAGGTATTATCTCCTTGATATAAGAAGATAATACCAGAGGAAGCCCAGAAACTAAGTTTTTAATTTTTTTTCAAAAAAACTATTGACCAATAAAACGGTTTCTCTATAATACGCCCCACTTGCCCGGATAGCTCAGTCGGTAGAGCAGAGGATTGAAAATCCTCGTGTCGGCGGTTCGATTCCGTCTCCGGGCACCATATTAAAGAAACCCGCTTTTATAGCGGGTTTTTTTATACCTGAAATTTGTCTAAATAGACACTGCCATCGTTTTACTCACTTCAAACCATCTTCATTCAAAAGTATTCAAGCATAAGTTTTAATTTAGAGAGGCTATGATGCATCTTTAATTAAGTCTATATTTAGTCAATCATTAATCGATGTGCTCGAAAATCTCGCCATTTTATATTTAGGAGTTTCTACTATGGTGCTCAAGGAAGTGGATACAAAGACTGACGGCAAGCCTGTGTTTAAGGCAAAGGTACTATTAGCGGAAGACAATTTAACGAATCAAATCGTGGCTCGTGGGTTGTTGAATTTGTACGGGGTAGAGGTGGTGGTAGCTGAGAATGGTCAGAAAGCCGTTGAGCAAGCAGAATCGACTAAATTCGACCTGATTTTTATGGATTGTCAGATGCCTATTATGGATGGCTATGAAGCGACCAGAAAGATCCGTCAGTTTACTGAGAGCCAGACGGCGCAAGATGTTCCTATTGTTGCGTTAAGTGCTAATGAAATGACAGGCGATGAAGATGAATGTTTCTCTGCTGGTATGAATGATCATATTGCAAAGCCTGTATCGCAAGATAAGCTTACGGCCATTTTAACCAAATGGCTTACCTCTCCTGTCTGTCTTTGACCTTCATTTAAACAGCCTTTAAGCCTCTGATAGATTAGAGGCCGCTGTTTGTCTGAAATTTATCTCATCGCTTTACTGAAAATAAAAAATGCCCGACGGAGGCTCATTGATCATTTGGCTGTGTCTATATGAAAAATTACGATATTAGTTTGTGGTTTTTGCCAACCTTATTTCCTCTAAACAATTTCCGTAGAGACATTCGTTTTTTATTAAGCTTTCTTAGTTGTGTCTTCATTTTAATTTATGCTTCAAATTTATGGTGATTTCTCAGTAAATTATTTCATTTGAGCTTTCTTGTATTTCAAATGAAACCTTACTATCATCAAAATGAAATATTTGATCATTATAGTCGTTCTTTCTTTTCTAATAAAAACTCATTGTGAGGAACACAGAAATGCATAAATTTAAGTTAGCATCGGTAGTTGTTGGTATGTCTCTTGCGAGTTCAGCGTTCGCAGCGACAGAAGTTGAATGGTGGCATGCAATGGGTGGTGCCAATGGCGAAAAAGTAAATGAAATCGCAAAATCGTTTAATGACTCTCAGGACGCATACTCAGTAAAGCCTGTTTATAAAGGCAGCTATACTGAAACCATGACATCGGCTATTGCTGCGTTTCGAGCGAAGCAACAACCTGCCATTGTTCAAGTATTCGAAGTGGGTACAGCGAGCATGATGGCGGCGAAAGGCGCGATTTATCCAGTACACCAGTTAATGCGTGAATCTGGTCAGCCTTTTGACGAAAGTACTTATTTAAGTGCGGTGACTGGTTACTACACAAGCAGTGAAGGCAAAATGCTTTCTATGCCATTCAACAGTTCTACGCCAGTTCTATACTACAACAAAGATTTATTCAAAAAAGCAGGCATCACTCAAGCCCCTAAAACGTGGCAAGAAGTAGAAACGACTGCGAAGAAATTACAGCAATCAGGCGTGTCTTGTGGTTTTACGACCGCATGGCAATCTTGGGTTCACTTAGAAAACTTGAGCTCTCGTCATAACGTACCATTCGCGTCTTTGGATAATGGCTTCGGCGGTTTGAAAACAGAATTAACGTTTAATGGGCCACTGCAAGTTGCTCATGTTAAGAAAATGGGCGAGTGGCAGAAAAATGGTGTGTTTAGTTATTCTGGACGTACCAATGATGGCGCGGCGAAATTCTATAGCCAAGAATGTGCCATGTTCACTGAGTCGTCTGCTGGTTATGCGGGTATCAAGCGTAATGCCAAATTTGATTTTGGTGTAACGGAGCTTCCTTACTGGGAAGGCAAAGTTAAACAGCCTTCTAACACCATTATTGGTGGTGCGTCTTTGTGGGTTCTTCAGGGTCATTCCAAAGAAGAATATAGAGGTGTGGCTTCCTTCCTAAGTTACTTATCTCGCGCGTCTGTTCAAGCGGATTGGCACCAATTTTCAGGTTACTTACCAATCACTAAAGCGGCTTATAGCTTGACGAAAGGTCAAGGTTTCTATGCGGCTAACCCTGGTACAGAAACAGGTGTTACTCAAATGACAACAGGCACACCAACAGCGAATACAAAAGGGTTACGTTTAGGTAACTTTGTTCAAATTCGCGGTGTGATTGATGAAGAACTTGAGTCTGTATGGAGTGGTGATGTTGACGCCCAAACGGCGCTTAATACAGCGGTAAAACGTGGTAATGCACTGCTTCGTAAGTTTGAAAGAGCGAACGATTAAAGAAAACAGTCGCCCTTATGTGTTTGCATAAGGGCGATTTTTTTTAGGTGTTCTTTCGGTTTTTTGTTTGGATATTTCTATGACGGTTACCTTCCCCCAAAAAGGCCTTCCTTGGTTATTGCTTTTGCCTCAGTTATTAGTGACGGCGATTTTTTTCCTTTGGCCTGCTGAGCAAGCATTAGAGCAAGCTTTTTACCAAGAAGATGCCTTTGGTTTGAGCCGAGAATTTGTTGGCTTTGAAAATTTTATTGAGTTGTTTACAGACCCTCTGTATTACCAATCGATGTTAACGACGCTGTTTTTCAGCTTTTCTGTTGCCATTTTAGGCATGTCTGTCGCGCTTTTATTGGCCGTCATGGCTGATCGTGTCATTCGAGGTAAGTTAGCGTATCAAACGTTATTAATCTGGCCTTATGCGGTTGCTCCTGCATTAGCGGGTGTACTCTGGTGGATCTTATTTGATCCAAGTATGGGGCCGATTGCCTTATGGCTAGAGTCTGCGGGTGTAGATTGGAACCATTATCTTAATGGCAATCAGGCTATGATATTGGTGGTTATTGCCTCTACGTGGAAGCAAATTAGCTACAATTTCCTATTTTTTCTGGCAGGTTTACAAGCGGTGCCCCGTTCGCTAATTGAAGCAGCGTCGATTGATGGTGCTAGCCCATTTAAACGTTTCTGGACGATTGTCTTTCCTCTTTTATCGCCCACGACTTTCTTTTTACTGGTGGTGAATCTGGTTTATGCCTTCTTTGAAACCTTCGGTGTGATTGATGCAACGACAAAAGGCGGTCCAGGACAAAGTACGAATACCTTAGTTTATAAAGTCTTTGAAGATGGTTTTGTTGGTTTGGATCTTGGTGGCTCTGCGGCTCAGTCTGTTGTATTGATGGGCATCGTCGGCCTTATGACGGTTATTCAGTTCCGTTTCATTGAGCGTAAGGTGCAGTACTCATGATAGAAAATCGACCTTGGTTAACCGTTGTTAGCCACGCAACCTTATTATTGGGCATTGCTTTAGTTGCTTTGCCAGTGTGGATGGCGTTGGTTGCTTCAACACATCCGGCTTCGGCGTTTGGGGTTGGCCACATTCCTCTGTGGTTTGGCGATGCAGGGCTAGACACGTGGAAAACCGTATTACTTGAAAAAGCCGGTAATGGCATCGATACGCCAGTGTTTTTCATGATGTTGAATTCGTTGGTGATGGCTTTGGGCATTACGTTCGGAAAAATTGCCATTTCATTGTTGTCAGCGTATGCCATTGTATTTTTCCGTTTCCCTTTTCGAAATCTGTGTTTTTGGATTATTTTCATGACGTTGATGCTGCCTGTCGAGGTTCGTATCGTGCCGACGTATGAGGTAGTGGCAAATCTTGATTTGTTAAACAGTTACACGGGGTTAACTCTGCCTTTGATTGCCAGTGCGACAGCAACGTTTTTATTTCGTCAGTGCTTTTTGAGTATTCCTGGTGAGTTGGTAGAAGCGGCACGAATTGATGGTGCTGGGCCGTTTCGGTTTTTCTTTGATATTTTGTTGCCGTTATCCCGCACGAATATAGCGGCGTTGTTTGTGATTTTATTTATTTATGGTTGGAATCAATATTTATGGCCTTTGTTGATTACTACGGACGATGCTTATTACACCTTGGTCATGAGTATTAAACGTATGTTGTCTGTTACGGATGGCGATATTGCATGGAACCAAATTATGGCAACCACCTTACTTGCTATGTTGCCACCAGTGGCTGTGGTGATTGGTATGCAAAAATTATTTGTTAAAGGTCTAGTGGACGCGGAGAAGTAGTGATGACGGATGTTATTTTAGAAAAAATTGGTAAAACATACCCCAATGGCTATCACGCAATTCCAAGTGTGGATCTCTCTATTGAAGAAGGTGAGTTTATTGTTTTAGTTGGCCCATCTGGCTGCGGTAAATCAACCTTGTTACGTATGGTGGCAGGATTAGAAAGTATATCTGAAGGCGAACTTCGAATTCGCGGCGAACGCATGAATGAAAAAGAGCCTGCAGAGCGAGACATCGCTATGGTATTTCAGAATTACGCTTTGTATCCGCACATGACGGTTTACAACAACATGGCGTATGGCTTGAAAAACCGCAAAGTATCGAAAAACGTTATCGAGCAAAAAGTCACGGATGTCGCCGAGATGTTAGGGCTCACCGACTTGTTACAACGCAAACCGGGCCAATTGTCTGGTGGACAGCGTCAGCGTGTGGCAATGGGTCGAGCCATGGTACGTGATCCAAAAGTTTTCTTGTTTGATGAGCCTTTATCTAATCTTGATGCCAAATTACGTGTTCAGATGCGAGTGGAGATACGACAGTTGCAACGCAAATTAGGCACGACGACCTTGTATGTGACTCATGATCAGGTTGAAGCCATGACATTGGCGGATCGTCTGGTTGTGTTGAATAAAGGTAAGGCAGAACAAATCGGCACACCAATGGATTTGTACAATAAACCTGCAACGCCTTTTGTCGCGTCTTTTATTGGTTCTCCTTCGATGAATCTGCTTCCTGCAAATCTTGTTGAGCAAGGTGTTCAAATATCGAGCTCATTAACTTTGCCGTTGTCTCACAACTATCGTGGCTGTGTGGTGTGGGGGATTCGTCCAGAGCATTTAGAAATCACCGATGAGCAAAATGCTGATTTCGCTTTGCGTATTCAAGCGGTAGAATCGTTAGGTGCTGAAACCCTGATACATGGAGTATTAGAGGAAGAGTCTAAAAAAGGCATTCCTATGGTTGTACGTTTATCTGGACCGCATTTACCTGAGCTAAATAGCTTGATGTGGTTAACGGCACCAGTCAAACATTGGCATTTATTTGACGAAATAACTCAACAGAGGCTGTGAGAGCAAGATGCAAAAAGATGATTTTTTAGGTGGCGCTGTTTTAGGAGACACTGTTCCCAGTGAAAAGGTTACCAGTGAAAAAGTGCTGAATACCAAAGTAATGGGACACAGAGGTGCGGCTTTGTTGGCACCTGAAAATACCTTGTCATCGATTCGTGCGGCAGCCGATGCAGGTGTGACTTGGGTTGAAATTGATGTGTATTTGATTGCTGAAGGCGGTCTTGTTATTTTTCATGATGACACACTGGATCGCTGTACAAATGGCGAAGGTGTGACTCGTGATGCCAAACTGAATTATATTATTGGGTTGGATGCAGGCGCGAAATTTTCAGCTGATTTTACTGGTGAAAAAGTGCCAACGCTATTAGAAGCGTTAGAGTGTATTCAGTCTCTTGGCCTTGGTTTAAATCTTGAAATCAAACACGATAGTGCTGATGTTGGAACCATTGTTCCAGCGGTTATGGATATGTTGAAAAACCATTGGATAGATAATGATAAGTTAATGATTTCCAGCTTTAACCTTGCCGCTTTGCAGATGAGCTATGAGATCGACAATGAACGTCATTTGGCGCAATTGTATGAAGACATCCCAGCCAATTGGCAGGAAGAGCTTGAAAGCATTAAGGCTTATAGTTTGAACTGTGATTACACCAGATTAACGCAAGTTCAGGCCAAAGCAGTGAAAGCGGCTGGCTATAAGTTACTTTGTTATACGGCAAATGACCCACAAGCTGTTGAGTCACATTGGACATGGGGAATGGACGCTGTGATTACAGATGATCCAACCAAGTTTGCGTTTTTATTAGTACCTTAATGAATAGAGATAAGGCACCTTTGTGGGCTTAAATGAACGGCAAAACCAGATATTAAACTGGGTACAACAAGAAGATGCTTTATTGGTGGAAGAAATGGTGGCACGTTTTAATGTGTCATCACAAACCATTCGTAAAGACATTAACCAGTTGGCTGAACGTCATCTTGTACGACGCACTCATGGTGGAATCTCACCTGTATCAAGTACGGAAAACTTATCGTTTGATAACCGTCAATTTTTAAACAGTGGTGCAAAGGGAGCCATTGCGGCGAAAGTTGCCGAGTTAATTCCTGATGGTGCATCAGTCTTTTTGGGTATCGGAACGACGGTTGAATATGTTGCTAAGGCGTTGGTGTCTCATCAACGTTTGCAAGTATTCACTAACAACTTAACCGTAGCTGGCATTTTAGGAAATTATCCTGACATTCGAGTACGTGTTTTGGCGGGTAAGTTACGACATCGGCATCATGATTTGGTCGGAGAAGAAACCTTATCAGGTCTGAAACAGTATTATTTTGACTACGGTGTGTTGGGCTGTGGTGGTATGGACGAAGTGCAAGGTATATTGGACTTCGATCCAGAAGAAGCCGCTGTAAGCCGTGTTATTGTTGAGCAAAGCCGTCACAGTCTTTTGGTTGTGGATCAACATAAATGGGGCCGTAAAGCCATGGCGCGAGTCCATCCTTTTTCTGCTGTAGATTGGATTTTTAGTGATGTCCTAACACAAGCTCAAACTCATTTACTCACCTCTCAAGGTGTTAAAATCCAACTTTGTTCATAGGGTAAATATGTTAATTCATGATCTTTCTAAGTTAGCCAGCCATGACTGTAAAGACTTACGCTTTATCTTAACGGACTTCGATGACACCTTAACTTGGGAAGGGCAATTGCCAGTAGAAACATTACGGGCGTTGGCGGCATTAAAGGAAAATGGTATCAAAGTCATTCCTGTTACCGGTGGTTGTGCGGGATGGTCTGACATGATTGCTAGAGCGCTTCCTGTTGATGGTGTGATTACGGAAGGTGGCGCTTGTTTTATTGGTAAAACCTTGGACCTGCATCTTACGTATGAATTTTGGCGTGAAGAATCGACCATGCGAGCAGAACAAGCTCGTTTATTAGATGAAGTGAATAAAGTGCTGGTGCAATTTCCTCGATTGAAGCTAGCCAGAGATCAGTCTTATCGTTTAACCGATGTGGCTATCGACTATGCGCAAGATGTAAAGCCTGCTGCGATTGAAGAAAAGAATGCCTGTTTGCTGGCCTTAACTGCGCTGGGTTTAAATGTTAAAGCGAGCTCGATACACATCAATGTTTGCTCCGAAGGTTATGATAAGTTCTCAATGGCGCAGCGCGTTTTGAGCCAAGTTTATGGTTTAAGCGAAGCTGAACAACAAGAGCAAGTCTTGTACGTTGGTGATGCACCTAACGATGAAAGCATGTTTGCGCGTTTTCCACTGTGTGTTGGTGTGGCCAATATTGCCGAGCATTTGTCTATTATGACGCATCGCCCACGCTACAAAACTACTCAACCGGGTGGTTTAGGTTTTGCTGAACTGGCAGACTTTGTGTTATCGGCACGTTCTTTCTAACGCTGGCCTGTCTAATTTAAAGTTCTTTCTTATGAGCGTCTTTTTTCGGTAAAAAAGATGCTATTCCCACTGCAATACTGCCAGGTAAGAAGCCAACTAATAAACTGATTCCAGTGTTAATTAAGCCGGTTAAAATTGGGTAGTTGGCTATCTCACCTGAAACTGCCAATTCTGCTGCAAGATGCAAGGAAGGCAAACAGTGAACAAAAATCCCGCCGCCAACCCAAAGCATAACGATGGTGCCGACAATTGAAAGTAAGCGTATGAGCATAGGGCGCTTTTAAGAATCCTAAATCCGATAGTTTGGATAAACTTTTTGCTCGATTGATTTAGATGTAAAGCAATATTGTCAAGACGGACAATTAGGCAGACAGTATAAAATCAGTCCGAATTGCGCCGCGTATTTTGTCTTTTTCAAGTGTTAACATGTCTGCGTTGGATTTTGCTGCTTTTATTTTCTTTGTGAGAGCGTGTTTATCAGCTTTGTCTTTTTGAA
Source organism: Marinomonas ushuaiensis DSM 15871 (assembly GCF_000521805.1). GTDB lineage: Bacteria > Pseudomonadota > Gammaproteobacteria > Pseudomonadales > Marinomonadaceae > Marinomonas > Marinomonas ushuaiensis. The sequence continues at coordinate 499,527 of NZ_JAMB01000001.1, forward strand.
AGGTATGCAGGACTTTTTCGACTCCTTCAAAACATAAATACAAGCCCCCAGTAAGGGTTGAATCAACCAAGGAATAAAAGCACTAAAGGCACAAGAATAAGTTTATTTAGAAATGAACCTTTAGTAACAGCCTAAACAACTGGAAGTTCTCTGTCTGCTTTTACCCCTGAAACTTGTTTAGCATTGAGTGCGAGATCATCACCCAATACACCTGCGGTTTTCTTTGCTGCTACTTTTGAGAAAACAGTAATATCATCCAGCAACACAGTGATACCATCTAATAATACTAATAAACCAGTCATTGCCATGATATTTCTCTTAAGGGGGTTTAAGGATAAGCTGTAATTAAAAGTGTTATTTTTGAGTGCTCGGATTTTCATTTTAGCATTGTGTATCATTGGAGCGTAACATTAACTCGATACACTTGGATGAATGTAAGCACCTTAATAATTGGTGTTTTGATTAGCGTTCTTTTTTTATTTATCTGTCACTTTTAATAATGAGGTTATTTATGTCTGGTTCTTTGCGTATTTCTCGTCGCATGATTATGCCAGATCTTGTTCGTGTTCATCGTTATCAAAGTTTGCCAGAACAGGGCCCTAAAGTGCTGTTTTTTAGCGGTGGTTCGGCACTAAATAAAATCAGTCGAGTATTTAAAGAGTACACTCATCATTCTATTCATTTGGTGACGCCTTTTGATTCTGGCGGTAGTTCTGCACGTTTACGCGCTGAGTTCGATATTCCAGCAGTGGGAGATTTACGCAGTCGTTTAATGGCTTTAGCGGATGAAACTGTCATGGGGCAGCCGGAAGTGTATGCTTTGTTTACCCATCGCTTAAGTCAGCATGAAACGTCTGTAGAATTGAAAGCGCAATTGCAGCAGCTTGTATCAGGTGAGCACCCTCTTATTGAAATCATTCCCAATCCAATGAGAGCTTTGATTCAATCTCATCTTGCCGTTACTCAACAACGCATCAATGATGATTTTGACTTACACGGCGCAAGCATCGGTAACCTGATTATTGCTGGCGGCTATTTGAATAATCAACAGCATTTAGATCCGATTGTGTTTTTGTTTTCTCGATTGGTGAAAACACTGGGCGATGTAAAAACCACTTTGGATGCGAGTTTGCATTTGGGAGTTGAATTAGACAATGGTGAGACGGTTTTAGGGCAACACAATATTACAGGCAAAGAAACGGCCGTATTATCAAGCCCGATAAAACGTATGTGGCTTAATAAAGGGCTACGTAGAATACAATTGACGAATCAACATATTGCTGATGATCGTAAAGATGCGATAGAGAGCGCGGATTTAATTTGCTATCCACCTGGCAGTTTTTATAGCAGTCTTCTGGCCAATTTAATGCCGGAGGGAGTTGGTCGTGCAATTTGTAATAATTCGAATCCGAAAGTGTATTTGCCTAACTTAGGTATTGATCCCGAGCAGCAAGGGTTGTCGTTAATGGAAAGGGTTCATCGGCTGGTGGCCGCTGTCGAAATAGATAAGGGCGGTAGTGAAATTTATTCTGCATTGGACTACTTACTGCTTGATGAAAGCTACGATTATGGTGAAGTTGATCTTGAGCAATTAGAGAGATTGAAGGTTCAAGTGATTAAAACACCCTTGATTACAACAAAACTAAATAAGTACGACGAGCGACTAGTGACCAAGGCGTTGTTGTCTTTAACTTAGGACAAGCAAGAATATGCTGAGGATGGCCAAGAAGCTCTGAATTTAATGTCAGCTTCGTCTTTTGATATTCTGTTTTTAGATTTAAATATGCCAGTAAAAGATGGCTATGAAACACTTAAAGATTTGCAGTCTTTCTCCCAAATTCCTGCCGTTATAGTCGTATCTGGTGATATCCAGCCCAAGGCAATCGAACGATTGCTGATTTAATTAATGTTAAAAAAGCGACATGGCGACGTACGCTTGCTGTCGAAATTGTCTATGAAGTAGAAAATTATCAAATTAGTTGTGACTTGATGCTGCTGTTTACGGAAGGCTCTGTACCAACACTTGAGAACTTACTGTCGTTTTTAGTGGAGGATGAATAATGAGTAATGACGAAGGATTAGCGGATTTTCATTGGATGTTCGATATGCTTCATCATATCGATATTGGTTTGCTGGTGTTAAACCCGAAGTATGAAGTTCAACTGTGGAACAGTTTTATGGAAAACCATAGCGGTGTGAGTTCATCTATCGCGAAACAGCAGTATTTGCTAACACTATTTCCGAATTTAGATACAAGTTGGTTGCGTCAAAAACTTGATAATGTGTTTGGATTAAAGACACCTATTTTTGTTTCCTGGGAGCAGCGAGCGTATTTGTTTCCATTTAAAAGCTATCGCCCAATCACGGGGATTGCTAATAAGATGTATCAAAATGTGGCAATACGTCCCATATCAAGCCCAGACGGTACCATTAAACATATTTGTTTGGTGGTTTATGATGTAACAGATACTGCGATGAATAAGCTGGCACTTTCTGCAGCGAATCAAAAGTTACAGCGTTTGAGTCAGGCTTTATCTAAATAAGTTTAATGCCTTCCACTTTTCTTTAGAAAGGGTTGTGGAAGGTATTAAGTGCTTATTTGTACCCGTTTCTCTCGAACTTATTGATATAAGCTCTTCAGTTCATCTAGCTGTCTGTCACCTAATAGGCACTGTCCTTCAGGGTCAATTAGAACTCGCCCATTCATCGCTTCTCGTCCAAGTAGCATGCGATAACCCATACTGTCTCTGTTTGTCAGAGTGACTTCTACTTCCCACGATTTACCCCCAAGAGAAAGGGGGATACGAATCACTGGGCGTTGTTCTTTGTCGCCACTAGAGCTTTTTATGACACGCTGGTCAATAAGCGGTGCTTCACAATGTACTGTGACCTTTTTATTTTTTTGCAGTGGGTGTACTTCAAACCGAACCCATTGTTTATCATTATGAGAGAATTTTTGAATATTGACTGCGTGCATTGAAGAGGTTTTTGCGCCAGAATCAACCCGTGCTTTGATTGCTGGAATCTCGATGGAGGTGAACGCACACCATTCGTCGCTACCGATGACCATTTTTGGCTCGTTTAGTTGATTCATAGAAAAGAGCGCCTTTACTTTTTTAAAAGAAAACAGAAACGTGAAAAATTGTTTTTTAGATTTACACAATAAGTGTAATTGCTATGCTTTATAGCCTAAAAGGACGATCAGGTTAAGTTTTAATTAGTGCATAGTCGTGTTATCTGATTGATTGAATTGTCAGTATGAGCAGAAACTATTGTAATCATGCTGTCGAAAGTTACTATGTGCCCCCAATAAATGTTTATGGAGTTGTAGATGAATGGCCAACTGATGAAAGCGTTGGAAGAGTTGGGAGGTGAAATACGCCCAGCAAGCTTTAAAAAATGCGATGAAATTATCATCGATCAACCGGGTTTTAGCGCTGTTGTTGCGTTATGGGGCGGTCATTTAGCGAGCTTTATTCCTGCTGGTCAAGAGGACCTTTTGTTTCAATCTGATAATCAAGGTGGTGAAGGGCGTTTTGAACGTCGCCATTTTGGTATTCCTGTGTGCTGGCCTTGGTTCAGTGCCCATAAAAAGCATGACGATTATCCTACACATGGTCTTGCTCGTTATTTTCGTTGGGAACTTATCGAAGCGGGTCGTTTTAAAAATGGCGATGTAAAGATCGTAATTCGCTTGGCTTCTGAAGATCATCCATTGATCGAAGAAATGTGGCCTTTGGCTTTTGAGCTGCGCCAAGTCTTTCGCTTTTCTAGTAAAGGCTTTAGAGTTAATTTTTCTGCTGCTAACTTGTCAGATCAACCTATGCCAATCAGCGAGGCACTTCATACATATTTCAATGTCTCTGATAATCTCTCGACAGAAGTGCATGGATTGGATCAGGTGATTTATGTCGATAAATTAGACAAGAGTAACCGTCATATACAAAAAGGCGTTATAGCGCCGTGTGATAGCCTTGATCGTGTGTATTTATCTGCCCCTGAAAAATGTGAAATACATGATGCCGGTCTGCAAAGGAAAATAGTGATTAGTACAGAAGGCAGTGACAGCACTGTTGTATGGAATCCAGGTGCAGAGCTTGCGAAAAACCGTACCGATATGGGCGATGATGATTATCGTCAGTTTGTCTGTGTTGAAGCAGCGAATGTAATGAATGACGCTTATGAAATTGCACCTGGCGGAATTCATCAGCTTAAACTCAAGGTAAGACACCAATCGCTTTACGAAGACGAAGGTTAATTTTTCGGCGTTTATTCTATTTTATAAAAAAAGCCCGCGGATAATCTGAAGAGATCCGGCGGGCTTTTTTTTGATTAGATGTTATTGGTTTAAATAAGTAACCAATTTTTAATCAATGTTGTATTCCATGATCAGCGGTGCATGATCTGAGAATCGTTGGCCTTTATAGATAGAGCCACCTTGAATGAGATTCTTAATGCCTGGCGTGGCAATTTGATAATCTAAGCGACCACCTTCATCCAACTTCCATGCGCGTTCGTAATCTGGCCACCAAGTGTATTGTTTGTCTTGTTTGTTTACTTGGCGGAAAGCATCGATATATTCCATTTCATTGAAAATTTCGTTTATCCACTTGCGCTCTTCCGGTAGAAAACCAGAGTTGCGTTGATTAACAAACCAGCTGCTTACATCAATTGGTGAGCGCGCCACATTACCCGTACCACAGAATATAAATTCGCGACGCTTGCGGCGAGTTTTAATAAGATGATTTTTAAACCCTTCCATAAAGCGATATTTGTGTTCTTGCAATGCTTCTTCGTGGTTGGAGCCATGTGGTGTTAAAAATGCACCAATACTGACTTTATCGAAATCCGCTTGAATAAAGCGACCTTCAAAGTCGCACTCAGGAAAACCCATACCAGTCATGATTGCTTTAGGCATGCTTTTACAATAAATCGCAACGCCCGCTTGCTCTGGGTTTTCTATTGAGTCAAAGAAGTATGTATTGTATCCAGGCGGAAAAAACACGCTGTCATTTAGCGTGCGTTCATCTGCCTGTATATCTTGTAGACATACAACATCTGGGTCCTGACGAACCATCCATTCAAAAAAGCCGCGATCGGCTGCTTGTCTTATACCGTTTACATTAAGGCTGATGACCTTCATTTATGGTCCCTACAATTCCTAGCCGTGTGTTATATTAGCGCCTATACAATGTTGGCATGGCTTCGCTCGTTCTTGGCGGCGCTTTGTTGTGTACTTTTTTATCTTTCTGGAGTTGGCATGAAACCTTACCAAAGAGACTTTATTGAATTCGCTATTGAACAGAATGTACTGCGCTTTGGCGAATTTACTCTTAAATCAGGCCGTGTAAGCCCTTACTTTTTTAATGCTGGCCTGTTTAGTTCTGGGCAAGCATTGGCCAAGTTAGGACGTTTTTACGCAGCCTCACTAATGGAAACAAGTGTTCCATTTGATGTTCTATTCGGTCCCGCCTACAAAGGCATTCCATTGGCAACAACCACTGCTGTTGCGCTTTATGACCACCATAATGTAGATACACCATACGTTTTCAATCGTAAAGAAGCAAAAGCGCATGGTGAAGGCGGTTCACTTGTTGGTGCGCCATTAGCAGGTAATGTCATGATTATCGATGACGTTATTACTGCTGGCACAGCCATTCGCGAGGTAATGACAATCATCCAAGAGGCTAATGCCACTCCCGCTGGTGTTCTTATTGCCTTAGATCGTCAAGAACGAGGCCAAGGCAAATTGTCGGCAATACAAGAAGTCGAACGTGACTTTGGTATGCCTGTTATCAGCATAGTGTCTCTAGGTGACATTATGACCTACTTGGCAGAACAGGATTCTCCTGAATTTACTAAGCATCTTGATGCTGTTACAGCCTACCGTACTGAATACGGTATTTAATGTCTGAATGTTAAGGTTTTCGGCTTTGCCGTCAACCTTAACGATTTAGCATCAAATTTTGTGCCAATACGTTCCATTGCTCTTGCCAAATATCCATTGGCTTTACTTTGAATTCACTGCGAACGTAGTGGCGTATCTTCCCTTCAATAATGGCGATCAAAAAATTTGCACAAGGTGCGACACCCATAGAGGGGCGTAAGCCTTGTTTTAAATCTGCTTCACGAAGTACTTGTTTGAGTTGAGTTTCAATGCGATCAAATACTTGTGTAATACGAACACGCAGGCGCTCTGTCTCGCCAGCTAACGCGTCCGCTGTTAGTAAGCGACACATGCCTGGGTTTTGTTCGGCAAAGCCCAATACGAGCGTTAGAATCATTTCTACTCGAGACATCACATTACTTTCTTCTTGAATGATTCGATTAATACGAGTGAAGATGGTTTCTTCAATAAACTCAATTAAACCTTCAAACATCTTTGCTTTGCTGGGGAAATGGCGATATAGCGCAGCTTCAGACACGCCAACTTGCTTCGCCAAGGCTGCTGTTGTGATTCGAGCTCCAGGGCTGCTTTCCAACATTTCAGCAAGTGCTTGTAATATCTGTGTGCGACGATCGATTTTTTTGTTGCTCATTTGCCGTATCCAGTTTTTTTGCCAGTGTTGTTAATCACTTATCAACAAAATCTAAAAGTCTATTCGCCAGTTTTGATGTTTGAAATTAAGGTGCCGACACCCGTATCTGTGAATATTTCTAATAAAGTAGCGTGTGGTACTCGACCATCGATAATATGAGCACTTGTTACGCCAGAATTAACTGCTGATAGAGCGCAACTAATCTTTGGTAACATACCACCGTATATTGTGCCGTCAGCAATAAGGGCATCAACTTGAGCTGTACTTAAACCTGTTAACACATTGCCTTGTTTATCCTGCACACCAGAAATATTCGTTAGCAGCATTAGTTTTTCAGCGCCAACCGCTTCGGCTACTTTTCCAGCGACGAGATCAGCATTAATGTTGTACGAGTTACCTTGATCGTCTACACCAATTGGGGCAATGACTGGAATCAAATCACTATTTTCAAATAACTTCAAAAAGCTTGTATCTATGCTTGCCACTTCACCAACATGACCAATATCAACTTGTTCTGGTGTTGTCATGCCTTCTGCTTGGTGTTTAACAAAAAGTTTTTTCGCTTTAATGAAACGACTGTCTTTACCTGTGATGCCGATAGCTTTACCACCTGCTTCACAGATTAAATTCACGATCTCTTTGTTTACTTGGCCGCCAAGTACCATTTCAACCACATCCATGGTCGCAGTGTCAGTCACTCGCATGCCATTAATGAATTTTGATTCAATGTTTAATTTTGCCAGCATGTCGCCGATTTGTGGGCCGCCACCATGAACAACAATAGGGTTGATGCCAATGGCTTTCATCAAAACGATGTCTCGTGCAAACCCTGCCTGTAGAGCTTCATCTGTCATAGCGTTGCCGCCATACTTGATGACCAATGTTTTACCAGCAAAGCGTTGGATATAAGGAAGCGATTCGCTTAAAACCTTAGCAACATCTAAAGCAGATTCACGAGAAAAAGCCACGGATTACATACTCCTGTAAACAAAAACGGATCGCACCTAAAGTCTTAATGATTTATTAGAAAAAGAATAAGGTGTTATCAGGTATAAAATTATCGGGTTACTGTGGCAAAACGATGACAGCTAAGGCGAGCAACGAGTGTAAGCAACCACTTAGGGTGGAAATAATAACGTGATCTAAGCGGATTAACTACAAAAATTTGTATGATCATTACGAAGTTAAAGCTTTAAAAAGTAAATTAGATTTTTATGATGGGGCATGGATGAAAGAATCTAGTGAAAGAAGTTAAAAAGATGAGACATTCTCATCTTTTTAACTTCGTTTTGGTTATTTTGTTCCAGTATGGCCAAAGCCGCCTTCACCACGCTCAGTGCTTTCGAACTCGGTGACAATATCAAATTCCGCTTGAACGACAGGTAAAAGAACAAGTTGAGCAACGCGTTCGCCCGGTTCTATTATGAAAGTGGTTTTACCACGGTTCCAACAAGAAACCATTAGTTCACCTTGATAGTCTGAATCAATTAGGCCAACAAGGTTGCCTAGAACAATGCCATGCTTATGACCTAATCCAGAACGAGGAAGAATGGTTGCGGCTAAGCCAGGATCTTGAATATAGATAGATAAACCGGTGGGTAATAATGTTGTTTCACCCGGTGCAAGTTCAATGGGTGCATCTAAACAGGCGCGAAGGTCTAAGCCTGCTGAGCCTTCTGTTGCGTAAGTTGGTAAAGGAATCTCTTTACCGATTTTGTCACTTAATATTTTTAATTGAATAGCTTGCTTCATGTTGTTCTCTTTTAATGTCTTCAATGTATTAAGGGAAATGTATTTAAAGGAAACGGTTTAATTGGTTTGGGTGTGCTCATGGATAAAGTTAACAAGCTGATTGGCGAGTTCACTTTTTGCTGCTTTAGCGGGCTCCCATGTTTTTTCCTTTGTTATTACTGTGACTTGGTTTTCATCTTGATTGAAACCAATATCTGAACGAGAAACATCATTGGCGATAATAATGTCTAAGCCTTTGCGTTCCAGTTTGCCTTTTGCGTATTCGATCACATTTTGTGTTTCTGCTGCAAAACCTACGATAATTTTCGAACGATTATGTTGAACAAGTGTGGCGATAATATCGGGATTTTTGATAAGAGTGAGTTGGATTTCGTCAGAGTCAGACTTCTTTTTCATTTTCTGGTCTGTGGCGATTTTCATTTTAAAGTCTGCAACTGCTGCGGCACCAATGAATACGTCCGCTTGTTTTTCCATTGCTTGTTCACAAGCCGCCAGCATTTCGTCTGCGCTTTTGATCGAAATAAGGTTTACGCCTTTAGGCGGAATGCATTGCACTGGGCCACTGATTAGGGTGACGGCGGCACCTCGTTTTAATGCTGAAGACGCGAGTGCATAGCCCATTTTTCCTGAGCTGTGGTTGCTGATGTAGCGTACAGGGTCAATGGCTTCCATGGTTGGGCCAGCGGTAATGACCCAATGTTGTCCGGCAAGATCCTGTTCGATATTTTTTGTTTGAAAGTGTGCTGCGATAGTGTTGAAAATGTTCGCGGGTTCGCTCATACGGCCTGGGCCAATATCACCGCAGGCTTGTGCGCCATCGGCAGGGCCAATACTTAATACACCACGTTCAGCAAGCAGTTTTGCATTGGTTTGTGTTGCAGGATGACGCCACATAGCCTGATTCATAGCAGGGGCGATAAGCACTGGTGATTCTGTCGCGATGCACAAAGTCGAAAGTAAGTCATTTGCCATGCCTTGAGTATAGCGCGCCATGAAGTCAGCAGAAGCAGGTGCAATCACAATCAAATCAGCCCATTTTGCCAATTCAATATGACCCATTCCAGCTTCCGCATTTGGGTCTAATAAGGTACTGCGTACGGGATGGCCGGAAATGGCCTGTAGTGTCATTTCAGTAACAAAGGCTTTTGCACCTTCAGTTAAAACGACTTGGACGTCAGCGCCAGCCTTAGTTAATAAACGAATAAGTTCGATGCTTTTATAAGCGGCAATGCCACCAGTAATGCCTAATAGAATGCGTTTTTGGGCTAGATTTGACATAAAAAACTTCTCAATTCGTTCTGTGATAGATAAGGTTAGTAGAGGCTGGATGCCTACTGTTTTTTCGTTCTTTTATTTTTACTGTCGTTTGAACTTATAAGGTTCAAGCAAGATTACCATGGATCAAGGAGTAGATCATGAGTATAAAACATTGGCCAGAACAAGAAAGGCCTCGCGAGAAGCTCATACACCAAGGTGCAGAAGCCTTAAGTGATGCAGAATTGTTGGCCATTTTTCTTCGTACAGGAACACAAGGTATCAGTGCTGTTGAACTTGCTCGACAAGTATTGACTCAGTTTGGTGGATTGCGTTCCCTAATGTCGGCCAGTAGAGATGAATTTTGCAAAGGTTTTGGTTTAGGGGATGCAAAATACACTCAGCTGCAAGCTGTTCTAGAAATGTCTAAGCGTCATCTACAAGAACAACTCATGCGCGAGACGGTTTTTACCAGCGCAGAACATGTTCGAACGTATCTTTCTTCACAACTGCGCCATTCTCAACGAGAAATTTTTGCTGTCTTATTTTTAGACACGCAACACAGACTGATTCGCTATCAAGAGCTTTTCATGGGGACCATCGATGCTGCAGCGGTTTATCCACGGGAAGTTGTGAAAGCGGCATTACAACATAATGCGGCGGCCGTTATTCTTGCCCATAATCACCCAAGCGGTGTCGCCGAACCGAGTCAGGCTGATATATCGATTACGGCTAAAATTAAAGATGCCTTGAATCTTGTGGATGTCAGGTTATTAGATCATTTCGTTGTTGGTGATGGCGTGCCTGCTTCATTGGCAGAAAGAGGTTTGATGTGAGTTCCATCCCTTAAAACTTATAATTGATCATTTTTTAACAAAACATTTGCCGAATGGTTAAGGTTATGGGAGAATTCGCGCCGCTATATCTTCGGTATGGGATTTTTTTGATTCATAAGGAATCATGCTCCGCCTGAGGAAGTCCACGCACTTCCAATAATTTATGTATAGCGTAAAGGTATTTAATTATGGCTCGCGTATGTCAAGTTACTGGGAAACGCCCTGTTACAGGTAATAACGTTTCTCACTCAAAGCGTCGTACTAAACGTCGTTTTCTTCCTAACCTTCATTGGCACCGTTTTTGGGTCGAAGGTGAAAACCGTTACATCCGTCTACGTGTATCTTCTAAAGGTATGCGTATTATTGATAAAAAAGGCATTGAAACAGTTCTTGTTGAAATGCGTGCTAACGGCGAAAAAGTATAAGGATCTGAATCATGGCTTCTAAAGGCGCTCGCGATTTAATTCGCATGGTATCTTCTGCTGGTACTGGTCACTTTTACACAACTGACAAGAACAAGCGAAATACTCCGGACAAACTTGAAATGAGAAAGTTTGATCCAGTTGTACGTAAACATGTTATGTACAAAGAAGCGAAAATTAAATAATTTTAATTTTTGCCAAAAAAACCGACTCCTTGAGTCGGTTTTTTTGTATCTAGTAGAACACCTTTGTCACTTTTCAGTACTGTTGATGTTTATTTAATATCTATAGAGGTTGCTTATGCCTGAATTGCCAGAAGTCGAAACCACTTTGCGTGGTATTGAGCCTCACCTTGTGGGTCGAACCCTTTCTAAGATAGATATTCGTCAACCAAAGTTACGCTGGCTAATTACACCAGAACTGAGCTCTGAAATTGTCAGGCAAAAAATCACTCATCTTTCTCGACGCGGTAAGTACATTGGCGTTCATACAAAGAAAGGAACCTTAATTGTTCATCTTGGTATGTCTGGCAGTTTGTATTTTGTGCCTGCTAAAACGCCACCATTGTTTCATGATCATGTGGACTTTTGTTTTGAAGAAGATGAGCCTTTATTGCGTTACACAGACCCACGTCGCTTTGGCGCTATTTTGTGGACGACAGAAGACTGGTTAGAACATGACTTAATAAAGTACCTTGGTCCAGAGCCTTTGTCCGACTTATTCAATGTCGACATGTTATACGCTCGGGCGAAAGGTCGAAAAGTACCGATTAAGACGTTCATTATGGACAGTAAAGTTGTAGTTGGTGCAGGGAATATTTATGCAAACGAAGCTTTGTTTGCTGCAGGTATTCGACCGAATCGAATGGCTGGCAATATTAGTAAGGCTCGTTTGGCGGTATTAGTTGAATGCATCAAAGTAGTGCTTTCAGCTGCCATTAAGCAGGGCGGAACCACATTAAAAGACTTTGTTGGTGGTGATGGAAAACCAGGTTACTTTAAACAAGAACTTTTGGTTTATGGTCGCGCAGGTAAGCCTTGTACTGTGTGCGGTACCTCGCTGAAAGAAATTAGACAGGCTCAACGTAGTACTGTGTATTGTATAAAATGCCAAACCTGACTATTTGATTATATTAGGCATGAGAATTGCTATCTCATTCCATTAGGCATAAATGAATAAGATTTTGAATTAACCTTACCGTTTGAGTAAGAATCTTGGTTAAACTGTGCATATTAGATTGCAGATTTTTTTCAATAGGTTTATTTTCGACCAGTTGGACAAGATTGTAAGTTATCTAAATTTAATTACACATATAAGAGGAATTGGAATGAAAGGTGTATTTCTTGCGTCCGTAACGGCGCTAGCCATCTCAGCGAGCATGGCTCAAGCAGCAGAACCAGCAGTTGTCTATGACCAAGCAGGTAAATTCGATAAGTCTTTTAACGAAGGTGTTTATAACGGCGTTAAAAAATACACAGCTGAAACTGGCATTCAAGTTCGCGAATTTGAACCTAAAAATGAAGCTCAAGTTGAACAGGGCTTACGTCGTCTTGCTAAACGCGGCTATTCACCAATCGTGACTGTTGGTTTCAACATGACATCGGCTGTTGAAAAAGTAGCGAAAGACTTCCCAGAAGTGAACTTCACTATTATCGATGGTGTGATTGATCTTCCAAATGTTCAGTCTGTTGTCTTTAAAGAGCATGAAGGTTCTTTTATCGTTGGTGCTGTTGCTGCTATGGCTTCTAAAACTAATGCTGTTGGTTTTGTTGGTGGCATGGATATTCCTCTTGTTCGTAAGTTTGGTTGTGGTTATGAGCAAGGCGTTAAACATGTTTCTTCAAACGCTTCTGTTTTCCAAAATATGACAGGTTCTACTGGTGCGGCGTTTAACGATCCGACTAAAGGTTCTGAACTTGCAAAAAGCCAATTTTCTAAAGGCGCTGATGTCGTTTTCGCAGCGGCTGGCGGTACTGGTATCGGCGTATACCAAGCGGCAAAAGATGAAGGTAAGTTAGCGATTGGTGTCGATTCAAATCAAAATCACATTCAGCCAGGCACTATGTTGACGTCTATGGTTAAGCGTGTAGATTTAGCCGCTTACAATACTTATAAAGATTCTGTAGCGGGTACTTGGGCACCAGGTTTGGTTGTTCTTGGTTTAGCTGAAGGTGGTGTTGATTGGGCTCTTGATGATAACAACGCAAGCCTAATTACCGCTGATATGAAAGCGAAAGTACAAGACATTCGTTCTAAAATTGTGAGCGGCGATATCAAAGTTCATGACTACATGTCAGACAGTACTTGTAACTATTAAGTTATAAAATCAAACAGGTGCCTGCGTTTTGCAGGCACCTTTTTTTGTACTTATCCTTTTATTGAATACTACTGTAGAGCGTTTTTATAAGCGTGTGTAGAGGACAATAGTTACTGCGAAAGAGAGACAGCAAAAAAAAAGCACATAAGGTGTTTTTTGCTCTTGATACACTTAGAGCGTTCCATTTTTAAGCAGATGAATTATTTTTTGATATGACTAATAAAACAACGCCATACGCAATCGAATTGCAAGATATCAGCAAACGCTTTGGTGCCGTTCAGGCTAACAAAGACATTTGCCTACAAGTTCCGGCAGGTTCTATTCACGGTATTATTGGTGAAAACGGCGCGGGCAAATCTACTTTGATGAGTATCATTTATGGCTTTTATGAAGCAGATACAGGTCATATCGAAGTGGACGGAAAGCGTGTTGATATACGCAGTTCCCAAGATGCAATTAATGCCGGTATAGGTATGGTGCATCAGCATTTCATGCTAGTTGAAAATTTCAGCGTACTTGAGAATGTTATCTTAGGTGCTGAAGGTGGAGCATTACTTAAAGGCGGTGTCGACGCTGCGCGTATTGAATTGCAGCGCTTGGCTAAAGAATACAGTTTAGATATTGATGTAGACGCGATAGTGGAAGAGCTTCCAGTCGGTTTGCAGCAGCGAGTAGAAATATTAAAAGCGCTTTATCGTGGCGCTCGTATTCTAATACTAGATGAACCAACGGGTGTGTTAACCCCGCAAGAAGCGGATCATCTTTTCCGAATTTTAAAAGCGTTAAAAGATCAGGGTGTGACGGTTTTACTGATTACCCATAAACTCCGTGAAATCATGGCATCAACAGACAATGTTTCTGTGATGCGCCAAGGTCAAATGGTTGCTCATCGTGAAACGGCGAAGACAGACAAAGAAGAATTGGCTGAATTAATGGTAGGGAAAAAAGTGCGCCTTACCGTCGATAAAGGCGAAGCCAAACCAAGCGATGTGTTCCTTTCTGCTAGAAACCTTTCTCAATTTGATAGCCAAGGCGTAAAGCGTCTTAAAAACGTCAGCTTAGAATTACGCGCAGGTGAAATTCTAGGTATCGCTGGTGTATCTGGCAATGGTCAAAGTGAACTATTGAATGTGCTTTCTGGTATTGAACCAATGGGTGAAGGTGAGATTCATATTGCTGGTCAAGTGATTACCGCGAATGCACCGAAAAATGCGGCACAAATGCGTGAGCTTAAGATGGCGCATGTTCCAGAAGATCGCCATAAAATGGGTTTGGTAACAGGCTTTGAAGCTTATGAAGCCGCTGTGCTTGGTTATCACAACTCTGATACGTACAACGGCAAAGTTTTGATGGACCGTAAAGTGATGGTTGATGAATGCAATGAGCGCATGGCTGCTTGGGATGTTCGTCCACCGAATCCGCATTTAAAAACGGCGAACTTTTCTGGCGGCAATCAACAAAAAATCGTTATCGCTCGAGAAGTTGAGCAAAACCCAGATATCTTGCTGATTGGTCAACCAACACGTGGCGTAGATATTGGAGCGATTGAAAATATTCACGAACAAATTGTTAAATTAAGAGACTCTGGCAAAGCTGTTTTGCTGGTATCTGTCGAATTGGATGAAATTATGGCACTGAGTGATCGCATCATTGTGATGTTTGATGGCGCGGTTGTTGGCGAATTAGATGCAAAAGACGCTGACGAACGAACCCTTGGCTTAATGATGGCAAATGCCTACAGCGAAGAAAAAGAAGAGGTGCCAGCATGAGTCAGGCAAAAGTTCCTGCTTGGGTAAATATTGCGCTTATTCCTTTCTTAAACATCATGTTGGCGTTTGTTGTGTCAGGTCTGATTATTTTAGCCATTGGTGAAGATCCAATTGAAGCCGCTGGTTATCTTATTTACGGTGCTTTCGGTTATGACGAAGGGGTTGGTTATACCTTGTATTATGCGACCAACCTGATCTTCACTGGTTTGGCTGTTTCTGTTGCCTTCAAAGGTGGCTTATTTAATATCGGTGGCGAAGGTCAGGCTTATATTGGCGGATTAGGCGTTGGTTTAGTGTGTTTGGCACTGGATCACACCATGCCGTTCTACATCATCGCGCCTTTAGCGATTCTTGGTGCGGCAGCATTTGGTGCCGCATGGGCTTATGTGCCTGCTTATTTGCAAGCGCGTCGCGGTAGCCACATTGTAATCACGACTATCATGTTTAACTTTATCGCTTCTTCGTTAATGGTTTATCTGATCGTAAACTGGTTAAAAGAAGACGGGCGCATGGCACCGAACAGTCGTACGTTTGAAGAAAACGCTTGGATGCCTTACTTGCATGAATTGTTTTCTCCATTAGGTATCGATATTGGTGATTCACCTCTTAACGTTGCTTTTATTATCGCTTTGGTTTGTTGTGTTTTTGTGTGGGGATTGATTTGGCACACTCGCTGGGGTTACCAGTTACGCACATTAGGAACCAACCCAACAGCGGCAAAGTATGCTGGTATTGATACGGCGAAAGTGACTATTTGGGCGATGCTTATTTCTGGCGGTTTGGCGGGGTTCGTTGGCATTAATGAAATCATGGGGGTGAATCACAGTCTATTGCTTAACTTCACAGCAGGTTACGGTTTTGCTGGTATTGCAGTTGCTTTGATGGGGCGAAATCACCCTATTGGCATTATTTTAGCGGCCATTCTATTTGGTGCCTTGTACCAAGGTGGTTCTGAACTGGCATTTGAAATTCCGACGATTACGCCTGAAATAGTTATTGTTATTCAAGGTCTGGTTATTTTGTTTTCTGGTGCGCTTGAACACATGTTTAAAGACCGTATCGAAGGCTTTTTTATTCGCAGAGCAGTGGCGTAGGGGAAAAATATGTTTGAAACATTAATACTTATGCTTGATGCAACAATGCGTGTATCGACACCTTTGATTTTTGCTGCATTAGCGGGTTTGTATTCTGAACGTGCCGGTATTGTTGATATCGGTTTGGAAGGTAAAATTCTGGGTAGTGCCTTTGCCGCTGCTGCAGGTGCCGCTGTTTTTGGTTCTGCGTGGATCGGCTTATTTTTCGGTATTATGGCGTCCGTTTCTTTGGCAATGGTTCATGGTTTTGCCTGTATCACTCACCGAGGCGATCACATCGTTTCGGGTGTGGCTATCAATACGATTGTGGCAGGATTAACCGTAACTTTGTCGATGAATTGGTTTGGTATGGGTGGTCAAACGCCTACCTTATCAGGAGACTCACGATTCCTTTCAGTTACCTTGCCTTTTGCCGACGCGTTAGCCAATGTACCTGTAATTGGTTTGATTTATTCAGAGTTACTAAGCGGTCATAATATTTTGGTTTACTTGGCTTTTGCTATGGTGCCAGTGACTTATTGGGTGATTTACAAAACACGTTTTGGTCTGCGTCTTCGTGCGGTTGGTGAAAACCCTCATGCGGTAGACACGGCTGGTATTTCAGTCGCTTTCATTCGTTACCGTGCATTAATCGTCTGTGGCATTTTATGTGGACTTGCAGGGGCTTATTTATCGACAGCACATAACGCTGGGTTCTTAAAAGACATGAGTGCAGGTAAAGGTTATATGGCGCTTGCTGCGCTTATTTTTGGTAAATGGCGACCTGTTCCTGTATTGCTTGCGTGTTTGTTGTTTGGTTTCTTAGACGCTGTAGCAATTCGCATGCAAGGTGTGGTGATCCCAGGTATTGGTGAAGTGCCAGTACAAGCGATCGAGGTGCTTCCTTATGTCTTGACCGTATTGTTGCTTGCTGGATTCATTGGTAAAGCAATAGGGCCGAAAGCCATTGGTCGACCGTACGTGA
This sequence comes from Marinomonas ushuaiensis DSM 15871, assembly GCF_000521805.1. Lineage (GTDB taxonomy): Bacteria > Pseudomonadota > Gammaproteobacteria > Pseudomonadales > Marinomonadaceae > Marinomonas > Marinomonas ushuaiensis. Next base: position 516,474 of record NZ_JAMB01000001.1, read on the forward strand.
AAGAGCGAGCTTAGCTCTATATGTTAAAACCTAATACATTAGAACTGAAACAAGACGAAACGCTTTTTCAACTGGCAAAAGAAGCGATGAGCAAGGCCTATGTGCCTTACTCTCATTTCAATGTCGGAGCAGCCATCTCGACGGCAAATGGTCATGTTTATTCAGGCTGTAACGTAGAAAACGCCGCTTATCCAGAAGGCACTTGTGCTGAAGCGGGCGCAATTGCTTCTATGGTGCTTGGTGGTGACACTGAAATCAAAGACATTTATGTCATTGGTAACGGTGATGGACTTGTTACGCCTTGTGGCGGTTGTCGACAGAAGATCCGTGAATTCTCATCTGTTGATACCATGATTCACATTTGTGGCCCTGAAGGTGTTCGTAAGTCGCTTTCTATGAATGAGTTATTACCTTTCTCGTTTGGGCCTGAAAACTTGAAATAATTGATTCTTAAAATGGCTTTATAAAAAACCACGCTTTGAAGTGACCCCCAATAGTTGGACTATCCAATTACTGGGGGTCTTTTTATAATAGGAATGTGTTACCTAGTCGCTTAGTTTGCTTAACATGCTCGGTGTGAGCCTAATTGTTGCAACTACTTGTCCAAAATCATCTGGATCGCGTTTGATGGTGAAGCCCAGATGACGACAGAATTCGATCATATGTTTGTTTTCTGCCAATACTATTCCTTTCATCACCTTGATACCTTTGTCTGCGGCGACTTGGAAAAGTTGTCGCATGAGATAGGAAGCCAAGCCTAAACCTTGGAATTCATCGCCTAATACAACGGCAAATTCACAGCTTTGGTCGTCAAAATTGTCTATGTATCTGGCAGTACCAATTAGTAAGTCTTTGCCATCTCGGTTGATAACTGCGAGCAAGGCCATTTCCCTGTCGTAATCAATATGAGACATGCTCGCAAGCATGCGAGGTGTTAGTTCTGAGATATTGGAAATGAATCGGAAGTAACGTGTTTCATGAGACATACTGCGGACAAAATCCGCCAAGATGACCGCGTCTCTTGGTAGTACGGGTCTAACGGTAGCGACTTCATCATTTTTCAAAATGCGCTCAGACACCCATTGTCTAGGGTAAGGGTGAATCGCTAGATGTTCGTAACGACGTTCACTCTTACGTGCCTGTAAATTGGCAGTCACATCAGCATACACACTGCCGCTTTCATGTACCCTCAAGTCTGCTAGTTCTAAGCTTTCTATTTCGGGCAGTTCACACACCATGGTTGATAAATTACGCAGTAAGCTTTCTAGTTCGAAAGATTCTTCTCCGGGAAACGCTCGCTGAATTAAGTCTTTTGCCAATACGGTATTTAATGGTGGTAAGGCAACAGCCTCTGCTTGCTTGTGTTCCTGAGCACCTTCTAAAGACAAGCCAATAGCAGGCCCAAAAACAGCATCTTGGAAAACGCGTAAATGAATAGGCGCTGATAACTGATGGGAAGCTTGTCTACGAGAAATTAAAGGAATATGGAATAACTCAAAAATACTGCGTAAGTTCTCTGCATTTGCCGTGTTTTGTCCCGCTTTTAATAATGCATTCAGGCTATTCGTCGCTTCAGAAACATCGATTTTGAAACGAAACGCATGACTGTCTGGCGATTGTTTCGCAAGTAACTGATTGCGCTGAAATTGAACTAAGAATTGGAAGCCTTCAATCGCGGTTTCGGGCGTACGAAAGGTTGGAATCCCCGCTTCGTTAATACGGGTTCGCATGTTGGTCATGTTGCCGCCACCAAGTAAACATACCATGACGAGCTTTTTCTGGTCTCGATGCAGCTTAGTAATGAGAGTGTAGAGAGAATCCATATCAATCAGCGCAGTAGGGCTTAAAGTTAGCAATACGGCACCACATTGAGGGCTGCTTAGTGCATCAGCGGCCAAATCAATAAATAAATCAGTGGCACAGCTTGCCCAAACGGTTGTCACTGAGCCAATACCGCCTCGACCCATCATGGTGGATTCTAATTTCTCGCACAGTTCGCCTTCTGGAGTAAGTAAATCGATATTCAATTCCATCGCACGTTGGGCGGCTAGTTCGCCAGGACCAGCACCGTTCCCGATAATCAATAAAGAACCATCTTTGACGCGACGGGCATTTGTCATTACTGATGCGGCGGCGATCAAATCATTTAGTCGGCGACCACGTACCGCACCAGTTCGACTTAACGCGGCATCCAATACTCGTTCGTCAGAACCAATAGAATGTTCAGTGACAACCGCGACAGGCTTACTGCGACCTGTTGCCCGAAGACTGCTTAAGAAACGAGTCGGGCTACCTATTTTTTGCAAATACATCAGAATTGCCTGACTGTCGAAATCGGTCGACAAATAATCCAGCACTTGTGACGGCATGACATCAACTGGCGACCCCATGGACACGATTTGAGAAAAGCCGATGCCTTGCCACGTTGCCCAATCAACCAAGGCGCTGGCGACGGTTCCGGATTGAGACATTAAAGCCAGCCGTCCAGTTAGAGGTTGTGTTAAACCAAGCCAAGTATAAACCCCTAGTTTCGGACGACAAATTCCAAAGCTGTTTGGGCCGAGTAGGCGAACATTGTGTTTACGCAATATCGGAATCAATTTGGTTTCCGATTCCTCAGTCCAAGACAACATCAATAAAGAGCCAATACCAGCACTACCACAGGCTGTAATAATCTCTTCCATGGATGAATCTGGATGTGTACCAACCAGCACAGCAAGATCTGGGCTAGGTTTTGCTCCATTTAAAGCAATGCATTCATCCAAAGACGTAAACAGAGGGAATGAAAAGGAGGTCGCAGGTTCAACACCGACTAAGCTAACAGGGCAGAATTTTCCGTGATTGGACTTGTCCTTATGAAGTAGGGATTTTAGCAGAGCCAACATGAGCGGGTCTTGTGCATCGTCACCGGTCAAAACCACCATGGATTTTGGCGCGAGTAAAGGTTGCAATGCATGTTGGCTCATTGGGCGTTCTCCTAATGACTGATGCTAAACAAAAGATAAAAGTATCATGGTCTTTATCTTTAAGGATTGTAGACCATGGTAGGGTAGACTGTCTTTGCAGTTTTGTGGCTTGATATAAAACAATCAAAGTAAAAAAATAAAAATCATTGAGATATGAGATGACAACGGCCTACATTACACATACTTATTGTGATCGTCACAACATGGGGGATGATCATCCAGAATCACCGCAGCGCCTTGGCGCGATTCAGAACCGTTTGATCATGGGGCAGCTGATGGATTTCGTTCGTCGCTTAGAAGCTGAGCCCGCCACATACGAACAGCTTGTTCAAACCCATGATGCCGCTTATGTGGATTCTATTTTTGCCCGAGCGCCAGAATCTGGGCATGTCGAATTGGAACCAGAAACCTTGATGATGCCACACACCTTAGATGCTGCGCTTCATGCTGCTGGATCGGTAGTCAAAGCTGTGGATTTAGTGATGGCAGGTGAAGTGGATAACGCTTTTTGTGCGATTCGTCCGCCGGGGCATCATGCTGAATTTGATAAAGCCATGGGTTTTTGCTTGTTTAACAACATTGCCGTTGGTACACGTCATGCGGTTCATCAATATGGTTTGAAACGCGTTGCCATCGTCGATTTTGATGTACATCATGGCAATGGTACGGAAGATATTTTCAAAGCAGATGCTAATGTCATGTATGCGTCCAGTTACCAGCATCCATTTTATCCTTACAGTGATCCGGGTGATTCCCACGACAATATTCTGCACATGCCTCTCACTGCAGGGTCAGGTCGCACTGAGTTTCAAGCCATCATTAATGAACAACTTTTACCCGCACTCGATGCCTTTAAACCTGAATTAATTATGATTTCAGCTGGCTTTGATGCTCACAAAGAAGATCCAATGGGGCAGCTAAGATTAGACGAAGCAGACTTTACTTGGATTACCGATGTGTTAATGGATGTGGCTGATAAACATTGCCAAGGACGAGTGGTTTCTGTGCTAGAAGGTGGTTACAACATCGACGCCTTAGGACGAGCCGCGTTTTGTCATATTAAGAGCCTGATGAGACTTTAATGAGTGTTTTTTCACCGCCGCTTCGATTGATGTGACGGTGAAAAAATCATCGAGGTTACTGAAGATTAAGAGCTATTAGTGTGTAACCATAAATGCCAACACACCCAAATAACATCAATAATGTTAACTCCTTGAAACCCCGTGGTAGAGCGTTAACTTTAGATTGTAGCCAGCCAAATACCATTTTGATGGAAGCCGGAGCGTTTTCCAATGACACATTTGATAAACTGATTAGCATCATCAATACACCAGATATCATTGCTGCCATTCCCCAAAAATCATAAATATGCTGCGCGCCATACCAAAATGCATTCCACGCACCCAATAAAAACGCCACCAAAAAAATACTATATTGAAACTTCTTGAGTGTTCTTTCCACCGGGCCTGATACAGATAGAAATAAAATAAGTGTCATAAAAATAGTAACAACAATGCCCATGTGCTTGCTCCGTGAATCTTCTATATTGGTATTTAAGTCATAAATGTTTGTGTATTTTAGACGTGGGAAGTTCAATATTCTTACACTTTTTTATAATTGATTGTAAAGGCAGGCTTTACTAAACGCTTCCGCTCTTATCAGACTCTATTAATGCGCTGATAAAGCGTTATAAAAGCTCGGATTTTCCTCAATCATCGACAAAACTTTTGCGGCTAATCCTGTTGGATTTCGGCGTCTACTTTCCCAGCTTTTAATCGTATCAACACTGGTGCCAAGTGCTTTGGCAAATTCCATTTGAGAGACATTCAACCCATCACGAATTGCTTTAACGTCAGCAATGTCATAACGAGTGACACGAGCTGTTTTTTGGCGACCTTGGTGTATTTCTACCACTTCTTCTAAAGAGGATTTTAATTCGTTGAAAATAAACATGTTAAACCTCATTCTGGAATCTTGAGGTGTACAATGTACTCCTTTCGTTTTTCCCAATCAAAAATGAATTTATCGCTATAAGATCTTGCTTCTCTTAATTGAAATCTATATTGTACTAGTACGTTGATACATGGCTGTTTCATTAGATAGAAGTGCATATGAAAAATTTGATCGAATTTTTATCCGAAGTGGATGATGTCGCTGAGTTAGAGAAGCGTTTGACTGTGTTGCTGACGCCGAATGAGATCAGTGAAATGGTGCGTCGTTTAAATATTATCGAGTTGTTAGATCAAGGTGTCGCGCAGCGCGACATTGCGAAACAATTGGGTGTGGGTATTGCGACGGTGACCCGTGGCTCCCGAGCATTGAAGGAATTAAAAGAATCATGAGTCCGTTAAAACCAAACAAGAAGCCGGAGCGCATTACTCTGCCACGCAAACCTAAATATGTGACGATCAGTTCAGATTGCGATTTTTTCGATTTGTTTAAGAAGGTCGAGAAGCGCTTTGATAACTGTTTTATGTTGGAATCCCTTGGTGAAGAGAGCTTCATTTCCCGCCATTCTATTATCGGTTTCGATCCTGAAAAGCTGATTTGGGCGGAAGGCAAAAAACTGTTTATTCAAGAGCGTGATGGTTCTACGGAATCTTACGATTCGAATAACCCTTATTATTTACTGCGTGATATTGTGCCGCAAAATATTCTGTCCCGTGGTTTTTCAGGCGGATTAACGGGTTATATCGGTTACGATAGTATGAACTATTTTGAACCGACGTTAGACCTTCAAGCCAGTGAGATGTTTGATGCGTTTCGCTTTGGTTTGTTCAAAGACGGTTTGATCTTCGACAAGATGACAGGCGAAGTATTCTACTTCTATTACGACGATGCCGATTCCACAGGGAATCGTGTGGAATTAGTAAAAGAAATGATGGCGGCACCAACGCCAGAAAATGGTCCTTTTGTGGTTCGTCCTGCTGGCGAATCTATGAATAAAGCCGATCACGCGGACGCGGTAGCGAAAGTAAAACAAGACATCATCGACGGTAAAATTTTCCAGTGCGAAGTCGGCTTTAAGAAATGGTTCGACATGGAAGGTGACACGATTAATTTGTACGAGCAGTTGCGTGAAGTGAATCCGTCTCCGCAAATGTATTACGTTAAATTTGGCGAGCAGAAAGTTATTGGTGCCAGCCCTGAATTGTTGTTCCGAGTTCGCCAAGGTGAAATGGAAACTTTCCCTCTTGCGGGTACGGCAAAACGTGGACAAACACCAGCGGAAGACACGGCGTTGGCACGTGCCTTGTTGAACGACCCAAAAGAAATTGCCGAACATAATATGATCGTCGATTTGCATCGTAATGACATTGGTCGTGTGGCGCGTTTCGGTACGGTAAAAGTACGTAGTTTGATGGACATTAAACGTTTCAGTCACGTTCAACACATTTCCAGCGAAATTGTTGGCATTATGGCGGAAGATCATGACATGTTCTCTGCCTTGGCAAGTAACTTCCCAGCGGGAACCTTGACTGGTGCACCAAAAATTGAAGCCATGAAAGTGATCGATGACTTGGAAAATGATGGGCGCGGACCTTATGGTGGTGCGGTTGGTCAGTTTTCTTTCAATGGCGACTGTATGTTTGCGATCCCGATTCGTACTGTGTTCGCTAATGGTAACAAAGCCTACGTGCAAACTTGTGGCGGTAACGTATACGACTCAAATGCAGAAGACGAATACGAAGAGATTCAGCGTAAATTTGCAGGCACAAAACGCGTATTAGACAGCTTTGCTCCAAAAGCCGATTCAACTAATAGCAATAAGGCGTAAGGGAAGAAAACATGAAAGTTTATATTATCGACAACTACGATTCCTTCACTTACAACTTGTATCAGTTTATTGGTGAAGTGTTGGAAACAGAAAAAAGCAAAGGCGAGATTTCAGCGTTTGAAGTGGTCGTAAAGCGAAACGACGAAGTGACGTTGGAAGACATCCGCCAAGCGGCGCCGGATCGTATCATCATTTCTCCTGGGCCGGGTTCGCCAGACGATAAAGCCTACTTTGGCGTGTGTGCTGATGTGATTTTAGAATTTGGTAAAACCATTCCACTGATGGGCGTCTGCCTTGGTATGCAGGGGATTTGTCATGTGTTTGGTGGCAAGGTTGTGAAAGCGCCATTGCCAATGCATGGCAAAACCAGCCCAATCACCCATAACGGTAAAGGCATATTTCACGACATTCCTGATCAGCTTGAAGTCATGCGTTACCACTCTTTAATCGCAGAAGCTGAAAGCTTTCCTGATGTCTTGGAAGTCACCGCGTCTGTAGGCGGTTTAACAGAAGCTGACTTCAATGATTTAACGATGATTCATAAGGGTGGTGACTTTGAGGTCATGGGTGTTCGACATAAAGAATATCCGATTCAAGGGATTCAATTTCACCCCGAGTCCTTCGCTACCGAAGGCGGTAAAGACTTGATCAAAAACTTTTTGTTTCAGGTGTGATATTAAATTAAAAACTTAAAAGGCTGAGTGATTACTCGGCCTTTTTTGTTTCTTGTTCATTTTTTAGTCTTTATTGCTGTTATTGGGGATACTTCTGCTTTATATGGAGTATACGAAGAATTTTGATGTCTTTATTGTCAGTGTAATAAGAAACGAGCATGGATATTTCGGGGATAATTAAAAGTCGCCCTTTAAGGTTTACTCGTTCAACTCCCATTGATGGTTGATGAAGTAGATTTTTAATTTTATTTATAAGAATATCGTCTGTTTTTTCTGCAGCAATCGAGTTGAACTCATATAAGTATTCAAAAACGATTTGGCGATCTTTTAGGGCTTCCTTTTCCCATAAAATCATAATTTATCCCCGCGCACGTATTTTAGCTTTGAAATCTTCCATTTGTGCATTGGCTTCTTCTTGAGTAACAAAATCTGCCGTACCTTGATCCAAACGTTCAAAGGCGAGGTTCACTTGCTCCGTTACCCATGAATCATGAGACATGCGTTTTTTCTGTTCATTAGCGAGTTGTTCAGTCATTTCACGGCACGCGTCGCTTAGGCTTCTGCCTTGGCTTTCTGTCATTGCCTGAGCCAAGCGTTTGGTTTCTTCGTCTACTCTAAATTGAATTCTAGTATCCATAGCTTCTACCTGAATGGTCATTGTCGCACAAATGTTAGTACAGCTTAGTAGTTTCAACAAGTGGCAATAAAATGATTGAAGTTTCAGTATGTTTCGAGTTCTATCCTATTATGAAATTAGTAATAAAAAATTGGGTGAAAATGTATGAGTGAAACACCTTCAAGTTCTGTTTTAGCGTTAAACCCAATGCCGCAAGAGGCGGTTTGGTGGTTGCCACGCCACGAAGAAAAATTGGCGCTGAAAGAGTCTATGTCTCGTGTTGATTTGGTATTTTTAGGCGACTCCATTACCCATGCATGGGAGAAAGAAGGTGCCGAAATTTGGGAAGAGTATTACGCAATGCGTCATGCATTGAATTTAGGTTTTGATGGTGATCGTACAGAAAACGTTTTATGGCGATTGGAGCATGGTGAAGTGGATGGTATTCAGCCTAAATTATTGGTGCTGTTAATTGGTACAAATAATTCAGGCCATCGACAAGACAAAGCAGAAGATACGGCGAAAGGTATCAAGCAAATTTTATCTGTGTTGGCTGAAAAGCTGCCTAATACCAAGGTTCTGCTTTTGGCTATTTTCCCGCGTAGTGCGAAACCAACCCAAAAACTGCGATTATTAAATAATGTGATTAATCAGAAGATCCTAAATTATGCAGACAATGAACATGTGTTTTATCTGGATATTAATCACTGTTTTTTGGATGAAGAGGGTCGATTAACCAGTAATGTTATGAACGATTTTCTCCACCCTAATGAAAGCCAGTATAAAGTATGGGCGGAGGTAATCGAGCCTCATATTGCAAAACTAATGGCGTAAAGCGTTTAATGTTGCAGTGGCCTTGGTGCAAATATTTCAAGCTATATCTAAGTATAAATACGTAGCTTAGTGCGTATTATCCGTCGCCCTGTTCGGTATTCGTACGAATTGTTTACACTTTCAGTAAGAGAGACTATTAGTTTTGCTTTATCTCGTTAAACAATAATAAACAATATACGAACAGGATAATAAAAATGAAATCCTTAAAAATGACTACATTGGTTGCTGCGGCTGCAGTAACAATCAGTGCTCTTTCTATGCCAGCGTTCGCTGCGGACCGAGTTTATAAATTGAAAATGGCCGAAACTTGGTCTTCTAACTTCCCTATCTTTGGTGATGCGCCACGTAACATGGCAAGTATTGCTGAAAAAATGTCTAACGGACGTTTAAAAATCACGATTGATTCAGCGAACAAACATAAAGCACCTTTAGGCGTTTTTGATATGGTTCGTTCTGGTCAATACGATATGGGTCACTCTGCTTCTTATTACTGGAAGGGCAAAGTGCCTAACACGCTTTATTTCACAACCATGCCATTTGGTATGACCACACCAGAACAGTACGGTTGGTTCTATGAAGGTGACGGTATGGAATTGATGCAAAAGGTTTATCAGCCTTTTGGTCTGTTGTCATTCCCAGGTGGTAACACAGGTAATCAGATGGGCGGTTGGTTCCAAAAAGAAATCAATTCTCTTGATGACCTTCAAGGTCTGAAAATGCGTATACCAGGTTTTGCTGGTGAAGTATTAGCGAAATTGGGTGCTAAGCCTACAAACATCGCATCTGGTGAGCTTTATACAGCGCTTGAGCGTCGTACTATCGATGCTCTAGAGTGGGTAGGACCATCACTTGATCTACGTATGGGCTTCCATAAAATCGCACCTTACTACTACACTGGCTGGCATGAGCCAGCTACTGAACTTCAGTTCTTAGTAAACGAACGTACTTGGAAGAAACTTCCTGATGACCTTCGTGAAATCCTTCGTGTTTCTATGAAGCTTGCTTCATACGACATGTACATCCAGTCTTATCACGAAAGTGCGAAAAACTGGGCGACGATGAAAACGGAATACCCAAATGTTGAAGTGAAAACTTTCCCACGTGAAGTATTGGTTGCAATGGAAAAAGCAAACCAAGAGTTACTTGATGAAAAAGCAGCTGAAGATGCTTTAGCGAAAGAGATTCTTGATTCTCAAGCAAGTTACATGAAACAAGCACGTGTTTGGACAAATATTTCTGACCGCGCATATCTTGATAGTGTTGACGATCTAGCGAAATAAGACCTCTACAGGGTGAGAGTATGCATCAGTGTGCGTCTCTCGCCCTTTGTCATTTCTAGGAGTTTGTTATGTTTTTACTGAGCCTAGAACGAGGTATTACTCGTTTCTCAAATCTACTCGGTGTTGTCTCCACAGTGTTATTTATTGGCCTATTGTTCAACGTGTTCTATGACGTGTTGATGCGCTATGTTTTTAACGATGTGTCTATTGGTATGCAAGAATTAGAATGGCATCTCTATGCCGCCATCTTCTTGTTAGGGATTCCTTATGGAATACAGCATGGCGGACATGTACGTGTGGATTTGATATACGAAAATCTACCTCTTAAAGGCAAAGCATGGATCGATCTACTAGGTTGTGTTTTTCTGTTGATGCCTTTTACCTTGCTAGTCGGATACTACGGTATTGGTTTTGCTCATGAAGCATATGAACTGGGCGAAACAAGTGGTGACCCAGGTGGTTTACCGTATCGTTGGATTATTAAAGCGGTGATTCCTTTTGCCTTCTTCTCTATGACGATCAGTGGCTTAGGTATGATTATTCGCTCTATTAATGCGATACGTGGTGTGAGTGAGGAAGGTTTTTCTCATCCGCCTATTCAGCATTAATTCAAGTCACTATTTTAAGTTAGTAGGTCATTTATGATTGGCATTATCATGTTTTTTGTTGCTCTAGTAATGTTATTACTGGGCTTCCCTGTCGCTTTTACCTTTGGTGGTATTGCGTTGATCTTCGGTGTCTTTGCCGAAGGTTTTGATATGTTTGCTTTTATGCCGTTCCGTATACAAAGCTATATGGAAAACACTGTAATGATGGCGGTGCCGTTATTTATTTTTATGGGCATCGTTTTACAAAAAACCAGATTGGCTGAGCAGTTACTCGAAGCCATGGGTAAATTGTTTGGTGGTGTTCGCGGTGGTTTGGCAATTTCTACTATTTTGGTTGGTGCTTTGTTAGCTGCATCGACTGGGGTTGTGGGTGCGAGTGTTGTGGCAATGGGGCTTATTTCTTTGCCTGTTATGTTGAAATACAACTATGACAAATCTCTCGCCTGCGGCACCATTTGTGCGTCAGGTACATTAGGTCAAATTATTCCACCTTCCATCATTCTTATTATCTTGGGTGATGTTTTGGGTATTCCGGTTGGTGACCTTTTCCAAGCCGCGCTGATGCCGGGTATGGTTCTGATTGGCTGTTACATTGTTTATATCCTGATTCTTACTTACATGAATCCTGAAATGGCACCAGCGATGCCGCAGGATGAAAATGGTGAAACTCGTAGAGAACAAGTTATCAGTGCATTGAAAGCGATTATTCCACCATTGGCATTGGTTCTAATTGTATTAGGTTCTATCTTTACGGGTGTTGCTACACCGACAGAATCTTCTGCACTAGGTGGTGTTGGTGCGATCATTTTGGCTTTAATTTATCGTCAATTTAGTTGGAAAATGCTTTACGACAGTGGGCTTGAAACCGTTAAAGTAACGGCGATGGTCTTTGCTATATTGATGGGTGCGACGGCTTTCTCTATGGCGTTTAGCTACACTGGCGGCGATTACATTGTTGAAGAAGCATTGTTGAGCTTGCCAGGTGAAAAATGGGGCTTCATCATCTTAGCGATGGTGGCGATTATGATCTTAGGTTTCTTTATCGATTTCGTAGAAATCGCCTTTATTATCGTTCCTATCTTAGCGCCTGTTGCGGAAGCCTTAGGTATTAACATGGTGTGGTTCGCGATCCTAATTGCAATGAACTTGCAAACATCCTTCCTGACCCCGCCTTTTGGATTCAGTCTATTCTATCTCAAGGGGGTGGCACCGAAATCGATTCGCACCACGGATATTTATAAAGGGGTTATGCCTTTCATCTTGATCCAAGTTCTTGTACTTGCCAGTATTATGATTTTCCCAGCTTGGTATGGAATGGGTTAAAATTATTGGATTAAAGCGAGTCGCTTAACAATTAAACTTATTTTAATTGTTAATACGAAGCATCAAAGAAAGCGGACTTTTTGGTCCGCTTTTTTGTTTTTATGCGGTTTCAGGTTATATTCTTCGTCTCATTAATAAAGCGGGTTTACCGAGTGGGTTTAAAAAGTAAAATTATCTTATTAGCCGTCGCTCCTTTAATTGTTGCAACCGCTATTATTATCTATTTGAGTTTACAATCTGCACGAGAACTAGCGGCAGAAGAGTTGGCGATTTATGAATACAACTTGGTAAACGCGAAAGAAAAGTCACTCAAAAGCCACGTCAAAATTGCCTTATCAGCTATTAGTCCAGTATTAGAAAATGATCAGCTTGATGATGCTATTGCGCAAGCTGAAGTGAAACGAATACTTGCGGGTTTACGTTATGATGACGATGGTTATTTTTTCGCCTATGAAATGTCTGGCGTTAACCTTGTGCATCCTACACAGCCCGATTTTATCGGAAAGAATTTGTGGTCGTTCCAAGACCGTTCTGGAAATTATTTGATTCAAGGCCTGATTAATGCGGCGCAAGCTGGTGGCGGTTTCCATCGTTATATATGGGAAAAACCACCATTAATGCGTTTAGAAGACAAACTTAGTTACGCTGTTGCCATCGATCGGTGGGATTGGATGATGGGAACCGGGCTATATTTGGATGATATTTATGACGAACTAGCGAAAACCAAAGCGACAATGAATGACAATATCCAAGGCAGTTTTTTTATCGTTATTATTGTTGCTGTGATTACGGTTATTTTTGTTATCTTATTAGGGCTAGTAATCAATCTTCACGAACATAAATTAGCCGATTCACGGCTCAATGCCGTGGCTCAACGTTTCATGCGATTACAGGTAAGCGAGCGTCGAGGTTTTTCCAGAGAACTTCACGATGGTATTAACCAGTCACTCGTTAGTTGTAAATTTCGTATAGAATTGGCAGGTAATAAATTACGTCGTAATGATGATCATGAGGTCGTACAAGAAGAATTATTAAAAGCCAGTGATTTGATTAGTCAGACGATTAATGAAGTGAGACAGATTTCTCATAATTTACGTCCAACTTTATTAGATGACTTAGGCTTGGATACAGCAATACGTTCTTTGATCGATCAATTTTCGGAGCGAACAGGCATTAATGTAGAATATCACTCAGATGTAACGGATGAAGTGGCAGACGAAGTTGAAACGAGCATTTATCGCTTGACGCAAGAATCCTTAACGAACATTGAAAAACATGCAGAGGCAAGTGTTGTCAGCCTTATATTGTTGCAGAAGAATCAAAAAATCGAGTTTGAATGTCGAGATAATGGAAAAGGGATTTCTGATAATCCAGAGCCTGGTATTGGGTTTATTAATATGCGAGAACGATTGGAGCTGATAGGTGGCGACTTTCATATTGCATCACAAAAAGATCAAGGCACTTGGGTTTATGCTGCTTTTCCAATTTAATAGAGCCTTTAAATTAATGTTCAAACAACAATTCAAACAACTATTCAAATAAGAAGAAAAGAGCCAAAGTATGACCATATCGCCTTCCTCATTACGTGTTTTACTAGTTGATGACCACACTTTGGTCTTGGATGGATTACAGGCTCGTTTAGAGTTAGAAGGAAATATCGACATAATCGGCACGGCGTCCAATGGTTTAGAAGCACTTGAAAAAGCCAAAATACTTAATCCAGACTTAGTCTTGATGGATGTTTCTATGCCAGTGTTAAATGGTTTAGAAGCCACGAAACGTTTTAAAGCTGAGCAGCCTGAGATTAAGATTCTTATGCTTAGCATGCATCATGATAAAGAATACATCATGTCTCTTATTCAATCTGGTGCAAACGGTTATGTATTAAAAGATGTATCTTCAGAAGAGCTAGTACAAGCGATGAATACCGTACATCAGGGGGGAACGTACTTTAGTTCCGGTGCTTCTGATGCTTTATTCGCGAAAGCAAATCCAACCGTAAAATGCGAAGAGCTAACCAAACGAGAAATTGCTGTGCTTACCCATTTGGCGACAGGATTATCTAATAAAGAAATCGCTCAAGCGTTGGATATTAGTGTCAGAACAGTAGAAACCCATAGACAAAATATTAAAAGTAAACTGGACATTCAAAGTTCAGCGGGATTAGTGAAATACGCCATCGAACATAAATTGATTGAATAAAAGAGGTTGTCGCTTCATTTGTAAGCACTCTTGACAATAAAAGCGTACAGTGAAGCCTTCGACAATTTTGTCGCGGGCTTTTTTATTGGCCATTTTTGAATTTGGATTCTGTATGCGTTTGTTAGTCGTTTCGTTTATTGCTTTATTATTTGGCACCTCGTCTCTTTTTGCTGCCGATGACTGGTATCGCCCACCCGTTTCTGCAACTTGGCAATGGCAGTTGAATGGGGTGATTAATGAAGGCTACGACGTTGATTTGTATAATATTGATTTATTCGATTCGTCTGCTGAGTTGATCCAGCGTTTACAGTCATCAGGTAAAAAAGTAATTTGTTATTTTTCTGCTGGTTCTTATGAAGATTGGCGCTCTGATGCCGCGGCGTTTTCCTCGCAAGATTTAGGGAAAACACTCAGCGGTTGGGACAATGAAAGGTGGCTGGATGTTCGTTCAAAAAATGTTCGCGAGATCATGTTTGCGCGTTTAGATTTCGCAGTTGAAAAAGGTTGTGATGGCGTAGAGCCAGATAATGTCGATGGCTACCGAACGAATACCGGTTTTTCTTTCCGAGCGAATGACCAATTAACCTTTAACCGTTTGCTTGCTGATGAAGCGCATAAAAGAGGTTTAGCAATCGGTTTGAAAAACAATTTTGACCAAGCGAGATCTCTGTCTGATCATTTTGATTTCGCGGTTAACGAACAGTGTTTTGAATTTTCAGAATGTCGAACCTTGTCTATCTTTATCAAAAAGGGCAAACCCGTGTTGAATGCCGAATATCGAACAATATATGTAGATGATGCTTCACAAAGAGAAAGCATGTGTAAGCAATCGCTAGCATTAGAATTCAGCACATTAATATTGCCTAAAGAGTTAAACGATAATTTTCGAGTGAGTTGCCAACCTTAGGCGCTTTATTCTTTTATCGTGTCTATTTTATTTGGCTTTTGATTCATAGGACAACATCATGATTCCTTCTACTCATCCTTTATTTTGGCGAGATGCTGCTTTGCCTTTTGTCGAGCTTCGACAAGTGTTGGATGGTCGAGATGTTAGTTACGCACCGCATTCCCATGAAGAATGGTCGATAGGCGCTATTCTTGATGGTCAAAGTGAGTTTTTGTGTGCTGATCGTTTACATACGGTAGAGCGTGGTACGTTAGTGATGATGAATCCTGATGTGGTTCATGCCTGTAACCCTAGTCAAGATTCACCTTGGGCGTATTACATGATGCACCTGAATAAAGAGTGGTTGGCCGCTTTATTACGTGAAAAAAATGTAATAAAAACTCCGAATTGGCAAGGCAGTTTACTGGATACCTTGGTTGATAAAACTCTCTATGAAGAATTCATAATGATGTGTGAAAGCCTAATGTCTACGGCATTGGAACTTGATGAAAAAGAACAACGAGTGCAACACTATTTTATTAGTTTATTCACTTATCTAGATAATTCAATGGAACCCACTAAAACACAGTTGCCCGCAAACAAGCTTTATGAAGTGGCGGATTATTTGAACCAATATTGCTTAGAAGAAACCCCCATTAACCTTGTTAGTGCAAAATTTGGTTTCAGTACTGGGTATTTAGTGCGCGCATTTAAGTGTCATTTTAATATGACTCCGCATGCGTATCGATTAAATAGACGTGTTCAATTAGGCCAGCAAGCGCTGAAAAAAGGGAAACCCATCGCTGAGGTGGCGCAAGCAATTGGTTTTAGTGATCAGGCGCATTTTCAGCGAGTTTTCAAAAAACGGGTGGCAGCCACACCAGATCAATATCGTCGTTCTGTTTCTCAGGCTTAGCGCTTATTTGAACTGAAATAATAAAACACACTAGATCAAAATCATCACGCAACTTCCAGCCAGCAAGATGGCGAGGGTTTTATTCATTGCACGCATTTTCGCCGGGCTTTGAAAATATTGTCCTAATAGGATTCCTATTCCAACCCAGACACCTAATGATAACCAACAAATTGGCAGATACAAACTGGCGAACAGTAAGACTTGGTCGGTCGTGGCTTCTGGAATGTAAGCCGCAATTCCAGACACCGATGCTAACCATGCTTTTGGATTGAGCCATTGCATGATTGCACCAGTCATAAAGGTTGGCGCAGCACTGGATGAATCTGCATTGAGTTCGCCATTGTCCATAAACAACTGATAACTTAAATATAAAAGAAAGGTGATTCCAAGCCATTGTAATACCAGAGTGAGCCAAGGTAATGCGGCCATGATATGTTGTAAGCCAAGACCAATCATAAGAAAAAGAAAGATAAACCCAATACTAGCACCAGAAACAAAACGTAAGCCTACCTTAGCGCCATAGCGCGCACTGCCACTCAAAGACAGTAGATTCACTGGGCCAGGTGACAAAGAAGCCGCTAAGGCAAATAAAGACATAGAGGCCATTAAAGACAAGGTCATAATGTGTTTCTCATAAATTCAAACAGGCGCTTACTATCATCTTTTAGTTATACCGAGTATTGAACAAAATTGACCTTTAAAAGCGATTGTTTGAAAAATAAAGCAATTGAGTGAAGCACAACATCATTTGATTTTTTATTAGGTTAAGATAAAGGAATGAATTTATATTAAAGGAGAAAGGTATGTTAACTAGATTGGCGTTGATCTTGTGTTTCAGCTTTTTTATGTCTGCATCGATGGCGACGACGGTCGTTGAAACAGAAACAAAAGCAAACAATGAAGAACTGACGCAAACGGTTTTCGAATTAGAACGCAGTGTGGCTATTTTACAGCTATCCAAAGCCAGCCTCGATGACTATCAAATAATGAGTGAGAAAATGGCTCATATCGAGTCTCTTGAAAGCCGTGTGGATTTCTTCGCGGTATTAACCTTTTTACTATGTTTGGCTTTGGTTGTTCTTTTTGTACAAGTTAGAAATCAGCATAAGCGTTTGTCGTTACTTGAATTAGATTCCAAAATGTAACCTATTAGATACTCTCTCCAGGTTCTATTTTGAAGGGTAAATTGATGACTTTTTCTGTAACGGGATTACCTTTTAAACGAGACAATAAATGTTCAGCAGCCAAGCGACCTATTTCTTCTCGAGGCGTGATAACGGTTGCCAATAATGGCACCATGACTCTTGCTATATCGTGACCATGAAAACCTGCAATGCCCATTTCTTCGGGCACTTTAATGCCCGCTTTTTGACACGCAAAAAGAGCACCAATCGCTAAGTCATCATTGGTACAAAAGATGCCATCTGTGTCAGGTTGTTTTTCTAAGGCTTCTTTCATGAACTGTTCGCCCATTGAAAAGGATGAGGCACTGTCTGTGCTGATACAAAGATCCGTCAGGCCGTTATCGTGCATTGCCGCTTTGTAACCTTGTAACCTCAATAAGGTTCTTTGGTCCATTCGGGCAGCGAAATAGACAATTTTAGAATGACCTTTTTTGATCATGCATTCTGTCATGGCATAAGCGGCTGCTTGGTTATCGATGCCAATGGCTTGCTCAATTGGTGGTGATGTGGAATCCATGATTTCAATAACGGGAATCCCCGCCACACTGAGCATTTTTCGAACCCTTTCAGTGTGGTAACTTTCTGAAATAATCAGACCATCAACATTGTAAGAAAGTAAGGTGGCAATGCGGGCTTCTTCGGCTTCTTGGCTGTAACCATAATGCGCCAGCATGGTTTGATAACCAGCAGGCTCTAATATGGATTCTACGCCACGAATGACTTCGGCAAAAACGTGGTTGGTTAATGATGGCAGTAAGACGCCAATCGCGTGGCTTTTAGATTTAGATAAAATATCTGGCGCGCGATTAGGTATGTAGCCTAAATCATCTAAGGCTTCTTTGATCTTTATTCGCAGCTGGGGAGAGACCTGATTAGAATCCTTAAGATAACGACTCACTGTCATTTTTGTCACGCCGACTAAATTTGCAACATCTTGTAGTGTGGGGCGTTTACTTTTTATAAGTGAGCTTTTCATACCTGAGCTTTTCATACCTGAGCTTTTCATATCAAGAGACATATCCATGAATTGTTACCTGTAACATTATCATAAGCAATTCATGGCTAGGAATAAAAAAAAGGCAATTTAGAGTGATTGTATCGAAAAGGCATAACGGCTTGTTATGCCTTTTTTTCTTTAACTTTCAGATAAAAGTGAAAGGGCTTGGTTCAGAACGGCATCTGCATCTTGAGCGATATCAATAACAAAGGCTTCTTCTTCCGTCGGCTCGATCAAGGTCGCAAATTGGCTCTCTAACATGCCACGACCTTTGAAATAATGGTCGTCACGTTTTTGGTGACGTTCCCAAATTGTATCGATACTGCCTTTTAAATAGACCATAGCAACATCGTCTAAACCTTGGCGGAGCATAGCTCGGTATTCAGGCTTTAATCCTGAGCAAGCAATCACAGCGGTTGGGTTATCGATTAATAATTTGTTAAGTGCCGCTAGCCAATCTTTTCGATCGTCATCTGTTAGCGGAATACCTTGGCTCATTTTTTCTACATTGGCTGTACTGTGGAAATCATCACCATCAAAAAAACGATAGCCAAGTTTCTCTGCGATATTTTTGCCTATGAGTGATTTTCCTGAGCCTGACACGCCCAATACCACAATTTTTTTTGTCATCTTCTTAAATCCTTATACCTTGCTGTTATCAGCAAGGTTGTATCGTTCAAAAAGCCGTCTTGAACGGCATTGTTTTTTTCGTTGGTTATTTCCACCAAAGCGCCAATTCTGGGAAAAATATAACCAAGGCGAGCACAACAACTTGAATGGCAATAAAAGGAAGCAAAGAGCTAAAAATTTCACCAAGACTGATGTCTTTAGGCGCAACAGACTTAAGATAGAAAGCCGCAGGGCCAAAAGGCGGAGACAAGAAAGAAACCTGCATATTCAAACAGAACACCACACCGAACCAAATTGGGTCTAAACCAAGTCCGACAATAATGGGTACAAAGATCGGCATGGTTAATAGCGCAACCCCGACCCAATCTAAGAACATGCCTAAGACAAGTAAGATAAGCATCATGATCATGATGGTGCCCATGACACTGCCACCACTTAGAGCCAGAATGATTTCTTCAACAAAATCGATACCGCCCATCAGGTTGTAAACACCAACAAGAGCGGTTGCACCAATACCAATCCAGATGATCATGCCACATGTGCTCATGGTCGCTTTGGCACTGTCTTTGATCATTGAGAAATCAAGTTCACGACGAATAGCCGCACTAATTAAGATACCAACAACACCCAAAGCAGACGCTTCTGTTACCGATGCGACCCCTAAATAAATGCTGCCTAGAACCGTCATGACAGTCAGCAGTGGAAAGAAAAGCGCCTTGAAATAATTAACGTCATTATCAGCAGCAAGTTCTTCCGCTGTTGGTAATGGCGCGTATTCTGGGTGGATACGACACAGAATAAGCACGTAAGCCATGTAGGCTAAAGCCAATATAAAAGCAGGTAAAAACGCCGCTTTAAATAAATCACCGATAGAAACGCTGGCGGTTAAACCATAGATAATCAATACAATGCTTGGAGGCAACATGGTGCCCAGCGCGCCGCCAGCACAGGTCGTTCCGATTGCTAGTTTACGGTTATAACCAAGGCGTAGCATTTGCGGTAACGCTAGAATGCCGAGTAGAACGGTTTCACCACCGATAACACCAGACATAGAGGCTAAAACAATCGCGACTAACAATGTTTGTACAGCAACACCGCCGCGAAGTTTACGGCCAAATACCTTCATTGCATCGAACAGGTCACGGGCAATGCCAGACCTATCCAGCAGCGCGGCCATTAAGACAAACATGGGAACCGCGAGGAAAACATAACTGCCAACAAAGCTGTATAGGCGGCTAGTAATCAATGGCAATGCGCCAACACCAAACCAGCCAATGGCAAAAACCAATGCAACAAGTGACGTAACAAAAGCCAACTGCATACCAGTTAGCAACAATAGAATCATAGAGCCGAGCATGAGTAGGCTGCCGTAGCCTATGCCCATAGCGGATAAATCAAACATCTTTGCGTTTCCTTAGGCCATTAATCTCTTGGATCAGATGCAGTAGGAACTGCACGAACATGATACTTAAAGTAAGAAAAATCATGCCTTTTACTAATGCTGGAAAAGCAGGATTCCACGCTGAGCCAGATGTTTCTAAACGTATTTCACCGAATGGGGAAAACCAAGAATCTTGTACCATTTGATAAGCGGCCCAGCTTAATAAGCTAGAAAAAATCAGCCCCATAACATGATGGAAAACATTCAACCAACGTCGAGTTCTGTCTGAAACCATATCGTAGATCAGTACGACACGAACGTGCTTGTTAATCGACATCGCATAAATACCGCCGAAAACAAATAGACAACCACCTAGGAAAGAGGCGGTTTCGTGTACCCAAATAGTGGGCGCATTAAATACATAGCGCATGAGTACTTCATAAAAAGAAATAGCGACAGTAAACACAAACAATAAACTCAAGGCATTACCAAGCTTATAAATTAAACGATCTAACGCGTTTCTTGGTTCTTCTGAGTTATCGGTAACAGGGGGATGAATGGTGTCTTTCATAATTGGGTCCAATGAAAAGCAGGCGTAATATTAGGCATAAGATTACGTCTGCTTTGCGTGGCTTAATAAATCTTCTTAGTTGTATCTCTACAGCTTATAGAAGACCGTTTGTTTCTAGGTAGGTCGTAATTGAATCGTATACTTTTTGGGCATTTTTTGAACCCTTAGCAAACTCTTCCCATTGCGTACGAGCAATCGCACGGAATTTCTTACGTTCTTCAGCAGACCAATCATGGATCGTGATATTTGGATCAGCTTGAGCCGCTTTTACCGCGATTTGATCAGCGATATGCAATTGAGTCGTCATGTCCTGAGCAAAGTCACGTACTGATACAGTAAGAATTTCTTGGATATCTGCTGGTAACTTGTCCCATTTCTTTTGGTTCATTGAAATGTCGATCAATGGCAAAGAATGGAAACCTGGTTGAACAGGGTGTGTCGCAATATCATTCATGCCGGCTTTTTGGTTTGTCGAGAAAACCGTGTAATCAGCAGCATCAATAACGCCTTTGCTTAGGCCAGTGAATACTTCAGAACCTGGTAGGTTTACTGGAGCAGCACCTGCAGCGGCAAATACGCGTTGAACCAAACCTTCTGGAGCACGAAGTTTCAGACCTTTAAGATCGGCAACGCCATTTAATGGAACACGAGCAACGAGAGACTCTACACCTGTGGTTGAACCACCAATGAATTTCACGCCATAAGGAGCGTAAAGCTCAGTCATTAACTCATAACCGCCACCGTAATTTATGAACTGTAGAAGTTGCTGAGTGCTCGACCATGCGCCAACGGTATTACCAATTAGACCAAATGCAGGGTCTTTACCTGAGAAAAACTCTGTCGCAGTAATATGACCATCTAAGATGCCCAATTTAATTCCATCAAGTGTTTCTGTGTGTTTGAAAATACTGCCTACAGGCAATAGGTCAATCTGAACACGGCCGCCAGTCATGACTTCAACGCGTTCTGTCCACTCTTTTTGAACTTGAAAGTTTTTGTCGCCTGCTGGATCAGAAGACTGAAATTTGAATTTGAAATCTGCTGCAATGGCAGAGGTAGAGAGTGCGCCAGCTAAAGTGGCAGTCAGAAGAACTGTACTAATCTTGCTCATGGTATGGCTTCCTGATGATGATTATTTTTTTTAGGAAAGAGTCTTGATCTCGGTCGCATGTTACCGGTAACTCTTGAGGCGAATGTTACCGGTAACTTTTCCTTCTAGTCAAGCGTTTGATAGAGAATTAAATGAAAGATTTGATAGTTGATTGATATATAAAAGAATTTAGCTCTAGGTTATAAAAACTAATTGTAACTGAAAACAAATAAACGGCTTAGCTAGGCTTTAGACATTGGTCTAAGAAGCGTTTTGTTATCGACAATAAAGGCGCACACTCTTTTATTGATTAGACTTTTGTTGATTAGTGAAGAGAATAATAATATGGCTGCCATAGATATTCCTGAAGTCCACAAATTCATTACAACCATTCCTCCGTTTTCGAGCTTAGATTTACCAGAAAGAACGCGCTTATTAACCGGTGTTTCTATGCTGTATGTTCGCCAAGGCCAAGTTTTATCATTGGAAAATGAAGCGGCAACAGTGCATTTGATTCGTCGTGGTGCCTGTGAAATCCGTACCCCAAAAGGTGGGCTGGTGGATCAAATTGCGGACGGTGAATGCTTTGGTGTGTCGAGCGCTATGTCGCAAAACCCTGATGGTTTACAGGTTGTCGCCATGGAAGACAGCTTAGTCTATCGATTTGATAAAACGCATTTTTTAGAGGCGTGTGAAAAAAGTGAAGCCTTTGGTCTTTTCTTTGAACACACTCGTCATAATCGTTTGAGAAAATTATCTCGTAGCCAAAATAATGAATTGGCCTCGCCGGCATTGCAGCTTTCTACGCCTATCGCTCATATCATGACACGTCAGTTGGTTTTGGCATCACCCAATGAAACCGTGCAAACCATCGCTATGCGTATGACAGAGGCGCGAGTCAGTTCGATTTTGGTGGTAGAGGGTTCCCGCTTATTGGGCATTGTAACGGATCGAGATTTGCGCTCACGTATATTGGCGTTGGGTGGATCGTCGGATTCACTTGTTGCTGATGTTATGACCGCTTCACCGGTGAGTTTGCCTCCCGAATCTTTGGTGATGGAAGCGCAAACCTTAATGAGTGAAAGTAACATTCACCATTTACCGATTGTAGATGACCAGCAAAATGCCGTTGGCATGTTAACCGCTGCAGATTTATTACGACATCAAGAACTCAGTCCGCTTTTATTAATTAATCAGATACACCGTCAGCAGAATGTAGAAGCCTTAGCTAAAGTTTGTAAGCAATGGCCAACCTTGATTATTAACTTGATTGTCACCGATATGAAACCAGCCGATATTGGTAAGGTACTGGCGACAGTGAGCGATAATCTTACACGCCGTTTGATTGAACTTGGATTAGAAAAACTAGGCCCTGCGCCAATGGCTTTTCAATTTTTAGTATTTGGTTCTCAAGCACGCAAAGACCAATCATTAGGCAGCGATCAAGACAACGGTTTAATGTTAGAGCGCGAACCTTCAGAAGAAGAAGGCGTTTATTTTGCTAACTTGTCTGAGTTTGTTTGTCAGGGGTTAGGTTTGTGTGGAGTTCGACTTTGCCCCGGGAATATTATGGCGAGTAACCCGGAATGGCGAAGGACAAACATAGGTTGGCAAAAAGCCTTCTCTAATTGGATTAAAAGTAGTTCGCCCAGTGCTTTGCTTCATGCCAGTATCTTTTTCGATATCCGTTGTGTGTATGGCGACGAAGAAGCGGTCGATCATTTAATACAATCGATGCAGTTGGAAATCAGCAAAAACAGTCTGTTCTTAGCGACATTAACGCGTAGTGCTTTGGTGACAAAACCGCCATTAGGTTTTTTCCGCCATTTCTTATTAGAGTCATCGGGTGAACACAAAAATCAATTGGATTTGAAACATCAAGGTTTGGCATTGATTAATGATTTGGCAAGATTGTATGGCTTGTCATGTCAAACTTACCGAGTGGGAACCTTAGATCGTATCGAGCAAGCCATTCGTGAAAAACTGATTAGTGTGGATACGGCTCGTAACCTGATGGACGCATGGGATCAGCTCAACGAATTACGTTTGGAAATTCAGAGTGCCCATTGGCAATCAACTGGAAAGGCGAGTGCGTACTTAGACCCTAAGCGTTTAAGTTCACTAGAACGGAAACACTTGAAAACCACCTTTAGTATTATTAGCGATGTACAAGATGTGGCTCAGCAACGCTTTTTAAGAGGTTACAGCTAGATGCTAATCGAACCGATGCAGAAGCTGATACACAAAGCGAAAGCGTGGCATTTGTCTCGTCAATCAATGAAACAGGATTGGTCTGACTGGAATTATTTAGTGTTAGATATTGAAACCTCAGGTTTGGACGCCAAGCAAGATCATATCGTCAGTGTTGGCTGGGTTTGCATTCAAAATGGGGTGATTGAATTAGACAGTGCTCGTCATATTCTGCTCGAAAATGCAGAGATTGGTGACAATGTGGGTATTCACATGATTATGGATTCTGACGTGGAACGAGACGGGAAAAGGCAAGAAAGCGTATTGCGCTATCTACGGCATTTACTCAGAAACCGAATTCTAGTCATGCACCATGCACCATTAGAGCTAAGCTTCTTAAAACAATCATGGCAAATGCTCGCCTTGCCTTCATTCTCGATAAACTGGTTAGACACCTTGGCGATTGAACGAACAAAAAACAACCGCTCTCAACAACCCATCCAAGACGGTGGTTTTCGCCTTGGCGCTTGTCGGGAACGCTACGGATTACCTGATTACGAAGGCCATGACGCCTTAACAGACGCCTTGGCAACAGCTGAACTGTTACTTGCGCAAGTGGCTTACCAAGGAAATTCCTGTCTACTCCACGACCTAAACCAAATGGGCGGCGGAAAAACCTGTTTTACACCGCGTTAAGTATCTCGCTCGTCATTGGTGTCACGCACTGTTCCCTCCCATTTCTTCAAGGGGAAGGCTAGTGGGAGGGGTTCTGTCTGGCACTTGTGGTCTCGTTCCCATGCTCCTGCGTGGTAATGCATACATCAAACCAAAGGGTCATTTCCCTTTAAAATCCTACAAAACTAATAACATCAATTTTACTTTATTTTAAAGGGATTTGACCCTGAGTAGGTTCAGCTGTTTGATGGCACTGGCTCATAACCCCAATCTTCTATTTTTGGCTCGGTCGCGATGATTTTTGGCAACTCTGACCAATGTAATAAACTCAGTTCGCCAGCCGCTGATTCCGTTAGCGCGGTGCAATGTTCAACCCAGTCGCCATCGTTACAGTAAAGAATGTCATCTTTCATTTTGAATGAGGCAAAGTGAATATGTCCGCAAATATACCCATCTACTTTCTGGTTTTTCGCTGATTTTAAAGCCGCTGTTTCAAATCGTTCGATAAACTCTTTGGCTTTGCTGATGTGGCTTTTCAAATAGCCTGCAAGTGACCAATAAGGCAAACCAATCAGTCGTCTTGCGCCATTTATCCATTGGTTTAGTGACAACATGACGCCATGTGCTCGGTCGCCAATGGTGAGCATGAGTGGGCTAATTTTTACCATGCTGTCAAATTCATCCCCGTGGCTAACATGGAAGGTTCGGCCGTCTGCCGTTTTATGGCGATCGTTCATTTTAATATCAATGCCAGATAAGTTTTGCCCTGCAAATTGGCGGAAGAATGCGTCATGGTTGCCAGGAATGTAAATCACTTTAGTACCGGACTTCGCCATATTTAATACTTGCTCAACCACTTGTTGGTGAGTATCAACAAAATAGGCTTTATGGCGCATCTCTTGTAAGTCGATAATATCGCCAACTAAATAAAGCGTGTCTGTTTGAATGCTTTTCAAAAAATCCAACAAATGAATCGCCTGACAGGCTTTTGTTCCTAGGTGAACATCAGAAATAAACACGGATCGAAACGTAGTTTGCATAAACACCTCATTGTAGCTTGTTGCTAGCGTAATCGGTCTGATCACTTCTAGACTAAGCCGTATTTATGACAAACTCATGCTTTCTTTATGACAGTTAAATAACAGAAAATTAAACCGTTATTTCGAATTTTGATGTGACAAGGTAAGGCTGTAAATATAAATGATTACCGCCTTTTTGCTTCGCTGATTTTTTTGCTTGAGCCGCCATTTCAGCCACTTGATGATGATTTTTGCATTGCTTTGAATCGGGGTTAACAACGCCAATCGCTAAGCTTAAAATCGGATGAAAGAGAGTTGTACCTTGACGATTTTTTGTCCAAACACCACCTTCGTTTAGAATATCGTCAGAGTAAAAATCACGTATTCTGCTTGTGAACATAGTCAAGATTGTCTCACATTGCTGCTGCCAATCTGAATCCCCAAAGATAACAACGAAATCGTCGCCGCCAATATGACCGATAAAATTATTGTCTGGCAAAACAACATCTTTGATTAAGCTGCCAACCAGTTGAATGACTGCATCGCCTTTTGAATAACCAAAAAAATCATTAAAAGGTTTGAAGTCATTCAAATCAAAGTACGCCACATGAAAACTGTCTTCTGCGATTAAGCGACGACTGACTTCTCGATGAATTGGGACGTTTCCTGGTAATAAGGTAAGAGGATTTGAATAGGTCGCATTTTGGATTTTTAATTCGGTAATGCGTTTTAAAAGATCTCTTAGGTGACCTGTGCCAATAAACTTGCCGTTACGAACAACAATGATTTCGTTGTTTAGCGTATCCGCTTCTTGATTGGTCATTAAAGTAGAAACACTGGAAAGACTGACGTTACTTTCAACAATAAGGACATCGCTGTTTATTAGATGTGTGACTGGCTTGAGTTCGTAAAGTGCTCGACCATAGGGTGTAGAAAAAAGTTCATGAAGTTGATGCCGTCTGACTACGCCAACAGGCATGTCGTTGTCATTGAGTATGGTGATGGCAATAAGATCTTGATGCTTTTTAAAGTATGCCGAAGCTTCATCGAGAAGGCTGGTTTCATGTAGACATGGTGTTGTGCGGCAGAGTGTTTGTACGGTTTCGGAATGATCAACTTGAAATTGCGAGCGTCGCTGAGCTTGATTAACCAAATAAGGGTGGGTCGTAAAGGCTGGATTATCCGTTGGTCGCCCAAGAAAATAACCTTGACCAAAGGCGACTCCAATCTCAATCAACTGATCTAGTTCTTGTTGTGTTTCTATGCCTTCTGCAATCAATAGGCAATTTAAGCGTTGTGCGATGGTGAGAATAGAGCGTACGAACTCTCGTTTGATTTCATCTTTATCAATATCTTTAATAAAGTGTTTATCTATTTTAACAATATCTGGCTGTAACTCAGACCAAAGTTGTAACCCAGAATAGCCAACACCAAGGTCATCAATTGCCACTTGGAATCCCATCTCTCGATAATGATCAACACTAGAGCGAGGTAAACCATTATGGTCGTAAGGATGTTGTTCTGATAATTCAATAACAATATTTTTTTGATCCAAACCAAGTTCGTTAAGGATAGACAGGGTCATACCTTTTTGGTGGTCTGGAGAAGCCAATAAAGAAGCACTCACGTTTAAAAATAATCGGCCTTTTAAAGCGAGATCCGAAAATTTAGAAAGTGCTTTTTCACGACACAGTAGTTCAAGCTTATGCAGCTTTCCTTCCTGTTGAGCGAGAGTGAATAATGGATCAGGGGAGAATAGTTTGGAATCTTGAGGGCCTCGAGACAGAGCCTCATGACCATAAATTTGGCCGTTATTTAAGTCATAGATAGGTTGGAAATAAGGTGTAATCAACCTATTTTCTAGAATTTTTTCAAGCAGTATCTTGTCATCAATGTGAATCATTTTATCTCGAATATTTGGCGATTGAAAATTAACTAAGATAAGAGTTTATGTCATATTTGTGACATTATGATGACTAGATGAAGGACAAAAAATAGGTTTTATATTTTTAACGAAGAGTGTTTTTTGCTATGTAAAAATTACTGAGAAGTGTTTGAGCGGAATAATAAATGGGTTTAGATTTGTTTAACAAAGGAACCCGTTACCGGATCGATTTCTTATTATAACTTCTCGATCATCGGGAACATTGGGTACTTTATTAGCATAGTGCTAATGGCTATTACGCAGATTTCATTGTGCGAATAGTTAAGCTAGCGAAGAATGCTTTTACATTTGCTACGGCGTTTTTAGCGATTTCTGCATAGTATGCACGACGTAATGCGTAAGCTTGTTCAACATAGTAGTCAGCATCGAAGTTACCGAAGTCATCATATTTCAATTCGTTTTTCATGGTCTTTCTCCTAATAGATATGTCGTCTTTGACAATACATATAATAGGAGTTGACCAATCGATCGGCAAACGATCAAATTTCAGCTAATAGGTTAGAAAAATTCATCAATCTTTTAGGTGAGGGTATTACTCTAAGCGAGTTAACCAAGTAAACATCGCTTCGATTGCTTGTGTTGACCAATTCTCGATGGCCTGAGCCTCGGCGTTTTGTTGGTTTTTCGCTATCCCTCTTGAGCTTACTGTCCATGATGCAATACGAGCACCTGATGGGCCGATAAGCTCCAGAGTGCCGTTTTCAAAAACATAAAAGCGCCCAGATTGAGTTTCACTATTTTGGCTTGTTGTGCTTTTGAGAGTGAACACGGAATTATTTTTTGGTGTTAAACCATATTTGGATAAAGCACTGGCCAATTCATTGGCTTGCTTTGTGTTAGAGACATCAAAGCCATAGTTAAATAGGGCTTGTCCAAGCTGTTGCTCAATGTCTTGAATATCTTGTGCCGCTTTGCCCGCTGGAGAGCTTTGTAAGGAGTAAAGGTCTAGGTCATCAACGTAAGAAGTGCGCTGTGCAAAATAAGGAATTAGCTTCATGTAAGTTTGCCAATCTTCTGTGGCTGGTGGTTGGTTCACAGAGGTGCTTAATGATGCTGCTTGTTTACGAATAGTGTCATCTAATTCATTTAATTCGTTGGTCAATTTTGTAATGACGCGGGAACGGTTAATGGATTGTAAGGCATAGACGTAGTTTTCACCGGCAAAGCGTTGTTCATTAATTGCTTGCTCTAGTTCAATCGGTGCTGTCGTAACTTGGGTGTAGGCAGTTTGTCGCTTTAGAACCTGTTCACCGTTTTGATTAGAGGTTACTTGTGTGTCTTGCGTATTCGTTTGGCTAACTTGGGTTCGAAGTTGCTGAGCAATTTGGACATTGCCATTTTGCTCTGCTTGAATAAACGCCAAGGCGATATTTTCGATTTTATCCGCGCTGCCAACACCGTAAATGTATGTGCTGCTTTTAGGTGGCGATGTTACCCAACTTGGAATGTCATCCGCCTTTTCTGTTTTGGTGTTTGAACCAATACAGCCTGTTAAAGCGGATACTAAACCAATGGTCAGTACCCACTTTGACGTTTTTGAGCCTAATAGCAATTTGGAGCGCGAAGAAAATATCATGGTTAGAAGAAGCCTTTATCCGCTAATTTTTTGATTTTCTTCTGACCGTTCCAAACTTCACGGTTGGTTGTCATATCGATCAGTTTTAAATCTACCTGATAAAAACTAACGCGTTGGTCACCATTGGAATCGACAATCGAGTTAATCGTACCTGAAAGAGCGAAACCTGCACCCTGTTCTAAGCCAAACTGAGCGACTGTGCCGGGTGCTGCATTCAATTCTTGCTCTTCACGTTCGTTACGAATGTCGTCACGTTCTGCACCAGAAACAACAAAATCTACTTTGCCGGCACGTAAAAGGCTGCGTTTGATGTCATTGATAAAAGTGTCAACAGGAATATGCTCAGACGACTTGTTACGAATCGTTTGAACAATCACCGTCGGATTGCCTTTCTGGCTGAAGTTATAATCACGGAACCATGGAAAGGTAAGCATGTCGCCTATCATCTCTTCTGCTACCAGACGGGAGTCTGTGTCATTCCAACGATCAGACAAAGCGACTTCTTCATTGGCATCAAGTCGCTGTACGCTGCCACTAGAGCAGGCTGTTAGTAATACAGCGACAAACAAGGTGAAAAAGCCTTTCCATAAAGGTGATTTGATTTTATTACTGTTCATAATATTTTCCTTACGTCCGTTTTGTCTGATGCTAAGCATTCAGTGTAATCAA
Organism: Marinomonas ushuaiensis DSM 15871; assembly: GCF_000521805.1. Lineage (GTDB taxonomy): Bacteria > Pseudomonadota > Gammaproteobacteria > Pseudomonadales > Marinomonadaceae > Marinomonas > Marinomonas ushuaiensis. Next base: position 546,484 of record NZ_JAMB01000001.1, read on the forward strand.
TTTAGCCGGGGTTGCGTAGATTCCACAGTTTAATTTTATTTGGCTCTAGAGTAATCTTTCCTAGAGAGAAATGTTGTTTATTTACTGTGTAGCTTGGGTCATATTTGCCTGGAGCCAATGGCTCTCGCGTTAGCCTGATTTGTGCTGGGAGCGTTAACCAATTCCGAGTATCGGCAGCGGAAGATGCGAAGACGGCAACTTGACCAATGAAGTTCAATAATAACGCTGCGCCTTCATCTTGGACATTGGAGGTGATTTGATAAGCCAACCAGCTACGCAAAAGTTCTCTGGTTAAACCTTCGTATATGTCTCTCTGTCCTTGTGCTAATTGCTCTTGGAAGGCAATGTCAGCGAGCGATGTCATTCTTAAACTATTGGTTTTTGTCACGTCATTGATCTGTAATTTGGGTTGTTGGTTATCTAATGTATAGCGTTGATAATAAGGCACAGTAACGCGTATTGGCTGCTGGTTTAAGAGGCCATCAACCTTGAGCGCTCTTAGTTGTTGCCAAACAGCAGAGCCAAGAATAATACGTTTAGTGAACACACCGGAAAAGGTTCCCCAAGCACCACCAGCTTTGTAATTGGCGATTAGATTAAGTGGATTAATGTCAGCGTAAACCATAGTGAACCAACGGAATGCATCGTTATTTTCCATACGCCCACCGGCATAAATGGGTTCAAGTACTAAGGAATAAGCACGAGTATCAGCATAAAGTAATAAAGTCATTTCACTTTTAGCTGGAATGAAACCTTGGTGTTCTAAAACAACCAGTTCGGCGTCACCATTATGATATTGCTGCAGAGTATCTTGCATAGTCGAAGACAATTTCTGTGTGCTTTTTTGCTGAATTTCATCCTGACTAAAACCGCCTTTTTTCATCATACGAATAACATCTAACCATGCGCGCTCTGCAGTGAGGCCGGATAAAGCATATTGTTTTGCGTAACCCGCTTCATAGAGTTCTGCTGATTTTTGATAGCTGATTCGGGCGTCATCGTATTCTTTATTCATTTCGTATTGTAGACCTTCCATGTAACGGGCCCATGCGTCATCACGATAAAGGAATTGGTCTGTGTCGCGTCCGCCTGTATAGAAGCCACCTAGCCAGCTAAGTGCTTTCATGTAGAAAGCTTGGTTTTCTTTTTCGTCTAGGTCTTGGTAACTTGGATTTTGAGCGCGGATTTCGTTCAGTTTTACATCGATGCGTCGCACTTCTACAAGGGCTGCATCGTTGAGTTTAAGTCTTTCTGAGGGTGAGGTTGCCTGCTCCGCAAGAGCGAGATAATTCAGAGATTTTAAATGGCTGATATAAACGCGCTCGATACCGTTACCGCGGTAGTTGCTCTGTCTTGGGTTACTTAATAATGCCCATGAGCGATTGGAAAAGCTGTCTTGGAAGAATGTGTCGCTGAGTCGGTCCGCTTTTTCGAGGAGTTCATTGCTGCGTTCGAAATCACCTTGGTTTTGTGCAAGCGTACCAATTTCTAAATAATACAGAAGTTGGTCTTGAGGGTTATCCAGAACGCCTTCTAATTTGCTTTCGGCGGCTTGCCAATTGCCTTCTTTTGCTAAGCTTAGGCCTTCATCAATGCTTTGTTTGTAGGTCGCACAGCCTGTTAAAAGTAAGAGATTCAGCCAAATAAAAATCCATTTCACATTAAAGTCCCTTGTCTAAAAACTGATTTGCAAACAGTATTGCGAGTAAAACCAAGCAGCTCAGATAAAGCGCCAGCCAGCGAGCTTTAAGACAATATGGACAAGGTTTCTTTTTCTTTTTAATCATACTTTCTGCGTTGGCTGATGAGTGATTTGAATTTATTAGTATGCTACAAAAAAAGGAGGCATACAGCCTCCTTTTTATCGTACTTGTGTTTTAGTGCTTTTTACAACTAAGTAATATTTACTATTGCGTTGTTTCTGCTGCAGCTTGTTGTTTCTGTAGGCTTTCTACATAAAGCGCATCAAAGTTAATTGGTGCCAACATAAGTGGAGCAAAGCTGCCTTTGGTGACTACAGCATCAATGTTCTCACGAGCGTATGGGAAAATAGTAGCAGGGCAAAAAGCACCCAAAGCATGGTGTAATTGCTGATCATCTAAACCAGAAATAACAAACAAACCACCTTGTTGAACTTGAACTAGGAAGCCAGTCTCGCCATTGTTTTTAACGGTAACGGTAATTTCAAGAACGATTTCATAGACGTTTTCGCCAACTTGACGGCTTTTCGTGTTTAATTCTAAGCCTACTTCTGGTTTCCACTCTTCTTGAAAAATCATTGGAGAGCGTGGCGATTCAAAAGAAATGTCTTTCAAAAAAATACGCTGCAAAGACAGTTGTGGTGCTTGAGCTTCTTGTGTTTCGGCTGCAGAGTTTACTTCAGTTGTATCAGACATTGTTGTTCCTTATCTTTATTTTAGAATACGATCTAATCACTATTATTAAGCAAGTAATGCATCAAGTTTTTTCGAGCGTTCCAGATCAAAAAGATCATCACAACCACCGACGTGCTGCTCGCCAATCCAAATTTGCGGTACAGACGTCCGGCCGCTTTTTTTCGTCATCTCTTGGCGAAGTTTGTTATTGCCATCCACATTAATTTCATTGAATGCAATGTTTTTAGACGCAAGCAGTTGTTTTGCTCGAGTACAAAAAGGACAGTAATTGCTTGAATAGATAGTTACGGTAGACATGATTTTTGTATTACCCTTTTACTAAAGGCAGGTTAGATGATTGCCATTCAGCAATGCCGCCTTGAAGTTTGTATAGTTTCGTGAAGCCTTCTTTTTTCAAGTCTTTTGCACTTGATCCAGAAGTCATACCAGATTTACATACTAAAATGATTGGGGCATCTTTGTGTTTCTCAAGACGGTTTAGGTTTTCTTTCATTTTTGTCGCAGGAATATTCATGGCACCAGTGATATGACCCGTGCTGAATTCCTTTTCAGGGCGGATGTCGACAATAATCGCATCTTCTGTGTTTATTAGTGTAGTAGCTGCAGAAGCCGTTAGTCCCGGTGCGCCACCTTTACTTTCAACAAAAAGCAATGTTGCAAGAATCGCCATAAAAACAGCGACCATTTCCCAGTGGTTAGTAGCAAATTCAATAAATTGGTTCATCATAATCTTAAAGCCCATATAAAAACTGTCCGCATTATACACGGCAAGCGTAATCGGTACATACTCTCATTCAAAGGTGACAAAGATATGATAGAGGAAAGCGATAATTGAGATGGAAAATGAAAAAGCGAGCTCCGAAAAGCTCGTTTTTAGAGGGGCTAATTTATTTGGTGTTAGTCGAATCGAAAATTTTGTCTGCGTTACCTTCAATAAAACTATCAAACAACATTCCGTTAGGTTGGACGTGGCGAAGAGCAAACTCGTAGAAACAACTCGGAATAGTTTTTTGGGTGCCGTTTGCAAAGGTATAAATAATTTTATCTGCCATAGTAGAAGATTGTTCTAGGAAAGACGCTGGTGTTCCTTTTACTAATCCTCCTGCCTCATTTAAAGCGTAACCTTCATCGTGCAATAGGGAATTGACGGATTCTATGGTTGGGAATTTTTTTAAGTGATTGATGCTGACAGTAAAATGGTTTGCTTGTAAGCCCATGGTTGATAACCAAGCAGCGTATTCACTGTGTTTCGATAATATTAAGTATTCTTCTTCTGTTGGTGTTTCCCATAATTTACCTGCCCAAAAAATGGCAGGACTTCGCACAGTATCTGCTGGGATTTGAGCGATAAACTTGCCAATAATGTCTTGGCAGGTTTGAGGCAATTCTTCGACTAACAATTCAGATAAAAATATTTTTGGTGAGTCAGCATCGGTTTCGTGTTTATAACAACGGGCTTTTAGGTGTTTACTCTCAAAACGAAAAGCACCGTAAGCTTCGTAACCTATGGCCTTGAGTTGAGGTTCTAATTTTGCCAATGAGATGGGGGAATTATTGAAGGTACGAAACGCGACGTGATCGTTTAATACGGTTTCCCCATGGCTTTCAAACAATTGTTGAATACGCTGAGCCTGTGGCGTGATTTGAGTGTAACTGTTCCATAAAGCACTAAAAAAATCAGAAGGAGTCATAGGGTTTCCAGCATAAATTATTGTCAATAAAGATTGCACTCACTCTAGTGTAATTATGATGTATGACGCAAAAGATATATAAGCATTATGTGATTCATAAATTGCATGCGACGGAGAATGATTAAGAGCATTATATTTGTCGTAATGAATGCCTCTTTCTGGTGCGGAAGTTGTTTTAACAGGTTGGGAATACTGGCAATATAGGATAGAGTTATTACCTTCTTTTTTGATTTATGAGCAACGTCTAGATGCGCCGTTATATTCCATCGTCTACTGCTTTAAAATGCTTTGAAGCGTCCGTTCGACATCTAAGTTTTACTAAGGCGGCAGAAGAGTTATATCTGACTCAAAGTGCGGTTAGCCGTCAGATTCGTAATCTAGAAGAATTCTTATCTCGTGATTTGTTTATTCGATTAAACAAACGTCTAGTGTTGACCGGAACGGGAGCCGCTTATTACAAAGAGGTTGTGCCTTTACTGGACGGCATGGAAAACGCGTGTTTGCGTATGTTGCATCGAGAAGACGAAAAAACCACCTTAACTATTTCCGCTTTACCCACACTTGCTTCATATTGGCTAATGCCTCACCTTGCTGAATTTCAGCTGCTTCATCCGCAATTTCAAATCAAGGTTCGTTCTTTGGGCGATGCCGCCAAAATCGATTCAGAAAACATTGATATTATTTTGCATTATGGTGGTGATCATTGGCCTAGAGCTGTGTCTCATCAGTTAATGCGAGAAAATGTCGTGGCGGTTTGTTCTCCATCCTTGCTAGAACGAGTTGGCGGAAAAGGGGATAAACAATGGGAACCTGAAGATGTTACTTCTTTTCCGTTTTTACATTTATCTTCGCGTATTAATGCTTGGCCAGATTGGATGGTTTCTCAAGGCTTAGAAAGTGGTTCTTTTGCCGGAGCTTCGTTTGCCCACTTTCATATGGTTCTTGAAGCGGCTAAAAATGGTATGGGGCTTGCGATTCTACCCACGGTTCTAGCAACGCGTAGCTTACAAATGGGCGAGCTGGTGGCACCGTTTGGGAAACAAGTATCAACGCCTCATGAGTACCTTTTATCATATCCAGCAGATAAGGCAGATTTAGAACAAGTGGTTGTTTTTCGAGATTGGTTATTGGCAAAACAGAAATTATCATAAGCAAAATTAATAGTCTGAATAGGCACGGACTCTGTAACAAAATTACAAGCCTGTGTTAGTATCAAGTGATAATCATGATTAGTTTACGGGATAGATTAATATGAACAAAAAGACAACAGCGCTCTTCATCCTTGACGGTTGGGGTTACAGTGAAACATCGACATCTAATGCCATTGCCGCGGCGAATACACCAAACTGGGATGCGCTTTGGAATAATAATCCTCATGCCTTGATTAAAACATCAGGCTTGGCTGTTGGTTTACCTGAAGGTCAAATGGGTAATTCTGAAGTTGGACACATGAATTTAGGTGCTGGTCGTGTGGTTTACCAAAATTTTACTCGTATTGGTAAAGCGATTGATGACGGTACGTTTTTTGAAAACGAAGCCCTAGTTAATGCGGTTGATAAAGCGGTTGCTGCAAACAAAGCGGTTCATATTTTAGGTCTACTTTCTGATGGCGGTGTTCACAGCCATCATGAACAAATCATGGCAATGTGCGAATTGGCTGTAAAACGTGGCGCGAAAGCAGTTTATGTTCATGGTTTTACGGATGGCCGAGACACACCACCACGTTCCGCAAAAACACCGACTGCGGCACTGGAAGCAAAACTAGCAGAACTGGGTGTCGGTAAGATCGCGACACTAACGGGTCGCTACTACGCAATGGATCGTGATAATCGTTGGGATCGGGTTCAAACTGCCTATGATGCAATCGTGTTAGGTAAAGGACAGTTCCAAGCTAATACTGCGGAAGAGGCGATTCAAGCGGCTTACGACCGTGATGAAAACGACGAATTTGTTAAAGCCAGTGTGATTGGTGAACCTGTGCCATTACAAGACGGTGATGCCGTTATTTTTGCTAACTTCCGTCCTGATCGTGCTCGTCAATTAACAAGAGCTTTCACCGACGCTGGATTTGATGGCTTTGAACGCGTGGCTTATCCAAAATTAGCCTCGTTTGTTACTTTTACTGAATTTGCTTCCAATATTGCAGCAGACGTGGCTTTCCCACCTGTTGCTTTAAGTAATACGCTGGGTGAAGTGCTTGCGAAAGCGGGTAAAAAACAACTTCGTATCGCAGAAACCGAAAAGTACGCTCATGTAACGTTTTTCTTTAACGGTGGTGAAGAGGCTTTGTTTGAAGGCGAAGAGCGCGAGTTGATTCCCTCTCCGAATGTTGCGACTTACGATCTTAAACCAGAAATGAGCGCACCTGAAGTAACGGATAAACTGGTTGAAGTTATCGAAGCGGGTAAATACGATACGATTATTTGTAACTTTGCGAATGGCGACATGGTTGGTCACAGCGGCATTTTTGACGCTGCAGTAAAAGCCGTTGAAGCGGTAGACGCTTGTTTAGGCCGTATTGTTGAAGCTTTAAAAGTAAACGGTGGTCAGTGTTTGGTTACGGCGGATCACGGTAATGTGGAACAAATGTTGAGCGAAGACGGCTCACAACCATTGACCTCTCATACGATTGGTCCTGTTCCTTTGGTTTTGCTAACACCGACTCAGGGTTTAGGTATAAAAGAAGGTGCTTTATGTGACCTTGCACCTACTTTGTTGGATATGATGGGAATGGAAAAACCGGCTGAAATGACTGGCGTAAGCTTGCTTACGAAAGCGTGAGGTTAGGATGACCTTGATTTTTCGTTATCTATTGGTGTGTTTATTCCTGCTGCCCAGCCTTGGTTGGTCAGCAGGAGCGCCGCAAACACCAGAAGAAGCCAAACAACAAATTCAAGCCTTACAAAAAGATTTGAAAAAGCTCAATACTTGGCTGAAGGACGTTAAATCTGAGCGATCTGATGTGGAAAAACAGCTTGAAGGACAAGACAAAGAAATTCAAAAGTTGTTAAGAAAAATCCAAGAAACTCAGGAAAGCTTAAAAAAAGGAGAGAAGCAGCTTGGCTCATTAAGAGTGCAGCAGCGGTCTCTTCAGTTAAGCATTCAACAGCAGAACGAACAAATAGCCGCCCAACTTAGGGCGGTTTATCGTTCCGGTGATGAAGAAAGTATTAAGCTATTATTGAATGGCGATAACTCGGAAGATTCGGAACGTTTGGTGCAATACAATCGGTATTTTTCAAATGCCAGACAGTCTTTGATAAATGGTTTTGTTAATGAAGTCAGCGATTTAAATTTAGTCGAAAAAAGCATTCGAAGCCATCGGGCTCAGCAAGCGAGGGAGGAGGTTTTGTTGAAGGAAGAGCGTACGCGTCTTGCTAGCCAACAAGTAGAGCGCCGTAGCTTATTAGCGAAATTAGACCAAGATTTAGCGCAAGGCGATAAGCGTTCTCAGCAGTTAAAAAAAGATCAGCAGAATTTACAGGAAATGCTTCAACGTTTAGAGCAGGTACTTGCTGATGTTCAAATTCCAGATCAAGATGTTCCTTTTGCCTCTCAACGTGGAAAGTTAGCTCGTCCTCTAAAAACGCTTTCAACATTGCCTACTGATGGCAGTGTTAATTTAGGTGGTGTGACATTAAGAGCACGAGAAGGTGATTCTGTTCATGCGATTTATCAAGGGCGAGTGGTTTTTTCAGACTGGTTGCGAGGCTTTGGTTTCTTACTGATCGTAGATCATGGCGATGGTTATATGTCACTGTATGGATATAACCAAAGTTTATTGAAAGACGTAGGGGAATGGGTGACCGCAAATGATGTGGTCGCTATGGTTGGAAGTTCTGGTGGTCGACCGGATCCTGCTTTATTCTTTGCTATTCGTCATAACGGTACACCATTAAAACCGCTGTCTTGGGTGGCGGGTTAACTTACACTACTTGAATCGTTTCACTGACTAAAATAGTCACACTAAAAAGTGATAGGAATAAACATGATCAGTTCTTTACGTCAGAAAACTCTTCTTTTCGTTATTACATTATTGCCGCAACTTGCTTTATCTGCAGAGCCTCAAGGCGAGGGTACCTTGCCCACTGCTGAGATACAGTCTTTCGTTGAGATTTTTGAAACGATTCGTGAAGGTTACGTGGAAGTTTTGTCGGACGAAGATATTGTAAAAAAAGCTTTAAAAGGTATGGTTTCAGGGCTTGATCCACATTCAGAGTACTTTACGAAAGATGAATTGGTAGATTTCAATGAACTGACATCAGGGAACTACGCTGGCATAGGTGTTGAGGTTGAACTAAGAGACGGTAATCTTGTTATCGTGACACCAGTTGATGGTTCTGCAGCCTCAGAAGCTGGAATCTTGCCAGGTGATGTGGTCATCAGAATTGACAGTACTCTTATTACAGGTCTTGGAATGCAAGACATTGTTTTGCTGATGCGTGGTGAAGTGGGTACTAAAGTAGCGCTTGATGTTGAGCGAGATGGCGAAGTTAAACACTATGAATTGACGCGCCGTTTGGTTGAAGAAGAAAGTGTGTCTAAAAAATGGTTAGATGGCAACATTGCTTATTTTCGTATTAGTCAGTTCCAAGGCGATAGTGGTGTAGAGTTCTATAAAGCGATTGATGAAATTAAGCAAGAGCATCCAATAGACGGTGTTGTATTGGATTTGCGTAATAATCCAGGTGGCGTGTTACAAAGCGCTGTCGCCATCGTCGATGCTTTTATTGATGAGGGTATGATCGTTTATACCAGTGGTCGTCATGACATTTCAAAAAGCCAGTTTGTTGCGTCAAAAGGCAATACCAAGCTCGCTACAGTTCCAGTCGTGGTGCTTGTTAATGAAGGGTCTGCTTCGGCGTCTGAAATTGTTGCTGGCGCATTGCAGGATCATGGTCGTGCAATTATTTTGGGAGCAGAGACGTTTGGTAAAGGCTCGGTTCAAACGGTAGTTCCTTTGTCTAATGGCGATGCCGTGAAATTAACAACTGCACTGTATTACACGCCTAATGGTCGTTCGATACAGGCGCAAGGCATTACGCCTGATCTGGTGATTCCTCAAGCCACACTTACTTTTAATAAAGGCCAGTTTTTTGTCAAAGAAGCCGAGTTGAAAGGTCATTTGGGTAATGGCACGGGGGGAGAAGAGCGAACCAGTGCTGATGTGGCATTAGACCTTAGTGAGTTAGCAAAAACGGATTTCCAGCTATTTCAAGCGGTAAGTATTCTAAAAACGTTACCTAAACTAATCCAAAAACAGTAAAAGAGTTTGTTAATAGATATGTTTTCTATGATTAAGGCTGAGTTTAATTTAGGTAAAAATATTTTCACGATAGGTTTGTTCATCACTGGACTACTTGTGATGAGTTTGCCTGTACTGGCAAGCGAAAAGCCAAATAAAACGAATAGCGTTCTTGATATATATAAAGATGTGCTCGTTACTCAGCAAGATGTCATTTTACCCAATAGCTTAGGCCCAGTTGTTGGCGAGCAAAGCCAGTCAATCTTATTGGGGCAGTCTATATTAGAGGGTAATAAGCCTTGGGTTCCGGCAATCGTTCCTTTCTTAGATTCGCTGCCGAGCGATGAACCCCATAAAACGTCTGAAAAAAACCATTATCTAGACTCTCAATTCGATAAAAAAAAGAAACTTCCTTCGAAAATATTAGCGGTTGATGTGCATCCTAAAATGGCTAAAATCGCCATATTGATCGATGATCTAGGCTACAACCGACATGGTATGGAGTCTTCCTTAGCGTTACCTACAGAAGTTGCATTGGCGATTTTACCTGAGACGCCTTTTGCCCGACAAACGGCATTAACAGCTCAAAAACAAAAGCGCATTACCTTACTTCATGCACCCATGGAAAATCAGCGCGCATTAAAATTAGGGCCTGGTGGTTTATATGCAAAAATGACAGAGCAAGAATTAAAGACAAGATTACAGGATAGTTTAGACGGGTTACCTGGAATACAAGGCGTTAATAATCATATGGGAAGCTTGTTAACGACAAAATCTGATTCGATGAAGTGGGTTATGGAAGTACTAAAAGGCCGATCACTTTTCTTTATTGATAGTTTAACCAGCCCAAAAAGTGTGGCGGAAAAGACCGCTCAAGAACATGGTTTGAAAACTGTTAGTCGAGATGTTTTCTTGGATAATATACGCACAGAGCAAGCGATTGATAGGCAATTTTCTCGTTTGCTTAAATTAGCTAAGAAGCACGGAAGTGTTTTGGCAATAGGACACCCTTATCCGGAAACTATGGCTTATCTTCAAAAGCGTCTTAACCATTTAGAAGAGGATGGTGTTCGCCTTGTTCCTTTGTCTAGTGTTCTTCTCTCTCCTCCTGAAGTAAATTAAATACGTATAAATAAGCATGACCAGCAGCGCTTATTAATCCCTCGCTTTGCTTTATACACAGAGCGATATGTCGATTCATTTCTTTTTGTGAATAAGTTGTGCTCTTTTGCACAGATTGGCTGTGTATTAGGCTCTGAAAAGAGTGTCGGTGACAATGTCTCGAACTTGTGAAGGTTGAGATGCTTTCCCTAGAGACGCATCAAAAATAGCGTCAATGTTATCTCCAAAGTAAATATTTATTTCGTCGATACTCATCGCTGGTGGAAGGCCTGCAGGGTTAGCTGATGTTGATACAATGACACCTTGAAACGCTTTGCAAAGACGTTGAACTGACGCATGTTGTGATAGGCGTATGGCAACACTTTCGTGTTCACCTCTGACCCAGCTTGGAGTGATTTCAGTATCAGGCACAACCCAAGATGTGGGTGTATCACTTTTGCTTATCAGGCGCTGTTTTGCATCGTCATCAAGTAATGACAGCCAAGGCGCCAATTCTTTTTCTTCGCCCGCAACAAGAATAAGCCCTTTGTATTCAGGGCGTGATTTGAGTTCTAAAATTCGTCTGACAGCTTTCTCATTATATGGGTCACAGCCTAATCCCCAAACCGCTTCGGTTGGGTAAGCAATAACGCCACCTTGTTTTAGAATATGGGCAAGTTCTGATTCAGAAGTAATAAGACGCATAAGAAACGTTACGCTGCTAGAAAATAGAGAGAAATGGATTGTAGCGAGATTTTACAGGTGGAGCCAGTAGACGATATTGGCCGAATGAATCATTCAGCCAATATGAAGAAATACTTTATACACAACAATAATTAAACGAATAAGAATAAGTTAATAAAAGTGTGTTTATTGCATAGAATTAATTTTTTCTTTGATTTCAGCAATTTTGCTATTAACCACTTTTTCCAAGTGCTCAAGCTCTTTTACTAAATCGTCTTTTGATGCTTTTGTAGCATGCTGTTTGCCAACAATTTGTTCAAGTTCTTCCATTGCTCGTAACACAATTAGAGAAGGCTCTTGAACTTGTCGATATGTCTGTTGACCGCCATCAGCAAGTACGGTTTTTGTTGCACGACCAAACTTAAATTTTTTGCTTTTAGGCAGCAAAGAGCCTTTTTCACGACGGTAATAAATTTTTAATACATCATGACCGTTTTCATAACGTAACGTAAATTTTTCTATGTCCTGTATGCTTGTGACGCCCATGGACTGAAGAGTTGGATGCATAACTTTTTCCCGTTTACTAGTAATCGATTAATTAATAGACTTCAATTAGTAGGGGATTGTGGCCCTAAATGCAAGCCAAAAATAATAGAAAGTTAAGATAGCGCAGCTAACCGATAAATAAGCTTACCTGCACTCTATCTTTTCTATTCGATATTATTAATCTTCATCTTGCTCAGCGTGATCGATATTTAACTCTTTGATTTTCCGAGTTAATGTATTTCGCCCCCAACCTAATAGCAACGAAGCATCTCTACGGCGACCACCGGTATGGGCCAATGCCGTTTCGATCATGATACGTTCAAATTTAGGAACAGCTTGATCGAGTATGCCTTTTTGTCCTGAAGCCAACGCACTATCGACCCAGTTTTTCAGAGCTTCTTCCCAAGATGCGAAAGGTTGCTCATGTGGAACGGCTGCAAGTAATTCAGGTGGTAAATCTTCGACCAATACTTCACGGCCAGATGCCATGACGATTAACCATCGACACGTATTTTCTAGCTGTCGAACATTACCTGGCCACTCAAGTTGCGTCAGGTAGTTTTCTGTTTCTTTCGTCAAGATTTTCGGCTCAACGGCGAGTTCATCCGCGGCACGGCTTAAGAAGTGACGAGCCAATTTCGGAATGTCTTCACGACGTTCTGCCAACTTAGGCAAATGAATACGGATTACGTTTAGGCGGTGAAATAAATCTTCACGGAAAGAGCCTTTTTTAACCAAGTCTTCTAAGTTTTGGTGAGTCGCGGCAATAATACGTACATCCACTTTAACCGCTGTATGTCCACCAACGCGATAAAATTCACCATCTGCCAACACACGTAATAGACGAGTTTGTGTTTCTGCTGGCATATCACCAATTTCATCCAAGAAAAGAGTGCCGCCATTCGCCTGTTCAAAACGTCCGCGTCGTTGAGTATTGGCACCAGTAAAGGCGCCTTTTTCATGGCCGAATAGTTCTGATTCGATTAGATCATGCGGAATAGCCGCCATGTTTAAAGCGATAAACGGATTAGCTGCGCGAGGGCTGTGAGTATGAAGTGCTTGTGCAACGAGCTCTTTACCTGTGCCGGATTCGCCATTAATCAATACAGTAATGTTTGAGTTGGCAAGTCGGCCAATTGCACGGAAAACTTCCTGCATTGCTGGTGCTTCACCGATGATTTCTTTGTCTACTTCTGGCTCAGCGGTTTCTTCAACCATGTCTTCAGTGCTTGGTCGAGCGTTTTTGTGGTGCAGCATAGCTCGTTTAACTAGGCTGACGGCTTCTTCTACATCAAATGGCTTAGGTAAATATTCAAATGCTCCGCCTTGATATGAGGCAACCGCGCTTTCTAGATCTGAATGTGCCGTCATGATAATGACAGGCAAATAAGGGTGATCTGTTTGCAGTTTTTCTAAGAGCTCTAAACCATCCATACCTGGCATGCGAATGTCGCTGATAATGGCACTTGGTTGCTCTTTATTAAGCATGTTAACGAGGTTTTCTGCTGAATCAAACAGACGACATTGAATGCCTTCTTGTTCTAACGTTTTTTCTAATACCCAGCGAATAGATCTATCGTCGTCTACAATCCATACCGTTTCTTCTGGTGTCATGAGTGTTTCTCCTGTTCTTGGACTGTCGTCTCAATGGGAATTAATATGTTAAATTCGGTTTTTTCAGGGTAGCTATTACACTCAATAATTCCGTGATGTTGATGTATTACGGATTGAGCAATGGAAAGACCTAAGCCTGTTCCATCAGCACGCCCACTCACCATTGGGTAAAATAGTGTTTTCAAAATCGCGTCAGGTATGCCTGGTCCGTTATCAATAATGCTGACTTTACAGACTAAACGATGCCTTTTTGAACCTATGGTAAATTGGCGTAATGAGCGAGTAACTATACGTATGGTCTTGTGTTGATTTTCCTCATCTTCCATGAGAGCTTGCATTGCGTTTCGAGTAATATTAAGCAGTGCTTGTATAAGCTGAGATTCGTCACCAACTAAATCTGGAATGCTAGGGTCGTAATCTCGAATGAGTTTAATTTGGTTGTTGGTTTCAACTGAAATCAGCTGCCTTACTCGTTCGATAACTTTATGTATGTTCAATGGTTTAATTTTTGGAAGCTGTCTTGGCCCCAATAAACGATCCACTAAATCCCGTAGACGATCCGATTCTTCAATGATGACTTGAGTGTAATCATTCAGCGCTTCGTCTGTAAAAGCGCGACTAATTAATTGCGCTGCACCACGAATGCCACCCAATGGGTTTTTAATTTCATGAGCGAGACCACGCACCAATTCTTTGCTTGATTCATGGTTTGCTATGATTTCATCTTCTTGTGAGATGCGTTTCATTCTGTCTCGTGGGTATAACTCTATGATGATACTTTCCGTGTCATTAGACGTTCCCATGACAGGTGTTACTGTGTAATCACAAAATAGTTTTTTACCGTTACTGCGTTCAATTTCGGCTTCTCGTTTGGTAAACGGATGACCTGATTCAATTGCGGAATATAAAGCTTCGATGCTATTTTCGTTTTCGCGAAAAGCGGCGCCCAGGTCATTGCCATAAATTCGACGGCGGCTGACCGCGAGCAACATTTCAGCGGCCGGATTTAAATATTCGATCTCAAGCTTGTCGTTCAATTGAAGGACGGCGGTAGATAAATGGTCGATTAATAAGCTATACACAGCATGTGCCTCTCTGATTGACTCCTGCTTTTTGTCATTCCCCATTGCGGTTGCAAAAAACGAACCAACATTGGGCACAGTGAAATGGTTTGTTTGTTAGGTTTTTGGTTGGAAATAAAATCTAATTCGCACAATTATAGTGCATCTAAGTGTTGTTGGCTTTTTTAGTGCAAAAAAAAGCCCCGATTAATCTCGGGGCTTTCGACTTCGAATTACTTTATAGCAGTCTAAATATTAAACGCTGTAGTAAAGTTCGAACTCAAGTGGTGTTGTCGTCATTGCAACACGCTGCGCTTCGCCTGCTTTAAGTTCGATGTATGCATCGATCATATCGTCAGAGAATACGCCACCTTGAGTCAAGAATGCGCGATCTTCGTCTAGACACTTAAGCGCTTCTTCTAGGCTAGCAGCAACTTGAGGAATCGCTGCTGCTTCTTCTGCAGGAAGGTCATATAGATCTTTGTCTGCTGCATCGCCAGGATGAATCTTGTTTTTGATACCGTCAAGGCCTGCCATCAACATAGCTGCAAAAGCTAGGTATGGGTTGGCGGTTGGATCAGGGAAACGAGCTTCAATACGCTTGCCTTTAGGGCTTGCAACGTATGGGATACGGATAGAAGCGGAACGGTTACGAGCTGAGTAAGCCAACATAACTGGTGCTTCGAAACCTGGAACAAGACGCTTGTATGAGTTAGTTGAAGCATTTGTGAAAGCATTCAACGCTTTAGCGTGCTTGATGATACCACCGATGTAGAAAAGCGCCATTTCAGATAGGCCAGCATACAAATCACCAGCGAATTGGTTTTCGCCGTCTTTCCAGAAAGATTGGTGTACGTGCATGCCAGAACCATTATCGCCAACGATTGGTTTAGGCATGAAAGTCGCTGTTTTTCCGTAAGCATGAGCCACGTTATGGACACAATACTTCATGATCTGAACTTCATCGGCTTTTTTAACTAGAGTGTTAAATTTAGCACCGATTTCGTTTTGACCAGCTGTTGCAACTTCATGGTGATGAACTTCGATTACTAAGCCCATTGTTTCCATTGCGCCACACATTGCGCCACGAAGGTCGTGATGAGAATCGACTGGTGGTACAGGGAAGTAACCGCCTTTAACGAAAGGACGGTGGCCCATGTTGCCGCCTTCAATTTTCTTGTTAGAAGACCAAGCCGCTTCTTCAGCGTTGATTTCTACAGAGCTACCAGACATGTCTGTTTTCCAGCGAACGTCATCAAAGATGAAAAATTCAGGCTCTGGACCAAAGAATGCTGTATCACCAAGGCCTGACGCTTTAAGAAACTCTTCTGCGCGTAGAGCAACAGAGCGTGGGTCACGGTCATAGCCCTGCATAGTAGCAGGCTCGATGATGTTACAGCGAAGAATAACAGTAGCTTCTTCAGTAAACGGATCGATGATACAAGTATCGTCCTGTGGCATCATGATCATGTCGGATTCATTAATGCCTTTCCAGCCAGCGATGGATGAACCATCAAACATCTGACCAGTTTCAAAAAATTCTTCGTCTACCGTAATAGCTGGAATAGATACGTGTTGTTCTTTACCTTTAAAATCAGTAAAGCGAAGGTCAACCCACTTCGCGTCATGCTCAGCAATCAAGGCAAGGGTCTTGTTTGACATAGTTGTTCTCCAGTCGTAATTAAAGCGAAAAAATATTTTCGTTTAGGGTGCTTCAATATAAAGCGCAGTTTCAAAAAGATAAAGCATAACTTGTGCCAGAATTTCGTGCGATAAAATAATCCCTTATATAACAATGGGATAGCTATTATCTTTGGAAAATTGCACTTAATAGTTGCTTCCACAATAACAAGAAAAACAACAAATGCACTATATTGATGCGATATTTACTTTTGTTGTATCTTTTTGGTGCGAATTTAGCATTTTCGTATCCGCTGCCTTTTCTTTATACTGTGCGCCTTTTTCAACCTCCGGTATGTATTGCAACCTCTATGAAATTTATTGTTAAGTTTTTTGCAGAAATCACAATTAAAAGTCGTCCAGTTAGAAAGGCATTTATTAAACAGCTTAGGCACAACATTAAATTGGTTTTGAAAAAGCATGATGTTGATGTCGCCGTTGCGGGTAATTGGGACTTTATTGAAATACTTTCTGAGCGGGATGATTTGCGTGAAGACTTTACCGAGGCGTTATCTAACATAGCAGGTATTGCTCACTTTCAGTTTGTACGTGAATTTCCTCTTGTTGATCTTGACGATATTGTTGAGCAAGCAATTGTTTCTTATGGTGACGCTATAAAGAATGCTGTATTTGCAGTGCGTGTTAAACGAGTTGGTCATCATGATTTCACTTCTGTTGATGCAGAGCGACACATAGGTGGTTGTCTTAAAGCTCGTTGTGGTGCTTTAGCGGTTCGATTGAAAAATCCAGAAGTACTTGTTCCTATCGACATTCGAGATGGTCGAGTATGGATGATCGAACAGCGTGTAGAAGGATTGGGTGGTTATCCGCTTGGTTCACAGGATCCCGTTTTGTCATTGATGTCGGGTGGTTATGATTCAACGGTCAGTTCCTATATGACTATGAGTCGTGGATTAAAAACGCATTTTTGTTTTTTCAATCTAGGTGGCGATGCTCATGAAATCGGTGTAAAGCAAGTTTCTCATTATATTTGGGAGAAATACGGTTCTGCATTAAACGTAAAATTCATCACTGTGCCTTTTGAAGCGGTTGTTGGTGAGATTCTAACGAAAGTTGATAATGCCGAAATGGGCGTTATTTTAAAACGTATGATGTTGCGAGCGGCTTCTCAGCTTATGAATGAAGTCGGAGCAAAAGCATTGGTAACGGGTGAAAGTGTTGCTCAGGTATCAAGCCAAACGCTAATTAACTTAAAAGTCATTGATCAGGTTACAGAAGAATTAGTGATTCGACCTTTGATTACGACGAACAAACAAGAAATTATTGATAAAGCCATCGATATTGGTACTGCGCCTTTTGCTGCCAGCATGCCTGAGTTTTGTGGCGTGATTTCAGTCAAGCCAACAACACGAGCAAAAATGCACCGTGTTGAAAAACAAGAATCGAATTTCGACTTTGACGTTTTAGAAAAAGCGATTGTAAACGCGAATATCATGTCGATCCAAAATGTCATGGACGATGTTGCTAAGCAATATCAAGGTGAAGTGCCAGTGGTTCGTATGCCGGTTGGTGATGAGGTCATTATTGATATTCGTCATCCAGATGAAGCCAGTAATCGCCCTCTTAAAGTAAGTGGTCGACCTGTTAAGGTTATTCCTTTCTTTGCTTTGGAAACGACTTGGTCTGAACTGGATCCAAAAACCATGCATCTTCTTTATTGTGGTAAAGGTGTTATGAGTCGAATGCATGCTTCTTACCTTTTGGGTAAAGGGCATGAAAATATAGGTATTTATTTACCTTAGTAAGGAATTTAAACAGTTGTATTTTTGTAGTAAATGAATGCTACTGTTTTGAATAGAGTGCTGTTTGTTACCCTGTTGATCTATTTTTGTGGTTTTTTTTACTCACTTTAATGGGATATTGATCAATATAAGGGTACAATTGCGCGAATTTTACCCCGCACCAAGATCCGAGACGCTTGAAGAGCATACCCGCCCGAGTCAAGCGGCGGTATATCTTTTTGCTCACATCAAACGCAGAGAATTATAAATGTCTAATGATATTAGTAAGTTACGCAATATTGCCATCATTGCGCACGTTGACCATGGTAAAACTACCCTTGTTGACAAGCTATTAAGCCAGTCTGGCACGTTAGATCGTAAAGATGAAGGTTCTGAACGAATCATGGACTCTAACGATCAAGAAAAAGAACGTGGTATTACCATCTTGGCGAAAAACACGTCAATTAAATGGAATGACTACCGTATCAACATCGTAGACACACCTGGTCACGCCGATTTCGGTGGTGAAGTAGAGCGTGTACTTTCTATGGTTGATTGCGTATGTCTATTGGTTGATGCTGTTGATGGCCCAATGCCGCAAACACGTTTCGTAACCTCTAAAGCATTTGAGCAAGGTTTGCGTCCTATTGTTGTTATCAACAAAGTTGACCGTCCTGGCGCTCGTCCTGATTGGGTTATGGATCAAGTTTTTGATCTTTTTGATAACCTTGGCGCAACAGAAGAGCAATTAGACTTCCCTGTTATCTACGCTTCTGCCATTAATGGCCAAGCGGGTACTGATCCAGATAACCTAGCAGACGACATGACGCCTCTTTACCAAATGATCGTTGATAGCGTACCTGTTCCTGATGTTGACCCAGAAGGTACCTTCCAAATGCAGGTTTCTGCATTGGATTACGATAGTTATGTTGGTGTTATCGGTGTAGGCCGTATCACACGTGGTAGTTTGTCTCCTAACCAGCAAGTCGTTATAAAATCGGCTGATGGTAAAGAGCGTAAAGGTAAAGTAGTAAATGTTAAGGGTTACCACGGTCTAGATCGTGTTGACACAGATAAAGCCTCTGCTGGTGATATCGTTTGTATCAATGGTATTGATGGTCTAAGTATTTCTGATACTTTGTGTGATCCTACTTGTGTTGAAGCGCTTCCACCGTTATCGGTTGATGAGCCAACAGTAAGCATGACATTCATCGTAAATGACTCTCCATTTGCTGGTAAAGAAGGTAAGTTCGTTACGACTCGTAACATCAAAGACCGTCTAGACCAAGAGCTTATCCATAACGTAGCACTTCGCGTAAAAGAAGGTGATACACCAGATAAGTTTGTCGTATCAGGTCGTGGTGAGCTTCATTTGTCTGTATTGATTGAAACAATGCGTCGCGAAGGCTTCGAAATGGGCGTTTCTCGTCCTGAAGTTGTTATCAAAGAAATCGACGGCGTTAAATCTGAACCATTCGAAATGGTAGTAATCGATGTTGAAGATCAGCATCAAGGTTCTATCATGGAAGAAATCGGCTTACGTAAAGGTGAATTAACTAACATGGAGCCAGATGGTAAAGGCCGTACACGCCTTGAATTCATGATGCCTTCACGTGGTTTGATCGGTTTCCGTGGCTTGTTCCTAACATTGACGTCTGGTTCTGGTATTTTGACGAGTGTTTTCGATCATTACGGTCCAGTTAAAGATGGCGAAGTTCAAAGTCGTAAAAACGGTGTATTGGTAAGCATGCTTACTGGTAAAACAGCCGCTTACTCTTTGTTCAACTTGCAAAGCCGTGGCCGCATGTTCCTAGGTCACGCAGTTGAAGTGTACGAAGGTCAAATTATCGGTATTCACTCACGTGATAACGATTTAGCGGTTAACCCTGTTAAAGGTAAGCAGCTGACTAACGTACGTGCATCTGGTACAGATGAAGCTTTGACTTTGACTCCACCGATTCGTCAAACGCTAGAACAAGCACTTGAATTCATCGAAGATGATGAGTTGGTAGAAGTTACGCCAGAAAGCATTCGTGTTCGTAAGAAGTTCCTTACTGAAAACGAACGTAAGCGTAACGGCCGTAAATAAGTCGTTTTAAATAAAACGATTCAACAGAATCGCTTTATAAAGAGCAGCAGCAAATGAACGTATGCAAATACGTTCAGGAGCGACAGAAGCGCCTTCGGGCGCTTTTGTTTTTTCTGGCGTTTGATAAAGTGCACTTTATCAAACCAAATAGAAAAGGAATGGATATGAAGGTGTTAGTCCAACGAGCGCTTAATGCCAGCGTTACAGTAGATGGTGAGATTATTGGTGCAATTGATGATGGTCAGCTTGTGTTGGTTGGTATCGAGAAAGGCGATACAGAGACCGATACGCAGCGTTTGGCGGACAAATTGCTTAAATATCGTATGTTTGGTGACGCAGAAGGTAAGATGAATTTAAACGTCCAGCAGGTTGCTGGTGGGGTTTTGTTAGTATCTCAATTTACCTTAGCAGCTGAAACAAAAAAGGGCCTGCGCCCAGGATTTTCAACAGCAGCCATTCCAGAGGAGGGTGAGCGACTATTTAACGACTTCGTTAATAAGGTTCGGGCACAATATGACAAAGTTGAAACAGGGCAGTTTGGTGCAGATATGAAAGTCTCCTTTACCAATGATGGCCCTGTTACTTTTATGCTGGATTGATATTTAGAGTGAATTAGATTCGCTTCAAGCTAATAGGTTTACCAGCATTGCTTGGTGTTTCGAGTTTATTGTGAGCGGCTTGAATAGCCTCTACTAAAGACAATGTGTGTGGAAGAAATGGAGTCGCTTTGTGGATTTTCATGTCCATGTGTAGCAAGAGTGTTTCCATTGTCGCTAACTTATCATGAGTGTCGGCGTGGTACATGGTTAAAAATAGACGCAGCTTCTTGGCGTCACTTTCTAATAGTTGACCTTTAATGGCGATATTTTGTCCTTCGGACACTTCTTGTAAATAACTCACCATGCTTTGGAGTGTGTAGATAGATACACTGTGTTGCTCACGGAAGGCTTCATTAAGGTCAATTAAGGACATAAACCCGTCAACGGCTTGGCTAAAAGCAATCACATAGCAGGCATCATTCATATGGCCGTTATAGTCAATCCATTCTGGTAACACTGGGCTTTCAAATAATAGAGTAGCTTGTTCTACTTTTGGCGATATTCCTTGAGATGCTGAAGACATTTTTCTACCTTGTTTGGGGTCAAAGAGGCTTTAGGCTCGTAGTAAGGTGCTTGTTAATGGGGTCTATAATAAGTGTTAAGAATGCAGATTGTTGATTAAAATCGCATGTTATTTGTTTTTATACGACAATGTTGCCTTTAATTATTAGAAAAGGATCGTGGGTGATTAGTAACTGTACAAAAGACGACACGAGAAAAATACATTTTCTGTTAACGCCTGACTTTTCGTTATTTGGTTTAACATCAATGTTAGGCCCTCTTCGCCATGCAAATGCGGCAAGCGGTTTACCTCTTTACGAATGGGAATTGGTGTCTGAATTTGGTGGTTTGATTCGCAGCAGCGACGGCATTGATATTATGACAAACGTTAGTATCAAAGAGGTCGAACAATGCGAAACATTAATTCTTTGTTCTGGTTGCCATGATCCACAAACCGTGTCTTCACCTGCTGTTTTAGGCTTTATTCGTCAACAAAGCTATTTTTTTGGTGCTGATATTGGTTGCCAAGATATGGGCGCCTATCTTGCCGCAGCTGCGGGGATTTTAGATGGTCATCGAGCTACGGTGCACTGGGAAAATCACGAAAGCACACAGGAGCTTTTTCCTAATGTAGAGTTTGTTCAAGAATTATTAGTCATTGATAGAAAAGTGTTTTCTTGTCCTGGTGGGTTATCTGGGTTGGATATGATGTTGTATTTAATTCGCATACAACACGATCAACAATTGGCCACATTAGTGGCTGACGCACTAATTTATACTCATAAACGTGGTAATACTGAGCCCCAGCGTCGCTCACTACAAATCCGTTTAGATAGTCGTAACAAACACTTAGTTGAAGCGGTTCAGCTGATGGAGCTGAATATTGAAGAGCCTTTGTATATTTCAGAATTAACGACACATTTAGGAATATCTGGACGTGAATTAGAGCGCCTGTTTAAGCACAATTTACAACAAACACCTAAGTCTTTTTATCGACAAATACGATTGGAAAAAGCACGTAATATGTTGCAACAAACGACAGAGAGTGTGACGGCTATTTCTGTTGCCTGTGGTTTTGTTTCTTTGTCCCATTTTACTCGTTGTTATCAGAAGCAGTTTTCAAAAAGCCCAAGTCAAGAGAGATAGATTGACCTTTTTTATTCGCCAAAATAAATGTAATTTTTGGTAGGTAACGTTTTTAAAAATAGTGACTATTTTTTTACTTTTACAATAAAGCGCGATAAATTGAGGCGAATTACAGAAGCTACAGACTCATGTTAAGTCCTTTAATTGTGTAAATTGCATGTGATTTAACAGGCTACTAAACTTAATTTCATGGAGAATCGTTCATGCCACACCCGATTGTTGTTGATCTAGAAAATCGACATACAGCAAAACACTATGATGCTTCCAAAGCCATTTCTAAGGAAGATTTAGACGTGATTTTAGAAGCACTTCGTTTATCACCTTCATCGATAGATTCTCAACCATGGAAATTTATTGTGATAGAAAGTGATGAGGCAAAACAGCGATTCCATAATACTTTTGAGAGCAAACATCAGTTTAATCAAAAACATGCAAAAGCAGCCTCCCACATTATTTTATTCGCTCACAAAACCCATTACAGTCGTGAAGATTTTAACAAAGTGCTTGATGTTCATGTTCAGATTGGACGAATAGCAGAAGAAAATAGAGAGCAAGCATTTGGTTCTTTTGCTTTTGTGGACATGAACACAGATGAGCAAGGTGATAATGCCGCTTGGACAAAAGCACAAGTCTACCTTGCTTTAGGAAATCTGATGCATGTGTTGGCCCGACTAAAAATCGATTCCACACCACTTGAGGGAATTGATCATGAATTGGTGGCAGAAGAGTTTGCAAATGAATTGGTTGGTTATCAATGCGATGTAGCATTGGCCATGGGTTATAGCGACGCCGTTAACGATTTTAATGCTTCATTACCAAAATCACGCCTTCCAAAAGAAAGTATTGTTACCATTATTTAATACAATCGAAATTAAAGAGAGTAGGCTTGTTCATAGGTTGCTCTCTTCCTCTTTCCTTTTTGAGTTATAAATAATAACTATTCAATAGTATTTGTTTTTAATTGCGCAGCTTTTCGTAGATGGGTGAGGGCCTATTTGCGAAAAAGACGTAGAATGATCGATTAAGGAAAAAAGTAGTCGGATTTAGGCAAAAATAAAAAGACACCGCAGTGTAACTTTAAAAGGGTCAATATCTAGAGTTCATTACTTGTTGGACTTTCTAGTCTCTATTTATCCAATTTAAGAGCTTATATGATGAATCAAGATGTCATTATCACCTGTGCCGTGAATGGTGCTGCCGATACTGCAGCGCGCAACCCTCATGTCCCTGTTACTCCTGAAGAAATCACCAATTCTGTGATTGAGGCATGGAATGCTGGAGCCGCTATTGCTCATATCCATGCGCGTGATTTGAAAACGACTCAAGCCTCTCGTCAAGTCGATTTATATGCTGAAGTATGTGAACGACTGCGCGCATCAGAATGCGACATTATCATTAACCTTACCGGTGGTATGGGTGGCGATCTTTACGTTGGCCCTGAAGAAAATCCTGCAGACTTTGGTAAAGACACTGATCTTGTTGGAGCTATTGAGCGTCTGGCTCATATTGAAGCGCTTAAACCTGAAATCTGTACTTTAGATTGTGGCTCTCTGAACTTTGGTGATGGCAATTTAGTCTATATATCTACACCAGATATGTTACGCCTTGGTGCGGCTCATATCAAAAAATTAGGGGTTACGGTTGAACTGGAAATCTTTGATACCGGTAACCTTTGGTTTGCTCTGCAAATGATGAAAGAAGGTCTGTTGGCTGAAAATGCTATGTTTCAGTTGTGTCAGGGTATTCCTTGGGGCACGCCGCCAAATGCTGCCTTGCTAAAAGCTATGGTTGATATGTTACCTGCGGATACAAATTGGGCCGCGTTTGCATTGGGTCGTAACCAATTACCTTGGGTGGCTCAATCTGCACTGTTAGGTGGTCATGTTCGAGTCGGTTTAGAAGACAATTTGTACCTCAGTAAAGGCGTACTTGCGACAAATGGTCAACTTGTAGAACGAGCTGTAAATATTATTGAAAACATGGGGTCGCGTATTTTAAGCCCTACTGAAGCCCGTGAAAAATTACGTTTACGTGGTACTCAATAATAATTGGAGAACAGTATGGCTCGTCCAAATCCGAATGAAGTGACACACGTAGGTGTTATAGGTACTGGTGTGATTGGTGGTGGATGGGCACTGCATTTTTTGCGCATGGGTATGAATGTAGTCGCTTATGATCCTGGCCCTAATGCCAAAGAAAAATTGCTGGCGATGGTTGATCATGTTTGGCCAACCATTGAAAAACTCGGATTACGAGAGGGTGCGAGTCGAGATAATTTACGTTTTGTTGATTCTCTAGAAGACATGGTGTCATGTGTTCAAGTCATCCAAGAAAATACGCCAGAAAGGCTGGATGCTAAGCGTGACCTGTTTGCTGAGTTGGATCGAATTACGCCATCTGATGTCGTGATTATTTCCAGCACATCAGGTTTACCAATGACAGATATGGCTTCGGATTTAAAAAATCAACCAAATCGGTTTGTTGTTGGTCATCCTTTTAACCCGCCTTATCTAATGCCTTTTTGTGAAGTCTGCGGTGGTGAAAGAACCAGCCAAGATGTGGTGGATTGGACAGCGGAATTTTATGAAGCAATAGAAAAACAAGTTGCCAAGATGGAGAAAGAATTACCAGGCTTTATTGGTAATCGACTTCAAGAAGCTATCTGGCGAGAAGCTTTGCATATGGTCAAAAATAAAGAGTGCACAGTTGAAGACATTGATAAAGCGATTATCCATGGACCGGGTTTGCGTTGGGCCATTATGGGGCATTGTTTAACTTATCACCTAGGTGGTGGTCAAGGAGGGATGGCGTACCTACTTGATCATTTCGAGCATTCATTGGAAGAACCATGGACTCGATTAAAAGCGCCTGAAGTAACTCAAGAATTGAAAGATGACATGGTGCAAGGTTGTTTAAATCAGGCGAATGGCGCATCGATTAATGAGTTAATTCAAGAGCGAGATGATTGTTTGATTCGAATAATGCAAACATTAGATGAATACCGCCAAGAGAAGGGTATTAAACGTTAACGATGAATCTAGAAGACGATTTATAACGAAAGGAATAAAGGTCATATTCTGCCGGCTTTGTGCCGATGATCACTAATTAAAACCCTAATAATAAAGATATGGTGTGTGTAGAGCACCATCAACTCAAACTAGAGGGGCTAAGTTAGATGCTAGACAGCAATACAGAACAACCTGCAATAGAATGTCGAAATGTATGGAAAATATTCGGTGACAAATCCGTTGAGGCTTTGCACGCGGTAAAAACCAGAGGGTTAACCAAAGATCAAGTACACGAAGAATATGATTGTGTCGTTGCCGTGGCAAACGCAAGCTTTAAGGCAGTAGAAGGAGAGATCTTTTGCATTATGGGCTTATCGGGAAGTGGTAAATCCACCTTGGTACGCCATATCAATCGCCTCATTGAGCCTACGGCGGGTGATATATTGATTGAAAATGAAGACATCAATGCATTAGACGCGAAACAATTACGTAAGATTCGAGCTGAAAAAATTGGCATGGTATTTCAACATACCGCGCTATTACCCCATCGTACTGTACGAGAAAATGTAGCCTTAGGACTTGAACTACGACATATAGATGAAGCTCATCGACTTAATGTAGCGCAAAAGAAACTGGAATTAGTTCAACTCGATGGTTGGGAAGATCGCATGCCCTCTGAGTTATCGGGTGGTATGCAGCAACGAGTGGGCCTCGCTCGTGCCATGGCCGCAGACCCTTCTATTTTGTTAATGGATGAGCCCTTTAGTGCGTTAGATCCTTTAATTCGACGTCAATTACAAGATCAATTCCTAGAGCTTGCTAGGGAAATGAATAAGACCACCATCTTCATTACCCATGATCTAGATGAAGCCATTCGGATTGGTAATCGTATCGCTATTATGAAAGATGGTGAGATTGTTCAAATAGGCACACCAGAGCAAATTATCATGGCACCAGCCAATGAATATGTCGCGGAATTTGTAAAAGACATCTCTCGTTTGAAACTGGTTTCTGCTCAATCCATTATGCGTCCGATTGACGATTATTTAAAAGATAACACTTTAGATCAAAGTCTCTGCCCAAGAGCACCACACGATGCGGATCTTGATGAGCTAATTAACTTAGCCATCGATCATGAAAATCCCATTCTTGTATTAAAACAAGATGAAGAAGTCGGCGTGATTACTAAGCGTCAGTTATTACGTGGTATACAAGGGAGAGATATAAATGAGTGATTCTTTTAAACAAGAGACGATCACGCCTTTCAAGCAAGAAAAACCCTCATCATTGAGTGTAAAAGAAGTCGATAGCCTGAAACAGTTTCTAGGCAGTTCGACAGAATATTATTTGCAGTCATTCAATGAAATCATTCAAGGTAAGAAGTATAAACTAAACGTAGCCGCTGCGATGGCTGGGCCGTTGTGGGCGGCGAGCCGTAACGTCTGGTTTTTGTTTTGGGCTTTATTAGTGACCGACATTCTGGGTTGTATTTCTATTGCTAGAAGTATTTGGAGCTCAGAGGCTTATCCAGAGGCGAGCTTTGCGGTTGGTCTTGGCGTTCTTATTGTTGGTCGATTGATTGGCGGAAGCTTAGCAAACAGTTTGTATTACAAGTTTTACTGCAAGTGGCGTATTACTCCTAGCGTATTAAGTTGTTCCAGCAGCAATAGAATAATGAAAGGAGCTGTACTGATAGCGGCTATTTATCCTCTAACAATCTATAAATTTAGTGCAACACAAGTTATAGATGCTTTAGATACCTTTCCAACTAGCCGAAAAATTGCGTCGACCACGGCGAAAAGCATCGACAATTTTGTTGATTGGTTAACCATTTCGTTTGAAGATGTTTTTGATTCAATCACTTGGGCAATTAAAGGCATGCTCGATTTTCTAGAGCTGTTATTTATCGGTACGCCATGGCCTGTCATGGCGCTGCTATTACTTTTATTGTCATGGAAAATGGCTGGCTGGCGCGTAGTGGCTTTTACTGCCGTGTCGTTATCCTATCTCGGTTTTTTCGGTTTTTGGGACAAAGCAATGAGTACCATGGCGTTAGTGGGTGCTTCGGTTTGCATTTGCCTTCTTATTGGTGCGCCGTTAGGTATCCTTGCAGCGAAAAAACCAAAGTTTAATACGGTCTTAAACCCTATTTTAGACTTGATGCAAACCATGCCGAGTTTTGTCTATCTAATACCTGCGATTGCTTTCTTTTCAGTAGGTAAACCGCCAGCTGTATTGGCAACTGTTGTTTTTGCTATGCCCCCGATGATCCGATTAACCTCGCTGGGTATTCAGCAAGTAAGTCCATCCGTGATTGAAGCTATGTTGGCGTTTGGAGCAAGCCCGAGTCAGGTTTTGTTTAAAGCGCAATTACCCTTGGCGATGCCTTCTATTATGGCCGGGATTAACCAAAGCATCATGATGAGTCTTTCTATGGTTGTGGTTGCGGCTTTGATTGGCGCAGGCGGACTTGGCTATGATGTCTTGTCTTCGTTACAACGACTTGAAGCGGGTAAAGGCTTATTGGCAGGACTTGCGATTGTATTATGCGCCATGATCTTGGATCGTATTATTCGCGGTCGAATGGAAGTGAATAAGTAGTCAGTAAAGAATGAGATAAAAGTGAGCCGACGAGCACATGGCAGCTCACTTTGAGTTTAAAAAGTAAAAAAGGGAAAAATAATGAAGAAGTTATTAAGTACATGTGTTTTAAGTGCGGCAATAGGTTTAACAGTTTCCCAAGGTGTAAGTGCAAAGGAAACGATTGTTCTTGGTGAACTTAACTGGGATGGTGCGGTAGCGATTGAGCACGTTTTAAAAGTAGTAATGGAAGAGAACTTTGACGTTAATGTTGAAATTATTGCCGCAGATCAGGCGGCTATTTGGTCAGCTATGGATTCTGGGAAAGGCAGCATAGACGTCTTTCCTGATATCTGGACGACTTTGCAGGATCATGCATGGGCGAAATTTGTTGCCGAAGGTGGTACTGGAAGTGTCAAAGCCAACAAAGTGCCTTACCTAGGTGAAAATGGTTTCTTTATCCCAGGTTACATTCAAGATGAATATGGCGTGAAGTCTGTTTCTGATTTAGCAAAACCAGAAATTGCCAAATTATTTGATAAAGATGGTGATGGTGTAGGTGAATACTGGGCGGGTGCTTCAGGTTGGGAATTGGTTAAAACTAACCAGATCAAAGCCAAAAGCTATGGTTTCGATAAATATTTCACACCAGAGATTTTTTCTAGTTCTATCATGCAAGCTCAGTTGAAAAAAGCCTACCGTAAGAAAGAAGGCATCTTATTTTATTACTGGACGCCAGCATGGATTCACTATGCTTATGACCTTCGTAAGTTAGAAGAGCCAGCGTTTACAGGTTATTCAAACGAGTCTAAGAAAGACAGTAAAGATTATAACCCTGATGGCTGTTATAACTATGCGAATACCGATAACTGGTTAGCAGACAGTGAAATAACCTGTGATTATCCAATTGTACCTGTTCATATCGGCTATACCGCATCGTTGGAAGGCAGAGCGCCAGAAGTTGCGAAATTCTTGAGCAATGTAAGCCTTGATGCAGATGTTGTAAGCCAGTGGATCTTTGCCTTATCTACGGGTGAAGACGAAGCCAGCGTTGTTGCAAAAAAATGGGTAGACAGCAATTCTGATATTATTAAATCATGGTTGAAATGAGCTCATTATAATAGTTTTTATATGATCTAAGTAATAAGACGGAATCGAGTTGATGGTTTTGTCTGTAGCAGGCTTTTAAAATAAAAGCCTGCTACTTTGTTTATAATTGAAAAGGGTTTTCAAGCATACAACAGTGAGTATTCTCCGTGGAATTCCTCTATCTATGAACGGCTATTCTCAAACCGGACCTTTAATAGCAGACGATGATGGTGTACTTACTCTGTCTTTTTTGCTCCTACCTGAATACTCAATGATGTCTCTGCTTTCTATTACAGAGCCATTGCGAATCGCCAATCGAATCGTCGGGAAAGAAGTCTTTCGCTGGCAGTGTTTAAGCGAGAATGGTAATCCTGTCATAGCGAGTAATGACATGGCGTTAGAGCAATCTATCCACGTAGATTTTTGTCCCTCACCAAAAAACGTGTTCGTGAATGCGAGTTTCCGTCCTGAAAAATACATAAGTGAAACCTGCATTAAATGGTTGCGTAATCTAGACAGAAAAAAAAGTGTCATTGGCGCGATAGATACTGGTTGCTATGCTTTAGCGAAAGCAAAACTGTTAGACGGTTATAAAGTGACTCTACACTGGGAGGCTAAACCTGCTTTTCAAGAGCGATACCCTTATTTAAATGTCAGCGATGAGTTATTTAAAATAGATGGTAATCGAATCACTTGTGCTGGTGGGATCGCTGCATCAGACATGGTTTTGTATTTTATAGAATATTACTGTCAGAGTGAGGTGGCTGATTTAGTTTGTGAACAGCTGATTACTAATGGAACACGGCATCACGCTGACCGGCAGAGGCCTAGTAAGTCAGAAAAGTTAAATGTATATCATCCCAAAGTACTTAAAGCTCTGGAGTTGATGGATGCCAATATAGAAACACCTTTAGCAACAGTGCATATTGCTAAAGTCTTATCTATCTCGATAAGGCAGCTTGAGCGGCTTTTCCTGCAGTATTTAAAAGTGTCACCGTCTGCGTATTATTTAAAACTTCGAATGGAATACGCCCATTATTTACTATCTGACTCTGGTTTGAGTATTACTGAAATCGCGTTAGCCAGTGGATTTTCTTCAACCGCGCATTTTAGTCGTCGCTATCGAGCCTTTTATGGCAAGACAGCGACACAATACCGTCTTCTTACGTTAGCTTAGCGGTTAGTTTAACTCTGTGTTTCTTTCTAATATTCTAATGCGGGAAAGAAGCTCATCTCTATCTATGTAGCAGCCTTGTAGTTGGCGCATACCTGACTTAAGGTCAAAAGCGTTGCGAGCATGCAATACACGGCGATTATCAAATACAACCATTTCTCCAGCCGTAAGACGGAAAAACAATTGAAATTTTGGTTCTCGAGTTAGCAAAATAAAAAGCTGATAAGCTTTATAGAGAGCCATGGTTTGATGGGGTGGAACATCAATCGGCCCTCTAATAAAGTTTGCGTGACGCACCTCAATCACTTCATCATTACTGTCAGTCGCAATGACTGTGCCGCGATAACGGTAATCGCAGTAGGGGTCTTTATTATAGAAAGACATTGGAATGGTAGACAAATCACGAAATTCTTCTGGATGATGTTCTCGCATGTACTCTGCGATTTTAAAGCCATCAACAAATATTGATTCCCCGCCACTCGCATCATTGACTAAACAATGAAGGAATTGTAATCCTGGCTGTAACTCCCGAGCCGATAAGTCTGTATGTAAAGGCAAGCGGAGATTTGTATTCGCTGAGGTATTCGCTTTAGCGGTAGTCTTAACGTCGAATAACGTACCGTAATTTGACTCGCGCATAAAAGATATTCGGTCCGTTACTTTTGTTAAGGATCCGAGTGTCGTATCCACATCAGTAACCAGCGCAATGCCATAATTTCTGAGTGCTCGTAGCCAAATAAGTAACTCTGCATCACTTTCTACAATCGCATCATGATGAGTTCTTGGTAGTTCATTCGTAATGCGTTCTTCATCCCATATCGTGGGTTTCCATTGATGGCTTTGCTGTACTTCTTTACTGTAACAATGGCTCAATAACCAGCCTGGGTGGTATTTACTAACATGGCCTTCGTGATCCCATTCAATCACAATTCTATGATCATCTGTAATATAAGCATTGGACGCTTTAATCGTAAAAGGAACGTCACAGATTTCGAAAGTTTGTTCTCTCGTTGCTGTCGATATGCATTTAGGGCAATGACAGTTATCACGTAGCCATAAATAGTGAAATTCGCTGGTATGTTGATGATCCCAAATAACTGTTAGAGACTCGTCATTTAATTCAAGTCGTACAGGATGATGCGTTATAGGATAAGGTGTGAATGAGGCTATTTCTAAATTAGCATCAGGTGAACTCATAATGTCGTCCTAGGTAATAATGTAAGGGATCATAATGTTAATCTTATAATGAAAGCATTTTTTTCTGTGATATCGAGTCGACTTCCTGTTGCATCAATACGACAACTAGAAAGAAAATTCAAAAAGGTGAGGCTGTATTTAAATGAAGGCTAAGACTTGATCATAACAAACGTCTTTCGTAGAGCGAGACTCTACAAAAAACGCTTATTAAAGACAGGACATCCTTTTATACACCCACTCCTGAGATAGCGATATCAACAGCGCTTCTTCCCATAGTTTGAGCGCCTACATACTGCTCAGAAAAAGGAGGTCTTGAGAAAATCTTTCGAACTAACGGCTCAAAATATTTTAAAGGCTTGGTTGGGTAATCTGGATCGAATGATGCTTGGTCCCATTTTTCACAGAAATCGACACAACTTTGGTACCAAGGGTGATCTTTTAAGTAGTCACGTTCATTTGGATTACCACCAAAGAAATGAGCGTAATAATAGTTTTGGAACAAGCCGTGTTGAGTGATAATCCAAGTGACTTCTGGTCGTACATACGGACGCAAGATGGAAGCTGCAAGTTGTGAGTGGTTGTAAGGTGAAAGATCATCTCCGATATCGTGTATAAGGGCCGCAAGGATTATTTCTTCATCTGCACCATCGGCTTCCGCTCTGGTTGCTGTCTGCAAAGAATGCTCTAGTCTTGTTACTTGATAGCCTGATAATGTGTGTTCAAGGTTTCTAAGGGCACTAATGATGCGATCAGGTAAACCTGCAACGTATTCGATTTCATGTTGCTCTAAAAATTCATATTCTTCTTTGGTGCCATCTTTCATCTGACGAAATTGTACTGCTTTCATTTTTTTCTCCTGCTTGTCACTTGTTTATACCGAGACCTTTCTCTTCAGTGCTACATATCGCCCTTTTGGTTCATCAAGGTCGATATAAGCACCTTGCAAATGGCGATAGCCTTCATTAGGGTCAAAAGAAGTGCGACCATGCAGAACACGAGTGTTGTGAAACATCTGCAATTGCCCAGGCTCTAGCTTAAAGCGCCATTCAAAACGTGGATCAGAAAATAGCTGCCCTAATCTCTGACGTGCTCGATGGAATGTTTTTAGCTGCTCTGGTTCTAATAGAGGTAGAAAATCTAACCTAGGACTATAAGCGACCCCTTCGACTCGTTTTGCTGAATCGAGTTTGACCATTGTACGTCTCTCAATAAGGTCTATATCTTGATCAAAGTGACGATATCGAACCGGTACTGTGCTGAGTAACTCGACACCGTAAGGGTCTTCTTTACGCAATTGCTCTATGACGGATAAACTGTCTACTAATGTGGATAAGCCCCCCGTTGTTTCATTTTTAATGCAGTGCAGTAGTTGCACGCCAGGCATTGGGTCACGATAAGGGTTATCAGTATGCGCACCTAACGATACAGATCGATAAGCTAAATCGTTAGAATTTGGGCGGGTGTATACTTCAAAGTGTTTGCCAAAGTTGGTTTGACGAATGTTACCAAATAATTCAGCGACTTCTATGACGGCATTGGAGCGTTCAGGTACACCGTTTACAATGATAAGACCGTACGCTAGAAAAATTTCCAGTGCATTTAAGAGGCCTTGATCAGATTTTAAATTATCAAAATCTACAGAGAAATTAGCTTTATCAATATTGCTTAGCCATGGTTTTGATACAGGTGTGCCATCCCATACGTCAAAATCTGCATGAAATTCAATTAGATCATAGGTTCCTGTATATCCATCGCTAAATGATATAGTGAGTTTTTCTTGCGATGCAATAGGCTCAATTTTTGTAATGCTAAGGTCATTAGGAAGTTGATGAGGGTCGAAGAAACGCTGTTTCGAGATCTTGTCTAAATGTTGCTCGTCTTGACATCGCTCTCTAAGCCATAAAGCGGCTAGCTCAATGTCTTTTCCATCAAACTGAGCAAATAAAGTATTGCTCTCTTCGTTGATGGAAAAAGTTACTTTTTTCATGATTCCCCTTCACTTATATTTAAATCAGTATCTACTTTGTTTTTCAATTTTTAAAAACAATTTAATCATTGAATATATTTTGAGCTTGATGGACGCTTATGTAGCAACAGAGTTTTTAAGTGACTCTCCTTTTTGATAAAGCATCATATTTATAACGACTTGATTAACAATGTCAGATAGGGAGGATGATGAAGCAATATGAGGTGTCACAATCACACCTTTGGTTGTCCATAGGTAATGATCGCTAGGTAAAGGTTCTTCGTCGAATACATCCAAAAGAGCACCTGTTAGATGTCCAGACTGAATCGCGAGGGTTAAATCCTCACTGACAAGATGACCGCCACGTCCGCAATTAATTAAATAAGCATTTTCAGGCATTTTATTGAATGTTACTTGGGACAAAATACCTTGAGTATGAGGGTTGAGTGGTAATAAATTAACGAGTACACCTGCTTTACTGAGAACGGTGTTTAGACCTTCTTCACCATGGTAACAATTGACGCCAATCAATTCTTTTGGGCTTCGAGACCAACCATGAACGGTGTAACCAAATTGCGCGAGCTTCTCTGCGACATAAGCGCCGATTTCACCTAATCCTAATAAACTGATTTGAGTGTCGGATGCCGGTCGCTGGAGTAAGACTTGCCATTGTTTGTTATCTTGAAACTTTCGATATTGCTCAAAATCTCGCTGATAATTCAAAATCCCCCATAAGATATATTCCAACATGCCCTGTTTTTGAACTGGATCCACGATGCGGCAAATGGGTAATCCAGACATCAGTAATTTTTTCCCTAAATGATCTACTCCTGCAGACAGTGCATGCAGTACTTTGATGTTTGGATAGTCGACTAATAAAGAGTCTGATGGATGCCAGCAAGCGGCCAATTCGGCATCTTTCGAGCCGACTTCGCCAGGTAGATAAGCTTGTATTGTTGGATAGGACTGTTGCAGTTCAGCTTTAATGGCATTGCTAAAATCGACGTCATTAGACGCTAATAATATAGACATGGTCATCGCATTAATCCTTATACGAAGGATCGATTCGATCTAATTTTCTTAGCCAAGCTTGCCAAACGAAATGGCGTTCATGTTCAACACCTTTAAATTGAGAGTTAACGTGTGCCGCGAGCTTCTCAGGAATGGGCACGATTTTATTTAAACCTGCCATTTGAGCGGTAGCTAACTGAATTTCACAGGCTTTGTTTAAGTAGTACATGATTTGAAACGCATCAGCGACGGTTTCACCGACGGTAAGCAAACCGTGATTACGCAAAACCAAGCCGATATTGTCGCCAAGAGATTGCTGGATTCTTGTACGTTCTTCAAGGTTCCATGCGACACCTTCGTAATCATGGTAGCCAAGGTTATTATAGAATTCGGTACTAATTTGATTCAGCATCAACAATCCGTCATCACAAGCGGCTAATGCCATACCAGGAACGGTGTGCGTGTGCATCACGCAATGAGCATCATCACGAGCCGTATGTACAGCGCTGTGAATCGTAAAGCCAGCTAAATTATAATCTGAATCGCCTTCTAAAATTTTGCCATTAACATCAACGATGACCAAATCACTTGCTTTAACCTCATCAAACATAAGACCGAAAGGATTAATTAAGAACCGTGGCGTGTCATCTATGTCGGGTAAGCGCACTGAAAAGTGAGTGTATATCGTGTCTTCCCAACCCAGCATCGCAGCGAGACGATAGGCTGCCGCTAAGTCACGACGTAACACGGCTTCTTGTTGTGAATTGTCATTACTCATTATTTCGCTCCAATAAACCTTCTTGTTTAAATCAAATCTAGTGCTGACGCAGTGACGCGTATGTTGTCTGAGTCATAGTTCTTTATGATGACAATATATAACCACGGTATTTATTTTATCGTGAGAGGGTCTTTTATCCATGATATTAAGCCGACCTCTTATTGCATACTGACGACATTTTTAACTTTTTATTCTTTTGTGAAAAACTAAGTGTTGATGGAATTGTTTGATTCTTTATTCCATATGTTTAATAAGAATTCTAAAAAGCAAAAAAAAACGCCCCAATAAGTTGAGGCGATTTTGGGATGATTGAATATAAAATCAGTAATTATTCATTAACTTCAGGGCTCGGTTCTTCAGTTTCTTCATCATCTTCTGGTATTTTCACAGTTCTACCTGCAATGAGACCCAATTCAAACAGCATCCACATAGGAATAGCCAACAAAGTTTGAGAGAAAATATCAGGCGGAGTAATCAACATACCAACGACAAAGCAGCCAAGGAAAATATAAGGGCGTTTTTTTGATAGTGTCGCAACAGTTGTAACGCCAGCTTTAATAAGCAAGTACGTGGCGACTGGGATTTCAAATGTCACACCAAACGCAAAGAAGAGTTTTAAGACAAAGTTTAAGTAGTTGTTGATGTCCGTCATAACGGTCACTTCGCCCGGACCAACGGTTGTGAAGAAACCAAAAATCAAGGGTAAAACAACGTAATAAGCGAACAAAACACCAGCGTAAAAAAGAAAAATACTGGAGATAAGCAAAGGAATCGCAATACGTTTTTCATTCTTATACAAAGCAGGGGCAATGAAAGACCAAGCTTGAAAGAGTGTATAAGGAACAGACAGCAAGACCGCAACAGCGAACGTTAGCTTTAAAGGCGCTAGAAAGGGCGAAGCCACTTCTGTTGCGATCAATGAGCTTCCAGGCGGCAGTAACAAGCGTAATGGCTCTGACACGATGAGATACAAATCGTTAGCAAAGGCATATAAACCGAGAAACAGAACTAGAATAACAAGAACCGCTTTTAATAAACGGTTTCTTAGCTCAATAAGATGAGCGACTAAAGGTGCTTGGTTTGGAGAGCTTGTACTCATAATGCGTTACATTTCCGCGCGTCATTTAAGTCAGTGTTAACTAGGAACGAGATGTTGTTGTCTCAGGTGCTTTTTCTTCCGTATCTGGCAATGGTGCTAAGTCAGCTTCTTGTTTATCAGAGACAGCCAAAGGTGCTTCTTCATTGTTCACTGTGTTTTCTGCTATAGGCTTCATAGGTTCTTGCGCATAGGACTCAGGAAGAGGGGTAATGGTATTCTGTATCGTTTTCTCTTCTTTAAGAAGATGTTGATTGGTTTCGGTGATTTTTTGCTGCAGTTCTTCTTGATCAAGTTGTGCGTTAATCTCTCTCTGCACAGAGTTGATGCTGCGACGAATCTTACGCACCCAAAGCCCCGCTGTTTTTGCAGCATGAGGCAAGCGTTCTGGCCCAAGAATTAATAGACCTACAACGAAGACAACTAAAAGTTCAGAAAAGCCGATGTCGAACACAGATTAGGCGCTCTTATCGTCTTTTTTTACTTCACTATCAATGACTTTACTCTGAGTTGTTTTCTCATCGGCAACGTCATCTTCTTTGTCTACGGCTTGTTTAAAACCTTTAACCGCACCGCCTAAATCAGCGCCTAGGTTTTTCAGTTTTTTTGTGCCGAAAATAAGAATTAGGATTGCTAAAACAATCAATAATTGCCAAATACTAATACCACCTAACATACAGTTCTCCAGTTGCTTATTCGTTTAATCGCTTAATTAGCGCACATATTTATTATTTAGTTCGATTGGCTTTTTCTTCTAAACCAGACAAATCAAATCGACGAGCTAATTCGTCCAGTATAGCATCAGGGCCAATATCTAAATGAGATAACATAACTAGGGTGTGAAACCAAAGGTCAGCTGTTTCATAAATCAAATCAGACTTATCACCTGAGATGACAGAATCTTTGGCCGCAATAATGGTTTCAATGCTTTCTTCGCCCACTTTCTCGAGGATTTTATTTAACCCCTTTGCATGTAGACTGGCGACATAGGAAGAATCTGCCGCGGCACCTTTACGTTGTTCTAGAGTGGCTGCTAGTTTAGCCAATACATCGGTCTTCATTATAGTCTCTCGAATATTACGGTTTTAAGACGAGCAGGTACAGTCCTGCTAAAAATAATCCCAAACTGGTTAAATCAGCTGTCAATAAATGTTCCATGGAAGCTGGGTCTGTAAATACCCATGCGGCGCCCAAACACATTACACCAAGTAATCGGAACGGCAAGTTTTTACGACTCTTTTTCAGCTCTTTACCTAATTGGTCAATAGCTTCTGTTTGTGCCTGAATGCGTTCGTCTTGATGTGACATTTGAGACAAGGCGGTGAAAATCAGATTAGGGATTTGAGGTAGCTGTCCAGCCCATTGTGGTGCCTGTTTACGGGCTTCTTCCATTACACGTTTTGGTCCCATTTGTTCGCGCATCCAATGCTCTAAAAATGGTTTGGCAGTAACCCATAAGTCTAAATCAGGGTAAAGCTGACGGCCTAGACCTTCAATGTTTAATAGCGTTTTTTCTAATAAAACCAATTGAGGTTGCACTTCCATATTAAAGCGGCGTGCCGTTTGAAATAAACCAATCAATACTTGGCCAAATGAAATGTCTTTGAGTGGTTTTGCAAACATTGGCTCACAAACACTTCGAATTGCTGATTCAAAGGCGTGTACGGGTGTGCCTTTTGGAACCCAGCCACTTTCTACATGTAATTCAGCAACCAAACGATAATCACGCTGGAAAAAGGCTAAAAGGTTACGTGCTAAATAGTTTTTGTCTGCGTCATCAAGGCTGCCCATAATGGCGCAGTCAATCGCAATGTATTTGGGTTTTTCAGGGTTGCTAACATCAACGAAAATATTGCCCGGATGCATATCCGCATGAAAGAAACTGTGAGAAAAAACTTGTGTAAAAAATATTTCTACACCGCGTTCGGCCAAACATTTCATATTCACATTGGCTTTATTCAGCGCTGGAATATCTGCCACAGGAATGCCGTAAATGCGCTCCATAACCATGACGTTGCGATGGCTATAATCCCAGTAAATTTGCGGTACATACAGTAAATCTGAACCGACAAAATTACGTTGTAATAAGCCAGTGTTTGCGGCCTCTTTGGCGAGATCTAGTTCATCCAGAATGGTGTATTCGTAATCAGTAACGACTTCAACCGGTCGTAAACGGCGGCCATCTTCGCTTATGTTAGCAACAAGGTTTGCCAAGGTATAAAGCAGTTTAATGTCTTTGCCTATGGTTTTTTCGATTTTAGGACGAATGACCTTTACGATAACGTCTTCGCCGGAATGCAGAGTGGCGGTATGAACTTGAGCGATGGAAGCAGAGGCTAATGGTTCGACAGAGAATTCAGCAAATAATTCTGAAACCGGAGCTTTTAAATCCCGTTCGATAATGGCTTGAGCAACTTGACCTGAAAAGGCAGGAACCTTGTCTTGAAGTTTAGCAAGTTCATCGGCGATCTCATCGTCTAATAAATCTCGTCTCGTAGATAGGATTTGGCCGAACTTAACAAAGATAGGGCCAAGTGACTCCAGAGCTAAGCGAAGGCGTTCACCTTTGTTTTTACTGGCACGTTTTCGGCCGATAGAACAAACCAATCCCAGCGTACAGCGTATGTACCAAGGCAATAAAGCAAAAGGAATAAACACATCAAGACGAAAACGTATTACGGTAAATATAATGCGTAATAAACGTAAAACACTGGTCAACATAATTAGAATTTAAACCCTTTATGCAGGGCTACAATACCGCCAGTTAAATTTTGGTAGCTTGTACGTTCGAAGCCAACGTCATCCATCATGCTTTTTAATGTTTCTTGGTCTGGGTGCATACGGATAGATTCCGCAAGATAACGATAGCTTTCTGAATCATTAGCAATCAGTTTGCCCATGGCTGGCAAAAGGCGGAAAGAATATTGGTCGTAGACTTGTGACAGCATTTCAGATTTTGGTTTAGAAAATTCCAATACTAATAGACGTCCACCGGGTTTCAGAACACGGTACATAGACGCTAATGCTTTGGATTTATCTGTGACGTTTCGCAAACCAAAGGCAATGGTGATGCAGTCGAATGTGTTATCAGGAAACGGCAAGGCTTCTGCATTGGCTTGAACAAATTTCACGTTGCCAACGATACCTTGGTTTGCAAGCTTGTCACGACCCACTTTAAGCATGGAGTCATTAATGTCAGCCAGAATAACTTGGCCTTCACTGCCAACCAAACGAGAAAATTTCAGCGTTAAATCACCTGTTCCGCCAGCAATATCTAACACGCAGTTACCGGCACGAACACCAGATTGACTAATGGTATGGCGTTTCCAAAGACGATGAATACCACCAGACATAAGATCATTCATAATGTCGTACTTTGCCGCTACAGAATGAAAGACTTGCGCAACAGCTTGTACTTTCTCGTCTGTTGGAATTTCTTTAAAGCCAAAGTCGGTGGTTTTTTTCTGATCGTCTTGCATAAACTATTTCATCCTAGTGACGTTATCACGCGTCATTTTTTACAACTGTTGTGACGGTTTGAGTGCTGTGTTGAGTTCAATGTTAATATCTATTGTAACCGCGACCGTAATGCTCTGGTACTGCTTTATCTATTCTATTTATTCGCGATGACTTTATTTCGTCCAGATTCTTTTGCCATGTAGAGGTTTTTATCGGCACGAGAAAATAAGGATTCAGGGTCTTCTTGGCTTTGTAGTTCCGCAATACCAATTGAAACTGAGATTGAAACCGGCTCACCTTTCATATTGAAAGGTGTTCTTTCTACTGTCGCTCGAATCGCTTCTGCGCGTGTTGTTGCATCGGCTAATGTTGTATCGGGGAAGATAATAACAAACTCTTCGCCACCGTAGCGAAAGATAAGGTCTTCTTTTGCTAAGACACTACGGATTTGTTTAGGAACTAAGCGCAACACTTTATCGCCAGCTAAATGTCCCCAAGTGTCATTAACCTTTTTGAAGTAGTCTATATCACAGACTGCCAAGCAAATGTTTTTGTTTGTTTTTTGCATTACCTTGCAAAGAGGAAGTGCTGTGTCTTGATAAGCTGTACGATTAGGCAAGCCGGTTAGTGAGTCCGTCATTGCCAGAGCCATTTTTTCTTGTAATAAAGATCGCAAAGAAGTGGAGTCTTTTTCCATTCTAACCACTTTGTTCTTTAACGAAGTGATCGATTGGTTCGCTTGTTTTTCTCTTTCCTGCATTTGCAGTCTATGTTCTGACATCGTGCTTGATATAGTCGATAAACGATCATTGATTAATGACTTTAAGCTGTCTAGATCGTTTATGCCTTGCATTGCCTGTGAAGTGTCGTTCACTTGCATTTGCAGTTTGTTATTAAAACCTTCACGGCTTTCAGATAAAGATTTTTGTGAATTATAGCTGCTCGTAACAGTTTGGTTGATGCTGGCAAGTTGCTTGTTTAATTGTGTTAGGTAATTGGCTAAGCTTTCTTGAGTTTTGCCTATGGCAACCATCACAAAATTGATGACTTCGTCCATCAAGTCAGGGAGTAGTTGTATGTCGTTAGTGCTTTGTAGAGCTTTTACTAGATCAGCTATGTCATCATCATAATGGTTTGGGAGCTGTAGATTATCCATTAGCCCCGCTAATGTGTGACTGATACGTAGCATGATATCTTGATTGCTTTGCGTATCTTCTGACTCTGATCTTCGGTTAAATAAACGTTTAAATAATGAGTTTTTCGGCTGTTCGCTGCTATATGACGCTTGATGTAATGTTTTTTCTACTAGCGTAAGGAAGCCAGTTAGTAATATTGGCCACTGTGCAGGTGATTGCCAATGTGAGCGGATTTGCGCTTCGAGTTGTTTTTTTTCATTCTGGGGGACGGGGTTACTTCCTTGTTCTACAAGAAGGTCGATAAGTGCTTCTAACGTATGTCTTACTTGCTTCGCACGATTCATCTGTGTCTGATCGCTTTTAATTAAAAGCGGTTCAGCATTATTCAACACATCCAATATTGCTTTGGCATCTATCCCTGTCGTTGTAGCTTGTCTAATTTGGCGAACAACGGAATCAAGTTCGGGGTCATTTCCTTCAGCCAGTATACTGGTTCTAGAAACGGCTTTACGTAACACTTCTATCAGTTTGTCACTCGATGAATCCGTCATATCGCCTCATTATGTATTATTTTTCTTGTCGTTCTTTCTCAATCAAGAAATCAACCACTTTATAAATGTTTTCATTTCCGTTTGCGGTTTGAGCAGATACCAAATACTTACCGTTTACGATCAGCCCTGGAACGCCACGAGCACCGTAAGCACGAATTTTTGCATCAGCTTGGCTTAGGCGGCTGTTTACTGCAAATGAATTATACAGTTTACGAAATTCATCTTCGCTCACATCATATTTTGCGAAAAAACTAGCAAGTGCGTCTTCAGAGTTTAGTGGACGACGCTCAACATGGATAGTGTTAAAGATATCGGCGCGAACTTTATCTTCTATTCCTAACAAATCAGCAACATAGAAAGCTTTAGCATGAGCTAACCAATTACGACCAAAAACGGCTGGTAAGAATTTAAAGTCAACATCGCTTGGCGCATTTTTTTCCCATGCAAGCGTGATTGGTTCAAGGCTGTAACAATGTGGACAGCCATACCAAAATATTTCCGTTACTTCGACTTTGCTTGGGTCAGCAGTTCGAACGGGTGTTTTGATTGTTGTGTAACCATTACCATCACTATAGTCAGCGGCGGCTGCTGTTAGCGGGATGAAAATGGAAAAAATTAAGGCTGAAAACAGCTTTATCATGAATTGCTCCTAATCATATTTACTAAAGGTATTCGTACATAATGCACAAATTTGTAAGTGAATACGATTCTATAACAGGTGTAAGGTTCTAATATTTTGATAAGTTTACATAATATTTACAACAATATTATCCGTTAAATCATCGATATTTAGACTGTTTTACCTAAAGTGGACATAATGACGATGTGGATTTTAAGCAATTACTCTGATTACATCTACTTTTCGTGTTTAACATGGTAAATCTAGGTGTTTGCTGGCATTATAGACAACTAAATATCTTGCATGAAGACTGCATTCGGTAAGATAAAACATACGCTAATCTGAATCCATTGACGAATATCAACTTATGACTCCTTTTGACTCTACTTTCCAGTCTGCACACTTTATTAAAAGTGCTGAAAAACTTTCTCAGTGCCCTTTAGATCAGGGTGTTGAAGTAGCTTTTGCTGGTCGCTCGAATGCGGGTAAATCTACTGCATTAAATACCTTGACCAACCAAAAGAAGCTGGCTCGTACATCAAAAACACCAGGTCGAACTCAGTTAATTAACTGTTTTGGTTTGAATGTGGAAGATCGTCGTCTGATTGACCTTCCTGGTTATGGTTTTGCAAAAGTGCCTATTGCCATGAAAAAAGTCTGGCAAGCTCACATGCAAGATTATTTGATGAACCGTCGTTCATTGGCTGGTGTTGTTTTGGTTATGGACATTCGTCATCCATTAAAAGAATTCGATGAAATGATGCTGGATTGGGCAAGATCCAATGGTATGAAAGTTCATGTGTTACTGACCAAATCAGATAAGTTGAAGCGTGGTCCTGCAAAATCAACCATGTTAGCGGTTCAGAAAGTCATTAAAAACCTAGGTGTTGATGGTTCTGTGCAAACCTTTTCTTCTTTGAGTGGTGATGGCGTAGACGACCTTCGTATCAAACTTGCGGAATGGTTAGTGTTTGAAAACCTTGAAGAAATTCCAATTTCTCCTAATGCTTAATGCATTAGGAGAAACAAAAAAAGCCTCGGTTGAGGCTTTTTTTAGCTCTGTATTTTGTAAGAATAGAGCTCGTTCACTTGGATCTGAAAGTGTTGAAACTTACAATCACTGTGGTTTTAAATAATCAGCTAAGAAAGTATCAAAATCAACTGTATCTTCTGCTTCAATCGCATCTTGTTCGCGTAACGATCTCGCAGTTTTTTCCATAAATTCATGAATAAGTTCATCCGATAACGGCTGTTTCATCCACTGTGCTTGTTGCTCCTTCGACAAGGCTAACATTGCATTTTGAAAGCCATTTTCAGCGTTGCAACGATCTAATAGTTTAGCGGAAGGTAGAAGCGTTTCGTTCTCCAGTTTCTTGGCTTGTACTTCAATAGCCTCTTGGTACGCTGAGTTGCCTGTTTTTTCTGCTAGAAAATCTGCAACAATCGCCAATTCATCTAGCATGCTCGATGCTTTGTCGCGAAGTTTAATCGGCCCTTGGCCAAA
This sequence comes from Marinomonas ushuaiensis DSM 15871, assembly GCF_000521805.1. Lineage (GTDB taxonomy): Bacteria > Pseudomonadota > Gammaproteobacteria > Pseudomonadales > Marinomonadaceae > Marinomonas > Marinomonas ushuaiensis. The sequence continues at coordinate 589,747 of NZ_JAMB01000001.1, forward strand.
ATCAAAATCCATGTCTAAATCACGTCCATGGGAAGCAATCTCTTGCTGCATTTTTCGCAGTTGACTGCATTCACTCATTCCTAAACGCTCATCGCCACGTAACATACAATAAAGTAAAAATACGTCAATGAAATATAAGGTAGAGGAATGCATACCAATGGAAGAACTTGGATCTAAATCCATAATGCGTACTTCAATGTATTCAACGCCTCGAGCATGCAGAGCCGCGCTTGGATGCTCGCCAGATTGAGTCACGCGTTTCGGTCGAATGTCGCTGTAGTATTCGTTTTCGATTTGCAAAAGATTGCTGTTTAACTGGCGATACTTGCCATCTACCTTAACGCCAATGTCTTGGTAGCGCTGGTAAGGTGTCTGTAGGGCTTTTTTAACCGTGTTGATATAAGTATCGACTTCGTTATAACAAACATACAAATCGGCTTGAGCTTTGTTTTGATAACCAAGGTCACTCATGCGAAGAGACGTTGCTTTAGGACCAAACCAAGTGTGTGTTCCAAGTTCACTTAGAAGGTTAGGTTTTTGCTGTAAAAAGCTTTCATCGATAGCAGGTGAGGCGCCAAAGAATAATGAAAGCATCCAAGAGTTACGGCGGAAATTACGAATTAAAGCGAAATAACTTTCAGACTGAAAATCTTGTTTTTGCTTAGGTGTTGATGGCGTCTTACCTTTGTAATTTTCTAGGAAAAGCCAAAAGTCTTTATCGAATGAAAAATTATAATGCATGCCAGCGATACACTGCATGACACGGCCATAGCGATTCGACAACCCTTCACGATAAACACTTTTCAATTTACCGGTATTCGATTCGCCATAATATGCAATGGGGACGTCTTCGTTATTTTCCAGATAACAAGGCATGCTCGCAGGCCATAAAGACTCATCTTGCTTGTAAAGCTCATGATTGACCAAGTTATGGATGTTGTCTAATTCCGTTATCACGCCTTCAACACTGGGATGAACCTGTGTAATAAACTCCATCAAGGACTCAGAGTAATCCGTTGTAATCGAACTATGAGTAAGTGCCGAACCTAAGGCTTTAGGGTGAGGTTTATGAGATATACGACCGTCAGAATGGTTAACACGTAAAGCTTCACGTTCTACACCACGATGGAAAGTTAACGCGGATGACGCCGCATCTTTTAGGCAGTAACTCGACAGTGCATGTAAAGTATCGGTTAAAGTAGTCAAGAAGTCGTCCTTCAATGGGTGAGGCTTAGTAGAAAAGTAATGTCGAGGATTGTACTCGGCAGAGCTTAATAACAGCAAGAGAGAGATTACTTATGCGCAAAATATGCAGACTTTAAAGTAACACAAATAGTCTTAATGTAGGTCGGATTAGACGAGGGACGAGGCGTAATCCGGCAATCAGAATACAATCACAATCACCGGTTATTGTTTGATTACGGTCGTGCCTCCCTAATGCAAACCTACAAGACATAAATAACTATCACAAACGCATTTCTATGCCTGCATCGCTCATGCGTTGCTTAGCTTCTTGTACACTGTATTCCCCAAAATGGAAAATACTCGCCGCCAAAACTGCATCCGCTTTGCCTTTGGTTACACCATCAACAAGGTGATCTAGGTTGCCAACGCCGCCAGATGCAATAACAGGAACATGAACCGCTTCACTGATTGCACGAGTTACGCCAAGATCGAAACCATTCTTGGTGCCGTCACGATCCATACTGGTGAGCAGAATTTCACCTGCGCCGTATTCGACCATTTTTTTCGCCCATTCAACCGCGTCTAAACCGGTCGGCTTACGACCACCATGAGTGAAAATTTCCCATTTGTCGGTTTCGCCTTCCGCGCTGACTTTTTTAGCATCAATGGCGACCACAATACATTGAGAACCAAATCGCTCTGCGGCTTCACGGACAAATTCAGGGTTGAAAACCGCTGCTGTATTAATGCCCACCTTGTCCGCACCCGCGTTCAACATGCGACGAATATCTTCGCAAGTACGAATGCCACCGCCAACGGTTAAAGGAATAAACACTTGGCTGGCAATAGCTTCTACCATATGAACTGTTGTTGCTCGGTCGTCAGAGCTGGCAGTGATATCAAGAAACGTGATTTCGTCTGCGCCTTGTTCGTCATAGCGTTTTGCTACTTCAACTGGATCGCCAGCGTCACGAATGTCGAGAAACTGAACCCCTTTTACTACGCGGCCATTGTCTACATCAAGACAAGGAATAATGCGTTTTGCTAAGCCCATTAATGACTCCAAATATCGATTGTTAAGCGCACTTAAGCTTTGCCATCCCAGTGGATGAAATTCTTGTACAGCTGAAGGCCGTCTTTATGGCTTTTTTCTGGGTGAAACTGCACGGCGAAGACATTATCGCGCGCTAGTGCGACACAGAAATCAAAGCCGTAATCACAAGTCCCCGCAATTTCTTCTTTATTTTCTGGCACAACATAAAAGCTGTGTACAAAGTAGAAGCGTGCATTATCTGGAATGCTTTTCCAAAGCGGGTGCTTGATGGTTTGTTTGACCTGATTCCAACCCATATGAGGCACTTTTAATTTGCTGCCATCATGGTCTTTGTGTTTTTCACCAAAGAAAAGGGCGTTGCCTTGGAAATGGCTTAAACAATCAACACCGTTACTTTCTTCGCTGTGAGCCATCAAGGCTTGGATGCCAACACAGATAGCTAGAAAGGGTTTTTCTGCCATGGCTTTATGAATGCTCGGCACTAAACCTGCTCTGTGCATTTCACCGATGCAATCACGAATCGCACCAACGCCGGGAAGAAGAACTCGATCTGCGGCATCAATGACCGCTGGATCACTGGTGACCACAACCGTCGTGTTCTCATCTGCCACGTGCTCAAGTGCTTTGGCAACTGAGTGTAAGTTGCCCATGCCGTAATCAATCACGGCAACAGTAGACTTTTTAACTTCGCTCATGATGTAAGGATCCTACAAACAACCTTTAGTAGACGGCATTTGCCCTGCCATACGTTCATCAACTTCTAATGCCATGCGTAATGCACGACCAAACGCTTTGAAAATAGTCTCTGCTTGGTGGTGTGTGTTTTTACCACGAAGATTGTCTAAGTGGAGGGTTGTTTTTGAGTGATTGATGAAACCGTGAAAAAACTCGGAGAACAAATCTACATCAAAACCGCCCACTGAACCGCGAGTGAAAGGCACGTGCATCTCTAATCCTGGGCGACCAGAAAAATCGATCACAACACGAGACAAAGCTTCGTCTAGAGGAACATAAGCATGACCGTAACGTTTGATGCCTTTTTTATCACCAACCGCAATATCAAAGGCTTGGCCTAAGGTAATTCCTAAATCTTCAACCGTATGGTGAGCGTCAATGTGAAGGTCGCCAACTGCATGAATATCCATATCAATTAGACCATGGCGAGACACTTGCTCAAGCATATGGTCAAGAAAAGGTACGCCAGTGAAGCAGTTAAATTTGCCTGTACCATCTAAGTTGATCGTAACCTTGATCTGAGTTTCAAGCGTATTACGTTCGACGCTAGCAATGCGATCGGACATTGATTGATTTCTCCACAGTAATTGGTGACGATTAGACGTCACTTTAATAAGTCATAAGTTCCCCATTATAGAACGTGGGCTCTCAGGCTTCTATGCCTTAGCTTAGTGTTTTTAATGAGTTGTCTCTATTGGATCGATAATACATGGCTTCGGGTGCTATGATAAGGCAATCCAGTTAACACTTAACCAATTTTGGGGTTAAGTATTTATGAAGATTCAAAACACATATTTAATCGCATTTATTTAAGGAGTTCATCATGGTTTGGGTAAAGCGACTTTCTTGGCTGGTTGTTGGTCTTTTGGTGTTGGTTTTTGCACTACTGACTTATGTTGCCGTATTTGTTAATCCCAACGATTTTAAAGATGAACTTAAAAGTGTCGCTATGGAAAAGGCAGGCGTTAATTTACGTTTGGATGGCGATATCAGCTGGTCGTTTTTTCCTTGGCTTGGGCTTGAACTGGAAGACATTGGTGTGGCATTAGGGTCAGATGCTGAAATTCTACAGTTTGATAAAGCAGAATTTGGTTTAGCGATCATGCCCTTGTTAGAGCAAAAAATTCAAGTTAGCAAGGTGAATCTTGTTAACTTGAAAGCCAGTCTACGTAAAGATGAAAATGGCCAAGGGAATTGGCAATTGGATTTACCAGAAGCAGACTCAAGCAGTATACCGACAACAGAAGCAAACAATACAAATAACGTAGCAAATGCTGTAGCGACAGACGATGCCAGCGTTGAAAATATTGAATTTACATTACCTGATTTACAACTCGATGAACTTCGTATCGAAAACGCACAAGTGGAATATCGTGACGAACAAGCCAATCAACTGATAAATGCAGCGTTAAATGTTCAATTGAACGATGTGCGATGGGATCAGGCGTGGCCGATGGTCATGGATGCCGCTGTCACGCAAAGTGATTTGGACGGTAACTTAGCCATTAAGGCGTCCGTTAAATTAAATGCAAACTTAGCGGTATTCCCATCGAGAGAGAGCCTCTCATTGGATTCATTGGTTTTGTCCGGTGAAGTAGAAAGCGACACCTTGCCTGTGAGTCCTATCAAGGCAAAATTGAGCGCAGCAAAAGTCGATTTTGATTTGCCACAAGAGAACGCTTTAATCGAAGGTTTAGCCTTGAGCGCATTAGGTTTAAATATTGACGCTGATATTCAGGCTTATGAAGTGCTGAGTGAACCTAAGTTCTCTGTTTCCTTATCTTTAGGTGACTTTAACCCTCGTGAAGTAATGGCCGCTTTGAATTTATCCGCGCCAGAGATGTCGGATGACAAAGCATTCACCAGCGCACGAGCAAGCATTGCTTTAGAGGGTGATTTAAAATCCATCACAGCACAACCTATTTCCATTGTTTTAGATGACACAAAAATAGAAGCCAATGCGGTTCTTAATTTGTCGCCACTCAGTTGGGATGTACGAATCGCAGGAGCAAATTTGAATCTAGATCGTTATTTGCCAACGCCCCCTGAAGAAACTGAAGTTACGCCCGAAGTTACATCAGAAGCAGTGAGTTCTGCGGCAGTGACAGAAGAAGCCAGTGACTTGATTCCAGTAGAATTGATTCGTGGCCTAAACGGGCACATTGGCATTGCGTTCGAAGACATTATTATTAAGAACCTAAAAATCGACAAAATAGAGCTAGACTCTACTCAGGCCAATGGTCTAGTAAAAGTATCGCCACTAAAAGCCTCTTTGTATGAAGGTAACGTCGCTTCGACAGTAAGCTTGGATGTTCGTGGTAATACGCCTTTGATCAATGTGGTTCCTTCTATTGATGGTATTCAAATTCAGCCGCTGCTTATTGACTTCATGGAGATGGACAAAATATCCGGTGCAACTTACTTAAATGGAGAGCTGAGCACGAAAGGTAATCAAGTGGACGATTTGATGGCGTCATTGCAAGGTGATCTTCTGGTTGATATCCGAAACGGCGCTTTAGTTGGGACGAACTTAACCAAGTCGGTTTGTGAAGGCATTGCTTATACTCAAAAAGATAATGTTGATGGAAGTAAGTTTGGTGAAGATACGCCATTTGAAACGATGAAGTTTCCTGCACGTATTGTTAATGGGCAAGTGTCAACACCGGGGTTGGATATCAGCTCAGCAGGCATTCAGGTAACAGGCGATGGCGTTGTGTCGTTGACAGAGTCTTCATTGGATTATCAGGTTAACGTTGGTTTTCCTGGTAGCGCGTTAGATGATGCTTGTCTTGTAAATGAAAAAGTCGCCAAGCTGACTTTTCCTATCATTTGCCAAGGTCAGTTTAGTGATGACCCAGCTGGTTTATGTCGCCCTGATTTGAAAGGTTTTGGTTCTTTGTTTGTTGATTTAGCGAAAGCAGAATTAAAACTAAAAGCCGACGAAGAAAAAGCTAAGCTTAAGGCAGAGTTAGATGCAAAAGTTGCAGCAGAAAAAGCCAAGCTCAAAGCTGAATTAGAAGCGAAGCTCAAAGCGGAAGAAGACGCTTTGAAAGACAAACTGAAGAATAAATTAAAAGATTTATTTTAGTGGCAAAGGTTTCTGAGACAGTTTTTGCTATCTAAAAAACGTTATGGATATGAGAAAGAAATGCTGCCAGTAGAGAATTTTGCGCCCCGTGTTTTAGCGTGGTTTGATGAACACGGACGTAAAAGCTTGCCTTGGCAAGAAAATAAAACACCTTATCGAGTGTGGATTTCTGAAATCATGTTGCAACAAACGCAAGTGATGACAGTGATTCCTTATTATCATAAGTTCATGACATCATTTCCAGATGTAGAGGCATTGGCCGATGCTGAACAAGATGAGGTGTTGGCTCATTGGAGTGGGTTAGGGTATTACGCCAGAGCCCGTAATATGCACAAAGCCGCAAAAATACTGGTGGATGAATTTGACAGTGAATTTCCACAAACGGTAGAAGGTGTGTGTGAGCTGCCTGGCATTGGTCGTTCTACTGCCGCCGCTATATTGTCAATTTCCCGTGATGTTCAAGCAGCGATTTTAGATGGTAATGTAAAGCGAGTTTTAGGCCGCTTTCATGCTGTGCCAACTTGGCCAGGTGAAAAGAAAACTGAAAATGCTATGTGGGATTTGGCCGAAAGCTATATGCCAAGTGAGCGGTGTGGTGATTATACTCAAGCTATGATGGATTTGGGTGCGACGCTTTGTACTCGATCTAAACCGCAGTGTTTAATTTGTCCTTTAGAAAGTGATTGCCAAGCCAAGCTAACAGAAGACCCAACACAGTTTCCCATTCGAAAACCTAAAAAAGCCGCGAAGCCAGAAAAGAGTATCCAACTTCTGGTTATGGCAAATTCGAAAAGACAGCTATTGCTGGAAAAACGACCGCAAACTGGTATTTGGGGTGGTTTATGGAGTTTGCCTGAATTGGCTTCAAACGAGTCTATCGTACTGCATATTGAGCAGCGATTTGCGACCCAAGTAAACGTTGTCACACCCTTGTCATCTTTTCGACATACCTTTAGTCATTATCATTTAGATATTTCGCCAAGCCATGTCCAAATAGAAGAAACTTCTATGCTGATGGAGGGCGAGAAATATCAATGGTTCAGTCAACAAGATGCCTTAGAGCTTGGTTTGCCAGCTCCGGTTAGAAGTATTTTAGAACAAGTCGATTTAAGCAAGTGAACTAGATTATTTGCTTGAAAGTAATAGTGATTGGAAATGACAATGCCACATAATTCTCCCTCGTATTTAAAACGTGTCTTGGACGTTTTTGCTGCTTTTTTTCTATTAGGTTTTACCAGCTTTGGCGGACCAGCTGCGCATTTGGGTTATTTCAACCAGGAATTTATCAAGCTTAAAAAATGGGCAACAGAGTCACAATATGCTCAATGGGTTGCGCTAAGCCAAATTGTCCCTGGGCCAGGTTCGAGCCAGGTTGGTTTTGCTCTTGGCTACCATCGTGCTGGTTTTGCTGGTGGTTTGGCGGCTTTTGTCGGTTTTACCTTGCCATCTTTTATTCTCATGGTCTTATTGGCTAAATTTGGTGAAGCGTGGCAAGGGTCGGTACTTTTTAATGGCGCGGTTCACAGCTTGAAATTGCTTGCCGTGGTGGTGGTGGCTGATGCTTGTGTGAGTATGTGGCGGTCCTTTTGTCAGGCTAGGATTATGGTTTTTGTTGCCTTGTTTAGTGCAATGTTTATTGTCTTTTATCCTTTTGGTTTCGCGAGCCTAATTGTGTTGTTTATGGCCGTTTGTGTTGGTGTTTTCGTACCTTCCATTATGTCGAATACAGTGGAGGCTTTACCGAAAGTTCGATTTGCATGGTTATTTTTGATTCTCGCAGTGAGTTTATTTTTTATTGGTTTTTTCTTCACGGATGCCTTGATTAGTTTGTTTGCTGATTTTTATCAAGCAGGTGCCTTGGTGTTTGGTGGTGGTCATGTCGTACTGCCAATGTTGTCGGCGTTTGTATCTGATACTGTGACAGAGTCGAATTTGTTACTGGGATATGCAGCCGCTCAAGCGGTTCCTGGGCCCATGTTTACCATGGCGAGTTTTCTTGGTGCTTCGGCTGCGCCTGATGGTGAAAATATTTGGGTTTGGGCGGGAGTTGCTACTTTGGCTGTTTTTTCTTCAGGTCTGCTAATTATGTTAAGTGCGCAAAACGCATGGCAGGGCTTGTCTACTAATGTACGCTTTCGTTCTAGTGTTGGTAGTTTGAACGCAGCTGTAGTGGGTATATTAATCGCGGCTTTATATCATCCAATCGGAACATCAAGCTTAATGAGTTGGGTGGATGTTGTGATGGTTGTTATCGGCTTTACATGGTTAAAGTGCAAGCGGCCTTCTATTTTTATGCTGATTATCGCGTTTGTGTTATTTGGGCTGGCTCGAAGCTATTTTTAACGGTTTATAAGCTAGGCTTTGATAAACCTTGATTTTTTGTCCTTTAACGCCATTATTGACCTCATACATTCTTAATTGCGAGTTATCTTTATGTCGAATACCGTTTTTTGTAAAAAGTTTCAAAAGGACATGGAGGCCTTAGATCGCGCACCTTTACCTGGCGCTAAAGGCCAAGAAATTTTACAAACTGTTTCTAAGCAGGCTTGGCAAGAATGGCAGTTACTGCAAACCATGATGATTAACGAAAAGCAGTTGAATCTGATGCAGCCGGAATCACGTAAATATGTGATGGAGCAAATGGAAAAGTTTTTAAATAACGAAGCAACCGATAAGCTAACAGGCTACGTTAGTCCAGATGATATTACTGAACTTTAATAGCAATTATTAAAAAGTACGTATTTAAAAGCATTTATTGAGAATTTAAAAATCCCCCATGTTCAAGAATGAGCATGGGGGATTTTTTATGAGCTGACTTTTATTAATACGTCTCGTTAAGTCGTTATTGCGTTACAAAGCTAGCAAATAGAATATCAGTCACAGGTGCAATGCCTGTTTCTTCTTCCAGTGCTTTGTTCACAGCAATCGCAGCCTCACCACGAGTTTGTTCTCTTGCGATAGCGCCAGTGACCTGTGGGGTTGAGAGAGAGCTTAAAAACATGACTAATGCATCTCTAACTAAAGGCATATTGGCTTCAATGAGTTCTTTCTTAGCCAATTCAGTACGAATGCTGATACTGGTTTTAATGTATTTAAGTCGAGAACCTTCACTTGCATTATTAACAATAAAATTAGGGGCTAATTCAATATAAGCAACAGCTATTGGTTCTTCGTCTTCTGCATAAGTTGTGTGGCTCATTAGGCTGCTGATCAGTATAAGAGAAAAGAGTAAGGGCTTATTGAGTATAGACATCATCAATGACATTTTAGGTTCTCGTATTCATTACAATAGACAGTATACTAACTGCCATTAAAGCTTGCTGTCAGTAGTAATTTTGCACTTTCCTATTATTTCTGCAGTAATAGATGTTCTATCGGATCAAAAATATCAACTTAGTAAGTCTGGGATCTTTATATGTTTACGTTTTTATCTGCTCGTCGTTTTCATGGTTTAGTTGCCTTCGCGTCTTTTGCTCTTTTGGGCGTGGCGTTCTATATGGAATATCAAATGGGGCTAGAACCGTGCCCACTTTGCATGTTGCAGCGTATTGTTTTTCTCTGTGTTGGTGTTGCGTCTTTATTATCGTCTCTTACGGGAAGTTCTTCAGCACGTAAGTTTTTATCCTGGATTGTTGTTGTTATGTCCCTTACTGGTGCCGCGTTGGCGATTCGTCATTTGTACCTGCAAAGCTTACCTGCGGATGAGCTTCCAGCGTGCTTGCCGGGCCTGAGTTATATGTTTGACGTTTTCCCATGGCAAGAAATTATGCAAGCTATGATTATGGGAACGGGCGAGTGTGGTGATGTTGTTTGGACCTTCTTGAGTATCAGTATTCCTGGTTGGACCTTAGTGGCTTTTGCGGGTATGGCATTGATTAATATCGTGATTGCATTAACGACTCGTAAGAAAACAATGCGCTGGTAAAAGGTTACAAATCCCCACAAGTTACTGTCTTGCAGGGGGTTGCGTATCGGAATATGCTTAAGGAAAGCACAATCACCAACGCCTGATGGAGTTTGCATATGTTAGAAGATTGTAAAACAGCCCAAGAACGATGGGGCGGTGTTCACGAGATGATTGATCGCTGGCTTGAGCAGCGTCGCAAGTTGATTGAGGCGGCAATCTATTTGCGTGAGCGTGGTGAATACACACCTCTAGATACACCTAAGATTCAATTGTTCTGTGAAATGCTGGTAGATTATGTATCAGCGGGGCATTTCACTGTTTATGAACAGTTGGCATTAGAAGCAAAAGATTTTCATGATGATAGTGCCGTTGATTTATTACGTGAACACTTGCCATTGATCGACAGTTCGACCGAAGTTGCCATTGAGTTTAACGACAGATACGACACGAAAGCCCATTGCAATGCTCAACTTGAATCGTTGCTTTTCTCGTTAAAAGCGTTAAAAGTGGTTCTTGCAGAGCGGTTTCAATATGAAGACAGGTTAATAAAGGAACTACATGAAGCGAACAGTGAAAAAAACGCTTAAGCTCAGTCTTTTACTTTGTTCTACTGCGGCGCTCTTGTCTTGCTCTGCAGAGGCTCCCGTTCGCACCGCAAAATATGCCGTTCAAGGTGTGTATTCTGCCGCGTTAAGCAGCAATGGTTCTTCCGCTCTGATTGGCTCCATACAGCATGGCGGAAGTTATTGGAAAAGCTCAGTTAATGAGCGAACTTTCAATTGGAACCATAAAGAAGGTGAATTTACGCCATTAATTAGTGTTGATATTGATCCAAGTAATCAATATGCCGCAACGGGCAGTGCTCGTACACTTGTCTTGTGGAGTACTACCACCGGGCAGCCAGATGGTTTTTGGACCACACCTGGGGATATTCAATCTTTGCGACTAACTCAAAATGGCGATTACGCCTTGATTGGGTTAAACGATGAGACGGCTCGTTTTTTTGATGTGAAAAATGGCGGTATTAAACAAACCTTGCGAACCGGTTCAACAGTTCATGCAGTCGATATTTCGTCGGATGTAAGGTTGGGGCTGACTGGCGATGATGCGAGTAATGTCATTTTATGGGACTTGCTAACTGGTAAGGAAAAATTCAAATGGACGCTCAGTAATCAAATCGCTAGTGTTGCCTTGTCCGATGATGGTAAATACGCCTTTGGCGCGGCGCAACTTGGAACGGCAAGAATTTGGTCGACACGTACCGGACAAGAGCTGAGCGTGATAGATACGGGGGCATTGAAATATCGTAACGTAACCATTAGTCAGGTGGTATTTTCACAAGATGGTAGAAGTATTCTAACGGGTGAAGTGAACGGCCGCGTTTCTTTAATACAAATGAGCACAGGCGTGGTTCAAAAAGAATGGGATGTCTATTCTGAACGAAGCAATCCTTCTGGCGGAAATGTTATGGCATTGGCATTTGGTGCTGGTAATCGTTACTACGCCATTGGTGGTAATGGCTACCTAAACGTATTGGAATAATTCATGCCTAGTCTAGACATTAAATTTATTATTTCCTCAAAGTGGGCGGCTTGTTTTGCACTCCAAGGCGCTCTTTCTGTCGCTGCTGGTGCGTTCGGTGCTCATGCATTAACGGAAGTCCTAGATCCTAAAGCGCTTGGTTGGTGGAATACAGCCAGCCAATATCTTATGTATCATGCCTTGGCCGGTTTAATGTCCGCTGCGCTATTTTCGTATTTGCCTTCTCATAAAAACATATTGATGCTGTTCTTTGCTGGAAATACATTGTTCGCCGGTAGTTTGTATATCATAGCGTTAACAGGCTATACCTTCTTAGGCATGATTACGCCTCTGGGAGGTTTGTGTTATTTACTCGCTTGGGGTGGTCTAGCATTTCGTTTATGGCAATTTAAGAACGCGGATAATCACCAAAATTGAATTAACCGAACAAAGCAGGACAGAGTAAGGTTTTTCGGGTAGGATAGCCGCCAAATTTTATGGTTGATAAATGATCGACTTACACAGAATGAACCAAGCCACAGAATAAACTAAGCGATAAAAAACATGTCAGAGCAAAATACAGAAACACAAGAATCTATCGAACAAGAATCCGTAAAAAAACGCACCATTCGTAGCTTTGTTGTACGTGGTGGCCGCATGACAGAGGGCCAACAAAAGAACTATGAAGCAAATTGGTTGGTCTATGGTTTAGATCTTGATGATGGTCGAATTGACTACGCAACTGTATTTGGTCGAGAGTCCGATGTGGTGCTTGAAGTTGGATTTGGCATGGGTGCTTCTTTGGTTGAAATGGCAAAGAATGCTCCCGAGAAAGACTTTATTGGTATTGAAGTGCACCCGCCTGGCGTTGCTAAACTAATGATGCTGGCAAAAGAAGAAGGTGTAACCAATCTTCGAGTCTATTGTGATGACGCCATTGAAGTAATGGCAAATTGCTTACCTGAGAAAGCCGCCAGTGCTTTTCAATTATTCTTCCCTGATCCTTGGCATAAAAAGAAACACAACAAACGCCGTATTGTTCAGCCTTTATTTGCTCAACAGGTGGCAAACGTACTGAAAGAAGGTGGTTATTTCCATATGGCAACAGATTGGCAGCCTTATGCAGAGCACATGATGGAAGTAATGGAAGTGCAAGAGGGTTATGTAAACGCAGCGGGTGTTGGGGAATATCATCCACGTCCAGAGTGGCGACCACTGACCAAATTCGAACAGCGTGGCGAACGACTAGGTCACGGTGTTTGGGATTTGATTTATAGCAAAAAACTAGTTTAATTTATTATTTGAGGATTAAAAATTAATCGTTGGATAATAAAAAATGGCGCATTTTTAATGCGCCATTTTTTTATTCTAACGATAAAAGTATGAATTATTTAATTTCTACACTCTTACGGCTGTTGCCTGCATTAAAGTATTCTTGGAATACTTTTGGTGTGCGGCCACGGCCAGTCCACTCGTGAGTTTCACCAGCGACAACAAGGCGGTATTTAGGCTCAACAGTTTTACCTTTTGTAGCGCCTGTTTTTGGAGTCGTTAATTGTGCAAGTTCTTCCATTGTTAGACCGCTTTTAGCGATTAGGTTAACAATTTCTTCTGCACGTGCAGATTTTAATGCTTTTTCTTCTTCAAGCACTGCTGCGTCTTCTTTTGCTTTTTCAAGTGCGTTGTTAAAGCCTGCAATTAAGTTTTCTAGCTGTGCTACAGTTAATTCTTTTGCCGCTGCACGTGCTTTTGCTTTGTTGCCTGCTAACTCTAGTAATAAACCCATTGGTTTCTCCTATTTATCTGTTAAGAACTGGTTAAGTATTGTTCTGTACTGAAAAAGAGATCCCTCTTTAACATTTATTATTTGATACTAATAATAAATGTTATATTTAAGCGTTCAGATTTAGAATGCTTAATTAAGCCGTATTTCAAAAGTGTTATTGAATTACTAATCAGTACGTTTTTATGTGATCTTATGTTATTTCAAAGATTCTAATGAAAAACAGTTAGAAAGGCTAATAAATTAATGTGTGAGAAGTGTTATAAAAGTGTAAACAATAGGATAAAAAATGAATTCGATATCAAACACCTTAAGTTTAGAGTTTTCTATATTAAAAAAACACAGTAATAACATTATTCAATTGTTTGAAGAAGGCGCAACAGTTCCTTTCATCGCCCGTTATAGAAAAGAAAATACGGGTGGAATGAGCGATATGGATTTACGATCTTTTTACGACCGCTGGCAATATTTGGTCGAACTAAATAAACGCCGAGAAAGCATACTTTCTTTATTAGTTAATAGCTCCGCCCCAGACTCAGTTATTTTAAAGATACGAAACGCGACCTCTAAAAACGAATTAGAAGATCTGTATTCACCGTTTAAAAAAACACGCAAAAGCAAAGCAGATGAAGCTAGGGACAACGGGCTTCACTATTTGGCTGTTGATATATGGTCAGGTCAGCGCTCGGATACCTTATCTGCGATTGATGCGTGGTGCAGAAAAAACACTATCTCGCTTTCTCCTGAGCTTGCCTTAGAAGGTGCCACTGAAATTTTAAGTGAGGCGATTTCTAATGACAGTGACATTTTAAAACAAGGGCGTACTGAACTGCTTAATCATGGTTTTTTATCAAGCCGTGTTTTACGCGGTAAAAAAGAATTGGGTGAAAAGTTCAGAGATTATTTTGATTATGAAGAGCGTATAAATAAAGTGCCATCTCATCGATTACTGGCTCTTTTTAGAGGTAAAAAAGAATCGATATTAAAACTCAACGTCTCTTTGAAAAATGAAACAAAGTATCCAGAGAAATTAATTTTATCTCATCTTAATCAATTAATTGACACGAACTTCACTTCATCCCAAGGCGTGACATCTTTACAAAGAAAGTATTTAAATATTGCTTGGGAGAATAAGCTTCTACCTAAATTAGAAACAGATGTTCTTGCTCAATTGAAAGAACGCGCAGAAGAAGGCGCTATTCAGGTTTTTGCCGATAATCTTCAAGACTTATTAATGGCCGCACCAGCAGGCGCTTATCGAGTGTTGGGTATTGATCCCGGTTTTCGTAATGGTGTGAAACTCGCTGTTATTGATGAGCAAGGTGGACTTTTAGATCACGGTGTTATTTATCCACATGGTCCTCAAAATCGTATTAAAGAAGCGAATGATGTTTTATCTAATCTTATTACTAAGCATAAAATTGGTTGGGTAGCGATTGGCAATGGAACCGCATCACGAGAGACTGAAAAACAAGTTAAAGAATTAATTTCAGAGCAGAGCCTAGATTGTCGTGCCATTGTGGTTAGTGAGGCAGGGGCATCGGTTTATTCCGCTTCTCCTATCGCGATTCAAGAATTTCCTGATTTAGACGTCACAATTCGAGGTGCAGTTTCTATTGCACGACGTTTTCAAGATCCATTGGCGGAATTGGTGAAAATTGATCCGCAAGCCATCGGTGTTGGCCAATATCAGCATGATCTCAAAGTCACTCAATTATCAAAAACACTCGGAAATGTTGTAGAAGATTGCGTAAACCGAGTAGGCGTTGATATTAATTTAGCGTCGGTTTCTCTTTTGTCTTATGTATCAGGCTTAACCAATCGACTCGCACAAAATATTGTGGATTATCGACAGCAAAAAGGCCGAATAGAATCTCGTGCTGAACTGTTAAAAATAAAAGGTATTGGTGATAAGTGCTTCGAACAATGTGCAGGTTTTTTGAGGATTTTAAATGGCAAGGAACCATTGGATCAATCTGGCGTTCACCCTGAGTCTTACCCTCTGGTGAAAGACATGGCGGCTCAGCTACGTTTGAAAGCCAGAGAGCTGATAAATAACAGCTCAGCATTGCAGCAATTAAAACTACTGGCACCTAACTTTGCTCAAGCCGGTGATTTTACTTACTCAGATATTCTCGCAGAACTGGATAAACCAGGTCGTGATCCACGCCCAGAATTTCGTTATGCGTCTTTTGATCAGAGTGTACAAAAGCTCGAAGACGTACAAGAAGGTATGATACTAGAAGGTGTCGTGACGAACGTCGCTGCATTTGGCGCTTTTGTTGACCTAGGTGTACATCAAGACGGCTTGATTCATATATCTCAGCTGGCAGATCGATTTGTTAAAGACCCAAGAGATTTAGTGCGCGTTGGTCAGATCGTCAATGTAACCGTGATCGAAATCGATGTACAACGTAAGCGCATCGCATTAAAAGCCAATGGATTGTAGTGCCTTGACGTGAGCGAATTACATCGAATTTATTTGTTATCGCCGGATTACGCCTCGTACCTCGTCTAGTCCGGCCTACGATTTTGTGATGAGGTGTATTGTAGGTTTGACTAGGGAGGCACGACCGTAATCAAACAATGTGTGGTGACGTGAGGAATTACATCGAATTTATCTGGTCATCGCCGGATTACGCCTCGTACCTCGTCTAGTCCGGCCTACGATTTTGTGATGAGTTGTATTGTAGGTTTGACTAGGGAGGCACGACCGTAATCAAACAATGTGTGGTGGTTTTTATTTTCTAGGAGGACAAGGATGTCTCATTATATTCGTAGTAAAGCTTTTGGTGGAACGTTTTTCTTTACTGTCAATTTGCAAAATCGGCAATTAACTACCTTGGTTGATAATGTCGATTTGCTTCGGGATAGTGTTAGATGTGTGAAGTCAAAACATCCATTTGAGATTGTTGCGTGGGTTGTATTACCTGATCATATGCATGCTATATGGCGTTTGCCTGAGTATGATAATGATTACTCACAGCGTTGGAAGTTGATTAAAACGAATTTTACAAAAAAGTTAAAAAGACGTACAGATGTGCAAAATAAAACTTGGCAGAATCGTTTTTGGGAGCATGAAATACGTACTAATCATGATTTACAAACACATATCAATTATTGTTATCTAAACCCTGTAAAGCATGGTTATGTCCAATCTACACATGATTGGCCGTACTCAAGTTTTCATCGTGACGTTAAAAATGGACTGTATGATTTTAGCTGGAATGGTTTTCTTGATTCAGCAGAATGACATAATTTTAATTGCCTGTCATCGCCGGATTACGCCTCGTACCTCGTCTAGTCCGGCCTACGATTTAGTGATGTGATGTGATGTGATGTGATGTGATGGGGCGATCGTGATCAAACAATGTGCCGTGACATGAGCGAATTACATCGGATTTATTTGTTATCGCCGGATTACGCCTCGTACCTCGTCTAGTCCGGCCTACGATTTTGTATTTATAGAGGTAAAGAGCTGTGAAAGCACCAAGAGTCACACTAGAGCAATGGCGAGTATTGCAGTCGGTTATTGATAAAGGAGGGTTTGCCCAAGCGGCAGAAGCGCTGCATAAAAGTCAATCGTCCGTGAGTTATACCGTTGCCAAACTTCAAGAGCAGTTGGGCTACCCTTTGCTAACTATTGAAGGGCGAAAAGCCAAATTAACGGAAAGAGGTGAAGTGCTGTTGCGCCGCTCTCGTCATTTGATCAAAGAAGCGGTAGAGCTAGAGGAATTAGCGCATACACTCGGACAAGGTTGGGAGCCAGAATTAGAGCTGGTGGTCGATCAAATTTTCCCAACACCTGCTTTATTGAGCGCATTGAAAGCCTTTGAATCACAAAGCCAAGGTACTGCAGTACAGCTACGAGAAATGGTTTTGAGTGGCAGTACAGAAGCATTGACCCTTGGTAATCCTGATTTGGTGCTCAGCTCAATTGTTCCAAAAGGCTATTTGGCTGATCCCATTGTAGAGGTTGAAATGATGGCTGTAGCATCTCCTGATCATGTGTTATTTCAAGAGAAATCGCCTATTAATAATGAGCGTTTAAGTCACGAGCTGCAATTGGTTGTTAGAGATTCACCTGTAGAAAGTCCTGTCGACGCAGGTTGGTTAGGCGTCGAAAGACGTTGGACTGTCTCCAGTGTGCAGTCGGCTTTGGAGGTTGTGGTCAGTGGGATGGGTTTTGCGTGGTTGCCAAAAGCCGGTATTGAAAATGAGCTGAGCACAGGCAAATTGAAAAAATTAGACCTCGTATCTGGTGGTGAGCAAAGCTTTCACCTTTACGCTATTTTCGGCAAAGGTGAGCGCACTGGACCTGCAGCAAGGTTGTTAGTTGAGTTGCTTCAAGCAGAGTGCAATATGTGTCCGAAACAAACGTCGCTTAATCATTTTTAGAAAATATCTTTATGACAATTTTTATATTTTTTGCGTTTAGAAACTTTATAAAACATCGGTTTATACGTTAAATTATAAAATTGTCATTTTATTTGTGACAATTTGGGTTGTGACTATTTTGGTAACACGATTTAATAGCCGGAATATCTATTTATTCATTTTTTCCAGTTTTTAAAAGGACGATCCATGAGTCAGGACATCGTTATTCTTGCTGCCGGGAAAGGCAGCCGAATGAAATCTGCTTTTTCAAAAGTACTTCATAAAGTTGGCGGTGTCGCCATGGTAAACCGAGTGCTTGCAACGGCCAGTTCTATCACAGACGCTAAATTACACCTTGTTGTTGGTCATCAAGGCGAGCAAGTTGAGGCAAGTTGCCAAGCGTTTGCGACGAATATTGTCTGGCAGAACGACCCTCAAGGAACGGGTGATGCTCTACGTCGAGTAGCGCCTTTTTTACAAGCTGATGGCGCAACCTTAACGCTTTACGGTGATGTACCGCTTATTCGCGCGACAACACTTAAAAAAATGGCAAAGCAATCCACCTCAAATACTTTGGTTTTGTTAACGATTTCTTTAGATAACCCAACGGGCTACGGCCGAATCGTAAGAGATGAACAAAACAAAGTCGTTGCGATTGTAGAGCAAAAAGACGCATCGGAAAGCCAGCTTCAGATTAACGAAGTCAACACAGGGATTTTGTTAGCACCAAACAATCATCTACAAACTTGGCTTGCAGATTTAACAAACAACAACGCTCAAGGTGAATATTACCTGACTGATATCATCGCCATGGCTGCCCGTGATGGTGTCGAGATTGTCACGGTAAACCCAGAAAATGAAGCTGAAGTAGCAGGCGTAAACGACCGAGTACAATTGGCCGCCTTAGAGCGTGAATTACAAAGTCAACAAGCCATTCATTTAATGCAAAACGGTGCAACCTTACTTGACCCATCGCGTATTGATGTTCGTGGTGAATTAATAACGGGGCAAGATGTCATTATTGATGTGAACTGTGTATTTGAAGGCAAGGTCGTATTAGGCAACGGCGTTGAAATTGGCCCAAACTGTCATCTTAAAGATTGCGTTGTTGGTGATAACACCATTATTAAAAGCAATACCTTAATCGACGACAGCCAGGTGGGTGACTCTTGCGATCTTGGGCCGTTTGCACGTTTACGACCAGGGACTCAATTAGCGAATAAAGCCAAGATAGGCAACTTCGTTGAAACCAAAAAAGCTCGTATTGGCGAAGGCAGTAAAGTAAATCATTTGAGCTATATTGGTGATACCGAAATGGGTGCCAATGTAAACGTCGGCGCAGGCACCATTACTTGTAATTATGACGGTGTAAATAAACATCTAACCCAAGTGGCCGATAACGTTTTTATAGGCTCCAATACCTCTCTGGTGGCACCCATAAAAGTCGAAGAAGGCGCAACGATTGCTGCAGGTTCAACCATTACAAAACAAGTGGGTGAGAAGCAATTGGCTTTTGCTCGAGCACGTCAAACAAATAAAGACAATTGGCCAAGACCGGTTAAAAAATAAGATAAAAGGGGTCAGATCCCTTAAACAAACCATTTTGAATTGAATTAAACTTTATTTTTTAAGGGATCTGACCCCTTTTTGTAGACTCAAAGAAGGATTTTTCCATGTGCGGAATAGTGGGTGCCATAGCGCGCCGTAATGTATCGAAAATTTTAATAGAAGGACTAAGCCGTCTTGAATATCGTGGTTACGATTCTTCTGGTATCGCGATTAACAACGAAGAGGGTGTTTTTTCCCATCGAGCGGTTGGTAAGGTTCAAGCACTTAAAGACAAGTTTGAAGCACAGCCTTTAGATGGCAAAATCGGCATTGCTCACACTCGTTGGGCAACCCATGGCAAACCAACAGAAGCCAATGCTCATCCACACTTTTCTGGCGATGATCTTGCTTTGGTTCACAATGGCATTATTGAAAATCACGAGCCACTTCGTCGTGAATTAAAAGCCAAAGGCTATGAGTTCAAATCCGAAACAGATACAGAAGTTATCGTTCACTTAATTCACGATGCTTTAAAAATTCAGCCTGATTTACTGAAAGCCGTTCAAGCAAGTTTGACGAAATTGGAAGGCGCATTTGCCATTGGTGTCGTGCAGAAAGACGACAACGAACGTTTTATAGCCGCACGTAAAGGCAGTCCATTAGTCGTTGGTGTTGGTATAGAAGAAAACTTCGTAGCATCCGATCAGCTTGCTTTATTGCATGTTACAGACCAATTTATCTTTTTAGAAGAAGGTGACGTGGTTGATGTTACAAGAGATCAAGTCACTATTTACGATGCCAAAGGCGAGGTACAAGACCGTCCTGTGAGTGTTTTTAATCACAGTATTGATGCGACAGATAAAGGTGAGTTTCGTCATTACATGATGAAAGAAATCTACGAGCAACCAAAAGTCATTAGTGCTTGTTTAGAGGGGCGCATTAGTGAAAGCAAAGTATTAACCAGTTGTTTCGGTGCGGATTCGGCTTTCCTAAAAGAAATAGAAAACGTTCATATTGTTGCTTGTGGTACGAGTTATCATGCCGGTTTGGTGGCAAAATATTGGATCGAAGACCTTGCCGGTTTGCCATGCAGTGTTGAAGTCGCCAGTGAATACCGCTATCGAAAAGTTGCCGTTCCGAAGAAAACCTTGTTCCTAACCTTATCTCAATCCGGTGAAACCGCGGACACGCTAGCCGCATTGCGTATGGCCAAAGAACTTGGCTACTTAACAACCTTAGCAATTTGTAACGTACCATCCAGTACACTGGTACGTGAGTCAGCGCTTACTCTGTTAACCAATGCTGGCCCAGAAATCGGCGTTGCATCAACAAAAGCCTTTACGACTCAATTAACAGCACTGCTTATTACCAGTGTTGCGATTGCGGTTGAAAATGGCTTGTCTGCCGAGAAAGAAAAAGAATTAGTACAGGCAATGCGCTCTTTGCCAGCCTATGTAAACGCAGCATTACTGGAAGATGCCCACATTAAGAAAATCGCAGACCGTTTTGCGAACAAAAATAATGCTTTGTTCTTGGGTCGTGGCACCATGTTCCCAATCGCCTTAGAAGGTTCTCTGAAACTAAAAGAGATCTCTTATATACACGCCGAAGCCTACCCAGCAGGTGAATTGAAACATGGGCCGTTGGCATTGGTTGACGAAGACATGCCGATCATCGCCCTTGTGCCTCATAACGACATGTTAGATAAATTAAAATCTAACCTACAGGAAGTGGCTGCCCGTGGAGGAGAACTTTACGTTTTTGCGGACAAAGACACAGACCTTCACAGTGAAGAGAACATCATCTTCACCGAAGTGCCAAAAGTCGACAGCATATTGGAACCTATTGTTCACACGATTCCGCTTCAATTATTGTCCTACCATGTTGCCGTTGTGAAAGGGACAGACGTAGACCAACCTAGAAACCTAGCAAAATCGGTTACAGTGGAATAGAGCTTTAATTACTGGAGATCTGAGTGTACGGTGACATTATAGTTTGATAAAAGACATTATAGTTTGATGTTTTACAATAATGTTTGATGTTTTTTTCAGGCCTTCTGTTATGCTCAAAGAGTAAACAGGAGGCCTGAGATGTTAGATTCTGAAAAAACAGTTTATCCTCAAGATGAGAAGAAGTTAAAAACCAGAGGGATTGGTTCAGGGGAAGACTACGAGCCCTTTATAAAAGTCCATGAAATAAGTAGTACGGGTGAGTGGACTTCCCAGAGTTTGCTAGACAGTAGAAACTTCTAAAAAATACTTTTCTTCGAACTTAGCAGGTGACACCCCGCCTGTATGTGAATGCCGTTTTATCGGATTGTAGAACATCTCAATAAAATTAAATATCTCACCTTTCGCTTCTTCTCGTGTCGAGTATATCTTTCGTTTTGTCACTCTCTTCTTAAAGGTCGAAAAAAAGCTTTCTGTCACCGCATTATCATGGCAATTGCCTCGACGACTCATGGACGGCGCTAAGTTATGAGCCTTCATAAAAGCGAGGTAGTCAGAGCTCGCATATTGGCTGCCCTGATCGCTGTGCACCAGCACTTCACCTTTAGGCTTACGCTGCCAGAGGGCCATTAATAGAGCATTAATGACCAAGTGTCGATCCATCATTTTATCCATTGACCACCCAACAACACGTCGAGAAAACAAATCAATAACAGTCGCTACATACAAAAAACCTTCATGAGTCCTAACGTAGGTGATATCGCTTACCCACGCTTTATTAGGGGCATCAGGATTAAATTGACGCTTTAATATGTTGTCAGCAAACTTGCCTACTTTACCGCCTTGGATATGACGACGTTTATAACCAATCTGAGCCTTAATATTGTTATTACGCATGATTTTGGCAACACGATGTACGCTACAGGATTCTCCCTCATCTCGTAGGTCACGATGTATCCATGGGCTTCCATAGGTTCCACCGCTAGCGATGTGACATTCACGTATCCGCTCTAACAGTCGCTGATCCTCAATGGTCCGATCAGATAGTGGCTTTTTTAGCCAAGCATAATAACCGCTTCGATGAATTTTAAAGACGCGACACATTAACTGAACAGAGTGTTCTTTTTGGTGATCGCGCACAAAGGCGTACTTTACTCTGGGTTGTTGGCAAAGTACCTTGCGGCCTTTTTTAGAATGTTACGCTCCTCCGTGATTCGTCTCAGCTCAGACTTGAGCCGGGCGTTCTCAGAGGCTAAATCAAGATCTTCAGATGGTTGGGGTTGGGACTCTCCATACCTTTTGATCCAAGCGTATAAACTATGAGTGGTCGTATCGAGCCGTTGAGCCACTTCAGCAACAGAATAACCACGCTCAGTGACTTGTTTAACCGCTTCTCTTTTAAACTCTTCGGGGTAACGTTTAGACTTCATAAAACACCTCTTATTTAACTAGATTTTAACGTTAATAGGTGTCTAGTAAAGTCTGGGAAGTCCAAACGGCCCTAGATGATGGAGGCTATTAAGTAGAATGGCTAAGTGATGAAAATGGAGAAACAACCACATCTGTACAAGAGTTTAGTAGCACAAGCTCTTTAGTTAATGAAATAGTGATTGATTTGGATGGCGGGAATTATTCAACAGCAGCAGATACCTTTGATGCATATGAAACGTATGAGATTTACATCAATATAGGTGACGGTTCAAGTCTTACATTTAACTCCAGTGATCAATGGTCTGGTGCAGAAAACCTTGGTGATGATGACGTTATTATCTTGGTAAGCGATGATGATGTCGACGCATTCTCTGCAGGCACATTCAGTGAAATTAGCTGGGACTTTACGGGCGATGTAAGCAGTGCAATGCTGCTTGAGTCTGGTGAGTTCTCAATTGATGACGGAACGTCCTATGACCTATGGGATGGTAGTTGGGGCGCTAACCCGAATTCAGGGCTATCTGTTGTAGATGTGACGTCAGAAGAGCTTTCTACGGATTGAAATGGAAATTGGAAATGATAATGGCCAATGTGTTTTAAACATATTGGCCATTTTTTTGTAAATATATGTATTGTTTTTAGAGATATTTCGAATGAAATAATTATTTATTGTTTTCGCCTATTGTGAATAATTATGATTAAATTAATTTAAACAAACTGTAAAGAAATAGATTTAAATGGATAGAAATGGAATTTTAATAAATATTTGAAAAACAACTGTATTTTATAAGGAAAGTTAATGCTCACTTCAGTTCATATAATTAAGAGACTAGCCAATACGCCCCTTCAGCAATTACAACTAGGAGCTGAATCTAAAATAGAAGTCGAGCAAGGAGCCATTTATAGTTTGGTGGATGCAGAGACAGGGCTTTACCCAGACGGCGTTATTCTCAAGCAAGAAGAGGATAACTTGTTGATTGAAAAAGACGGCGAAGTCTTGTTAGTAATTCAAGATTTTTATAATGAATTGAATAATGCTTCGATGGACGATACGGGCAGTATTTTACCAAATAGCGTGTATGTCGCGAGTGACATACAAACCGCCGAACAGCCAATCTGGGATGCTGAAACCAGTACAGTGATTACATTAGATGATCAGCCAGCAGACTCTATTCCTCAAACCGCAGGTTCTCAACAATCAAGCACTCCTTCAACTTCCCCATCAGACGCAACGAACACTCCATCTAATTCCGAAAATACAGAACAACCTAGCGATGCAACAGGGGCTGAATCCTCTGGTGGTTTAGGTTGGGGCTGGTATGCAGGTGCTGGCTTAGGTTTGCTAGGTGGTGCAGCGTTAGCGGGTGGCTCTTCTTCAGGCAGTGGTGGTTCGTCTGGCTCCTCAATTTCCATTAATCCTAGTGCTGGTGCTTTCTTTTCAGAAGTTCAAATTGATATCTATAAGGCTTCAGGTGAGTTACTAAGTAGCGTGGAGCATAATTACGAAGATGGTGATTACGTCTTCACTAGCTCTTATTCAGGTCCTATTCTGGTTGAAATTGTTGATATCAATGGTACTGATGGCGACTACATAGATGAAACGACAGGGGTTGAAAAAAGCTTAGGAACAACAGCGTTAAGAGCCATGGCAACAACAGATGGCGAGAGTGCTGAAACCATCAGTGTCACACCGTTAACAGAACTTGCGACTCAATTGGCTGGCGTGGTGACAGGTGAAGCCATTACTGCTGACAATGTTGCTGTTAATGCCAAAGTGGCTGGGTTATTTGGTTTAGACAATATTCTAGCAAAACCAGCTGTTGTAGGTGATGAAGATTCTAGTGATGGTGACACGACTTATGGTGAAATATTAGCAATTTTGTCAGGGGCTGATTCAGTTGATGGTAAAACAACCGTTGAAACTATCACTCAAATTAGTGAAATGCTTTCCAGCTATAGTACTGATAATCTCGTTTTAAGTTCTGATGTTATTGAATTGTTAGCGAAGGGTGAGGAGAAATACAGCGCAAGTGAAACTGGGAAATCTAATCCAATTGCTTCTGACTTAGGCTTTACAACAGCATCTCTTTTAGTTGACTCAAGCGGAGAGGCTACTAT
Source organism: Marinomonas ushuaiensis DSM 15871 (assembly GCF_000521805.1). Classification (GTDB taxonomy): domain Bacteria; phylum Pseudomonadota; class Gammaproteobacteria; order Pseudomonadales; family Marinomonadaceae; genus Marinomonas; species Marinomonas ushuaiensis. Next base: position 614,443 of record NZ_JAMB01000001.1, read on the forward strand.
AGGTACATTAAATGCTACTTCTGTTGTTAGCACTATTAATGTGAAAGTGTACGGTGCTGAAGCCAATGATACTGTTACATTATCATTGAATGGGGAAGAGACTCCCGATTATACCCTATTAAGTACCGACGTAGTGAATGGCTATGCCCTGGTGAATGTGCCTGACAACTTTTTTGAAAGTGGCAGTGATGGCGCTTATGTACAAGGTGTACAAACCATTACCATAACAGTGACTGATAGTGACGATGCTATTTCCACTTCTACTGTTTCTGTAAACATCGATACTGTCGCGCCAAGTTCTCCTACATTTAGTTTAGATGAAGACACTGGTAATGATAATTCAGATGGCATTACCAACGACAATACAGTGAATGTTGAATTGGCAAGTGATGTAGATACTTGGGAATACTCATTAAATGCCTTAGATGCCGGTGCTACATGGACAACAGGCTCTAATACCAGTTTTGAATTGGAAGAGAATACGACTTATGCCGCTGGATCCATCCAAGTGCGTCAAACAAATCTTGTTGGGAATGTGTCTGAAGTTGTTTCTAATCAAGGTGAGATAACAACGGATACTACGTCACCTGATGCACCAGATTTTGAACTTAATGAAGATACGGGTGTTAGTGACTTAGATTTGATAACCAATGACACGACAGTCAATATTACATTAAGTGACGATGACGTTAGCTGGGAATACTCATTAGATTCTGGCGATACATGGTTAGACGGTGAGGACTCTAGCTTTGAGCTTGAAGAAAATGCGACTTATGGCGCTGGATCCATCAAAGTTCGTCAAACAGATCTCGCAGGAAATATGTCTGAAGTTGTTTCTAATCAAGGTGACATAACAACGGATACTACGCCACCTGATGCTCCTGTATTTTCTTTGAATGAAGATTCAGGAAGTGATAATGCGGATGGAATTACTAATGATGTAAAAATCAATGTTGAATTGTCCGATGACGTCGATAGCTGGGAATATTCATTAGATTCTGGATCAAGCTGGACAACAGGCTCTAATACCAGTTTTGAGTTAGGTGAAAATACAACCTATGTGGCTGAATCGATTCAAGTTCGTCAAACAGATCTCGCAGGGAATCTCTCAGGAATATCATCAAATGGTATAGCTATTATTACTGACACTGTATCGCCAGATGACGTTGTGATTCTAGAAAGTGTTTCTACAACTCAAACACTTGGTAATGGTGTATCAGTTACAGGAGATTATACAGACGAAGAGGAGTCTACTAACGGCTTTTCTCATAATACAGATAAGAGCCTTTTGAGTATTGATAATGGTTATATATATAGTTGGTTTAATACAGAAGCGAATGATGAAACAGCTTTAGACGACGTCTATCTTAATGTTCAAGTTTATAACAACGAAGATGATACTTCATCTTTCTCTAAAATATTGGTAGATATCAATACACCTGAAGATGGGGTAAATTATGAACGCTATTATAGTGAATTAAAGGTAGTCCCTGTTGGCCAATCGGGTAATTTTACTGTTACTTGGGTTGGTAGTTATTTTGAGAATGCTGTAGATTCAGATGATTACCTTGAAGGAGAGACATTTCAAAGTATGCTGTTTAATGCCTTTGGTGGTAGCATCACACCAGGGACAATAAAGCTTGATTTAGGAACCTCAGACCCAAGTGTGACAGTTACTTCATTAGACTCTGTGAATCAATATATTGTTTCTTGGTTGGATGGGAACGATGATGGATTTACATCATATGCACAGATATATGATTCTGAGACTGGTAACAAAGTAACTGATGGGCTAATTACTTTAAGTGGTGGACTCTCTTCAACTATAATTGATTTTGATGATGGTAGTTTCCTTGTCGTATGGAATGAAGTGTTTGCTTTGGATAGTGGAGATGATGAATATTCACTTACTTTGAAGTCGCAAAAATATTCATCTAATGGCGAAATAATTGGGACAGAGTCGATATTGGGAGCGAGTGAAGGCTCAGTTGATAATATTGATTTTCCTCTTCTTGTTGAAGAAATGGACTCAGAAGGCACCTATGCAATCATCTGGGATGATGCTGCAAACAATACTTTTAGTGTTCAGGTTGTAAATAGCGATGGAACAAGTTCAGGAAAAATAGAATTAGGAACATATAACGAATTTAGTAACGAAGAGAGTGATAACATTGTCGATGTTACAGTATTGAATGATGATAATGATTTTGCGGTTACCTGGGTTAATGCAGATACGAGTGTATCGACTCAATCATTCCATGTTGACGGTACTGCGATCAATGATGCCTTTGTATTGCCTTTAACCTCAACTACGGAAAGTGTTGAGGATTGGGAATCATCAGAACAAGAATTTAAAACGTTTGAAGTTAAGTTGATAGGGACCCAAAGCGAGCAAGGTTATTTTGCTTTTGTTCAAGAGGTACTAAATAGCGAAGATACTGAAGTTGTATTAAACGAAGATGGTGAGGAGGAGGAGGTTCCTTTTTATTATACATCTACACATACTACTATCTCTTTTATAAATGAAGAGGGTGTTCAACAGGTTTATTATAATACTAATGAAAGTAATATTTATAATTACTATGAAATGGCCTTATTGAATGATGAAGGGGATGTTTTGATCTCTTTTGACAATCATGAAAATTCTTGGGTTCAAGTTTTTAATGCGGATGGTTCAGAAAAATCCGATAAAATTACGGCACCAGAGGGTACGGCTTGGTCAAACTGGAGTTTGATCGACGGCGATTATGGTGATTTCTTATTGTCTTGGGTGTCCATCAACAACCGTGGCGTTGGTTCTATTTCAGTTAAATCTTACATGGCTGATGGTTCTACTGAGTATGAAAATACAGTTAATTTAGGTGATGATCTTTCAGTCACTGTAGAAGAAGCTGGTGTTGCTTATTTGTTTAATATTGAAGATATCAATAATGACGTTCCTTATGATGTATCTGTAAGCAATGTGATGAGTTACGTTGAACCAGGTAATATTCATACTATTAATGTTAGTGCTGATAGTAGCAATGTTTTTACAACAGATACTTTATCTAGTGGTGACTATGTTGTTCTTGTATCTGATGTCGCCGGTAACTTAGCCTTGAACTCTGCAGTTACTTTAGTTGATGCGCCGACGGAAGTAATTATTGACCTAGCTGGAAATGAATCCTCTAACGCGGGCAATTTTGATGCAGAAGAATCGTATGAGATTTACATCAACGTAGGTGACGGTTCAAACCTTTCATTTAACACAAGTGATCAATGGTCTGGTGCAGGAAACCTTGGTGATGATGATGTCATTGTGTTCGTTACTGAAAATAGCTCTGCATTTGGTCGTGATGATACAACCTTTACATGGACCTTTGAGGATGACAGTGAAGCCGTATTGACAGCCAATGGCGAGTTTACAATAGGTAGTGATACCTTTGATTTATGGACTGGAGAGTTCGCTTCTAATGTTTTGAGTGTGCACGATACAGTACTTGAAAGCCTCCCTACGGAAAACAGTTAACGAAAGGAGATTATTAACTAGAATGGCTGGCCAATGTGTTCTAAACGCATTGGCCAGTTTTTATTTGCAGTGACGGATTATGACATCAAGACTAGCTTTGTTTCGTGAAATGGCGGAACAGCAGGAATACAGTGCTTTGTATCAAGCTTGTTGTGAGCAACAGGACGATACCATGTACGCAGGAGATCGTACCTTTCAGCTTTTATTTGCCGTTGCCTGTGCGCATGTAGGTGAGCAAAGTAAAGCGCAATCTCTGTTGCTTAATATAAACGAGAGCCTTCAAATATCTCCTTTGTGTAGTGTCGAAAAACTGGATTTAAGTGCGGTTTTTCTTGCTTTAGAGCGCTTAGATGAAGCAACTTTTGTATTAGATGAATTGTTAAACGAAGAATATTCGTTGAGCGTAGTGTTAGCTAGAAAAGCGTCTTGTGAGTTGATGAAGGGTAAATGCGCTGTTGCTTATGATCTTTACCTTAAATCACTTTCATATGATGACAGTAATGCCGAAATTTGGCTTAACCTTTGTCTATTGCTACTGGATCAATATAGAGAAGCAAATATAGGTTTTGGTACAGAAAAAGACCCTCTATTAAAGGTACGAGAATACCTCATAAAAGCAGAAATCGCTTTTGAAGCATCAGAACATAGGTACAGTTTTGACCGGCAAGATTCTCTGTTACGTCAGATAGACAATATTCGTTTTGAATACTGGGTAATAAATAATACCTTAGAAAAAGCAGAAGCATGGCTGTATGAGTACATTGAGGATTGTGATTTTTATATTTCCAGAGTGATTTTATACAGTGAAGCATTATTGTTAGAAAATAAATCCTTTATAGCTGAAACAGTCTTGCTTAATACCCTTAGAAAATACCCAGAAAGTATCGCCTGTTATCAGGCGTTAGTGGCATTGTCTTCTCGTTTTCAGCGGGAAAAAGACAGCCTTTACTATCGAGATCAATATGAGCAGCGTGCTAAAGTAAACATAGAAAGTCAGCAAGTTATTAAGTTAAATGAGTCACTCTCGGAATCCGATGAGTTTCATTTACAACCTTTAAGTTTTTCTCTCAATGAGCGAATTAAAGCACGCTTTACAAGAGCATTTATCGATTCTCGTATAACTCCGCTGTGTACTCTAGATAAATCCTTATTTTCTCCTGTGTTTATTATCGGTCTACCATTCTCCGGTTGTACTCTCGTTGAGCAAATATTATTAGCTAATAATAAGGTGTCATCGGTTGGTGAGTCTTCACATATCTCAGTATTGGTGGAAGGGCTGAATTTTAAGCAAAGAGAAAAGGGGTCTTTAAGAGTTTACCCTGAACTGGTGGATATGCTTTCTTTGAATCAATGGAAAGCACTTGCGTCAGGTGTGCAATCTTTCTGTATGGGCAAAATAAATACAAATACGACCAGTATAGTATTAGATAAGGGTGTGCATAATGTTCATCACATAGGAATGATTAAATGTCTGTTTCCTAAGGCCAGATTCATTTCTGTACGACGCGATTCGAAATCTTACGTCTTATCTGAACATGTTACTGAATGGATAAAAAGTGAGGGAAATACGTCTCAAACGGTGCCTTATTCTATTGGTGAAAAACTCCAGCAATATAGCGAGTTGATGTCTTATTGGAAATCGCTATTTTCAAACGATATTTTAGAAGTGAATTTTAACTCTTTGATAGAACAACCAAATGAAATATCCAAAAGTTTGTTTTCATTCTTGGGGTTGCTGACACCAAATCATAGTATAAATAGTACTCATGATTTTTCGTCGTATACAAAAAGAAAAGTTACTGTAGATAAAGCAAAACAAGATAAAAACCTATCAGAGCTATTCTCAGCTTTGAATAAAAAAACAATTATTACTGATGATATGGCATTCATTAAAGATCCCGATTTGCTTTCTTCCGTGTATTCGCATTTTCAGCATGGTGCTTATCGAGAGGCGGAGATAGCGTGTAAAAAAATCTTAAGAGTGATTCCTGATTATCCGCCCGTTCATCATATTTTGAGTGAGTTGTATTTACGCAGTGGGCTGTTTGAAAAGGCAGTACAATCGTTAGAAACAGCATTGCGTTTGGCGCCTTGGAAGGAAGTGCAATGGGCAAGAGATCTAAATCGAGCGAAACGTATAACAGAAGAATACCAATTAAATGGAGTTAATAATGTCGACAACAAAGCCTAGAAAAATAATCAAGGTAGGTTGTGTTCTTTTACATACATTTGTCTGTATTTTGTTATCGCTTCCTGTCTATGCTGAAGGTGAAAATAAAACGACGTTAATGGAAGCCCTAGATGCAATGTTGGAACGACATCCAGCACTCCTTGGTAAACAATATCAAGTTAAGTCTAAAGGTTTTTTATTAAAAAGCGCAAAAGCAGAGCGCTATCCTAGTTTAAATGTGTCTTATGGTGAAGGTGAAGATGGCGAGCAGGAAGGCGCCTTTATTGCTAAACAGCCCTTATGGGCATTTGGCCGTATTGATTCTGGAATTGATTATGCCAAAGTGGATGCTCATGCGGAATCTTTAGATAAGCTGAGATTAACTCGAGATTTACTCGAAGACACGGCAGTTGCTTATATAAAAGTGTTGGGAGTACAAAATAGATTAGCCATTGTTAAAAATAATATTGCTCAGCATGAGTCATTTTTAGCACAAGTGCAGCGCAGACAAATAGGGCAGTTAGCATCGGAAACGGATACCAGGCTTGCCGCTTCACGCCTGACACAAGCCAAGGCACAAGAAATACAAATGCAAGGCGATTTACGTGATGCCTTAATAGTGCTGAAAACACTGACGCAACTCCCCATTCAATCAGTTGCTGATTTAGAAACTAATGATTGGTTGGTTTTAGAAAATGAAAAAAAAATCAGACGTAATGTACTAGAGCACAGTGCGGAAATTCAATATAAAGAGAGCTTGGTAGATTTAGCAATACAAAATGTGCAGCGTAAACGATCTAATTTTATGCCCACACTTTATTTGAAATTTTCCCATGAATACAGCGACACCTCAACCTACCCGGATGAATCACGATTTAGTTTGTTGATAGAAAGTTCCATAGAAGGGTTTGGTTTGATAACTCGGTATCAAGAACTTTCATCTTACTCAGAACTTAATGCTGCAAAACGAGAAGTTGAAGTTACTCAATTTGATCTAAAAAATAGATTGGATTCGTTATTACTAAACCGTGAAACACAGAAGTCATTAATCGATATTCATCAGTCTTCTATAGATGAGTTGAGTGCGACATTGGAATCGTATCAACGACAGCATAAGAATGGCCGTAAAGAATGGTTGGATGTATTAAATATGCAGCGTGAAATAACCGCGCAGCAATTATCTAAATCTCAGGCAGAAAATGATCTAGATATTAACATTGTCAGTTTAGCCGCTTTGACTGGCGGTTTAGACTCGCTTACTCATGGTTCTATTCGTGGTCTAGAGTGATTCAAAACAAGGAGTATACGTGAGCGAGAATCCAGAGAAAATTGAAACAAGGTTAACCAGTATTGCACTGCTAGCACTTTTTAGCGAAATGGGATTGGGGATTTCTCAAGGAGAAATAGAAGTCGCATTACAGCAACCTGAAACCGCAAAATTACCCCTATTGCAGCGTATGAAGTCGCTGTTAATAAGCTTAAATGTGAAAGGCATAAATGGTGGCGTTGTTTCTTGGGATCGTTTTGACCGTCGACAATTGCCGGCGTTAGTGGAATATCAAGGTCAATGGCTCTTAGCAAGAAACTCGGATGAAAATGATGAGGTCATTTTGACAAATCAAGATCAAACCGTTCAAGTAGTATCGAGTGATGTGTTGTTGATCTCATCGGTTCTATGGTTAAAAAGGCCTGTTTCTAGCAATGTAAGCAGTGAAGATGGTAATGAAGAAAAACCTGCGGCGCGGAAACTTATTTTAGCGGCTTTATTTCAACATAAAGGTTGGCTTGGCAATGTATTAGTAGCAACCGTGGTTATTAATTTATTAGCTGTTGCGACGTCTTTATTTGCTTTACAAGTTTATGATCGCGTTGTGCCAACATTGGCTTATTCAACATTGGCCACTTTGGTTGTAGGGATGTTTGGTATTGTCATACTTGATTGGATTTTGAAGCGTATTCGAAGCAAGGTATTAGACAGTCTAGCGGCAGACGTTGATATGCGCTTATCAAAAACAGTATTTCAACATCTAATGCATATTCGATTAGATAACCAGCCAAACAGTTTAGGGACTCTTAATGCTCAAGTGAATGGGCTTGAACCTATTAGGCAATTTTTTACTTCAGGTATTGTCTTTGGTTTAATCGATTTACCTTTTGCCATTATGTTTATTGCATTCATTTTTGTCATCGGTGGTGCAGTAGGTTGGGTATATGGGTTATTGTTGCCAATCGCAGTTATTCTAGGCGTTATTACTCAACTTCGTTTAAAAAAGCTAATCAAGAAGCAGATCCAAAGATCGAACGAGCGTCAGGGTTTATTAATTGATGTCATTCGAGGATCTGAAACCATCCGTGCAAATAATGCGAGTTGGCGCTTTTCAAGTGAATGGGAAAAGATTACTCGTTCCCTCGCTTCCTATCAAATTAGACAAAAAGCCATTAGTCAGTTAAGCAATGCGACAACAGGTAGTTTGTCAACGATAGCCTATGTTTCGGCGGTTGTGGTCGGGGTATTTCAAGTAGAGGCGGGAAACTTGACTATGGGGGGGATGATCGCGTGCAGTATTCTAGGTGGTCGAGTCATTAATCCTATCGCTCAGGGTGTTCAATATCTCGTTCAATGGCAGTCTGTTTCTCAGTCGCTAAATATGGTTGATCAATTACTCGCATTAGAGTTAGAGCGAAAACCGTCGCAGCATTTGTTAATGGGTGAGAGACATGTTGCCTCTGTGTCTATAGAGAAAGCGCGATTTGTATACGGTGAGTCACCAGTAAAACAATTAGACATTGATGAGTTAACTTTTAATGCAGGCGATAGGGTGTTACTAGTTGGCCCTATTGGTTGTGGTAAGTCGACGTTATTGAAAGTATTGGCTGGTTTGTATCGGCCTACGGAAGGCCGAATTAAGCTAGGTGGATTAGATTTATGGGAGCTTGATCCTCAGTTTGTCACGTCTCATGTGAGTTACCTGCCACAGAATGTCCATTTATTTAAAGGCACATTGAAAAGCAATTTGACGTTATCGGGTACGGTCAATGACGCGTATATGATGCAAATATCGACAGAGCTTGGGGTAGATACCATTGCTGAAAATGATCCAAAAGGAATGGAGTTAGAAATAGCTGAAGGCGGAGAAGGATTATCAGGAGGACAACGCCAATTAGTTGCATTGTCTCGAACGATAACGGCAAAACCCACGGTATGGTTGTTAGATGAACCAACCGCGTCTTTGGATGGAGACAGTGAAAAACGCGTGTGGGATGTCCTTACCAAATACATTAAGCCGGAGGACATTCTAATTGTCTCTACGCATCGACCAATGCTTGCCGCTCACATAGCAAACCGAGTGTTAGTGATGAAGCACGGGAAAATAATGCGAGATGCCACACCTTCTTCTATGTTTTCATCTTTGGCCGATACGCCTTCATCCACAGAAGCGAAATCGTCAGTGCCACGCAAGTCATTAAAAAGAGGTTTCAATGCCATCTAACTCATCAGATATTCATTATGATAATGACTTACAGAATACGCAGGATTTATTTGGGTATCACAGGAAAAAACGTTCACTTATTGTATGGCCTATCTTAATAGCGTTAATTGCTTTCGTTGTGTGGGCTGATCGGTTTTACATAGATGAAGTTGCGCAAGCATCAGGTGAAGTTATTGCCAGCAGCCGAGTACAACTTATTCAATCGGTAGATGGTGGTGTGATATCAGAATTAAACGTACGAGAAGGTGACCGAGTTATTGCAGGGCAAGTCTTAGGACAACTTGATCAAACAAGGTTAAGTGCTTCAGTAGGAGAAACTGAATCTCGCGTATTCGCCTTAAAGGCGAAAGCGATTCGCTTACGCGCCGAAATTATTGGGGAAAAAGTCCTGACGTTCCCTTCAGATTTGTTAGAGCGATACCAAGAAATAGCTCTTGTGGAAAAAGCTTTATTTCAACAAAGAAGAACGGGTATCAGAGAAGAGCTTAGGACGCTCCAAGTATCGGTATCTTTAGCAAAAGAAGAGCGTGAAATAGTAAATCAACTTCAATCAACAGGTGATGTCAGCAGTTCTGAAATGTTAAAAGCAAGAGAATCATTAAACGCGGCTGAAGCAAAGCTAATCAATAGAAAGAATGGCTTCTTAGAAGAAGCCAGCACAGATTTAGCGAAAGTCGAAGATGAGCTAGGCCAAAGTGAACAAGTCTTAAATCGAAGACAGCAAGAGTTAGAGGATAGTATCTTTATCGCCAAAGTGCCGGGTATTGTAAAAAATGTCAGTGTGACGACCGTCGGTGGTGTACTTAGAGCAGGAGAAGAAATTATGCAAATTATTCCCATAGATGATGATCGGCTGGTGGAAGCGAAAATTCGACCGGAAGACATCGCTAGAGTCAAAAAAGGACTACCTGCAACAATTAGATTAGACCCATTTGATTACACTATTTATGGTGGAATAGGTGCGACGGTTGTGTACGTCAGTGCAGACACTTTGAAAGAAGAGACTTCAAACGGAGAAGAAATATATTATCGAGTCCATGTTGTGCCATTGGAGCAGCCAATAACTACTACAATAGGTAGAACTGTTGAAATGCTGCCAGGAATGACGGCACAGGTCTCGATCAAGACAGACAAGCGAACGGTAATGGAGTATTTATTAAAGCCTCTTAAAAAGACGTTATCACAGACGTTTGGAGAAAAGTAACCTTAAAGATTGACAGGGAGGCATAATGCACTATTCATGTTTTTAGATCTCTCGCTTGATCAGAGGCAATTTATCATTCGCTCGATTTGTCATACTAATGGCTGTTATAATCAAATGTCTTAAACAGGAATATAAAGGGTAGTTTATGTTTACTTTTAACCGTGACGTTGAATTGGAAGATTTAGGTGGTGGCCTTTCTCGTAAAGTGATGTCTTACTCAGAAAACATCATGACGGTGGAAGTTCACTTCGAAACGGGCACAGTTGCACCGATGCACAACCACCCACATGAGCAGCTAACTTACGTAAAGTCAGGTAAGTTTGAGTTCACGGTTGGTGATGAAACAAAAGTTGTGTCAGAAGGCGATACCATCTACAAAGTGCCAAACATCATGCACGGTTGTAAGTGCGTTGAAAAGGGCGTTTTGATTGATAACTTCACACCAATGCGTAAAGACTTCTTAGAAACATCAGGTTACTAAGCGTTTTACTTAAGGCATCTATGGAATGCGTAGATGCCTTAAAAGCACTCGCCTTTCAGGCCAAAACCCAATCACCTGTCGCGATAAATCACGATTTACATAGAAGGTAAATTAATTCTGGTTCGGTCGTTGGAACCAAGGTGATACGACATCCGTGATATTGTATAAACTGTAGCGTTTTCCTAACATTTGCCCGCCATCACGAGTAATGGGTTGCCATGCAACACTGCCGCGGGTGTTAGTGGGCTTCAGAGAGACAGTGTCAAATGGGATAGAAAGGTAAAAACCTTTTGTAAAACTACCTTCGCCAAAATCCTCAGCGGACATGTCAGTTAGGCTTGCATATGCTCCAACAATTATTCCGCTTTTATACTGCTTTGAAAAATCGACTCGTACACCTCTATCTTCGGCTAAGAACTTGCCAATATCTAATTGTATTCGAGTGTTTTCCAATAATGAAAAATCAGGCTGATAGTAAATAGAAAAATGCCCTGTAGTTCCTTCTGCTAGGACTTTCGTGTCATTGCTATAACCATTTTCGTCACTGTATGTATCAAAGTATGAGCTAGGATTTCGTTGGGATATGATGTTGAAATCAGCTCCAACTGCCCAGTTCGAGTTTTTTTGACGATAAAGTATTTCACTTCCAACACCAGCAAACATGCTTTCTAAATAGCCACCATAAACTTGTTGATACCAATTTTTGCCGTATTTTTCGAACCAAGTAAGCTGCAAGTTATTCAAATATATATCGTTTTCTCGAACATAAGCGCGTACTAAGGTTCTTACACGATAATTCGAAGTGTGGTCAGTAGGCGTATCGAAGTTTAGCTCATCTAAATTATCAATAAGGTTTAAAGCTACAGAGCTAGAAACTTCTAATTGATCGGTCAGCCAATAAGAAGCGCCGCCTCGTAGACTTAGGCTGTATATATAAAAGCTCTCTGGATTGCCAACAGATTGATCTAAATGTGGTGTTAACGATGTTGAGAAACGCTTGAATTCGTTGTGAACAAGGGTTTGATTCTTAATAGAAGGCGCGGTTATGTCTAATAATGTGTCACTAATAGTTGGATTAAAGTAATCAACTTCAGCTACCTTACGGTAGCCCTTAGAAGAGACTATATCTGATTTTACTGGAATGTTCTTTTTAGTTTCCACAATGTTATAATATTCAATGTTATCAGGCATATGATTGCTTAACACCGCAGAGGCTCTTTCAATTGCTTGGTTTCTGTCTCGATATTTCGATTGTTCTGCAACGACAGATACCGTGTTGTCTGCTACATAAAATTTTTCCTTGTCGTAGCCTGCAATACTTGTAAGCTCGTTACTAACGTTAAGCCAATTAACTTCATCTAAAGACTTTGCTTGCTGATTACCTAGCGGAGGGATAGGCTCATCAAACAATGGCGACTTTAAACTGTCAAAGTTTGTTGATAGTGTAAATCCAAGTGAAATAGTTGTGCCTCTTTCATAGCTTAGACGGATGTTAGCGCTATCGTTAAAAGAGTAAATAGCGCCTATGTTCCAAGGTGTTTTTGGGGTCATATCTATATTGGCTTCTGGGCGAATAACTGGAAAATCAGAGCTGTAGTCATTGCCATCGTATTCAAGTTTGAGGCGTAATGGTTGAAACGGTGTTTGGTACTCTACTCCGCCAAATAAAGACGAAGGGCCTGTAAACCAACGGTTGTAGTCTATTTCCCCTCCATTGCCTGAATATTCAGAAGAGCGACTGCAATATTCATCAGAGTAAGTGCATAAAGGGTTGCTGACATTCCCTCTTGTTCCAAGGTAGCCCCATCCTAAGCCAAGAGTGAAATCGAAATCCCCGAAACGTTTTGATGCTACAAGGTATTCGCCATCAAATAACCCTGTCCCTCCTAAATCTCTTAGTCCAACAGACACATTAGGTAACCAAAAACTCTCCTTTAATAATCGAACTTTAGTATCTATGCCTTTATCCGTGTATTTTGTATCCCCACTGAAAGCCTTGGAAGGATTATATAAAACGTCTTCTACTTGCGTATAGCGGATGCTGGTTTCAAGCCATGGCAAAAGTTGCAGAGAAATAGCGTAAAACTGGTATTCCTGGTTCTCGATGGCACTAAAGCTGAAAGTGCCTTCTTTCGCCATGCGACCGGATGGCATTTGAATAAGGCCAACTCCGCCAAAGTCAGACTGTGTTGGCAGAAACTCTGGTTCTTGGAAGGGCTCTGAGAAGCGCTCAAGTGTAGTCGCCATCAGTTCAGAAGTAAGTGCAACGGAACAAACAGAAACCTTAAGGAGCGAATAGCCTAAACGAAAAATTGGCATTATGGCTCCATATAATAAGTCAGCAGGTGAGCGATATCAGTGTTCAAGTTAGAATGCTTATTTGGTAAATCCGCTAGCTCGATAAAGATAAATGCGCCAGGGCTGAGAAAATATAACGTTCTTGCCCACTGAATGTCATTAGCTAAGTAAACATCCTGATTGGGTTGGATGACCCAAGCAGAATGATATTTCGGCTTTTTGTTGCCTGTTTTTTGAGTATGTATGTCAGAAAAAATCGGCAAATCAGATACATAATCTTTTAAATCATAATTCGCTTTTAAAGGCTTCGTAAAGCTCTTTTCATAGTCTCCACTAAAAATTCTAATATAGTCAGGGCGAGTTGAAAGGAAAAGTTGATACTGACCTCTTAACATAGGGTTCGAACGACTAATAAGTCTTACTTTTTCTATATCGGTTTCTATTTTTTCGCGATACACAAAATTCAAGTCTGACAGTTGAGCAATAAGGTTATTTGCTTCAACAGTATTTAATTCTTTCAAGGCATCAAGAACCAAAGCTTTTTTTTGATCAACGAGGTTTTTCTTATGAGGAGAGATAAGAGATATACCCAGCGGATAAATTTTATTGTTTGTATAGGAGTAAGTATCTCCAAGAACTTGTGAAAACCTAACCGCTTGATCGTAGTTTAATACAATATTCTGCTCGGTTAATGTGATGCTGGTTGTTTCAGTATGTTCTGAGTAGTTTTCTGCAGCGAGCTCCCCAGCATACCCCATCCAAACACACAAAATGAAGCTAAGGTGCCTTATAAATACAATCATGAATCTTCACTCATAGACCGTGAGATATGGACAGTAGCAGAACTACGAACTAATTCTGATGCAGGAGAAGGTTCAGTGAAATGCTTCATTGTAAGTATTTCAATTTTATCCATATTGGGGCCAATATATTGGATACTTTTTACAACTCTTGGTTTAGAAGTATGATCACTAGGAACCACCCAGAACTTATTGGTGAGACGATAATTTAAATCGTCAAAATACACAGCTTCAGACCAATAATCCGTATCGCTTTCCCATATCTCAGTTGTAATAGTTTCTTTACCTATGTGACTCGTTTTTACCGTAGCTGGGAAGTTGTATCTATAGCCAGGAGACCAGTCATAAACAGCAGACCACTGTTCTTCTTTACCTATCCAAGGCAAATCATTTTCAGTGTTGTGAAGAGATTCTAGATTAGCTGAGTTAAGTCCGCTTGTATGAGTGATGCGCCCGTTTTCCGTTACAATAGCACCTTTGTCAGAAGAAACCCAAGTTAGTCTATAGTGATTGTTGTAATGATTTTTTTCGGCAAAGGCCAAGATCATAAGGATGGGAGGAGCGTCATTGACCGTCACGATAACAGAAGAGTAAGGAAGGGCTTGTATATATTCTTTGGTGATATCTGTTCCTTTATTGTGTTCGAATGCTAGTTTTGCCGACTCTATAGCTGTTTGAAAATTACTTGAGCAGCCAGACAGAAAAAATATACAGAGGAATAAGCAATACTTGTCTAAGGAAAGAGGGAAAGTAGACATGATCAAAGAGCCAACAAGAGGTAAATAAAAAACTGCCTGATGTACTTCTCTAACATCAGGCAGTTTTGAGCTTCTATTCTATCGCTTACTGAGTAGCTGTAGCTGTAGCTGTAGCTGTAGCTGTAGTAGATGTGGAAGTAGAACTGCTACCGTCATCATCTTCTGTCGCCACTGCAACGACAACGCCTGCTGCGATAACACCTGCAGAAACTGCTGCAGTAAGACCTAAAGTGCCAAGACCCGCAGCTGCACCCGCTGCACCCGCTGCACCCGCTGCACCTGCTGTGCCCGCCGCACCTGCTGTGCCCGCCGCACCTGCTGTGCCCGCCGTACCTGCTGTGCCCGCCGTACCTGCGCCGGCACCACCGCCAGCACCGCCAGCACTACTAGCGCTTTCAGCATATGCTTGGCTAGCTAGGCCAAGAGCTACTACAGTAGCTAAAGTAATTAGTTTCATAATTATTCCTTTATCATTAAACATCGATGTTTGAAGAGTTTGAAAATCTTCGTCTTCGATTCTAGAGGAAGATATGAAACAATGTAAGCATCATAAAAGTTTTTTTTGATTGTTTTCGAGCTTTTTCAAAGGGGATGTTTTCTTTATAATTAATTTTTCAGGTGTTTAATAACTTTCAATTTGCCCATCTAAAACATGATATTGTCATTTATGGAAAGTAAAGTGGCTTTATTTATCTTACGTTTTGTTACACTATTGTATACGAATATTTGGTAGCCAAAAAAACGGTTTTTTTTGTGTTAAATTAAAGTGTCTTGATGCATTTTAGTGCGGGTTTTTATATTTAAAGGGATTGTAAGCGTTTGATGTATTTGTCTACAGTAAGAAAGAAAGTGATGCCGTTTTGTTGTAAAGCCCTTAATCGCAGCGCCTATAAAGCGTTAATGCTAGTTTGTGGTTGTTTCCCCGCTGTTGGTTTTTCCTCGCCTTGGCTAGAAGCAAATGACCCTTTTCTACGATCTTCTCTTGTCTTACTTTCTGATTCCAATCAAATATCGTCACCAGTCAATATTTATCCCCAGCGTTGGTCTTTATTTGGTGATGATTTAACAGATTCCAATGAAGGCCTAATCTCATCGTCTGTTTTTATTGCGAAACAAGAAGTTTTGTACGCTTTAAATACCGCTCGACTAAATCGTGGTAATAATCGTTTCAAAGTAATCGGTGCTATAGATCAATCATCATTATCAAGCTTTGGTCAATTTAATGAAGATGAAATGGGCGCTTACATCAGCACAGATTATTTGAGTAACGCCTTTTCCTATCGTTTGACGGCAGCATACAGCGAATACAATGATGAGAAAGAACTTAATTGGAATGACAGTTATTTATCTCTAAATGCTAGTGAATGGCTTTTTACCTTGGGTAATGTTAATCGTTGGTGGGGGCAAGGTTGGCAACACAATCTAATCTTAGCTTCATACGCAAAAGCGGCCCCTGATGTTAGCGCAAGTTATATAGGGGCTAATGATTTTTTAGGTGTTTGGAGTGTTGAAAGTTTGCTTTCGAAGCCCGTAGATAGTGCATACGATAACCACAGCGCGACACGTTTGGTTTCTAAGCCATTTAGCATTTTTGAATATGGAATGACATATCAAACTTGGTTTTCTGATGTAAACAATAGTGGCGGTAATAGTGATAGCCAAATAGCACTCGATGCAAAGCTGGTTTTGCCTCACATCAAAAATTTGTATCACAGTGTTTATTTGGAAATGGCATCAACGTCTACATTGTCTGAGCTTGGTGCTTGGATGATGGGTTGGACAGGTGGTTTTAATATTGCAGACCATAATGCGCGTATTGTACTGGAATCACAGCAAACGACTTCAGCTCATGATTCAACCTCATGGAGCTCAGGCGACTATCCATCCAGTTCTGATGGCGTGACGAATAACAGTTACTTATTAGACGATAGTTATTCAGCGGCTTTTTACTTACAGCTGAAAAATGATCATAATCTCGGATTAATTTATAGAAATTCAACAGAAGATGGCGAAAACATCAAGAGTAATCAAGTAACTTATCGATTACCTGCACTGAATGGCATGATGCATTTTGGCGTTGGCCATGAGAGTAGCAATACCGATGGCGAAAACTTTATTGCTTGGAGTGGTTACGAGCTTCGTTTCTAATAATGGGTTTGAAGTCATCTATTTAAGTTGTATAAGCTAAATTGTATAGGCTGAGTCGTATAGGGCTTAAAGGATTGCAGGAATAAATAGAGAATAGGCATTAGTGGCTGAAAGGGATGCAGTTCTTGGGGCTTTATTAATCTAATAAAGCCGATGAGAGCTTCAATAGTTTTTCGAATTTAAATTATATAGACCAGGTGTTATGTATCTAAAGAAAATTTTACCAATAGCCTTTCTTATGGCTTTAGTTGCTCCAATACAGGCATTTACTCCTACGGCAGCACAAATTAGCCAATTTCAAAACTTACCCAAAGCTCAGCAGGAGCAATTGGCTCGTCAATATGGTGTGGATGTTGATTCTTTACTTGGTGGTGGGAGTGCTGTGTCTGCGCCAACCCAACAAGCGCCAGTCTTAGAACGCACAACAAGCAACCAAACTAGCGCTACAGCGACATCACAGAACAAGAATCAAACCAGCGGACTAAAATCTTTTGGTTATGAAGCGCTATCTGGCGCGGCACTGGGTTTTACCGTTGTTGATAATTTACCTGTGCCTTTAGACTATCAAATGGGGCCAGGGGATGTTGTTAATGTTCAGGTGTTTGGTAAAAGCAATCAAAAAATGACCCTGAAGATTGATCGTGATGGCACCATTAACCTGCCAGATCTTGGCCCAGTCTCAGTGGCAGGACAAACCTTTGAGCAACTTAGAGCGCAGCTTGTAGGGTTGATCAAGCAAACAATTATTGGCGTTGATGTTGCTGTATCAATGGGTACTATGCGTACCATGCAGGTTTATATTGTTGGTGAGGTCTCTCAGCCAGGCGCTTACAATGTCAATGGATTGACCACAATTACACAAGCCATAGTGGCAAGTGGTGGCGTAAAAAACTCAGGAAGCCTTCGTCAAATTCAATTAAAGCGTAAAGGTAAGGTTGTTTCGGAGTTGGACTTATACGATTTATTGATCAAAGGTGATACTTCGAAAGACGTTCGACTTTCATCAGGAGACACACTTTTCATTCCCACCAAAGCGAGTGGAGTGGAGTTGGATGGTGAAGTAGTTCGACCTGCCATTTATGAACTCAAAGGCAGAACGACACTGGCTCAATTGCTTGCTTTGGCTGGTGGCCCGAAACCGCAAGCTTATCTTTCAAGAATCAGCGTTCGTAGAATGAGTTCCATAGGTTCTCAGCAATTCACGGTAGATTTAAAACAAGCATCTGGGCGCAATTTTATTTTACAAAACGGTGATGAAATACGTTTTGGTGAAGTGTCTAATGTCTTGAAAAATGCGGTGGCTATTCGTGGCGAAGTCGTTAGCCAAGGTGCTATGAATTTCACCAGTGGAATGCGAATAAGTGATGCGATTGGTTCTATTGAAGATGACCTAAAGCAGAGCGCAGATTTGAATTACGCCTTGCTTGTTCGAGAGGGAAATAAAAACCAAGATATTGAGGTGCACCAATTCAGTTTGCTGAAAGCCCTGAGTGACCTCAATTCTATTGATAACCTATTACTACAAGAAAAAGACCAGATATTTGTTTTTAATAATGGATTGGATCTTAATTACTGGGGAGCTGAAAAAAGCATCAACTTAGCACGACAAAAAGGTTCAGTATTAAGCAATCAAACAAATATTTCCTACATTGACTCTGAGACAGGTGCGGAAATAGTATCTCAAGAAGAGAACGCAATAGGGACATTTTCTAACTCTGCAGTTTCTGCAACAGCAAAACAGCAACAAGGAAGCCGTGCAAAACTTCTTGAGCCTATTATTGAGCGACTGGCTGATCAGGCTTCTTATGATGCACCAGCATTGTTGGTTGATATATCCGGTGCAGTGAAATTTCCGGGAACTTACCCACTAGTAAAAAATGCAACGGCTGCATCATTGGTCGTTGCTGCGGGTGGTTTAACGGAAGACGCGTATTTAGACTCGGCAGAATTATCTTATCGTGGAATTGAAAACGGTCGTCTTATATCAGAGCAGATTAATTTTTCATTAAAAGACGCTATCAGTGGTAAATCCCTAGTGTCTCTTTCTCCACAAGATCATCTAGCCATAAAAACTCGACCAGATTGGCAGGAAGGTATGTTGGTTGAGCTTCAAGGTGAAGTTGTTTTCCCTGGACGATATACTTTCCAGCGTGGGGATACTATTAAAGACCTAATCGGTCGCGCGGGTGGTTTTACCGAATTTGCTTACCCTAAAGGTGCGGTATTCAGTCGTGAGCGGCTGAAGCGTCAGGAAGCGGAAAGGTTAAAATATTTAAACGCACAATTAAAACAAGAAATCAGCAATATGTCATTGCGTCGTCAAGGTGCTTCTTCCTCCGACCCTGCGCAAGCATTAAGTGTTCTTGATCAATTGGATCAAGCTGAGCCTGTCGGGCGTCTTGTCGTAAATATTGATAAAGCCATGAAAGGCGATGAATTGGCGAACTTAATGTTGGAAAAAGATGATAAGTTGTATATTCCAGCACTCAACCCGGTTATAAGTGTCGTGGGTGAAGTGCAATACGGCTCTCACCATACGTTTGATCCAAATAAAACCGTGGATGACTACATCGCATCGGCCGGTGGCACTAAGCGTCAGGCGGATACAGGTAGAATCTATATTGTGAAATCAAATGGTTCAGTGGAAGTACCTAATAACTCTTTTTGGTTTAGTCGGAAGTATCAATCGTTAGCGCCTGGGGATGCCATTATAGTGCCAATCAATACGGACTATCTTGATGGGTTAAGTACCTTATCAACAGCGACTCAAATACTTTATCAGTTAGGTGTTGCTTGGAGCGCAGTCAAGGATTAGCACACAAGTATAGCGACCTATCAAGTGTCGTAATTTTTATACAAAGTATGCTTTATACTATATTGGAACTTAATTAATAGGATGTACGGAAAACGGATGCTGTGCTTGGTTAAGAATAGCGTCCGTTTTCGATAGTAAACATTATGAGCGAACAACACTTTCCTTCTCAGAACCTACAGTATCACGATGATGAAATAGATCTTAAAGAGCTCTTTTTAGCGCTTTGGAAAGGGAAATGGATCATTATTCTATTTACTGTTTTATTCGCAATTGGTGGCGTCTTCTACGCATTGTCCCAGCCTAACACCTATAAGGCTGAAGCCATATTAGCGTCTGCAAGTGGCGGTCAGTCAGGTGGTTTGGCGGCAATGGCTTCACAGTTTGGTGGCCTAGCCTCTTTAGCGGGTATCAGTCTTGGCGGTGGCGGTGGAACAGATGATAAAGCTATGGCCTTGGCCGTGCTTCAATCTCGTCAATTCATTAACGCTTTTATAAAAAAATACGATTTGCTTGTCCCGCTAATGGCAGGTGAAAAATGGAACGAAGGGCAAGATGAATTAATCTTGAATTCAGAAATGTACGACCCTAGTACAGGTAAATGGGTTCGAGAAGTTGACCCAGGAAAATCGCCAGAGCCAACCGATTGGGATGCCTATAAAAAGTTTAAAACAATAATCTCAATTAACGAAGCCAAAGAGACAGGATTAACAACCTTATCTATTACCCATCTTTCACCAACCATCGCAAAGCAATGGGTAGATTGGTTAGTCGTTGATTTAAATGCCTGGGTAAAAACCAAATCACTGGATGATACTCGCCGCAACATCAGCTACCTAGAGGAGCAAATTGGAAACACCAACATAGCAGACATGCAATCGGTTTTTTATCAGCTTATTGAAGAGCAAACCAAAAACCTAATGCTAGCGGAAGTGCAAGACGAATTTGCTTTCAAAATCATTGACCCAGCCGTTGTGCCAGAAGAAAAAGTCGGACCAAAAAGAGCACTAATCTGCGTATTAGCTGTTCTACTAGGCGGCATGCTTGGCGTAGCCATTGTGTTAATCCACTTCGTCTTCGCCAAAAAAGAGTAAACCCCATCCATAAGCCGACCTTATTTATCTAGGTCGGCTTTCTCTTATGTAGGTCGGCCTTTAGGCCGTCAAACAAAGCAACCATATTTACCACCACCTCGTAGGTCGGATGAGCCGAGGAACGAGGCGTGATCCGACGATAAAAGTGATGTGACACAATAAAATCACACACCACCAAATACCACCCTTGTAATGATTAACAAACGAGAATCTTTTTCATCTATTTAACAGTCACATTCTTTACATGATTGGCTAACATATATATCATCGTTCACCAATTGAACGGTGTAGATTTTTACCAAGGAAATGGTTACTAAAAAACAAGGTAAAAACGTGTTAACAGATGAATATCGTTACAAGATTTTAAAAGAACTCCAGCAAGACCCAGAAATAAGTCAACGTGAATTGGCGAGACGATTGGGAGTGAGCCTTGGGAAAACCAACTTTTGCCTTAACGCCCTAATTGAAAAAGGCCTAGTAAAAGCGGACAACTTTAAAAAAAACCCAAACAAAACACGGTATTTGTACCTATTAACACCAAAAGGCATAGAAGAAAAAATAACACTCACACAGCACTTTCTTCAAAGAAAACTAAAAGAACACGAAGAACTAGCGAAAGAAATTGAACGACTACGTGAAGAAATAAAACCGTAAACCATAACCTACAAAAATCGTAGGTCGGCCTTCAGGTCGTCAAGAAAATCGTTGTCGCGAAACCACAATCTACAAAAATCGTAGGTCGGATGAGACGAGGCACGAGGCGTGATCCGACATTACACACTCGGTTTATTTGAAAAATCAAATTAGGCAGGAAGTAAATGAAATTTCTAGTGACAGGCGCTGCAGGTTTTATTGGTATGAATACGTGTAAGCGTCTTTTAGATGATGGACATGAAGTCGTTGGCCTAGATAATTTAAACACCTATTACATAACAGAATTAAAAACACACCGTCTTGATCAATTACTGCCTTATAGTAATTTTAGGTTCGTAAAGTTAGACCTTGCAAATCGTGAAGGCATGGCGAATCTATTCAAAGAAGAGCAATTTCAGCGAGTCATTCATCTAGCCGCGCAAGCAGGGGTACGTTATTCCATAGAAACGCCATTTGATTATGTGGATAGTAACCTTGTTGGGATGATGACGGTTTTAGAAGGCTGCCGCCATAACAAGGTAGAACACCTTGTGTATGCCTCTTCTAGCTCTGTGTATGGCATGAATACCAAAATCCCTTTCAGTGAAAGCGATACAGTCGATCACCCTGTTTCCTTGTATGCAGCAACGAAAAAGTCCAATGAGTTAATGGCTCATTCCTACGCGCATCTGTATAATATTCCGACAACTGGTTTGCGATTTTTTACCGTATACGGCCCAGGTGGTCGTCCTGACATGGCCCCTTGGTTGTTTACAGAAGCCATCTTAAATGACGAACCTATTAAGGTGTTTAATCACGGAAAAATGATGCGTGATTTCACATACATAGACGATATTGTGGAAGGTGTTATTCGTATACAGAATGTGGTGCCTCAGAAACAAAAAACTGAAGTGTCAGGGACAACAGCACCTTATTCCATTTATAATATTGGTAATAATCAACCGATTCAATTATCAGAATTTATAGAAGCCATTGAAATCGCCTGTGGTAAAACCGCTGACAAAAACTACATGGACATGCAGCCGGGTGACGTCCCAAAAACCTATGCAGACACGGCACAACTAGAGGCAGTAGTAGGCTACAAACCAGCGACAACAATTCAAGAAGGCATGGAGAAGTTTGTAGCTTGGTATAAAATATTCCAAAACGAATTAAAATCATAACCTAAAACATAGATTTAAATCGTAGGTCGGATTAAGCGAGGCACGAGACGTAATCCGACAAGACCTCGTTGAATATTAAGAAGTTTAAAGAATACGGAAGTCACCATGAAAAAATACAAAATCGCTATAGCCGGAACAGGTTACGTTGGCTTATCAAATGCCATGCTATTATCACAGCATAGCGACGTAATAGCCGTTGATATTATTCATGACAAAGTAGAGATGCTTAATAATAAGCAGTCTCCTATTGCCGATGTTGAAATAGAAGATTTCTTAACAAATAAAACACTTAATTTTACCGCTACGTTAGATAAAACCTTAGCCTATAAAAACGCTGACTTTGTAATCATAGCCACACCAACGGATTACGATCCAGACACTAATTACTTTAATACTGCTTCTGTTGAAAGCGTTATCAAAGACGTGCTTGAGATTAACCCAAGCGCGGTGATGGTGATTAAATCAACGGTACCTGTTGGTTACACGAAAAGCGTGAATGAAAAATTCCAAACGTCGAACATTTTATTTTCTCCAGAGTTCTTGCGTGAAGGCAAAGCCCTTCATGACAACTTGTACCCATCTCGTATTATTGTAGGTGAAGATTCGGATCGAGCTAGAATCTTTGCGGGGTTATTACAGCAAGGCGCTATTAAGCAAGATATACAGGTTTTGTTTACTGACTCAACAGAAGCAGAGGCCGTTAAACTTTTTTCCAATACCTACTTGGCTATGCGTGTTGCTTACTTTAATGAATTAGACTCTTACTGTGAATCCCATGGTTTAAGCGCCAAACAGGTAATAGAAGGGGTGGGATTAGATCCTCGTATTGGAAACCATTACAACAACCCTTCTTTTGGTTACGGTGGTTACTGTTTACCTAAAGACACTAAGCAATTATTAGCGAACTATGAAAACGTACCTAATAATATTATTCGTGCGATTGTGGATTCTAATACTACTCGTAAAGATTTTATTGCTGATTCTATTTTGAAACGTAACCCTAAAGTGGTTGGTATTTATCGCCTTGTAATGAAGACAGGATCAGATAACTTTAGAGCCTCTGCAATACAAGGCGTTATGAAGCGACTAAAGGCCAAAGGTGTAGAAGTCATCTTATTTGAACCTGAATTACACGAAGACGAATTTTTTCACTCTAAGGTCTATCGTGATTTTGACGTGTTCAAGCAGACGGCTGACGTGGTGGTTGCTAACCGCATGACAAGTGATTTAGATGACGTGGCGGACAAAGTTTATACCCGTGATTTGTTTGGTGAAGATTAGTTACTAGTTTTAAGTCTATTTTTAAATGAAAGGACGTGTTTTGAAAATTATTCCAATTATTTTATCCGGTGGTGTAGGCAGTCGACTTTGGCCTTTATCACGCGAACATTACCCTAAACAGTGTCTTCCTTTAACGGATAAAGAGTACAGTCTTTTGCAGCAAACGCTATTGCGTACTCAGTCTCTCGAGGTGGGCAATCCTATTGTGGTTTGTAACGAAGATCATCGTTTTTTAATTGCACAGCAGTTGCAATCAATTGGTGTGAAAAAATCCAGTATATTACTTGAGCCAAAGGGACGTAATACTGCTCCAGCTATCGCTTTAGCAGCGTTTGAAACTCAGCGTACTCAGTCGGAAATAGCGGAACTCAGTGATACGTTAATGCTTGTATTGCCTGCTGACCATGTAATTCGTGATATAGCTGCTTTTGAAGAGACGATTACTCAAGCAGTTGAGCTGGCTAAAAAAGGGGCTTTAGTAACTTTTGGTGTGCAGCCAACTTGCCCAGAAACGGGTTACGGTTATATTCGTTCGGGTGAAGATTTTGCGGTGGCTGAGTTCGTAGAAAAGCCCAATCTTGAAAAAGCCCAAGCGTATTTAGAGTCTGGTGAATACTTATGGAACAGCGGCATGTTCTTATTCAGTGCCAAAGCCTACCTAGATGAACTGTCAGCCCATCGAAACGATATTTTTCAATCGGTACAAAATGCCTACCAACAACGTTCAGAAGACATGGATTTTGTTCGTATTGATGCACAGTTATTTGCTGAATGTCCAGAAGAGTCTATCGACTTCGCGGTGATGGAGAAAACCAAGAAGGCCAAAGTGGTTCCTTATCATGGTGATTGGAGCGACATTGGTGCTTGGGATGCTTTGTACGATTATTCTGATAAAGACAGTGACCAAAACGTGTTGCTTGGTGATGTGATGTCAGAAGGTTCAAGCAATTGCTTGATACGTTCCGAGTCTCGTTTAGTGGCGGCTGTGGGTGTGAAAGACCTTGTGATTGTGGAAACTGCAGATGCTATTTTGGTTATGGACAAAAATAACGCTCAAGATGTGAAGAAAATTGTTAAGCGTATTCAGACTGAAGATCGTGAGGAGCACATGTATCATACGCAAGTTCATCGTCCTTGGGGATCGTACGAAACCGTAGATCTTGGTGAGCGTCATCAAGTGAAACGTATTACAGTAAAACCAGGTGAAAAGCTCAGTGTTCAAATGCATCACCATAGAGCAGAGCATTGGGTGGTTGTATCAGGCACCGCGAAAGTACAAAACGGCGACCAAGAAATACTGCTCACGGAAAACGAATCAACTTATATTCCGGTTGGTGTGGTACATGCATTAGAAAACCCAGGGAAAATTCTATTACAACTAGTGGAAGTACAGTCTGGTAGTTATTTGGGTGAAGACGACATTGTTCGTTTCAGTGATCGTTATGGACGCTCAAAATAATGTTGGATTCTAACAGTGTGCAAGTGACAGTACTAAGTGATGAACTTGGTGTTGCCTTTGGAACAAGTGGTGTTCGTGGTTTGGTGGTCGATTTAACGCCAGAGCTTTGTTTTGCGTTTGTGACGTCGTTTCTGCAAGAAGTTTGCCCGAATACAACCCATGTTGCGGTTGGCATAGATTTACGACCAAGTAGCCCAGAGATAGCAAAATCGGTTCTATTTGCCATTGAATCCTACGGTGCTAAAGCGACTTACTGTGGTACGCTTCCGACACCTGCATTAGCATTTTACGCCATGCAAAATGCGATGCCTTCCATCATGATTACCGGCAGTCATATCCCATTTGATCGTAATGGCATCAAGTTTTATCGTCCTGATGGTGAAATCAGTAAAGCAGACGAAGCCAGTATTATGAATGGCCAAGTATCGGTTCCAAGCGATCTTGTAAAAAACACATCAGAACGAGTGCTTCCCGTGACTGATGCCGTTGCGATAGATCTGTTCAAAACTCGATATACCTCATTATTTCCAACCACTCTGCTGAATGGCAAACGTATCGGCGTGTATGAACATTCCAGTGTGGCTCGTGATGTTATCAAGATATTATTGACCCACTTTGGCGCGGATGTCGTCTCACTTGAGCGAACTGAAACCTTCGTACCAATTGATACGGAAGCAGTGTCGGAAGAAGATAAGCTGAAAGGTTTAGATTGGGCGAAAACGCACAACCTAGACGCCATTATTTCAACCGATGGTGATGGTGATCGACCGCTAATCAGTAATGAAAAAGGTGAATGGCTTCGCGGTGATATTCTCGGTGTGTTGTGTGCAGATTATTTGAACGCAACGCATGTAGCGGCGCCTGTTAACGTGAATACCGCTCTTGAGTTACGCAAGCCAGAACGAAAAGTATTAAGAACGAAAATTGGCTCACCTTATGTAATAGCTGGGATGGAAGCTTTATTACTAGAAAATAAAGAAGAAGCGCCAGAGGCAAGAATCGTTGGGTATGAAGCTAACGGTGGTTTTTTAGTCGGTTCTGACTTTGATGTAAATAACCAAACTCTACATGCTTTACCAACGCGAGATTCTATCCTACCAGCACTTATTGTATTGGCTATGTCTCAAGAACAAACTAAACCAATTAGCCAGTTAACAGATGATTTTCCAGAGCGTTATACCGCCAGCGATCGGATTAAAGACATTCCGACAGAAACCAGTCGACAACTTATCTCAGAGCTAAAAAACAGCAAAATGAAGCAAGTTCAATTATTAACTGCAATTGAAAAAGAAGATGAAGAACTAGAAGTGGTTTCTATTGATGAAACTGATGGACTACGTATGACTTTAAGTAATGGTGATATTGTTCATCTAAGGCCTTCAGGTAATGCACCTGAATTGAGGTGTTACGCAGAAAGTTCTGACCTACAAAAATCAGACGATATTGTGGAAAAAATATTACTAAGTTGCCGATAATCGTTGCTTAGATCTAGGTTGAACTAAAATAAACTATCAATAATTTTGAAAAAAACACGGAGTAAACATGAGTAAGAAAGCACTCATTACAGGTATTACAGGGCAAGATGGTTCCTACCTTGCAGAACTTTTATTAGAAAAAGGCTATGAAGTACACGGTATTAAACGCCGAGCTTCATCGTTAAACACAGAGCGTGTTGATCATATTTATCAAGATAACCATGAAAAAGACCAAAAATTCTTTTTGCATTATGGTGATTTAACTGACTCATCTAACCTAACGCGTATATTAAAAGACGTACAGCCTGATGAAGTCTATAATTTAGGAGCCCAGTCTCATGTTGCAGTCTCTTTTGAGTGCCCTGAATACACAGCAGATGTTGATGCAATGGGAACATTGCGATTACTAGAAGCAATACGTTTCTTAGGTTTGGAAAAGAAAACAAAGTTTTATCAAGCTTCTACTTCTGAACTATTTGGTGAAGTACAAGAAATTCCACAAAAAGAGACTACGCCATTTCACCCTCGCTCTCCTTATGCGGTTGCTAAAATGTACGCTTACTGGATAGTGGTGAATTACCGTGAGTCTTACGGTATGTATGCATGTAACGGTATTTTATTTAATCATGAGTCGCCACGTCGTGGTGAGACTTTCGTAACACGTAAAATTACTCGCGCAATTGCTAATATCTCTCAAGGACTGGAAAGCTGTTTATACCTTGGCAACATGGATGCGCTACGTGATTGGGGGCATGCGAAAGACTATGTACGCATGCAATGGATGATGCTTCAACAAGACGTTGCTGATGATTTTGTCATCGCTACAGGCAAACAAATATCAGTACGTGAGTTTGTTACTCTGTCAGCAAAAGAAGCAGGTATTGAACTTGAGTTTAGTGGTGAAGGAGTTGATGAAGTTGCCACAGTAACCAAAATAAAAGGTGATAATGCGCCAGCGGTAAATGTTGGCGATATAATTGTTAAAGTTGACACTCGTTATTTCCGCCCTGCGGAGGTGGAAACCTTACTGGGTGATCCTTCAAAAGCAAAAGACAAGTTAGGTTGGACACCTGAAATTACCGTAGAAGAAATGTGTGCAGAAATGGTTGCTAATGATTTAAATAAAGCGAAACAGCACGCTATTTTAAAAACACACGGTTTTGATTTGGCCGTTTCAGTAGAGAATGCATAAATGAGCGAAGTGAAAAAAATTATGCGTGTTTTTGTCGCTGGCCATAACGGTATGGTAGGTTCTGCTATTGTAAGGCAGTTGAGTGCAAATAAAAATGTGCAAATAATTACACGTACAAGGGCTGAATTAGACCTTACTAATCAACAAGCTGTACTTGAGTTTTTTAAAACTGAAAAAATAGATCAAGTATATTTAGCTGCTGCAAAGGTAGGTGGAATTGTTGCTAATAATACCTACCCTGCAGATTTTATTTACCAAAACTTAACAATTCAAAATAATATAATCCACAGCGCGCATTTATGTGGCGTACAAGATTTATTATTTTTAGGCTCGTCGTGTATTTACCCTAAATTGGCTGAGCAGCCAATGACAGAGCATGCTTTATTAACAGGCATATTAGAACCAACTAACGAACCTTATGCCATTGCAAAAATTGCAGGTATAAAAATGTGTGAATCTTATAACCGTCAATACGCTCGTAATTATCGCAGTGTTATGCCGACTAATCTTTATGGCACTCATGATAATTTCCATCCAGAAAATAGTCATGTTATCCCTGCGCTATTACGCCGCTTTCATGAGGCGAAATTAAATGGTGATAAAGAAGTTATTGCTTGGGGAAGTGGTAAACCAATGCGTGAATTTTTGTATGTAGACGATATGGCTGCTGCATCAATTTATGTGATGAACTTAGAGCAATCAGTTTATGAAGAAAATACAGAGCCTATGTTAAGTCATATTAATGTTGGTTCAGGTGTTGATTATACTATTCGTGAACTGGTTGAGACAATTGCTAAAGTGGTTGGTTTTGAAGGCGAGATTAAATTTGATGCAACCAAGCCTGATGGTGCCCCAAGAAAGTTAATGAATGTTGAAAGACTTGAATCATTAGGATGGCAGTATTCTATTGCTCTAGAAAAAGGACTTGAATTAGCTTATAAATGGTTTGTTGATAATCAAGAAGAATTTAGAAAATAGTGAACTCTGTAATAGCAAATTCATAACAAGGTGAAATTAATGAAAAAATTGATTGTTGATTTAGATGGAACAATTACATTAGCTAATACAAGTGACTATAAAAATGTTCTGCCTAATGTCGAGTTGGTAGAAAGTCTAAGAGAATATAAACAGAATGGATTTACTATTGTTATATCAACAGCTAGAAATATGAGAACCTATGAAGGGAATGTTGGTAAAATCAATATTTGCACATTGCCAACTATCACCGAATGGCTAGATAGGCATGAAGTACCTTATGATGAAGTACTCGTAGGCAAGCCTTGGTGTGGTCATGATGGTTTTTACATTGATGATCGAGCAATTCGTCCATCGGAGTTTACTGCTATGAGCTTTGAAGAGATCACAGCATTGATTGAAAAAGAGAAAATATGTTCTTAATCATGTCTGGCTCTTATGTGCAATCAGAACTAAATGCTGAATTTGGACATATTCCGCCAAGTTTTTTACCGCTAGGAAATAAAAGACTCTTTCAATACCAGATTAAGCTAGCTCCTAAAGGTTGTAAAATATATTTATCCGTTCCTGAAGATTATACGATCAATGCAGTAGATTACGACTGGTTGAGCAAACATCGCGTAATCTTACTTAAAACTCCTTGTTCGCTAAATGTAGGGCAGGGCTTAGTTGCGTGCTTAAACCTGATTGACGAGCCAATTAACTCATCTTTACATCTACTCTTTGGAGATACTCTTT
The DNA here is from genome assembly GCF_000521805.1 of Marinomonas ushuaiensis DSM 15871. Classification (GTDB taxonomy): domain Bacteria; phylum Pseudomonadota; class Gammaproteobacteria; order Pseudomonadales; family Marinomonadaceae; genus Marinomonas; species Marinomonas ushuaiensis. The sequence goes on from NZ_JAMB01000001.1 coordinate 644,144, forward strand.
TCACTAAGTTACCGGAAGGTAATGATATTTTAGCTGTATCGGAAGTTAAGAGTAATTATCAGTGGTCAAGTATTGACAATAATAATATTGATTGGTTAACAGAATCAAAAAATAGCTCAAATGTAGTCTGTGGTTATTTTAAATTTAATGAACCACGCAAGCTTATTCGTAATATTACTCAGGAGAAATGGGATTTTATTAAAGGGATTGATCGATATAAAAAAGAAAATGGATTATCTCAAAACCAATCAACTGATTGGTATGACTTTGGTCATGTGAACACTTATTATCATTCAAAAGCTGCCTTTACTACACAGCGATCATTTAATGAATTAACTATCAATCCTAGGTTTATTGAAAAATCGAGTTTTAAAAGCCAGAAAATCAAAGCAGAAGCTAATTGGTTTGAAACATTACCTACCATGATGAAAAGCTATACTCCGCAGTATTTGGGACATACAGAAACATGTGAGGGCAAGTTTAGTTATCGTTTGGAGTATCTTCATAATACCGCACTCAATGAATTATTTGTGTTTTCAGAAATGCCAAATATTATTTGGAGTAATATTTTAGAGCATTGTTTGAATTTTATTCAGGATTGCAATAGTGAAATATCACCTCATCAAGCGATTAGCCAAGATATAAATCAGTTATTTAGTGCTAAGACATTAGAGCGTTTAGAAGAGTTTAAAACTACTAAAAATTTTTCATTTTCTGATAAATGGATTTTTAATGATGATCTATCTGTTTCTCTTGAACAAATATTAGCCGAGAGTGAAAAAAATTTACCAAGCGAAAATAAAATATCAACACTAATGCATGGTGATTTTTGTTTCAGCAATATTCTTTATGACTTCAGAGCAAATAGAATAAAAACAATAGACCCTAGGGGTATGACTCTTTCTGGGGATATTACTATTTATGGTGATATTCGTTATGATCTTGCTAAACTTAGCCACTCTATTTTAGGTATGTACGATTGGATTGTAGCAGGCTACCATCAAACATCTTTAGATTGGCAGACAAAAAAAATTCAATTCAATATTTCTGGTGAAGTGAAACATAAAGATACCCAGAGTATGTTTATTGTAATGGTAGGTCAAAAATATAACTTAACACCAGTAAACCTATACGCAATGCAATTACAACTTTTTTTATCTATGTTGCCTTTACACGCTGATGATCCATACCGGCAAGAAGGTTTGTTTGCAAATGTATTTAGACTTTATCAAATTATGAAAAGGCTCGAAGAATGATAGTTATACCAATGGCGGGAATGAGTTCTCGATTTTTTAAAGCAGGATATACTCAACCAAAATACATGTTAGAAGCGCATGGAAAAACATTATTTGAACATTCTGTTGAAAGTTTTAAGTCTTACTATAAGTCCAAACGTTTTTTATTCATTGTGCGCGATGTTTTTAATACGGTAGATTTTGTAAAAAAAACTGCCGAGTCTCTTGGTATTTCTGATTTCAAAATTATTGTGTTAAACCAAGAAACGAGAGGACAGGCTGAAACAGTCACACTTGGTTTAAGTGAAATAACTTATCAAGGGCCAATAACTATCTTTAATATCGATACTTTTAGGCCTAACTTTAAATATCCAAATCTTAATAAGCTAGGAGATGGTTACTTAGAAGTTTTTCAGGGAGAAGGTGATAATTGGTCATTTGTAAAGCCTCTTAATGAGCTCTCTCATAAAGTAACTCAAACAACAGAAAAAAATCCAATATCAGATTTATGTTGCACTGGTTTATATTATTTTTCTTCCGTAAACGATTATTTAGATGCATATAACGATTATTTAGCTAAACCAGAAAATGAATGGGAAAAAGCAGAGCTTTATGTTGCACCTTTATATAATCATTTAATTAGCGAAGGTAAAAATATACATTACAATCTAATTAAAAGACGTGACGTTATATTTTGCGGTGTTCCAGATGAATATATTTATTTTTTAGAGAGGTAATGCATTGCATAAAATTAGTGTGTTAATAACAGGCGAAATAAAGTCTAGTAATGCTTTTTTAAGATCAATACAAGAATTTGTTGCCCTTAAAAATGAGGGGGTAGTGGGTGAAATTATTCTTTCTACATGGAAAGGTGAGCTCGATAAACAAAGCGAAGAATTAATTGAGCAAGTTAATGAAAATTTAATCGTAGTTACTCCTAAACCACCAAAAGTTAATAGTGGCAGTATATTTTATCAGATGAAGTCATTTCATTGCGCTTTAAATAAAGTAACTAATAAAAATAACTTTATTTTTAAAAGTCGTCCAGATTTGTTTATTGCAAAAGAAGATCTTAAAAGAATTTTTGGTAAAGATTATAAAATCAACAGCGCTCGTAGCCCATTCAAGAGCAAAATATGGATTCCGTGGTTCGAAATATCCAAACCATTCTATCTTGCAGATGAGTGTTTTTTTTGTAGTTATTTGGATGCACTAAAACTATATAACTATAATACAATCTATGATAATTATTATGAGATTGATGCTGGTATTAGCCATATTCGGCGTTTTTATAATCCATTTATTGAGTGTTATCCTGAATTTGAAAAATTCTTCCAATTTTTTGGTGTTACTGGTCATGGAAGAAGGAAAAGATTTGAGATATTTGGAGAGCTATATAGAAATTCAAGTTATCGTAAAGGAATGATCTTATATTATGAAATATTGAAAGAGAATTTTAATATAGGTCTAGATAAATATGGATATATAGATTTTAGAGAATGGAATAAACTAGAAAAAAGCACTTTAATTGAATCATTGTATACCTCTGTTAGCAAAAAAAACTCTTTTGATGCGACAAAAGGTCACGTGTATGGTTATAGTGATAAAGATGTCATTACGTTATTAAATTTCATGCCTAAATGTGGCGACGAGGAGGTAATAACCGAGAATAATGACGTTGCTACAAAACGTTTCATTTCTCAGGTTGTCAGCTCTATTCCCAAAGACAACATATTTAAAATCAAACTTAAAAAGTTATTTAGTTATTTTAAATAAGTTCGATTTTTAAATCGAAGGATACTTATGGATTTTTCCTTTTTGGAGGGAGTGTCATTAAGTAGTGTGATTTTGGGTGACTTGAGAAATTATATTTAATAATAAGGTAAGATATGAGAATTGCACTTTGTTTTTACGGGTTGGTAGGTAGTAAAGCGAATAAGGATGGTGCTGGTACATCACTTGATCCTACAATAGCTTATAATCTAAATAATGATAACCTAATTTTAAATAATAATAAGTTAGGTCACGATGTCGATGTTTTTATCCACAGTTGGTCACATGAGAAGAGAGATGAGCTTATAAGTCTTTATCATCCTAAATTTCACTTAATTGAAAAACAGATAGATTTTCCTTCCTCTAAAAGTATTACTTACAATCGAGATTTTTCAGAAAAGCTATCAATGCTGGTTTCTGCACTAAAGAACCCTTGTGGTATTTTTGGCTTACTCGAAAATAAAAAAAAGGAAGCATTTCGGGCGTATAGCCGTTGGTACAGTAGTAAAAAAGTACTTGAACTGAAAAAAGAATATGAACAAGAAAATGATTTTGAATATGACTGTGTAATGGTAATGCGATTAGATGTTGGATTTTATTCGCAATTGAACTTTTCCGAGCTTGATATGAATAATTTCTATGCTTCAAATTGGAATATTTCTCCAACTAAAGAAAATAATAGAAAATATGATCAAGAAAACCATAATGTGGGCAAAGGTTTCCTTGATTTTTGGTTCATATCAAATAGTAAAAATATGAATGAATTTGCCAGACTTTATGAAAATATAACAAGTTATCATGTCTGCCCACACCGTTCTGCATATCAACATACAGTAACCTTTACAAATCAGATTAAGTACATTAAATATCGCTGGTTAGATTTTGAAATGATCAGACGTAAAGAATTTAATGCTGAAAAATAATATGCGAGAAAGAGCTATAAATTTATTGTGGTTATTGATTGAGCAAGGAGGAAGAGTACTTAGTTCACTTCTTATTACATTATTAGTCGTTAATCATTTAGGTGCCGAGGACTTTGGTGTTTTAAGCCTAAGTCTTGCGATATTGACCGCTTTGGGGGCTATTGTTGGTTTAGGAATGGACCCCATTCTTTTTAAGCTTTTTATAAGTAAAAAGAAGGATGGGAAAGAACTGATTGAAACGAGCTGTTTTTTACGATTAGTGGTCTCTGTGATTGTTATTATATCAATCACTTTGTTAAATATATTATCTGATGAGTTGTATATCGATATATTGAATGTGTTAGTTATCGGTTTTTTGTTTGACTCATTTTTATCGTTAAAAGATTATTTCGGTGCACATTTAAAAAACAAATTTTATACTTATTCTACGTTAGTCTCATTACTAACTCAGCTGGTTTTGACCTACACTTTTGTTGAGAATGAGGTTGGTGTCATATATTTTTCGTTTACTTACCTACTCGCTAAAATAATTCAAGCAACAAGCTTATATATTTGTTATTTCAACTTAAAGCATAAAACAATATTGCCTCGATTAAATAAAAAATTAGCTACAAGTTTACTTCGATCATCATTTCCTATGATGTTAGCTGCATCTATCGGACTATTATATAGTTTGCAAGATCAGTTTTTTATTAAATATTTTCTTGGTGAATATGAATTGGGGCTTTATGCAGTGGGCATCAAAATGATCCTTGTATTGATTGTTTTACCAACATTAATCTCTAATGTTTTTTATCCGAGTCTAGTCAGTAAATTTCATCAAGAAAATAGTGATGCATATATAAAGCAGTTAGAAAGCATTTATACGGTGTTTTTTATCCTTGGTTTTGTGGCTTTTATCTCTATGTTTTTTGCATCTGAATTTATTATTACTACTTTGTTTTCTGATGAGTTTTTAAGCTCTGTAGATGTGATGAAAATATACTCACTGTTATTAATATTGACCTTTTTTCAATCGATTAATAACAAAATATTAATATTACATAATCTTGAAACGATCATTTTTAAAAGAGCACTGCTCGCATTATCAATTAACGCAGTTTTAAATTACCTCTTAATTCCACGTTATGGAATAAACGGTGCTGCATACAGTACTGTTATCTCAGAGCTTTTTGTACTGATTAGTTACGCATTAATAAGAGAGACAAGGTTTATTTTTATTTACCAAGTGAAAGCTGTTCTATTGGTTAGCCTATTTAAATCAGATTTTATAAGAAACCTTAAAACATGAATATTTTAGATAAAGATTCTCGCTATGATTCAATCATAATTTGGGGGCATGGACTCTCTCATCTTGAAGATATTTTAACGATGATTCGTGAAAAAGATGCATTTGATATTGTTCGAATCATAAAACATAAACCTACTAGCATGAAAAAATTTGTTCGAAAAGTTTACTCTTATGACTATGCGCCTTTAGCGCACTTAAAGTCTAAAATTAAATACTTAGAGAAAGTAGAGCCCTCTTTAGTGTGTATTGTCATTAATAACAGTTCTCCAGCTGTTGATATTCTGGGAAAGAGCAGTTTTCGCCATAAAGAGTCGCTTACCTTAAAGCAGTTAAAAACAGAAATTAGGGAGAGGTTTAATCCGTATAAAGATGGTGAAATGACACATGATCACATCATTCATGCCACGGATAATGAAGAGCAAACATATCATATTTTAAATGCAATTGGTGATATTAGTATAGAAAGGTATTATCAATCGAACCTATATACTGTCCCTTTCTTTCTTGGTCAACAATTTAGTTATGAAATTAAAGAACTTCCCTTTGAAAATTTACTGTGTGGACAGGCAAAAGGCGATGCTGATGCTTTTATCATAAAACAAGTACCTGTACAGCACTCTGTGCAGTATAAAGCCCTATGCAATGAAGTCGATGAGTATAGAACATATATAAATAAATATTTAGGGACCGCATTAAAAGCAGACCACAGTGTAAATAATTACTTAAGCTTGAAAGAAAATTTTAACTACCTATCGACTGAATACGCTAGTTCATTTGTCACAGTAAAAAAACTAAGCGATGGAAAATATTTAATCATGGATGGATTGCATCGTGCAGCTCTGCATCTTTCTCAAAATTTTGAAAAAATTAAAGTGTGTATTATAAAATGAAACTAGATCTGCTGATATTCTTTAAGTTGATAGAAAACGAATCTTATGTTGTCATTAAGCCTTCGAACAAATTACCTGATTACGATGTAGGTTCTGATATCGATGTTTTTTGTTATTTTACCGATAAAATAGTGGAAAAAATCAGTGCTTTTTTGAGTGAATACTTGGATAGTAGTTCAACTATCGCTATTATCGATAACCCAACTAAAACACATGTTGACTTCATGGTTAATAATGAAATCCATTTTAGATTTGACCTTTATAAGCAACTACCAATCTATCGCAATATCAGCCTAAAGCCTGCTTTTTTTTCAAGTGTGATAGAGTCTGCTTCAGTAATAAGTGTCACGGAAGATAATAGAGTTGCATCTATTAAAGTGCCATCTAAAACTGATGATCTGATTCTTCGCTACGTAGAATACCATGAATATTATGCTGCTAGACCAGACAAAATTAAACATGTTGAGTATATTCAGCAGAAAATAGTTGGTAACGAAATTGAACAGGTAAAAATGCTGGATAAACTCCACTACTATACGGCCTTTCCAAAAGTTGCCTATCGAAAAAAAACGCTTAAGGATCGGCTCGTAGAGAAACGCGATTATTATCAGTCAAACCTTGGTAAGATGAAGCACCTTTATGCAACCGTTGGTTTAAGAGCATTAATCTGTAAAATAACTGAAAAGATTAGGAAGTAGTCACGTGATCATAGTAAAAATTACCGGTGGTTTAGGTAACCAGTTATTCCAGTATGCGCTTGGTAGAGCACTCTCTTTAAAGCTAGGTTGTGAGTTAGTGTTAGATATCTCTTTTTATCCTTTGCAAACATTAAGAAAGTACGAGCTCGATAAATTTAACATTAAGGCGAGATTAGCAACAACGACTGAAATTAAAAAAGCAGGAGCTGGTAATAATTTTACAGCTAAGCTTGTTAGAAAGTTAGGGTTAACTTCTCTGTTGTATCAAAACTATATTAAAGAGCTTGAATCCTTCAGTTATGTTAATGATATAGATGACTGTAAAGAAGGCTGTTATTTGGATGGCTATTGGCAGAACCCCAAATACTTTGAAGCATTTAAAAAAGAGTTATGTGAAGACCTTTCACCAGTTGCTCCTATATCAGCACCTGCTGCAAAATGGCTTGATAAGATAAAATCAACCGAGAGTGTTAGTTTACATGTGCGTAGAGGAGATTATGTAAAAAATGCGTATACGAATAGTGTACATGGTATATGTTCACTAGAATATTACCGCAATGCTATCGAACATATTCAGCAGCAAATCGACACTCCTATCTTTTACATATTTTCAGATGATATTCAGTGGTGCAAAGATAACCTTAATTTCATCAGTAATGTTAATTTCGTTGATGATACTTGCTCTGTGATTGATGATTTAGCATTGATGCAAAAATGCAAAGCTAATATCATTGCTAATAGTACTTTTAGTTGGTGGGGGGCTTGGTTGAATAGCTCTCAAGGTTTACAAGTTGCTCCATTAAATTGGTTCTCTTTTTCAGATAGAAATTCACAGGATATATACCCAAAACTATGGCGTATCTTATAGTATTAATAAGCCTTATTTCAATATTTATATACTTTTATGAATTTTACAAGGCTGATGATATATTATTGATCTTACCAATTTTTTATAACTTTGTTGTGTGTTATGTGATTTTGGGGACTTGCATCTTCACCTATGCAAGAGAGGCACCATTTGGTCTGTATGACATTTTATCTGAATATGATTTGTATAAGGGATCCTTTAGTTTCATTCTAGCTTCGCTCTCTTTTTATTTCGGGGCCTCAATTGCTCCACGTGTAAAAAGAGCAAAAGCTTACATTTTTACCAGTTCTGAAATTAAATATCAAAAGTCATTAGTTTTTTTAGTATTTTTTATTTATTTGGTATATATCATAGGCTATGGTGTTGAGCCGTTAATTCATCGCCGAGGGTATATTGACGCAAGTTTTCAGCGGCATATGGGAGTCTTGATCATTTTTTTTGTTTGTTCTCCTTTCGTAACCGTTTTAATCCCTTTCATAAAAAAAAGGCTATTAAGGTATACTGTTTTTCTTGTGTGCTTTTTAATTTTATTTAGTAGTTCTTCTCGATTCGTTGTTATGGTACCTTTTTTATATATGATTGGGACCTTTTTAAGATTTGGAGGTATAAAAGTCAGGGTCATTCTAAGTTGTATTATCCTCATATTCACAAGTCTTATTTTTGTGCTACAAATTAGGTATTATATCTACCATGGGCTTATACCCAATCTTACATCACTATTTACGAAAGGATTAGATTCTGAATACTTATTTACAGGGTTGAATTATGCCTTTAGCTTCTCTTTATTTGGAGTGTCTTATGTACTGAATAATTTCACACACGATGCTGTTGCATTTTTTATTAGTATAAATCCTTTACCTAGTCGTTTTCTCGATATTGAATACATGCTAGAAGTGCAAGAAATGAAAAAAACTGCTCCTATCTCAGCTTTAGCCACCTTATCACTCGCAGGCTATCCTATTTTAATATCATTTTATTTTGTAACAGGATATTTTTTCTCTATATTTATGAATAAAATGAAAGGGGTTACAATTCTATATTACATTGTAGTAGGTCTATTTATTCTTTTTTCATTTTTTTCTATACAGTATAATTTAAGGGGCCTAAGTCGATTCTTCTACTATTCCATAGTAATTTATCTTTTTCATATAACTTTTAAAAAAGTAAAAATAAAAAAAAGGTGTAAATGTGAACATCCTACAAGTCGGTGACTTTAATTTTGATTATTATGATGAATCACTGTTTCTTGAGTTTAATGAAAATACTCAAACAAAAGTCGATAAATTTCAGTGGAATCACTACTTTTCAAATTATCAGTACAATAGTGTATTTGCGAAGATCTACTACACATTAGAAAACCGCTATAAATGTGGTCTATTGGTAAAAAAGCTTAATCGTGATTTATTACAACAAGTAAAAAGTGGGAGCTATGATGTCATTTTTCTTTGGCGTGCTGTGCACCTTTATCCTAGTACTGTCCGTGAGCTAAAAAAAGTGGCGGTTGTTATTGGTTATAATAATGACCAAACCTTTAGCAAACATCATCCTTGGTGGCTATTTTACCTGCTTAAACGTGGCATCCCTTTTTATGATCATTACTTTGTTTACCGTGCGTCGGATAAAGCTAGCATCGAAAAGTTAGGCTGTACCTCTTCGGTATTTATGCCAACTTTTGATGCAAGCCGGATCTACCCAATAGAAAATGTGAATAAGCAGTATGATGTCGCTTTTATTGGACACTATGAAGATGATGGTCGTGATCAGTTGCTGCTGTTACTCATTAAGCAAGGCTTTAAAGTGCGCTTGAATGGCCAGCGTTGGCAGAAATCTCCATGTTATGCAGAACTTAATAGTTTGCTTGGAAAAGATATTGAACCTGTTTATGAGGGGTATAATGAGGCACTTAATTCGGCTAAGGTCTGCTTGTCATTCTTGTCTAAATTAAATAATGATACTTATACCCGTAGAACGTTAGAAATACCTGCGACCAAAACAGTTATGTTAGCTGAGTATACCGATGACCAAGCTGATATGTTTAAACCTGATGTTGAAGCTGTCTATTTTTCTAATCATCAAGAGGCAGTCGATAAACTCAGGTGGTTAATTGATAGCCCTGATGTTGCAAGCACGATAGCATTGGCAGGTTACAGTAAAGTAATCTCTGGGTCGTATCAGCTTAAGCATCGTGTTGACGACATAATAAAAATAGCGAAAGAAAAAATGGCTGTTAGAAATGGAAAATAAAAAGAAATTACTTTTTTGGGGTGAACTACCTCCAACGGTATATCATGGTATTAGCATAAGTAACGAACGGATTTTATCTGCATTGTCTACTGGGTTTATTATTCATACCATTGAAGATAAAGGTAGCTTTGGCGGTCGTTTAATAGCCTTATTTTCTTTTTTTATCTCTATTTTAAAGTTAATGTATGTAAGTTATCGTAAGTTTGATATTTATTATACTAACATGCCGATGTCTTATTTTGGCTTATGGAAAATTTATTTATCGATAGTGTGTGTAAAACTTATCTCATCAAATACCAAAGTAGTATCTCACTTACATCGAGGAGATTTTTTAGATTTTATAAAAATACCACGTAATAAATATTTGTTTAAAAAAATTTCAACTCATATTGATTTAGTTTTAAGTTTGTCAAAAACATCAAAGTCTGAATTGGTTAGTAGCGGATTAATTAATGCAGATAAAGTCGAGGTGTTGCATAACACTATATCGGTTACTCAAAGTGAAAATACCATAAGAAAAAATATCCTTAATGACTTTAGTCAGTCCGACTTTTATTGTTTATGTAACTATATATCAACAAAACGAATTCATCATTTAGTTGAAATAGCTAACGCTATCCCTTTAGTTAGGATGTCGTTTAATGGTGCTGCTGAAAGTGATAGTTATATGCAGAAATTAAGTGCACTTAATACAGGAGCTGTTTGTCATTTTAATGGTGTTATTAACGGGGAAGAGAAAGAGGTAGCTCTAAGTCAGTCTAAAGCTCTTGTTTTACCGTCATTAAATGAAGGGATGCCTTTAGTCGTATTAGAAAGCCTTGCACAATCAACACCAGTAATCTGTTATGATGTAGGCTATATAGGTGACTATGTAGGTAGCGACTATCCTGGGTTAGTGAAAGAGTTAACAGACAAAGCTTTAAAAGAAAAAATTGAATGGATGAATAATTTACCATCAGAGGAGTATTTAGCTTTAAGAAAACACTCCTTTGATTTGTTTTGGAATAATTTTGATCTAAATAAAATTAATTGTTCGGCGTTAAATATGTTCAAACACTTAGTCTGACAGGAAATTCGTATAATATACAAAGAACTTTAATATCTTATAAGTTACTGGAATACAATAGAGTTAAGGAAGTGCTTTTGAAAATAACAATTATCACTGTTTGCTTTAATAGCGCTACAACTATTAGAGATACGATAGAGTCAGTGAAAAGTCAGGACTATAAAAATATTGAATATATTATTGTTGATGGGAAATCGACTGATAATACATTAGATATTATTAATGAGTATCCAGAAGTTGTAAGTGTCATCATTAGTGAAAAAGATAATGGTCTTTATGATGCGATGAATAAGGGTATTGAGTTAGCCACTGGTGATATTATTGGGATCTTAAACTCGGATGATTTTTATTCTTACTCAACTGTTTTAGCTGAAGTGTCACAAACTTTTAGGTCTAACCCAGAAGGAGATATGGTTTTGGGAAATGTTAATTTTGTTACACCTGATAATCTTAATAAACCGGTTAGATTTTATTCATCTTATAATTTTTCACCTTGGAAAATGCGATTTGGTTTTATGCCAGCTCACCCTGCTACGTTTATTAAACGTTCAGCTTATGGAAAAGTTGGAATGTATTCTTTAGAGTATAAAATTGGTGCTGATTTTAACTGGTTTGTTCGTGCATTTTTTTTGCATAAGCTTCGGTATGCTAAATTGAATAAAACGTTAGTAACAATGCGAGAAGGTGGTGTTAGTACGGCTGGGATTAGTAGTTATTGGCTATCTTCTAAAGAACAAGTTAAAGCTTTGTGCTCATCTGGCGTACGTTCAAATCTATTGTTTATTTTAGTTCGCTTACCTATAAAATTTTTCCAAAAATATTTTTCTAAGTAGTTTGTTTTTGGTGATTTAGCTCGGTTTAAGAACGAATCTTCTTTGTTATGTCAGGATGTATAAATGGTCACTGATAACTATAAAAAATATCAAAATCCAAGCACGTTATTGCTATATATCTCAGTCGATTTTTTTATGCCGATCGCTCTGTTGTGTTTACTTCACTTTGTATTCAGTAACGCTCCATGGAGTCTGTTTTACACTAGCGCGGCGTTATTGAGTGTTGCTTTTTTTGTGTTGGGTACGGAGTCTCAAGGCGGTTATCGGAATTTCAATCGTTATACCATTTCTAAAAACCTGCAAAGCACGTTCAATGCTTGGTTTTTAAATCGCTTCTTACTTCTACTTACCTATTTTTATCTTGAATCAGTTGAATTCAATAATGCGACAAAAGTCATCACCGCTTGGATAGTGCTTACTCCTTTGCTGATTGTGCTGGCCAAGTTTAAGGCGTATTGGATTTTTCGTGATAAGGGGATGAAGAAAACTCATGTGGCGGTGATTGGTAATAAGTACCAATTTAACGAATTTGAATTTTTTATGCTTCAGGGGAAATGTTAATGCCAACTGTTCTTATAACTGGCTCGACTGGATTTGTTGGATCGTATTTAGTAAATAGCTTATTAGAGTGTAGTGACCTGGTAATCAAGATTGCTGTACGGCAATCAGTAGATATGAATGGTCCAATTTGTTTCGAAGTTGGTGATATTAATCCTTTAACTGATTTTTCATCTGCTGTAACTAAGACTGATGTCGTGATTCATCTCGCTGCTCGTGCTCATGTCATGAATAACTCATCTGTTGACCCTTTATCTGAGTTTCGTGCTGTTAATACTGGAGGGACATTAAATCTTGCTCGACAGGCTGCTAAAGCGGGTGTTAAACGTTTTATTTTCCTAAGCTCAATTGGTGTTAATGGGGTTAATAATACTGTGCCGTTTTCTGTTTATGATTCTCCAGCACCTGTTGAAGATTACGCAGTTTCAAAATTTGAAGCTGAAGTCGGTTTACGTAGAATAGCAACTGAAACTGGGATGGAAGTGGTTATAATTCGCCCTCCATTAGTTTATGGGTCTAATGCTCCGGGTAATTTTGGTAAATTAGCGAGGCTAACGAGTAAAAATATACCATTGCCATTTGGTGCAATTAATAACAAACGTAGTTTGATTTCGTTAGATAATTTGGTTGATTTAATTGTTACTTGTATTGATCACCCTAAAGCAGCGAATCAAACCTTTTTAGTTAGTGATGATTACGATGTATCTACAACCAAGCTATTAAGCTTAATGGCTTTAGCCGCGGGGAAAAAGCCTAGATTGATACCTGTTCCAGTAAGTGTTTTACGTTTAATAGGGAGATTTACTGGAAAGCTTGCCGTGCTAGATAGATTATGTGGTAATTTACAAGTTGATATTAGCCACACTAAAAAGACTCTGGGGTGGAATCCTCCTGTGTCTTTTCAAAATGGTATTCAAAAATGTTTTTGTAAAGAGCAGAAAGATGATTAGATTGTTAGATTTTGTGTTTTCGTTATTGGGTTTGGTATGTGGCTCTCCAGTGTTATTAGCCATTTATTTAATTGGGCTTGCTGATACTGGTTCGCCTCTTTTTCGCCAGGAACGGGTTGGGCGTAACAAGAAAGCATTTGTCTTAGTGAAGTTCCGTACTATGTCAGTAGATACTGCATCAGTAGCGAGCCATTTAGCATCTACATCCAGCATTACAAAATTAGGTGCCTTTTTGCGTCGTACTAAGTTGGATGAACTTCCTCAATTATGGAATGTGTTAAAAGGGGACATGAGTTTGGTTGGCCCTCGTCCTGGTTTGTTTAATCAAGAGGAATTGATAAAAGAGCGAGATGCCAAATCTGTATTTACTGTACGTCCAGGCATAACTGGGTTGGCGCAAGTGTCAAATATAGATATGTCTACTCCGTTATTACTCGCTGAGACTGATGCGAAAATGATTCAAAATATGTCTTTGAAAAACTATTTTATTTATATCTTGAAAACAGTTACTGGTAGCGGGTCTGGGGATAGAGTGAAAAATTAGTTGTTGATAGTTTATGTTCTTTGATCAATTTGAGGCTTTAGTGAATTTTACCTGTATATTATGAGTGCAGTTGTCTTATTTTGTGGTTTAGTTCAAAAATATAATGTCTTCAGTCTGAAGGTTTGCATGCAAACGTGATAAAGATGCTTTAGGGTTTTGTTTTGCTTCATACAGGTAGTTTAAAATGATAAAAAAGTTTGATTTTCTTTGGTCTCTTCCTCGTTATTATAAGCGCCTTATCAGTTTATCTATTGATGCTCTTTTTGTGTGTCTGGCCTTTACTTTTGCTTATTGGGCTCGTCAGGGTGGCTTTAGTTGGTTTGAGAATTCATCTGTTTGGTATGTTGTTGTAGGAACAGTAATAATAACCTTATTGGTTAATATTAAACTTGGTTTATATCGAGCGGTTTTACGTTATCTCACCTTTCATGCCTTTAGTGCTATTTTTCTTGGGGCAGCAATTTCTGCATTAAGCATTACATCTTTTGCGTACTTTTTTAACGTTACGATTCCTCGTACTGTTCCTATTATTTATTTCCCTTTTCTTGTTATGTTGTGTGGCGGCGCGCGGATATTGCTGCGGGCTTTACTTGTTGAATCGCCAAGAAAAGGGTGCGAATCTGTTTTGGTTTTTGGTGCTGGTTCTACTGGTCGCCAACTTTCACTAGCATTACGTCAAGCTTCTAATTACCGAGTGAAAGGGTTTATTGATCAGGATAATTCTTTAGTAAATACTATTATTCAAGGTATACCCGTTTACCATGTAGATAAAATGACCGATTTGATTCGACGATACGGCATAAAAAAGGTTTTGTTAGCTATTCCTAAAGCAAGCAGATCGGAACGAAAAAAAGTTATTGATCAGTTACTACCTTATGCTGTTGAAGTGCTCACGGTACCTGATTTTGATGACATCGTTACCGGTAAAGCCAAAGTTGGAGAGCTGCAAGATGTTGCTGTGGATGATTTACTTGGACGTGATGTTGTTGAGCCTGTTGCTCATTTAATGCAATCCAATATCGCTGGAAAAATTGTCATGGTGACTGGCGCTGGTGGTTCCATTGGATCTGAATTGTGTAGGCAGATACTGTCACAGCAACCAAGTAAGCTGATTTTATTTGATGTATCCGAGTTTGCTGTCTATCAAATTAATAAAGAGTTAAGTGAAATGGTTGCTCAGAAATCATTTAAGGTAGAAATAATACCTCTAATTGGTTCTGTGCAAAGTATCAATCGATTGACATCAACTATGAAGGCATTTGGCGTTAACACTGTTTATCACGCCGCTGCTTATAAGCATGTACCTTTGGTTGAATACAATGTTGTTGAAGGTGTTCGGAACAATACTTTCGGTACCTATTACTGTGCGAAAGCGGCAATTGACAGTGGTGTTGAGTCTTTTGTGTTAATTTCTACAGATAAAGCGGTTCGCCCTACGAATGTTATGGGAGCAACGAAACGCATGGCTGAATTAGGATTACAAGCACTTGCACAAGAAGAATCTAAAAAAGCCAAGGGAACTCGTTTTTGCATGGTTCGCTTTGGTAATGTGCTTGGTTCATCTGGTTCTGTTATTCCTGTCTTTAAAAAACAAATTGCTGATAACCAACCTATTACGGTTACCCATCCTGATATTATTCGTTACTTTATGACTATTCCTGAAGCGGCTCAACTGGTTATACAGGCTGGAGCAATGGGTAAGGGTGGTGATGTGTTTGTTTTGGATATGGGTGATCCCGTTAAAATTGTTGATTTAGCCGAAAACTTGATCCGATTGTCAGGGTTAGAGGTGAAATCTTCTGAAAATATTAATGGGGATATTGAAATACAGTTTACAGGTCTACGTCCTGGGGAAAAACTTTTTGAAGAGTTATTGATTGGCGATAATGTACGGGAAACACAGCATCAACGTATTATGACTGCCAATGAGCGGTTTTTATCATTATTGGATTTTGTAGTGATGATGAATAAGCTTGATAAAGCTTGTCATGAATTCGATCATGTAAAAATTCGAGAGCTATTGATTGAAGCGCCAACTGATTTTCAACCAACCGATGGTATTGGTGACTTGGTGTGGAATGCAAAAAAATCATTAGAACAAAATATTGATGAATCAAAAATCATTTCATTAGTGTCGAAGTCTAAAAATGCCTGATTAGGCCTCGTTCCTGGGCTAGTCAGGCCTACAAAATCAAGGATGTTATAGGAATGTTGGATCACGGTCGTTCCTCCCTCATGCCGACCTACAAGATCAAGTGTAGGTGATGTCTTTTTGTGGGGTTTTTGACGGCATGAATGCCGACTTACAGTTTTGAGGTATATATGTTTGTTTTGGTCACTGGCGGTACGGGTTATATTGGTTCGCATACTTGTATTGAGTTAATTAAGGCGGGTTTTGATCCTGTCATTATTGATAATTTATTAAATAGTAATGAAGTCGTATTAGAGCGTATCGAAACCGTTACGGGAAAACGTCCTATTTTTATCAAGGGTGATGTGCTTGATTCTGATTTTTTGAATGGTGTGTTTGATAAGTATTCCTTTTCTGCTGTGATGCATTTTGCAGGTTTAAAAGCGGTTGGTGAGTCTGTTCAAAAGCCGTTCCTCTATTACGAAAATAATGTTTCTGGCTCCCTTAATCTTATTAAGGCAATGGAACGAGTCGGTTTACATAATCTTATTTTTAGCTCTTCCGCGACGGTTTACGGTTTGCCTAAATCGGTTCCTATTCGAGAAGATTTTGCCACGTCCACTTCTAATCCTTATGGCGCAAGTAAGTTGATGGTAGAAGATATTCTGACGGATTTAGTGAAGGCTAACGATCAATGGAATATCGCGACTTTGCGTTATTTTAATCCTATTGGTGCCCATGAATCGGGTTTGATTGGAGAAGACCCCAAAGGCATTCCAAATAATTTATTTCCTTATATTAGCCAAGTGGCCGTTGGTAAATTGGAATACCTAAGTGTCTTTGGTGACGACTATGATACGCCAGATGGTACAGGTGTTCGTGATTATATCCATGTGGTCGATTTAGCCAAGGGACATGTTTGCGCCTTGAGAAAAGTGCTGGAAAATTCTGGGCATTTGGTTGTGAATTTGGGTACTGGTAACGGTTACTCTGTGTTGGAAATGGTTCGTGCATTTGAAACTGTTTCTGGTAAAGCTGTGCCTTTTAAGATTATTGAACGACGTCCGGGTGATATAGGTGCTTGTTATTCGGAAACCAGATTAGCCAAGGAAGTTTTGGGTTGGGAGGCGAAGTTTGATTTGTCTCGTATGTGTGAAGATACATGGCGTTGGCAGTCCAATAACCCGAATGGTTTTGAGTAGGGAATATATTATCGAATCACGGTCATGTCTTTTTATGAAATCTATGATGGCATGAATGCCGACCTACGGTAAGGCAGATGAACGAGGCACGTATTGCGATTGCCTGATTACGCCTCGTTCCTTGTCTAGTCAGGCCTACAAGATCAAGGGTTCGGATTACGGTCGTTCCTCTTTCATGCCGACTATCTGTTCTTCTCTTTCAGACCATCTTACTGCAGCCCAAAAATACACTAATGAAAAAGCGTATACCATTACTCCTTCTTTGTAATTTATCATAGCAACGGTTAAGCCAAAGTCAAAATAACACATCGGAATTAAAGCCCCTGCAAGTGCATAACTGCGTACACGCCAATTTTCTTTATATAAACGGAGCTTCTTTAAGAAAAGATGTAATGGAATGATATAAATCATAATCAAGAAGGCTAGGCCAATAAGGCCTCTTTTAGATAGAGCTTCTAACATGTCATTATGAGCTGTTATATATGGTACAGCTGCAGGATGAATTATGCCGTTTTCTGCTAATTCATCCTTAAACGCTTCGGACTGGCTGGCTCCTACTCCAAAAATAGGGGAGTCTTGAAACATATGTATAGCGGCTTCCCACATTTCAAAGCGTAAACCTACTGACGTTTTAGAGTTACCTTGTATATATTCAGATACGTTATAAACCGCTTTACCAATACGGTTCTGTACACCGGTCTGAGGAATGGCAATAATTACACAAAGAACTAGAATAAAAGATGAAACCGAGATCTTTAATACTCTATTTGATAATAGGTCTTTACATTGCCAAAATAGAAAAATCATAATTAGTGGAAGTGCAACCCATCCACCTCTTGACCCTGATAATAGAGATGCACTTATGCCGCTTACGGCTCCTATTAAGCTTAAAATTAAGGAAAAGGGTTTTCTTTGTGAAAAGAAATAAATACTCGAAATCAAACAAATAAATCCCATCAACATATTTATATTCCCGAACATAATGGGATTTGTTTCCCCTTCTGCACGGGATAAACCAATAAAAAAACGTTGGTAGGCCGCCACTAAAAAACTTAGAAAGCTGCAACTAATAGCGCCATACCAAAGCCATTCTTTTCGGTTAGATATTGTCAATAGAAGTAGTAATGCAAATAAAGCGAAAATAAACCTAGTTGGTTTATCTATATCTCTTATTTCCCCACCGATATCCATGAAAACTGCGAAGTACATACTAAAAGCATAAACCAAGAATGAAAAAATAAATAAGCAATCTTCTTTGTCAATCAATTTAAAATCTGGTTTTAAAAAAAACAAACCTAAAGACATTAAGACTACTAGGCCACTACCATAATCGTGACCATCATTAATAATGACAGAGAAAGTAAATGTACAGGCTGAGAATAACCAAACAAGGCTCATATAATTATTTTTAAATTTCATTTTTTTCCTTTGGATATATGCTTTCTTTGCCATTAATAATGAAGTCGAGAATAAAACCTTTAACTCATATTTTTGTGAAGGTGTTCGTTAGTCTCAACGTACTGACACTAAGAGAGCTTGTTCATTTCTCTAGGTTATAGTTTTATTTCGTATACAATGTTGAAGTCTAAATTCAGATAAAAATGCAACACTCTAAAGTATGTGTGGAACCAGCAAGCAATTGAAGATTGTATGATGCTTATTACTACAGAACAATGCAGTATCAACATGAACGGTCATGGTTAGCTGAAGCAAAACATATCAACTTTTTTTACTCTTTAGAATGTAAAATATCTATATCTGAAATAAAAAATACCATTGGATGTCATGAGCTTACGGTTTATCGTGAGTTAGAATGAGATAAAAAGCAAAAAAAGATTACCCTTACAACGCTCAAAGGGCCTGTTTTTTGTCGCACTTAAAGGTTCGAATCGAGACTTGCTTTAAGGAATTGCTTTATAATTAGACGAAGAGTTTGAAGTGAAAGTGCTAAGCTTACCTGTCTGAATATGGTTGTTTTTTGTTGATATGACTAATAATAGCAGATACTTTTTTGTTTAAATTATTTGTGCCTTTTTCAGGCCAATAAAGGATTTTTTAATGTTTAATAACAAGACTGTCCTTATCACTGGTGGTACTGGGTCTTTCGGTAAAAAGTTCATTGAGATCATTCTTGATCGTTACCCTGATGTTAAAAAAATCATTATTTTTTCCCGCGATGAGCTAAAACAATCTGAATTACGTTTACGTTATCCTCCTGCTAAGTTCCCACAATTGCGCTTTTTTATTGGAGATGTACGAGACAAAGAACGAGTGAAGCAGGCGTGTGAAGGTGTTGATGTCATCATTCATGCGGCTGCGATTAAGCAGGTTGATACGGCGGAATACAACCCGACAGAATGCATTCGCACCAATATTGATGGCGCGGAAAATGTGATACGTGCCGCTCTAGAATGTGGTGTTACGAATGTGGTTGCGTTATCAACGGATAAAGCTTGTGCGCCAATTAATCTTTATGGCGCCACTAAGCTCGTTTCCGATAAGCTTTTTGCTGCTGCGAATAATATTAAAGGTTCAAAAGACATTAAGTTTAGTGTTGTCCGTTACGGTAATGTCATGGGGTCTCGTGGTTCTGTGATTCCTTTTTTCTTAAGCAAACGAGAAGAAGGTGTGTTGCCGATTACCCATGAAGAAATGACGCGTTTTAATATTTCATTACAAGACGGTGTTGATTTGGTGATGTTTGCGATTGGTCATCATTTGGGTGGCGAAATTTTTATTCCTAAGATCCCTTCTTATAAAATCCTAGATGTTGCGAAAGCGGTTGCTCCAGATTGTAACATTGAGGTTGTTGGGATTCGTCCTGGTGAAAAATTGCATGAAGAAATGCTGACGGAAACGGATTCAATCAATACGATTGATTTAGGCGATAAGTATGCGATTTTACCTTCCGTTTCTTATATGTATTCAGAAGCCCAGTTTTTAGCTCACCATAATGCGCAAAAAGTCCCATTTGGCTTTAAATACAATTCAGGCACAAACACGGAATGGGAAACGATAGACAGCTTACGTGCATTGGTAAAAGAACACGTCGATCCAGCATTTAAAGCATAGAGGTCAACCCATGATACCTTACGGCAAGCAGGATATTATTCAGGCCGATATTGATGCGGTTGTGGCGGTACTTAAATCAGACTTCTTAACGCAAGGGCCACAGGTGCCCGCTTTTGAGAAAGCACTGATAAATGCAACCGGCGCGAATTATGCCCTTGCAGTGAACAGTGCCACTTCTGCTTTGCATATTGCTTGTTTGGCTCTTGAGTTAGGCGCGGGAGATATATTATGGACAACGCCTATTACCTTTGTCGCGTCGGCTAATTGTGGCTTGTATTGTGGTGCAGAGGTTGATTTTGTTGATATTGATCCAGCAACTTATAATTTATGTCCTCAGGCTCTTAGGCTCAAACTAATAGAAGCCAAGAAACAAAACCGTTTGCCTAAAGTATTGGTCGCTGTGCATTTATGTGGTCAACCATGTGATATGAAAGCGATTCATGCGTTAGCGGTTGAATACGGTTTCAAGGTGATCGAAGACGCTTCCCATGCTATTGGTGGGCGTTATCTAGACAGTCCAATCGGTTCATGTGAATTCAGTGATATTACGGTATTCAGTTTCCATCCTGTCAAAATAGTTACGACTGCTGAAGGCGGTGCGACATTGACTAATGATGAAACACTTGCGAATAAAATGGCGCTTTATAGAAGCCATGGAATTACGCGAGATAAATCGTTAATGGAGAATACGCCCCATGGCAGCTGGTACTATGAACAGATCGATTTAGGTTTTAATTACCGCATGACGGAGTTACAAGCGGCTCTGGGTGTCTCTCAAATTGCGCGGTTAGAGGCGTTCGTGGCGACTCGTCATCGTTTGGCATCACGCTATTATGAAAAGCTTAATGATTTGCCAATAACCTTGCCTTATCAATTACCCAACTCCTATTCTGGTCTGCACTTATTTGTAATTCGCTTAGATTTATCTAGGATTTCTAAAACACACAAAGGCGTGTTTGATGAACTCAGAGCCAATGGTATTGGTGTTAATCTGCACTATATTCCCGTTCACCTTCAGCCCTATTATCAACGAATGGGTTTTAAGCTTGGCGACTTTCCCTACGCTGAAAGTTACTACACGAATGCTATTTCCTTGCCTATGTTTCATGGCATGACAGATGAACAGCAAGACGAGGTCATCCGTAAATTAACCGATATTGTAATGAGTAAGTAATGAATATAGCCATCATTCCTGCTCGTGGTGGGAGTAAACGAATTCCACGAAAAAATATAAAGACGTTTCATGGTAAGCCTATGATTGCTTACTCTATAGAAGCGGCTTTAAAGAGCGGCTGCTTTGATGATGTGATTGTATCGACGGATGATGAAGAGATCGCCGCCATTGCTTTGCAATATGGTGCAACTGTCCCTTTTATGCGACCTGCTGATATATCTGATGATTACGCAACAACGCTGGATGTTATCGCCCATGCATTGACTTGGTGTCAGCAAAACCAAATGGATGTTGAAAACGCGTGTTGTATCTATGCAACGGCACCTTTCATCCGTGTATCAGATGTACAAGATGGTTTGTCTGCGCTTATTGATAGCGTCCGTTACGTGTTTAGTGCGACTCGTTATGCATTTCCAATACAGCGTGCGTTAAAAATGAACCAGCAAGATAGAGTCGAGATGTTTCATCCTGAACATTTAAATACTCGCTCGCAGGATTTAGAAGAGGCGTATCACGACGCTGGCCAGTTTTATTGGGGCAAAGCACAAGCATTTCTAAATAAAGAACCTATCTTTAGTTCGAATTCAAAGGCCGTTCTTCTTCCTCGTAAAAGAGTGCAGGATATAGACACTCAAGAAGACTGGGAGCTGGCAGAAGCTTTATATCGAGTGATTGAATGTTGAAGGTTGTTATTCGTACCGATGCTTCTTTGCATATAGGCAGCGGTCATGTGATGCGGTGTTTGGTATTGGCTGATGCGTTTAAGCGAGCGGGTCATACGGTGACTTTTGCTACGCGCCCTCAAAAAGGTGATCTTATTGGCCTTATTAAGCAACGTGGTTTTTCTGTCTGTGAATTAAATCTGCCATCGCATTGGTTAGAGCCGACAACAGCTGCCGATTATGCTGCTTGGTTACAGGTTGATGAGCGGCAAGATGCACAAGACTGCATGTCTCAGTTAAATAATGTGGATTTGGTGGTTGTCGATCATTATGGCATTGGTATCAAGTGGCACCAGAGCGTTAAGTCTCAGCATCGTTGTAAAATCATGGTGATTGATGATTTAGTTAGAGAGCACGCTGCAGATCTGATTGTCGATCAAACATTATTAAGAACCCCAAACGAGTACCAGTTATTAAACCCTACCGCTCACATTCTATCTGGTACTGATTACGCTATCATTCATCCTGATTTTGCTGAACTTCACACTGATTCTCTTGTAGGTAAAGAACTTAAAAACAAACCTCGCGTATTGGTTTCAATGGGCGGTGTGGATGCGCCTAATGCCACATTACAGGTTTTGAAAGCATTGAAGTGTGACTTCAGTGAACCTCCTTTGGTTACGGTTTTACTCAGTGCTCGTGCACCTCATTATCAACAAGTTAAGCGTTTTTCAGAGCAAGAAAAAGATTGGGTGACGCACATTGATTTTGTCGAAAATATGGCGGGATTTATGGCTCAATATGACATGGCAATTGGTGCTCCTGGTTCAACGTCTTGGGAGCGAGCGTGTTTAGGCATACCCAGCATTATCATTGCATTAGCTGATAACCAACTGACTATTTGTAAAAAGCTTTCTGATGTTGGTGCAGCAATTAGCGTTGATCTAGGCTCCATTGATAATGATTTAAAGAAGGCATATCAACAGCTATTGGCTGATTATGCTCAGATGAGAAAAACGAACCTGGAATTATGTGATGGCTTAGG
This sequence comes from Marinomonas ushuaiensis DSM 15871, assembly GCF_000521805.1. Lineage (GTDB taxonomy): Bacteria > Pseudomonadota > Gammaproteobacteria > Pseudomonadales > Marinomonadaceae > Marinomonas > Marinomonas ushuaiensis. The sequence continues at coordinate 667,303 of NZ_JAMB01000001.1, forward strand.
CGTTGATCGTATTATCAAAAACATTCCACTGCTTTTTGATGATGTACTGCGGTTAAGGTGTGCTGAGTTAAAGGATACCCAGCAAGTTTTTGAATGGCAGTGCGCTCCTGAAACAAGACAGTATGCTTTAAATAAATCCGTGCCAAGCTTGGTTGAACATCAAGCTTGGATGGAAAGAAAAGTTTCCAATTCAAAGGATTATTTTTACATTATCGAAAGAGTGAACCTAGCCGAAGTTCACCCTGAATCTGTGGGTGTTGTCCGCTTGGACATGACCAGTGACAATAGCTATATTCTTTCTATTTTTATTGCACCGACTCATTTTGGTAAAGGGATCGCAAAACAAACTTTGAGCATGTTAGACAAGCAGCACCCAAGTATTATTATCAATGCCGTGGTACTTAAAGAAAATACCGCGTCCCATGCGCTTTTTCATCGCGCAGGCTATATAAAAATAGACGAAGAAAATTATATTCGGCCGCCAATAGAGTGAAACACATATGAACAAATTTATTACGATCGATGGCAAAAATATTGGCCCAAATTACGCTCCTTATATTATTGCGGAAATGTCGGCGAATCATAATGGCAGTATAGAAAATGCCTATAAAATAATGGAAATGGCGAAGGAGTGTGGCGCGGATGCTATAAAGCTACAAACCTATCGACCAGATACGATCACCATGAAAAGCGATAATCCTGAGTTTTTAATTAAAGGTGGGTTATGGGATGGAAAAACGCTCTATGACTTATACGAAGAAGCTCACATGCCATGGGAGTGGCATAAGCCATTGTTTGAGAAAGCGGAAGCGTTAGGTATTACGATTTTTAGTTCGCCGTTTGATTTTACTGCTGTTGATTTGTTAGAAACACTTGGTGCTCCTGCGTATAAAATCGCTTCATTTGAAGCGATTGATTTACCTCTTATTGAATACGTTGCTAAAACCGGTAAGCCGATGATTATCTCTACTGGAATGGCGAATGCAGAAGAGATACAAGAAGCCGTAGACACAGCCAAAAATGCAGGGTGTAAAGAACTTGTGGTGTTGCATTGTGTCAGTGGTTACCCAGCACCATCAGATGATTACAACTTAGTTACCATACCTGATATGGCCGCTAAATTTGATGTGCTGACTGGATTATCAGACCATACAATAGACAACACAACCGCGATAACGTCCGTGGCATTAGGGGCCTGTTTAATAGAAAAACACGTTACCTTAGATAGAAGTGGTGGTGGCCCTGACGACAGTTTCTCTTTAGAAAAACCAGAATTAATGCAGTTATGCCGAGACAGTAAAATCGCTTGGAAAGCACTTGGGAAAGTAAACTACGAACGAAAAGAAAGTGAAAAAGGCAACGCCATCTTTAGGCGTTCACTTTATGTGGTCAAAGACATTGCTGAAGGTGAAGAGTTTACACACGACAACGTCAAAAGCATCCGACCGGGCTATGGTTTGGCTCCTAAATATTTATATGACGTAATAGGGACAGTGGCAAAGAAAAATCTTAAAGCGGGTGAGGCTCTGACAGAGGAAATGTTGGGAGAAAAGTAAGTTTCTGAGTGGTAATGTTTTTAGACATTAAGACTGAACTCAAAAAAATGACCGTTATGAAAATAACGGCCATTTTTTATTACTAACTAAAAACTCTAGTTTTACACTTATTTCGCAGCATCTGCTTCTTGAATGCCATGCAGTTCAACTACAAATTTAAGGGCGGCATTTGCTGGGATTGGGCCTGTGCCACCTGGGCCGTAAGCGAGATCTGCTGGAATGTACAATTCATACTTAGAACCAACCGGCATTAATTGTAGGCCTTCAGTCCAACCAGGAATAACGCCGCTCAATGGGAAGGTGATAGATTCTCCACGCTCGTATGAGCTATCAAATACGGTGCCGTCGATTAAGCTACCTTCATAATCTACTTCTACCGTGTCTGTTGCGCTTGGCTTGTCGCCTTTGCCTTCTGTGATAACTTTATACAGTAAACCAGATTCTGTTTTCTTCACGCCATCTTCGGCTTCTTTCTCGTTCAACCATGCTGCAGAAACGGCTTTTGATTCTTCATTTAGCTTTTCTTGCTCTTGTTGAGCTACTGCTGCTTGTTCTTGCTGATAAGCTTGGATAGTTTGTGTCACTTCATCCATTGTCATTTGACCGTCTTTACCAGCAAAAGCATCTTGGAAACCAGCCATGAAGGTATCCATGTCCAATTCAGAGAAGTCTTGTGTCATACGAGAACCAAACATAGTACCAATGCTGTAGCCAAGGCGTTGCTCTTTCGTGTCTAGTTTGATTGAGTCGTCAGCGTACGCAAAAGAAACTGATGACATAACCAGCGCCGCAATAAGAGTTTTTTTCATAAGAAATTATTCCATTATTATTGAGTATTTAATCACTTAGTGATGTAAGCATTAAGACGGAGTTTAATTTGTATACGGTATTTAGCCAAGCATTCTATGGCGCGAAAATTATGGCGCGAAAACAAAGCGGAAACAATGATATACGCTTTGTGCTTTGTAAAACCAGATCCGTTGTACCTTTGTAGTATAAGTGTTCTAACATAAGTAAGGCGGTTTATGCCAATTTTATGTTATTCACTTTATCAAAGTGACCCCTTCACCTGTACACCTTGTTTGAGTTCCAAAAGATCTTTCTTTAATTATTAAGAATGGTTTCACAAAACACAAAACGTAGAACCAGATTAATCTTGAATTCTTGTCATAGACAATCGGTTTTACGCAAGCATGACGGTGTTTGCTAAAGCAGCAGAGTTTATTTAGTTGTCTTGACGAAATTCTGACATTTTTACAAAGCCACAACGGCAGATCACACTCGTACCTCGTTCATCTGCCCTACGGAACAGGAATGGGCTGCTTGTTATTTTATGCCCATTAACAAAGGAATCAGGATTGGAACCAAAATACTCATGATGAATCCGCTGGCAATACACACAGGAATAATTTGTGCACCGTGAAATTTTCCTAACATGGGTAAGGTGAAGTCCATTGCGGTTGCGCCAGAATAACCCACTGACATATGGCTGTTTAATCTGGCAAGAAAAGGAATCAGCATAAGGGCGAGAATTTCACGGCCAAGGTCGAGTAAGAATGCGGTGGTGCCTAATACTGGATCACCCAAGCCAGAGATTAAAATCCCCGACAAACTGTACCAGCCAAATCCAGAGACAACGGCAAGCCCTTGGTTCCATGTCAGTCCTAATACCCAGCTACCAACCCAACCGGCCAGTAATGTCGTAGTTATGGTGACGAGTGCAATGATCACACCTTGGGAGTTTAAAAAGAGTTTACGTAATTTGTAATTGCCTTGCCTGAGCTGACAACCAACCAAAAATAGTAAGAAATACAAAAGGTAAGTAACCAGTTCATCAACACCGGTTATCCAGTCTTTACTGAATATACCAATGACTATACCAGCAATGACCCAAGCAATGGTTTTAGCTGCGTCTATCAAGGCATGACTGTGTTTAGTTTGTGGTTCCTGTGATAAATGATCGGCGTGTGTACCGCCAAAGCGTAAGCCGCTTAAATACAAGCCTGATAAACTAATAATGCTGATAAGTACAAACATAACAATAGCTTGGTAACCAGCAACAAGAAGCTTTTCAGCAAGGTTGTCTAACGCGCCAAGACTAAAACCAATTAACCCTAAGATGACGTAAACCAGTTGTTCTAACCATTTTGCGACGCGGGCAGGGGAAAATACTTTGATATTAACCCAATAACCAAAAAGTAGGGCGATGAGCAAAGGGCCAAGCGTCGCGAGAATAGTCATGTATAGAGTCATCCAGAGCAGAGTGTAATTGCGCCTTATTGTCCTGATATTTCTCAATAAATACAATGATATGTGTGGATGTGATGTGGGATTCATCGGCCGATTCTAAAATCGATAATGCATCAAGCTCTATCGGATTTCATGTCGGAATACATTCCGCCCTATCTGTGATGCATCAATGGCGTGGTTTTTTGTGCAATGTTGGGTGATAGGTGGTAAATTGCTCGGCTGTTTTGGGTGTTTTCTATGGATAGTCGGCGGTGATGTGTGGTTAAGCGTTTTCCTGTATTGAAAGAAGTGCTTCATTTATTGTTTCCTATGGTTCTGACGATGACGTTGGAGTTGTCTATCAGCGTAGTTGATACCATCATGCTAGGGCATTACAGTCCTTTGCATCTCGCAGCAGTTGGTCTTGCATCGAGCCTTTGGCTTCCTGTTGGCTGTTTTCTGATTGGTGTGACCTTTGGTATTACGCCTTTGGTGACGCGCCATCTACATGGTCGACAACCTAAGCTTGTCAATCTTTATATGTCTCAAGCCATTGGGTTGTCAGTTGTGCTTGGCATATTGGCGAGCTTATTAACCGTGTTTGTTTTACCTCACCTTGCCAGCATGATGGCGACAGAAGAGGAAACTCGTAGAGTCTCCGTGAATTATTTGTATATCTTCGCTCCTGCTTTGCCTATGTTGGCGTTGATGACAGCGTATAAAAACTTGTTTGAAGCTGCAGGGCGTCCAGGATTTCCACTTTTTGTGGCAAGTACCGGTTTGGTATTAAATGTCCTGTTTAACTATGTGCTGATTTTTGGCAAGTTTGGTTTCCCTGAAATGGGCGCAGAAGGTGCAGCGTTAGCGTCTTTGTTGTCTTTGTATTTGGCTGTGTCTTTGTTTTTTGTTTATGACCGATTTCTTAATAAAACGCCTTTGTTCACTCGCTTGGTTTGGCGATATACTCGAAAATTTTCGATCTTATTAAATGTTGGTGCGCCAGCTGGATTCGCTTTTGCGTTTGAAGTTGGGTTGTTTTCCTCCATGACTTGGTTGATTTCTTCGTTTGGCGACCTCGCGTTGGGCGGTGGCCAAATTGTTATGTCTTATACCTCATTCCTATTCACACCTATGATGGCGATGAGTGCGGTTACTGCCATAGTAGTTGCAAAAGCCATGTCCAAAGAAGGTGTGGAAGGCGTTAAAAAGCGCATTCGAGTTATTTTGTGGTTAGGCTTAACTTACGTATGTACTTGCTTCTTCATCACGCAATTTTTTCACAATCAAATTCCTTATATCTACAGCAACAATGAAGAAGTCGTGGCCTTGGCAGCCAGCATCTTACTTATATCCTCCTGTTACCAATTTCCAGATATGCTGCAAACCGTGTTTACAGGTGCGCTTCGTGGCTTCCGGGATACACGCACATCGATGATTGCGTTTGGTGTTTCGTTATTTGGTTTGAGTATTCCGTTTGGTTTTTGGTTATCTCACTACAGCCCTTGGGCCGAAACTTTATCGTTACGAGGTTTTTATATCGGCTTAGGTGCAGGGTTATGTCTATTAGCCACCATTTTGATATTACGTTTTAGAGTGGTGTTACGTCGATATGAAGGCAAACGTATTAGATCACCAAGAGAAGTCGCGTAATTAAACAATGTGAATATTGGTTATTGAAACGCCAGATTACGCCTCGTTCCCTAGCTAGTTTGGCCTACGGGCGAAATGATTTACATTGTTTGATTAATGCATCTATGTCCATGTGTTGTTCTGTGCTGTCGGCGAGTCGGTTGATTTCGCTATCGCGGAATTGGTCGTAGTCAAAATGGTTGGCTTGGTTGACGCCAGCCCATTTTAATAATGTGTTGAGTGCTTCTGGGTGGTCAAATACGCCATGGAGGTAAGTGCCAATGATTTTGTTGTCTTCTGAGACAAAGCCTTCGAGTTCACCGTTTTCTAACGTTGCAAAGTGGTTTACTTTATTCGAGAAGCGGGACACTCCTGAGTGTATTTCGTAGCCAGTAAGCTGACTAATATGGTTGCCTAGGTTGGAAATGTCTAGGTTGAGAGTACCTTGGCGTTGTTTGAGTTGTTTCTCTTCTTTGAGTTCCGTTTCCATGGGAATAAAGCCAAAGCCTTTGGCGTCTGTGTTCATATCTTTGTTTTCTAACCCAAGTGGATCTCGCAGAGTGTCTCCGAGCATTTGAAAGCCACCGCAAATCCCAATCACCTTTCCACCGTATCTAAGATGTTTATTCAGATAGCTTTCCCAACCTTGTTCACGTAAAAAAGCGAGGTCGCTTTGTACGCTTTTGCTACCGGGTAAGATGATTAAATCTGCTGGTGGAATCGGTTGGTTTGCGCCAACCAAGGTAACTTGTACATCAGGGTGAAGGCGTAACGCGTCCCAGTCTGTGTGATTACTGGTGCGTGGCATGATTGGAATGACAATGTTGAGTTTCGTGTCGGTGTCCGTTTTGATTGGGCTTTTTGTGACGGCGTCTTCGGATTCAAGATGGAAGCCTGTGAGGTAAGGTAAAACGCCTAAAACGGGTTTTCCTGTGCGTTCTTCTAGCCAGTCTAAACCGGATTGCAGTAAGCTAATATCACCACGAAAACGATTGATGACAAAGCCAATGACGCGATCTTGTTCACTTTGGCTGAGTAAATCCAGTGTGCCAACGAGGTGCGCAAACACGCCGCCTTTGTCGATGTCTGCAATGATGATGACAGGGCAGTCGATGCTTTCTGCAAACCCCATGTTGGCGATATCGCGCGCGCGTAAATTGATTTCAGCTGGACTGCCAGCGCCTTCGATCAGCACGGCTTCGTATTGTTCGGCAAGTCGATAATAAGATTCCAGCGCGGCTTCTTTGGCGATACTTTTGTATTCGTGATAGCCAACAGCATTCATGTTACCAATGGCTTTGCCTTGGATAATGACTTGTGCGCCGGTGTCTGTGTTTGGTTTTAGTAAAATGGGATTCATGTCTACGTGAGGTTCTAAACCTGCTGCATAGGCTTGTACTGCTTGTGCTCGACCGATTTCATTACCATCGTTTGTTACGGCACTGTTTAACGCCATGTTTTGTGGCTTGAAAGGTGCGACTTGTATTCCGCGTCGTGCAAACAAACGACACAAGGCCGTGACTAAAGTACTTTTTCCGGCGTCCGAGGTGGTGCCTTGGACCATTAAGCTAAAAGCTGGCATTCAGTTCATCACGCTTTAAATCAATAAGGTGATAGAATTCTACCTTACCTTCTTGTCTTGTTAAGTGAAAAAACGACCTATATTTATGATCCTTTCTAATTCAGACAGTATTTTTGATAGTTTCTTCTCAGTTTTCTCCACCACGAGCCTTATTCTACTGGCGGCCTTGTTATTGGATCGACTCTTAGGGGAGCCGAAAAGCTGGCATCCGTTGATTTGGTTTGGCCGTTGGGTTGATCTCTGTAAAACCTATACAAAGTTGCCTTTGGATTACGATGAAAAACAACAACGCAGCGCAGGTGTATTGGCTTGGTCATTGGCGGTTGTGCCTTGGTTGGTGATGTTAATGGCTTTGTTTTGGGTTCTGCCAAATTGGCTCGACAATGTGTTGTCTACCATCGTGCTGTATTTCGCCATCGGTTGGCAAAGTCTACGGGAACACGCTTTAGCGATTTTTGATCCACTCGAAAAACATAACATTGAAGATGCCCGTTCCGCTGTGAGTCGAATCGTTAGCCGAGACACGGAAAACCTGAGTGAGTCTGACGTGGCAAAAGCTGGCATTGAGTCTGTCTTGGAAAACGGCAGTGATGCGATTTTTGCACCGATCTTTTGGTTTTTAATCTTGGGTGCGCCGGGCGTTTTACTGTATCGATTGGCGAATACGTTGGACGCTATGTGGGGATACAAAACGGACGAGTTATTACATTTCGGTTGGTTCGCGGCTCGTTTTGATGATGTGTTGAATTATCTTCCTGCTCGTTTGGTTGTTTATACCTATGGCGCTTGTGGTTATTGGCAAGGTGCGATTCAAAGTGCGCGTGAACCTTCGGCACGTTGGAAAAGTCCAAACGCTGGCCCTGTGATGGCGGCTGGCGCGGGTGCATTAGGTATTCAATTGGGTGGCGAAGCGCCATATTTTGGTAAAATGGAAACGCGTCCTGTGCTGGGTGTTGAAAATCCAAATGCTGAAAAAAGCCAAACGCCTTCAATCCAAGATTTAAAATTGGCTATCTTGCTGGTGGATAAAAGCGTGTATTTGTGGAGTTTGATTATATGTCTTCTGTTCTAATATCTAATCAATTATTGACTAATCTAAGCCAGCAACCACCGAAGCACGGTGGAGATCTAGCTTATTGGCAACGAAAAGTCGGTGATGATGCCTTGAACTGGTTGGATCTGTCTTCTGCCTGTAATCGTGAACCTTGGCCGATTCCCATAATAGATCCTGAGCTTTGGATGGCGTTGCCTGACCAAGCTATTTTGTTAGATTCTGCAGAAAAGTATTATGGCCGTCGCCCGAATGCTCTTGGTGCTGGTTCACAGCATATTATTGAATCCTTACCTTTGTTAATAAAAGAAAACCTTCTGGTAAAAGAAAGCCGAGCGCTGAAAAACAGCATTGTCATGGTGCCACGAGTCGGTTACCAAGAGCATGCTTTTGCTTGGCAAAAATGGGGATTCGAATTGGCCTATTACGATTCGGTTGAAACCTTACTCGAGCAAGAATTTGCTGTTGCTGTGATCATTCAGCCTAATAATCCGACAGGAGAGTGGGTGACAAATGATGAACTGTTGGCTTTGATTGACCATGCAGAACAACAAGGTGCGAGTTTGATAGTAGATGAAGCTTTTGTTGATCCTTGCCCTGAGCTTAGTTTGTTGGCTCAATGTAATCATGACCAATGGCCTGAGTCTTTATTTGTGCTGAGATCGGTTGGTAAGTTCTTTGGTTTGGCTGGTGCTCGTGTTGGTTTTGTTTTTTGTGCTGAAAAATGGCAAAAGGTTTTAAAAAATTTAATAGGGCCTTGGCCTGTTGCCACGCCGAGCTTGCATTTAGTGAGTTTGGCGTTTGCTGATGTTGAATGGCAAAGACAAGCATTTGGCTCTTTAAAGCAACGTCAGGCGGCTTTTGTTGAACGAGTGATGCCGAAATTCAATACGATTTTTGATTCTCAAGACAGTGTGGTGAATTCTTTGTTTATCACTTGGCGTCTGGATAGCGATGAATGTGCAGAGCAGATTTTTAACCTGTTGCATCAGGTTGGTATTCATACTCGACTAGGCGAAGGTTGGATTCGTGTGGCGTTACCTGCAATGGACGAAATGGATAGGCTAGATAAAGCCCTTATTCGGCTATTAAAAAGCGCAGGAAGTGTCGAGTTCACAAGAGGAGAGCTAGGATGAAACATTTAGTCCTTGGTGGTATTCGCAGTGGCAAAAGTGCCTTTGCTCAGGAACAAGTCGCTCAATTAGGTAAACCTGTGTGTTATGTGGCGACTTCCCAAGTGTGGGATGACGACATGGAAAAGCGAGTCCAATTGCATAAGGAAAACCGTCCTTCCGAGTGGCGTGTAATTGAAGAGCCTCTAGCGCTGGCGAGCGTATTAGAGTCGCTCAACTCACCAGAGCAAGCAGTTATTGTTGAATGCTTTACCTTATGGCTGACGAATTTACTGTGCTTAGAAGATGAGGCGCGTTTGGCAGAAGAAAAATCCGCGTTATTAAAAGTCGTTGAAAATTTCCAAGGTGACTTGGTGTTGGTGTCTAGCGAAGTCGGTTTGGGTATTATACCAATGAACGCTCTGGCAAGACGTTTCGCTGACGAAGCCGGTGAAATGAACCAAACTTTGGCTAAATTGACCAATCGGGTAACTTTTGTTGCGGCAGGACTACCTATGCCGTTAAAATCTCACCCTTAAAAACTGACCGCATACAATCGTAGGAACTTTAATGACCCCTTATTCAAAAGATTTCCCTGTTTCATGGGAAGAGTTACATAGAAATGCACGTGCTTTGTCTTGGCGTTTGCTTGAGCAAGGACCTTGGAAAGGCATTATTGCGATTACGCGTGGCGGCTTAGTTCCTGCTGCTATTCTGTGTCGTGAAATGGACATTCGTTTGATCGATACGATTTGCGTTGTTAGCTACAAAGATGGTGAAGCTGGTGAAGGCGCTATAAAGCAAGGCGAATTGAATGTCTTAAAAGGCGTTGAGGGGGATGGCGAAGGTTTCATCCTAATTGATGACCTTGTTGATACCGGTCGTACGGCAGCGAAAGTTCGCGAAATGTTGCCAAAAGCGCATTTTGCAACGATTTACGCAAAACCTGCAGGCAAGCCTTTAGTGGATACTTTTGTCACTGAAGTCAGTCAAGATACGTGGATTCGTTTCCCTTGGGATATGGAGTACACTTTCTCAACGCCACTTGCCGACCGTCAAGGCAAGTAAGCACTATTCCTTTCGCGTTTATCCTTATTGATGCTTTACAAAATGAAACGAGAGATCTTGCAAACGATACAAATCTCTCGTTTTTATTGCATTTTTTTTAAGCTAAATTTATTAATACGTCATTTGTTTGCAAAGCCTTTTGCCTAAAAGGTATGCGTTTAGAATGTTTGGTTTCTTATTACCTCAATCCAAAAAAAGGGTTTTAATATGTGTAAAACACTAGTTAGAGCAATGGTTGCAAGTGCGCTTATGTTGGTATTCTCGCTTCCTGCATGGGCTGAAGGAACAATCGCTAGAGCCCAATTTTCAACAGATGTTATCGACAGAGAACCAATTGATGATATTGGACCTACGGTAAAAGTCGAATACGGTGAAATCCAAAAGGTGTATTTTTTTACTGATTTACGAGACATGTCTGGTACACGAGTCGTACATCGTTGGACATTAGATGGTGATAGTCAGGCGGAAGTTGCGTTTGATATTGGTGGAGACCGCTGGCGTGTATGGTCAAGTAAGCGCTTATTGCCAGGCTTTGATGGTAAGTGGGCTGTTGAAATTGTCCAAGATGGCGAAATAATTGAAACTCGCTCGTTTGATTATGTGGATGACTATTAAAAAATAAGGCATGCTTGGTTTTCGAATTGCCTTTACCTTGTTTGAGTGGCTAATGTGCTACTTAGACTGATTAGTTAGGAGCATTTATGCCACATATACGTGTTCGCGGAATAGCCTTTGACGAATTAGAGTCTGTGTCCGACATTCTTATTGAAAATTTAGCCGAAGTAACTGATACCCCCAATTCCCACTTTACCCTTGAATACCAATCAACAACTTATCTTGCTGTTGGTGGTGCTTCTCCTGCGTATCCATTTTTTGATTTTTTGTGGTTTGATCGAGGTGATGAAATAAAGCAAAAAGTCGCTTTGATTTTCGAAGAATTATTTCGACCGCTTGTCGACAGAGGACAAGATATCACCGTTTTGTTTCATGATCTTCAAGGCAAAGATTATTACGAAAACGGCGAACATTTTTAGGTTTAATCATCATTTTGGGTCGGGATTTATCCCGACACAGGGGGTTGTTATCTTTGGAAATCGTAAATGCTGCCGAGGTTCATTATCTGAGTCAGTTCATCCAGAGCATTGCGGCTTTCAATGAGTAGTTGAGGGTCGGCTAGGTCAGCTTCTCTCAATTCATCACGATAATGTTTGTCTATCCATAGGTTTAACCGTTCAAACAATGCGTTGTTCATTAATGTTGCTGGATTAATGGCACTACGTTCTGTTTCGGTTAACGCAACGCGTAAACGTAGACAAGCCGGTCCACCACCGTTACTCATACTTTGTTTGAGGTCAAATACCTTCACTTCTGTGATGGGTGACTTGTCTGATACTAATTCATTTAGGTAACGCCAAACCGCAGGGTTGTTTTCACACTCACCGGGGACGATTAACACCATGTCGTTGTCGCCACGGCTTAATAGCTGACTGTTAAACAAGTAAGAGCTAATGCAATCTTGTACTGAAACCGCATTGCTTGGTACTTCAATCAAGTGCAATTCTGATGCTCTTTCTCCCCAAGCAGTTTGTAAATCTTGCTTCATTTTTGCGGTATCAAGAAACGCTTCTTGATGATAAAAGTGTGCGTTGCGATTACCGACGGCAATAACATCATTGTGGAATACGCCAGCGTCGATTACCGCTGGATTCTGCTGAGCATAAACCACTTGTCCTTCAGATAAACCATGGATGCGAGCAACAGCCTGAGAAGCTTCTAACGTATGACGAGCTGGAAATTTCATCGGACGTGGCGCGTTGTGATTAAAGGCTTCCATACCGTAAACAAAAAATTCTATGCCTTGTTCGCCATACTGATCGCAAAACCGCGAGTGGTTGGCGGCGCCTTCATCACCGAAATGCTCAACACTTGGTAAAGCAGGATGATGAGCAAAATGCGCTTCGTTGTTGAAGGTCGCTTGTAGAATAGCACCAGTGGTTTCATGTTCAATTGAACGATGAAACTTGTTAACCAAGTTCGCGGGTGTGAAATGCACGCGCCCGTCAGTTGTATCACCACTTGGTGAAACGGTGGCAGCGTTGGCTGTCCACATGCAGGAAGCAGAGCTTACCGCCGCTAAGAGTTTAGGTGCTTGTTTTGCAACTTGTTGTAAGACATTTGCATCGCTGCCAGTAAAGCCCAGTTTGCGCAGCGTAGGAATATGTGGGCGCTCGTGAGGCGCCAAGACGCCTTGCACAAAGCCCATATCCGCCAAGGCTTTCATTTTAGTTAAGCCTTGTTTTGCTGCCGCTTTTGGGTTGGAAGCGCGAGCCGAGTTATTCAATGAAGCGACATTACCAAAGGAAAGGCCGCTGTAATTGTGGGTTGGTCCCACTAAACCGTCAAAATTGGCTTCTGTTGCTTTATTCATAATCGTTGCTCTGTTCATTGTTGATGACAACTAAGGTTTAAATCGTTAAACCGTGACCAAGTGTTTCTGGCATGGTTAAGCTGTCTGCTTCAATACTTGAAACTGGGTAAGCGCAGTAATCTGCCGCGTAGTAAGCACTTGCTCTATGGTTGCCACTGGCACCAGTGCCGCCAAATGGCGCGTTACTGGATGCGCCTGTTGTCTGACGATTCCAATTGATAATACCTGCACGACTGTGTTGTAAGAACCACTCATACTCGGCTTGATCATCCGACAACAAGCCTGCGGATAAACCAAATTGTGTGTTGTTGGCTATGGTCATGGCTTGATCTAATGAATTGTAGCGAATCACCGTAAGTAGAGGGCCAAAATATTCTTGATCCGGCAAATCGTTCAGCATGTTGGTCGCGTCAATAATGCCTGGCGTAATAAAGCCAGTTTGGCTGTCACCTCGAGTCATTTCTAATAAGGGTTCTGCGCCCAGTTTTAGCAATTTTTGGTAGGCTTGCAGCATACCATCAGCGGCTTGTGCTGACACAATTGGCCCCATGAAAGGCTGTTCTTCAGCGTCAAAACGATCTATGCGTAACGCTTTCGTTGCGGTAATCAGGGATTGTAAAATCGCATCGCCAAGCGCTCCTTTTGGTAGAAGTAAACGACGTGCACAGGTACAACGTTGTCCGGCAGAAATGAAGGCGGATTGAATGATTTCATGAACCGCTGCTCGTTGGTCAGAGATTTTTTCTGAAACCAATAGAGGGTTATTCCCCCCCATTTCTAAGGCTAAAATTTTACCCGGATGCCCAGCAAAATCTTTATGTAAAATATGGCCAACTTGCGGGCTACCTGTGAAGAATAAACCATCAATACCTTGGTGATTGGCCAGTGCGACACCTGTTTCTCGTTCACCTTGAATCATGTTAAGTACGCCTGCTGGTAAACCGGCTTGTTCCCATAATTGAATGATTAGATCCGATGTTGCGGGTGCTTGTTCGCTTGGTTTAAAAACCACTGTATTACCCGCAATAAGGGCTGGTACTATGTGTCCATTGGGTAAATGCCCTGGGAAATTGTAAGGTCCAAATACAGCGACAACACCATGTGGACGATGACGTAATTTCGCTGTTGCCCCAGGCATAGGGGTGGTTTTTTCACCTGTGCGTTCATGATAAGCCTGTTTTGAAATGGCCACTTTACCCACCATTGCCGCCGCTTCGGTACGTGTTTCCCAAATTGGCTTACCTGTTTCTCGGCTAATGACCGTTGCGATGGCTTCACTGTTTTCTTTCACTAAGGCTGCAAAGGCATCAATGATTGCAAGGCGCTCTTCAAGAGGGCGGTTTGCCCATGTTGGAAAAGCATCACGTGCGGCATGAATGGCTAGGTCAACTTGCTGAGCTGTGGCGGTATTGGCTTGCCATACTAGACTGGCATCGGCAGGGTCGATAGAGCGTAAAATATTGCCTTCGCCTTGTCGCCATTGACCATTGATATAGTGAGCTTGATTCATGGTGATCACTCCTTTTAAGAATTAGGTGATAATTCGACGATGCGAATGGCATCTTCGGTTTTAATACAAAGGCTGTCTGCTTCTTCTTGGGTTAATGTTATAACAGTGTCTGACGGTATCGAACGTTGAATTAAGATACAGCGGAAGTCAGTCACTTTGGTGTTAGAGACAAGATAATAAGGGCCTTCACCCACACTGTTTGGTTTGCCAATGTTAGCGAGGCATAAACGACTGTCTCGAACCGCACGAATGTCTTGAACTCTGGCTTCTAAACTTGGGCCACCATCAAAAATATCCACATAGTTTTCATAACGGAAACCTTCTTGTTCTAAAAGTCGGCGAGCCGGAACTGTGTTGGTATGAACTTGACCTAAAACATCGCGAGCTTCTTGCGGCAGTAAGTTGACGTAAACAGGATTGTTGGGCATCAACTCAGCAATAAATTGTTTATTGCCTTGAGAGGTAAGTTCGTCAGCTTGTACAAAATCTATTGAGAAGAAATGACGGCCAAGGCTTTCCCATAAAGGCGATATGCCTTTCTCATCGCTCACGCCGCGCATTTCAGCAAAGACTTTTTCTGTGAAGCGTTCAGGAAATTGCGCCATAAACATGAAGCGTGCTTTAGAAAGTAGTTGTCCATTTTTAGAGTGACGGTAATCTTTCTCTAAAAATAACGTGCAAATCTCACTGAATCCGGTGAAATCGTTGTTCAAAATAAGAGTCGGAACCGCATTATGCACGCCTAGTTCTCTTGAAGCGTGAGTAATTGTACCTAAGTGATAGCTGTAGAAAGGCTCTTCTAAACCAACGGTTGCTAATATGCCGCATGTACCGACAATATCGCCTGTGGTTGTGTCTTCAAGCACCATTAAATAATCTTCGTTTGTTGGCTTGCTGATATTTTCTGTTGAGAAAGAGCGAACAGCCCCGTCGATTTTCTTTTGTAAAATAGCTTCGTTTGCGACCAAAGAGGTAAAACCTATCCCTGTTTTATCTGCCAGTCGATAAAGCGACTTTAGGTCATTTTGATTGATAGGGCGTATGACCATCATGATTGAAATCCTCTAGAATTCAGTAGGGCTGCAGTAAGAATTATTGGGAGACACATTTGTTTAAGCGCTCTTTTTTAATCAATACTGCAACGTAAAAGACATAATTTAATAGAAACCTTTGCACGACTACTGCGCTTGCTAATACTTTGTTAAAAACAGGCTCAAAATACTCATTTATAACCCATAAACTCGGTTTTCTCGTCTGTTTTTGCCTTGTCTTAACTTCGCTCGTTGCTTCGTGCAAAGGCCTCTAATAGTGTTTAAAGTTTGGCCCACTGAATCTTATGACCAGATGAAATAGCCAATCGCTCTTGGGTTGTTTGTTCGAGCCCTAAGCCTGCTGTTTGATATTCAGCAGGAGCCGCTGTCACGCGAAAGTTTTCTAAATGACCGGCTGAGATAATGTGCATCGCGCCTTTTGATGTTTCAGTCAGTGTTAATGCTTTGCCTGTTTTTTGAGTGGCAATGGTCGTTAAGCTCTCTGTACGAGCTTCAATAGTTGGTCCAGCATCAAAAATGTCTATGTAGCCACGGAATTCAAATCCTTCATCCATCAATATATCTGCGCTTTGGCTAGAGTCTTCATGAATCACACCAATAACATCTTGAGCATTTTCTGGAAGTGTTGGTACATAAATTGGGTAGCGTGGCATTAAATCCGCGATAAAATGTTTATTAGTGACACCTGAAAGATAGTCTGCTTTTTGGAAGTCCATGGAGAAAAAATGTTTTCCAAGGGCATCCCAGAAGGCGGAATAACCGTGTTTGTCACTTTCACCACGTAATTCTACAAATAGGCGCTTAGTGAAGCGTTCCGGATAACGGGCGATAAACAGTAATCTCGCCTTTGACAACAAAGACATGGCGGTTTGGTTTTGGTGAGCCTTGTCGACGACTAATGCCATAAGACGACTTGTGCCGCTGTAGTCGTGGCATAAGAAGAGCGCTGGAATTCGATTATGAATTTGCAGCTGTGGTGATGCATGAACCACTTCATCAATGCGGTAACTATAAAAAGGCGTATCCACACCGACCATGGCATCTATTCCACAGCAACCAACGATGTCGTCTGTGCTGGTATCAATCAGAACAAACAAGTAGGATTCATCCCCTGGTTGAACGACGTCAGTTTGAAAAGAGCGGCGTGAAGAGGCAATTTTATCGTTCAATCTGTCTCTGTTCGCAGGGAAATTAGTAATCCCAATGCCAGCCTGTTGAGCAAGACGTTCTAGTGCAGGAAGATCAGCAAAATCCACAGGGCGTACTAGATACATAGGAAGATCCTGATATCGGTTAATGAGGTGATTATATGTTTGGTATTATTGCTGAGTTATAGAAAAGGCGTAAGAGTTAAACTTTCGAATTCGCGACAGTTTTTTCTAAATATTGGCGTATTTTTGTCGATTTTTTAAAAGTATAGAGAGTTAAGGTATGAAGCAAGGCGTTTATCAACATTATAAAGGTGCAGAATATTGGGTTGAACGTGTGGTGAAACACAGTGAAACCGAAGAGAAATTGGTGATCTATCAAGCCTTGTATGGCGAGTTTGGCTGGTGGGCAAGACCTTTGACGATGTTTAAAGAAACGGTTGTCATTAACCAAGAAAGCATCCCGCGTTTCGAATGGATTAGAGCCGAGCGAGACGCAGGTTCGTGATGTAGGTTAATGGCCCATCATCATTGTTTAGGCGGATGCATCCACGGTGATTGACGCATAAAGTGAATGATTTTTTCCCTTAACCAGCGATGAGCTAGGTCGTTATTAAAACGTTCATGCCAGAAAATATAAATGGGGTGAAGTCCATTATATTCATCTACCTCCATGACTTCTTTTGGGACGGGTAAAAGCTTCACTGGATGGAAATTCATTTTAGAGCATTGTTCCGTAGTTGCCTTTGATGCCATGATTTTGATAAACAGTTCGCCAATAGAGCGTGAGGCAACGAGTGCCATACCGCGTTTTACTGCTTGCATAGCGACCATTAGGCTGTCTGTTTCTAATGATGGATCAAGTCGGTAGCCTTGCTGCTTTAATTTCTGTTGGGTCTTTGCAAAGGTACTGCTTTGGGAGTTTCCCAAGTGGTGAGTGACAAACCTATGTTCAAGTAACTCCTCCAATGTCACAGACGTTTTATGGAATAAAGGATGTGCTTCGCTAAGTACAATGCAAGCTTCCATATAGCCGACTAATTTATTACGAATATTACTGGGTGTGTCATTGATACATTTGATGCCTAAATCCACATTGCCAGAGGTTAGTTGATCAAATTGAGTTTCGCCCCAAGATGTAAGCGACAGTTGTAGCTTTGGCGCTTCATAATGCAACACAGCCAATAAAGGCTCAATGAAGTGTTCTAGATCGCTTTCATCAACACGTAATTTAAATTTTCTATTTAAATTCTTAATATCCAGAATGTTGGGTGTCATTAACTTAGATAATGAACTGAGGATTGGCTGAATAAGCTCATGCAATTCACTTGCTCTTGCGGTGGGCGTTAAACCATAAGCTTGTCGAGTGAAAAGAGAATCATCAAATAGGTCTCTTAATCGTTGTAAACTTTTACTTAGAGCTGGTTGAGTGACGCCTAGTTTCTCTGCGGCTCTTGATACGCTGCCTTCTTCCATAATAGTGACAAAGGCGACGAGTAGCTTAATGTCTAATTTTAAGATGTCGTCTAGCTGCATAATCTTCTCAATAGCATTATTTATAAATAAAGAGTTTTGACGTAATTTACGTCAAAGCTCTTTTGGTATTTACAGCAAGGGTTGATTTAATTTTGATTAATCAAATTCACTGTGCGGTCGGTATTTTACGCGGAATAAAAGCGTATAAAACACAGGGACAGCGATCAGAGTTAAGATGGTCGCAAACCCTAATCCAAACGAAATAACCACGGCCATCCCTTCAAAGAAGGCGTCGAACAATAATGGAATCATACCCAAAATCGTTGTCACGGCGGCCATACAAACAGGGCGCACACGACTGACGGCAGAATTGAAAATCGCTTCGTATTTTTCGGTGCCCTGATCAAGTTCAAAATTGATTTGATCGGCGAGTACGATACCGTTTTTCACTGTCATACCGGATAAGCTCAAGAAGCCCAGCAATGCCATGAAGCTAAACGCTGAGTTCATCACAAGTAATCCAGTAGAGACACCAATCAAGGCCAATGGCACACAGAACCAAATTGTCAGTGGCACACGAACCGAGTTGAACAGCAATACGGTAATGATGAACATAAACAAGTAACCCATTGGCAGGGCACTGAAAATGTTCGCTTGCGCGTCTGTGCTACTTTCGTATTCACCACCCCATTCTAGGTTGTAACCTGGCGCTAACTCGATGGCTTCAACATCACTACGAATTCGACCAAATACAGCCATCGCCGTTTCATCGCCGAGAATATTTGGATCTGCCATAACGGTAATCGTACGTTTACGATCTAGGCGTTCGATAATCGGGTTTTCCCACGTTGTCTCAAACCCAGATACCAAGGTAGAAAGTGTTACGTACGAACCAGAAGACGGGCTGTAAATTTGTAAGTCACGAATTTGGTCAATAGACAATCGCTCGTTTTCAGGAACCGTTCGCATGATAGGTAATAAATCTGTGCCTTCACGGTATAAGCCGATGCGGGAGCCTGTGAAGTTAGTTAACAACACATTGTCCAAATCAGTTTTACTGATTCCTAAACGACGAGCCTGAGCATCATTAAAGATAGGACGAAGCACTTTAACTGGCTGACGCCAATCGTCTTTGATGCTTTCCAATCCACCATCGGCACGATAGATTTCTTGGATTTGAGCACTGTATTGACGCAGTAGTTTCGGATCGGGTCCGCTGATACGCGCTTCAATTTTGGCGCCACTTGCTGGCCCTAATTGCAGACGTTGTAACTTCACTTCTAATTCTGGATAGTCTTCCTTCATTTTGAAATAAAGGTCAGTCAGTAATTGCGGGATGACCTCTTTGTCTTTAGTGCGGACAATAAACTGAGCGTAACTAGAGTTCGTTTGCTCTGCACTATACGTCAGCATAAAGCGCAATGTGCCTTGGCCAGTTGTTGATGTTACGTATTCGATACGTTCATCTTTCAATAGCTCTTTTTCAATCACGGATACTTTGGCGTAGGTTTCTTCAATGTGTGTGCCTTCTGGCATCTGAACGTCCATGTAAAACATAGGCGTGGTTGACGGCGGAAAGAATGCTTGTTTCACAAATTGGAATGCCCAGCCTGAAGTAAATAAGCAAGTAAGCAACAAGACAACGGTGATCCAACGATAATGCATGGCTTTGTCTAACAGCCATTTATAACCTGTGAACATAAAACCTTTGTAGGGATCTACTGCTTCTTGGTTTTCTTCATTAGCGTCTGTTTTTGCTATGGTTTCTTTGAAAAACAGGTCGCAGAAGAAGGGTGTTAATGTGATTGCTGTGATCCAGCTTAAGAGCAGTGAAATTAACAACACATAGAATAAAGAGCCGACAAACTCGCCTACAGCGTCTGGTGACAAACCAATCGGTGCGAAAGCGGTAACCGCAATGACAGTCGCACCTAGCAAAGGCCATTTAGTTTGTTTTACCACAGAGCTTGCGGCTTGGACTTTTGTCATACCACGTTGCAAGCCGATGAGTATGCCTTCTGTTACAACGATGGCGTTATCTACCAGCATCCCGAGCGCAATAATCAATCCACCTAGTGAAATTCTTTGAAGATTGATTTTGAAGTAATCCATGACAATAAAGGTGCCAAGAATGGTCAGTAATAAGATCAAGCCGATCAATATACCAGAACGAACGCCCATGAAAATCAATAGCACGAGGATAACGATACCAACCGCTTCTGCGAGGTTCAGCAAGAAGTTAGAAACAGAGCGATCCACTTCTTTTGACTGGAAATAAATCGAATCCATTTCCATGCCAATTGGTTGTTGGTATTTTAATTCTTCAATACGTTTTTCTAGGTGTTTACCAATTTCTACAACGTTTACACTAGAAGAAAAAGAGATGCCTAATAATAAGGATTTCGCACCGTTGAAATTCACCAAATGAGATTGAGGATCGGCGTATTCACGTTTAATTGTTGCAACATCACTCAGGCGGATCAGATTGCCGTCGATTGGTTTACCTACAATCAGATTTTCTAATTCAGAAATGTCGTTAAATTCACCTGTTGGGCTAATGCGGATGTATTCGCTCCCCACTTTAACTCGCCCTGCATTTGATACGCTATTTTGGTTTGCTAATAAGGTTTGAAGTTGGCTAGGTGCAATCCCCATGTTGGCTAATTTAGAACGTGAGATTTCAATCGTAACCTGCTCGTTTTGCTCACCCGCTACACTTACTTTAGCGATGCCATCAACCAAAACCAGTTCACGTTTGATGTAATCAACGTAGTTTTCCAGGTCTTTGTACGGATAGCCCTCACCATGAATGGCAAGCATGACACCATACACATCACCGAAGTCATCCAAAACCATAGGTGTACTTACACCACTGGGGAAGCTGCCAGACATATCACGGATTTTTTTACGGACTTCATCCCAAATCTGCTTTAATTCTTTAGCGCGATAAGTGTCTTTAATGGTAATTTGAACTTTTGAATAGCCAGCTTTTGAAGTGGACTTAATTTTATCCACATAAGGTAGATTTTGAAGCTCACGTTCAATCGGGTAGGTAACTTCTTCTTCCACTTGCTCTGGCGAAGCGCCTGGGTAAGTCGTGATGATTAAGGAATCCTTGATCGTAAACTCAGGGTCTTCTAATTGACCAAGACTGGTGAAAGCCAATGCACCACCAATCAGAAGAATCAAGGTCACCATCCAGCTGGTGACTTTGCGCTTCATGAAATACGCTGCAATATCCATTATAGGCCTCTCTCACGTGTCCAAGGACGAACTTGCATTGATTCTGTAAGAGTGTGAACCCCCGCTGTAACAACACGATCGTTTTCTTTAAGACCTTCTAAAATCTCAATAGAATCACCTTGTAAAACACCCAGTTTCACTGCGCGTGATGTTACCTTGTGAGTTGATTCATCAAAAATCCAAACCGAGCTTTCTGACAGCCCTGTTGTTGTATTTTCGTGGCGTAATACGGCTTCAACGGGAACAGAAAAATGTTTTACTTCACCTAAAAGTTGGTTTAAGTCCATATCAATATTGGCTGTCATACCAGGTAAAAGCGTGTGCTCTTTATTGCCTTCTCGTATTAGATTTAAAGTCACATCGTACGCCTTGGTGTTTGGGTCTGGCGTCGTTTTGTGTTCTTTATAAGTGCCGAATAATTTGTCGTCAGGAGCAACATCGACAATGACTCTTGGTGCGTAGTCTGCTTTGGTCGAACGAATGCTGACTACTAGGCCTTCAGGGACTTGGAAATCAACTTCTAATTTGTCGATATTTTGAATGTGCATCAGCTTTTGTGTCGCGCCGACATACTGGAATTCCTCAGTGTCGACGGAAGCAATCACACCGTCAAAAGGCGCATAAACCTTGGTGTATTTAAGCTGGTTTCTTGCCGTTTGAAGGGCATTGTTTGCTTGATCCAATGTCGCTTTGGAAGAATCGTATTGAGAATGAGTCGTCGCATTTTGTTCTAACATGGTCTGAATACGTTTGAATTGAGCTTCTGCTAATTTCTGATTTGCTTGGGCTAATTCAATTTGTAATTGGAAATCAGTAGGGTCAAGGGTCGCTAATAAATCGCCTTTCTTAACGCGTTGTCCAGACGTTACATCTAATTTGATGATCTGGCCACCAACACGAAACGCTAAATCGACTTCTTCGCTTGCCTGTAATTCTGCAGGGAAGCGACGAATATTGATTGCATCGGTTGATTTTATGGTGAGTAGTTTGACAGGACGAATGATTTCTTTTTCTACAGTGACGTCTGTTTCACTTGATGAGCAGCCAGTGATTAGTAGCGCTGTGGTTATTGCAACACTGGCCATCATATTTATGCGCTTTACGCGATTCATTCATTGCTCCGTAAGTTTTTTCTAAATAATAAGATGAAAGTATTTTATATCTCTTCCACTAGGATATGAATTTTTTAATATATATTAAAGATATACCTATAGGGAATATCTTTGGCGATTAGCATGTTTTTTTATTGATATTATGGCTTTCCCTAGATGTCCTTTTATTCGAGGGCTTTTTAAATAAGTTTTTGTACAGGTTTTGATCTAATCTGTCGGAATGTTACTATATTTTTTTAAATTTATAAGGCACTGCATGGAGACTATAAAAATGCGTTTGTATGTGACTAGATTGTTCACGTTTTTACTGACGTTTTCGTTATTAGGTTGTGCTGTGCCTTCTGGCCAAAAAGACGTTAATTCTATTGGTGGATTGAGTTTCGAAGTCAAAGATGACACGGCTTATTTGTCTGGTGTATTAGGCAGTGATCTGGTTGATCGATTAAGTAACTTTGTGAAAGAAAACCCTAATGTGACAGATCTTGTTTTAGTCGATATTCATGGCTCTTTTGACCAACAAGCAACGATGGAAGGTGCGCGTTTGATCCGTCGCCTTGGTTTGAATACGCGTATTGCGCCAACCGGTTTTGTGCTTTCTGGTGGTGTTGATCTATTCTTAGGTGGAGTAGAAAGAATTATTGGTGGGGGTGCAGGGGTTGGTGTTCATGCTTGGTCAGATGGTACTAAGATCAAAGCGGCGAATATAAACAGTGCTGACCCAGTGCATGCTGCTTATGTGAATTTCTATTTAGAGATGGGGGTTTCTGAGCGTTTTTACTGGTTCTCTCTTGACGCCGCGCCAGATGATAGAGTGTATTTTTTGTCCCCAGAAGAAGTGTATGACTTCCAACTTGCCACACAATAACTATCAGGTCTGAAAATACAGTGGACAATATATGGAACAAATAGAGCTGTTCGTCATAGAGAGTCCCTGCAAAGGTATTTGTGAAAACAGTGCGAAAGGTTTTTGCAAAGGTTGCTTACGCAGCCGTGAAGAACGGTTTCAGTGGTTTTCCATATCCAATGAAGCCCGCCATCATATTTTGGATCTTTGCAAGCAGCGCCGCTCTCGTTTATTAAAAGCGAGACAAGAGCGTTTAGATGCTCACTCAGAAAAAAACTTACCTTATGGAATGGAAGACGAGTTGATTGCAGACCTTTTCGAACTTACTAACGATTAAATATTAGTCTTTAATACATCGCTTAGTTTTCAAAAATTGCATCAAGTGCTTCAGATAAGCGTTCCACGCCAATGACTTTCATGCCTGCAATTGGCTTTTTCGGGCAATTGGCTTTTGGTACAACTGCTCTTGTAAAGCCGTGTTTGGCTGCTTCACTGATACGTTCTTGACCCGATGGTACAGGGCGAATTTCTCCGGATAACCCTACTTCACCAAGTACCACCAAATCGTGTGGCAAGACTCTATCACGGAAGCTGGATACGACAGCTGAAATCGCGGCTAGGTCAGCACTGGTTTCCAATACTTTCACACCACCAACGACGTTCAAATACACATCTTGATCTGCTGTGTGTAAGCCACCATGTTTGTGTAAAACAGCGAGTAACATGGCTAATCGATTATGATCAAAACCAACTGTGACGCGTCTTGGATTGCCTAATGCTGAATCATCAACCAGAGCTTGAAGCTCGACTAATAGAGGCCGAGTACCTTCCCACACCACCATAACCAGACTACCGGCAGCAGGGTGGTTGCTTCTATTTAAGAAAATGGAGCTTGGGTTTTTGACTTCTTTCAGGCCATTTTCAAGCATGGCGAAAACACCAAGCTCATTAATAGCGCCAAAACGGTTTTTCATGCCTCGAAGTGTTCTAAAACGAGAGTCTTCAGAGCCTTCCAATAAAACGGAGCAATCGACCATGTGTTCAAGGACTTTTGGCCCAGCCAGTGTCCCGTCTTTGGTGACGTGACCCACAAGAAGGACGGCTGTTTGTGTTTGCTTAGCAAAGCGCGTTAAGACTGCGGCGCTTTCTCTGACTTGAGATACGCTGCCAGGGGCGGATTCGATACCATCCAAATGCATAACTTGAATGGAGTCGATCACCATGACTTTCGGTTTTACTTGTTGAGCGATGTTTAAAATGGCTTCTACATTGGTTTCAGAAAGCATTTTCAAATTCTGTGTCGGCAAACCCAAACGCTGAGCGCGCATAGCAACCTGTTGCAAAGATTCTTCCCCTGTTACATACAAGGCACTTTGTTCTTGTGCTAGCCAACACATAGTTTGCAGTAATAATGTACTTTTACCAGCGCCAGGCGAGCCACCGATTAACACCACGCCACCGGGGACTAAACCGCCACCAAGAACTCGGTCAAACTCATGGGCACCAGAGCTAAAGCGAGGGACATCTCCTAAATCGATATCGGATAAATTCTGAATGCCTGTAATCGCACCAGCATAACCCTGATAGCGAGGGTCTTGATTGGCGGCAACCCGCGCTGATGTTTTGCTAGACGTGATGCGGATTTCAGATAAGGAGTTCCACGCATTACAAGCTTGGCATTGACCTTGCCATTTTGCGTAGTCAGCTCCGCATTCATTACATACAAAAGCAGTTTTTGCTTTGGCCATGAGATTCTCTTTGTGTTTCTTTACGTCAATGTGAAAGCGTCAACACGCTTTTGTTGAATTAGGGTTGTACGATGGTGTTCATGTTATCACAGAAAATATAGCCGCAAAGTGGCGGCTATATAGTATTCGTTCAGAAGGCGTTACTTATTTTTTGTACTTCCAATTAACAGAGTAAAGGTCTGTACGACGGTCTTTCAGGTTATTCACAGAACCTTCACTTCGTGTTTGTTTGAGTTTGTCCAGATCAAGATCGGAGAACATGATCATCTCTGTATTTGGTGTTGTTTCTGCCATGACTGCATCGTGTGGGTAGGAGAAGTCAGAAGGAGAGAATACCGAGCTTTGTGCGTATTGAATGTCTAGGTTTTCTACTTGAGGCAGGTTGCCACAGCTACCACAGATAACCACATAACATTCGTTTTCAATAGCACGAGCCTGAGCGCAACGACGTACACGCAAATAACCATTTTTAGTATCTGTCCAAAAAGGAACAAACAAAATATCCATGTCTTGCGCGGCTAATAAACGACCCAATTCAGGGAACTCAACATCGTAGCAAATCAAAATACCCACACGACCGGCATCAGTATCAAATACACGAAGGTCGTTGCCACCTTGGATGATCCAGTCGCGACGTTCATGAGGTGTAATGTGGATTTTCTTTTGCTCTTCTACAGTTCCATCACGTCGACATAAATAGCTGATGTTGTAGAGGATGTCGTCTTCCATTAAAGGCATAGAACCTGTAATGACGTTGATGTTATAGCTGACCGCCAATTGCGACATTTCGTTTTTAAAGCGTTCCGTGAAGCTAGCAAGAAATCGAATGGCTTCTGTTTGGTTGTGTTGATCTGGACTTAAACCAATTAATGGTGCGTTGAAGAATTCAGGGAAAAGTACAAAGTCACTTTTGTAATCTGATACTGCATCAACAAAGTATTCAACTTGCTTCAGTAGCTCGTCAACGCTTTCCACTTCTCGCATTTGCCATTGAATTGCACCAATACGAACTTGTGTTTTACGAGAGCGAATAACGCTGGTTTCGGGTACGTAAAAAATATTTTTCCATTCTAAAAGCGTCGCATAGCCCTGAGATTTTTCGTCTTCTGGCATGTAGCGTTTTAGCAAACGGGTGACTTGGAAATCATTGGATAATTGGAAGGTTAAAATGGGGTCGTAAATTTTACGTTCACGTACCGCTTCTAAATATTCCGCCGGATTCATTTCATGGGCGTGTTCATGATAATTCGGAATACGGCCACCGGCTAAAATAGCCCGTAAATTATGTTGGCGACAAAGTTCTTTTCTCGCTTCGTATAAACGTCGACCAAGACGATAACCTCGATATTCTGGTGCAATTAACGCGTCTAAGCCATACATGGCATCACCTAGATCGTCGTTTAGAATGTTTTCTTTTTGGTCGATCAAATCGTCATAAGTGTGCGGGTTACTGAAACGTTGGTAGCTGACTTGAACAGACAAAGCGAGACCGACAATCTTACCGTGATCTTCAAGGCAAATTTGTCCCTCAGGAAAATCTTTAATGAGTTTATGTATGGTGTGTTCAGGCCAAGCCCCGCCAATATCGTGATAAACCTTATCCATTAACGTTTTTACTTCCTCGTAATCATTGTTGGTGAGATTACGAATGGTTAAGTGTAAGTCGTCTAGCATGTTGGCTCCCTTGAGGCGTTTGTAAATGCATAACAGAGTATTGGGGTGATC
This sequence comes from Marinomonas ushuaiensis DSM 15871, assembly GCF_000521805.1. GTDB lineage: Bacteria > Pseudomonadota > Gammaproteobacteria > Pseudomonadales > Marinomonadaceae > Marinomonas > Marinomonas ushuaiensis. The sequence continues at coordinate 693,816 of NZ_JAMB01000001.1, forward strand.
ATAACGCTTATTAATGTAATGAGGTGTTAAATTTGTTTCAAACAATCAAAAAAGTGTCATGGTACAAAAAAGAAAACCCCCGCCGAGGCGAGGGTTTTGATATAGAAAACTCAGTGTGTAATAGCTAGGCTATTATTTTTTGCTGAATTCTGGGTACGCTTCCATACCACATTCAGAAAGGTCAACACCTTCGTATTCGTCTTCTTCGCTAACACGAACACCCATGATGGCTTTGATGATCAACCAAACAACTAGGCTAGTTACGAATACCCAAACGAAGATAGTAAGAGCACCAGCGATTTGTCCGCCGAATGTCGTACCGTCGTTTGTTAAAGGAACAGCTAGCAAGCCCCAAAGACCAACAACACCGTGAACAGAGATTGCGCCCACTGGATCATCAATTTTTAGCTTATCTAGAGTCAGGATAGAAACAACAACGATCATACCACCAACTAGGCCGATCAAAGTCGCACCTAAAGCAGAAGGTGTATCTGGGCCTGCTGTGATAGCAACCAAACCAGCTAGTGCGCCGTTTAGAAGCATAGTTAGATCTGCTTTACCGAATAAGATACGAGCTAGGATAAGTGCACCAATAGCACCGCCAGCCGCTGCTGTATTTGTGTTCAAGAACACCATAGCAACAGAGTTAGCACTTGCGATATCGCCAAGTTTCAAAACAGAACCACCGTTGAAACCGAACCAACCCATCCAAAGAATCAATGTACCTAATGTAGCAAGAGGTAGATTTGCACCAGGAATAGCACGTACTTCACCGTTTGGACCGTATTTGCCTTTACGAGCGCCAAGTACTAGAACACCAGCTAGGGCTGCAGAAGCACCTGCCATGTGAACGATACCGGAACCTGCAAAGTCAGTAAAACCAAGGTCGCCAAGGCTAAACATACCGAATACAGAACCGCCACCCCAAGTCCAGTTACCTTCCATTGGGTAAATGAAACCTGTCATGACAACAGCGAAGGCTAGGAAAGCCCAAAGCTTCATACGCTCAGCAACGGCACCAGAAACGATGGACATTGCGGTTGCAACGAATACAACTTGGAAGAAGAAATCAGAAGCGCCAGAGTAGATAGAACCACCCTCGAAGCCACCTTCGCGACCAGCAAAGTCAGATAGAGTAGAGTCTACATCTACAGACTGAATGCCAGTTAAGAACCACTCACCACCGTACATAACGGAATAACCACATACTAGGTACATGATGCAAGAGATGGCAAACAATGCCACGTTCTTAGTTAGAATTTCTGTGGTGTTTTTAGCACGTACTAGACCTGCTTCCAGCATGGAAAAACCAGCGGCCATCCACATAACCAGTGCGCCACACACCAAGAAGTAAAAGGTGTCCATGGCATATTGTAAGTGAAAAATTTGATCTTGCATGTTTCGCCCCCCTAAAGGCTTATGAAATTCGAACAGTATTAAACTGCTTCGACGCCAGTTTCGCCGGTACGAATACGGACCGCCTGTTCAAGGTTAACGATAAAGATTTTACCGTCGCCGATTTTTCCTGTGTTTGCAGCGCCAGTAATGGCTTCAACAACTTGGTCTGTCATGTCGTCTGCAATAGCAAGTTCGATTTTCACTTTAGGTAAAAAATCGACAACATATTCTGCGCCACGGTATAGCTCAGTGTGGCCTTTTTGACGTCCGAAACCTTTTACTTCTGTAACAGTGATACCTTGAACACCAATTTCAGAAAGTGCTTCTCGAACATCATCCAATTTAAATGGCTTGATGATGGCAGTTATAAGCTTCATACCTACTGTCTCCCTTTATTAAAGTCAGTTTTATTGTTCATATCGCAGGTAAGTAGCTTTATTCAATATGCGTGCCATATATTGACGCATCCCTAGAACAAAGGCTTTGTAAGGATTTCGTCGACTTTTTGGAATTAAAAAGAGTGGTGGTTTACTTTGTTTAGTGCAGCATATTGGGCTGTCTTTATATTGCATTGCTTCAATTTAGTGCACTGTCTTGGGGTGGGTTAACAGTTTCGGCCTGTAAGCGCTTTATCCTCTTGCTTCTAATCAAAAAAAAGCAAGAGTCCAGAGATTCAATCGGGGATCGTTTAAAAGATTTTCATAAGAAAAAGTTAAACAATAGAGTTTTTTTGCACAGAAAAGAGGCGGAGCTCTGGTGCGTGATGTTAGAACATGCACTCTTATCGTTTGCTAATGGGTCTACAGATTAGTGTGTTGATTACTGATTGATAAGCAAGATGACTTGTTTGTACCTTTCGTCGACCTCTATACTATGCAGACTATTAAGTATCCGTCAGACAACGAATGAGAATGACATGATTGATCAATTTATTAAGCAATTGGGTTCTGGTTTAGAGCAGGCCGCAGATGTATTAGGCAAATTGCCAAAAGAAGAAATTGAAGCCCAGTTACACGAAGTGGCTCGTAATACGCTAACTAAGATGGATTTAGTCACGCGCGAAGAATTCGAAGTCCAAGAAGCTATGTTGGCAAAATACCGAACGAAACTGGTCACTTTAGAAGCGCGTTTGAATGAACTGGAAAAAAACGACTAAAACGCTTACTTCCAGCCTTGTCGCCATTCATCAACAGACGCTAAATTCTGCCAAGCCAGCGTATATTGGTTTTTGTTGATTACGGCTTCAAGAACGCACTCTATGACTGTTTCTTCTTCGTTACGAATGAGCTCAGTCACAATGAAATGCTTTTCTTTGTGTTGCGGTGACGTTGATGTCCATTTAGACAAAAGTAATTTATTTGGGTTTATGTGATGCATGTGAATTTTGTCATCTCGTAAATGTAGATAAATAAAGATACGAAAGAAGTGAAGAGCCGGATTACTTTTCACGATAGCTTTTTACAATAAAAAAGCACATTTTTAAATAAGATCAAGGAGTGATCATGAGTTTAGCAACAATATACAGTCGTGCCCGTGTCGGTGTGTCATCCCCTTTGGTTACCGTCGAAACCCATATTTCAAATGGTTTACCTTCCTTAAATATTGTTGGTTTACCTGAAGCGGCCGTACGAGAATCTAAAGACAGAGTACGCAGCGCAATTATTAACAGCCATTTCGAATTTCCCACTCGCAGAGTCACTATTAATCTCGCGCCTGCGGATTTACCCAAAGAAGGCGGGCGTTATGATTTGGCTATTGCTATTAGTGTGTTGGCAGCTTCTGGTCAATTGGGTGACATGAATTTTGGTGATGTTGAGTTTATTGGTGAACTAGCCTTGTCTGGTGATATTCGAGGTGTGCCGGGCTTATTACCTTCTGCTATTGCTTGTCATAATTCGAATCGTCAGTTGATTTTACCGGAAGATAATCAGCAAGAAGCAGCACTAGTAGAAGGCAATGCGGTATTTGCCAAACACCTAACCCAAGTAACCGCTCATCTTTTAAAACTTTCTACCTTGTCTGTCTGTGTTTCCAAGCCTGTTGAACCTTTGCCTTTAGATCACAAAGACATGCGCGATGTGAAAGGGCAATATCAAGCACGGCGTGCTTTAGAGGTGGCTGCTGCAGGTGGTCATAATCTTTTATTTATTGGCCCTGCTGGGACAGGAAAAACCATGCTGGCATCACGATTACCAAGCATTATGCCAGCCATGACAGAAGGCGAAGCCTTGGCTGTAGCGTCCGTGCAATCTGTTGCAGGACGAAAAATGGGGTTGGATTGGCATTGGTCTGAGCGCCCGTTTCGATCACCTCATCATTCTTGCTCTGCCGCCGCCTTAGTTGGCGGTGGTTCTATACCTCAACCTGGTGAAGCGTCTTTGTCACATAATGGCGTTTTATTTTTGGATGAGTTACCAGAATTTGATCGTAAGGTCTTAGAGGTTTTAAGAGAGCCGCTAGAAAATGGCGAAGTGCATATTTCCCGAGCACGTGGGCAAGTAACGTTTCCTGCTCGGTTTCAGTTAGTTGCCGCTATGAACGCGAGTAATGAAGCTTACACTGGCGGGCAAGATTATTATCAATCAAGCGCCAGCCAAAAATATCTTAAAAAACTGTCAGCGCCTTTTTTAGATAGAATTGATTTGCATGTGGAAGTGCCACCTTTGCCATCAGACGTTTTGGTAAATGCCCAGGAAGAAGGGGAGTGCAGTGCATCTATTCGTCAGCGAGTAGAGAATGCGGTAGCAAGACAAAGAGCTCGCCAAGGTGTGCAAAATGCTTTGTTGAGTGGTCGTCAGTTAGAAAGTATTTGTGCATTAAGCGACGATGATAAACAGTTTATGCAGCAAGCGTTGGAAACCTTAAAGCTTTCTGCTCGGGCTTATCATCGAGTACTAAAAGTAGCATTAACGTTAGCGGACCTAAGTGATTCCAATGTGACGAGAGCTCATTTAATGGAATCCTTAAGTTACCGGAAAATGGAGAAAACACTCGCTATGGCCGCGTCTTAATACTGCTTATCTGAAAAGCAAAAAAGCCAAGTAACCGATAAGTTACTGGCTTTCCATTTTACCCATGATTTTTGATCTATTTGATCTGTGTATTATTCAGGTTTTAGCGCCAACACTTTATCAATGTCAGCCGCGCTGTGACGGTTTGGAACTTGTTCCCAAGGTTCGCCCCAGCTTCGGTTAACGATGCGACCGCGCTGTACCGCTGGACGCGCTTCGATGGCTTTCGCCCAACGTAGAACATGGGTGTAACCTTCTACTTGGAGGAACTCTTGTGCATCGTAGACGTTGCCAAGAACCAGATTGCCATACCAAGGCCAAGTGGCGATGTCTGCAATACTAAACTCATCACCCGCAAGAAATTCGTGCTTCGCTAATTGTTTATCCAAAACATCCAGTTGGCGTTTGGTTTCCATTGTGAAACGATTGATTGGGTACTCAAATTTTTCTGGCGCATAAGCGTAAAAATGACCAAAACCGCCACCTAAATAAGGCGCTGATCCGTGTAACCAAAATAACCAGTTCATCACTTGTGTGCGTTTAACGCCACTTTCTGGCAACAATGCGCCAAATTTCTCAGCAAGATAAACCAGAATAGAAGCAGACTCAAAAATTGGCTCAGCACTGCCATTTACTTTATCGACAAGGGCAGGGATTTTTGAATTCGGGTTGATCTCTACAAAACCAGATGAAAATTGATCACCTTCACCAATATTAATAAGGAACGCGTCGTATTCTGCGTCTTTTCCTAATGCTAAAAGCTCCTCTAGCATGATGGTGATTTTCTGGCCATTTGGTGTTGCTAATGAATAAAGTTGTAAGGCATGTTCACCTACAGGTAATTCTTTGTCGTGAGTCGCGCCTGAAGTCGGGCGGTTCACCGTGGCCCATTTACCGCCACTTCCAGCATCATGAGTCCAGACTTTTGGTGGTGTGTATTGGTTTTCCATTATCATCACTCCTAAACGCGTTACGTGAAATTACTAGACTTATCAAAGCTTGCCTCTTAAAAAAATAAAAGAGGCAAGTGTATTTTAGAGCTTATTTTTTAGACCAAGCAAACGATTCAAACATTGGGTCTACAGGTGTTTTCGCAACATGGTTAACGTAGTTGCTGATGACTTTCTGAGACAGACCAAGGATGACTTCAAGAACTTGCTGTTGTGCATAGCCAGCTGCGAAGAATGCTTTTAGATCATCTTCAGAAACATTGCCACGATTACGAACTATGCTCAATGTAAAATCATGAAGCGCTTGTAATTTTGCTGTTGGCATTGCTTCGCTATTACGCAAAGCGTCAGTCAGTGCCTCATCTACTTTCATTGAATGAGCAATGGCTGTGTGTGCTGGCACACAGTAATGACATTCATGTTCAACGTTAATAGTTTGCCATACAACGGTTAATTCTTCTGCGTTAAAAGAAGAATTTGTGAATTGCTCGTTTAGAAGATTATAGGCTTTAAGAGTACTTGGTGATTCTGACATTGTGCCTAGAAGATTAGGGATGGTTCCCATTTGAGCTTTTGCACCTTCTAAGATAGTTTTGCTGTCTGCTGGAGCCGATTCGATTGTATGAATTTTGAAGTTTGACATAATAATTCCTCTCTACTTTATTTAAGTTTGAATTTGTTTAATCGGAACCTTTGTTCCTTGACGTTGCAATCACTATAGATTTGATTGAATGATTGTTCAAGCTAGATATTGATCAATCGTTCAAGATATGTGCAAGCTTTATGATAGTTATCTCTTAGAGGGTGAAAACGTATTTAATGGTCTAAAAAACAAGTTTATGAAGGGAGTAGTTTGTTTGTTATTAGAAGTGCATATTTCTTTAATGACTTCCTTTTAATTTCCATTGAATTGTCAGTAAATTGTCAATAAATGCTGTTTCAACAGATTTCATTTCGTTACAATCTCATTCCCATTTTATGGCTTATTTTTGAGATCCCTTTTCTCATGTGGTCGTTTGCTTAAAACCATCGCCAGTAATCTGTAATGGACTAATAATAATTAATAGACATGTGTATTCGGTTTGGCTGATTGGTGTCAAATTCGTGCCACATAAATGGAGTTTTATATTATGGTTATCCAGCTTTTTCCTGTTTGGGCGCTATTGCTCTCTGTACTTGCTTTTTATCAGCCTGATTTATTTGTCGGTCTAAAAACTCAAATTATCCCATTACTGACCATTATTATGTTAGCAATGGGTCTTACGTTAAGTGCTGCTGATTTTAAGAAGGTGTTGAAAAGCAGTAAAGCCGTTGGCGTTGGTGTTTTACTGCAATTCATGGTGATGCCTATTGCTGCCTTTGGTGTAGCAATGATGTTTGGTTTTGATACTGAATTAACCGTTGGTATGTTGCTAGTGGGTAGTGTTGCAGGTGGTACATCTTCAAACGTTATGTGTTACCTAGCCAAAGGGGATACCGCGTTGTCTATTTCAATGACGGCGATTTCAACTTTACTTGGTGTGCTATTAACCCCATTGCTTGTGTCTTTGATGATAGGCAAGAGTGTTGATGTGCCAGTTGCTGGTATGTTGATTAGCTTGTTTAAAATCGTGCTTTTACCTGTTGCTGCAGGCGTGCTAATTAATACTTTCTTTTCTCAGTTTGTCCGTAAAGCTGAGCCGATTTTTCCATACATCTCCATGTTTGCGATTGTGTTGATTATCGCGATTGTTGTGGCGTTAAGCTCTTCTAAATTGGTTGAAGTCGGTTTAATCGTTGCAGCAGCTGTTATCCTTCATAATTCAATTGGTTTGGTTTTAGGCTATTGGGTAACTTACTTATTAGGCTTTGACGCAAAAATCTGTCGTACGATTGCCTTTGAAGTGGGTTTGCAAAATTCAGGATTGGCTGCAGCATTAGCGGTAAAATTCTTTACGCCAGCGGCGGCGTTGCCGGGTACTATTTTCAGTGTTTGGCACAACATTTCAGGATCTTTGTTAGCAAGTTACTGGAGCCGTCGCCCTGTTACTAAAAAAATGCCTGAAGAGTTATAAGGCATTTTAAAAAACGACAGACATTCAGTCGGGTGAAGAGTCAGCTGCAAAGATGATGCCTCACCGAGTAAAATTTGTTGTTACCAAAAGGGACGCATTCAAGCGTCCCTTTTTAGTTTTTGAGTTTTGAGCTTAATCTGAGCTTTGAGTCTTAGAAGGCACATCCGTACCTTTCCTAGTCGATTCAATGTCGGTTACACTTAGGCCTGTTTTTTAAATTACTTTTAATTACCCACTGAGCCTAAGCTGTCATGAGTGAGTCTTTACCTACCATATCCCATCGTCTAAGAACATTGAACGAGCGCCAACTGGATGCTGTCAAACAGATTGATGGCCCTCTACTCGTATTGGCAGGCGCTGGCTCAGGAAAAACCAGTGTAATCACGACAAAAATTGCTTATTTGATCCAAACCTGTGGGTATAAAGCCAACAGTATTATTGCGGTAACCTTTACCAACAAAGCCGCGAGAGAAATGAAAGAACGGGTTGTCGGCATGTTGTCTAAGCAAGAAAGTCGAGGCTTAAGTATTTCTACCTTCCATAACTTAGGTTTACGGATTTTACGCAAAGAGTATCGTCGAGTTGGCCTCAAAGAAGGCTTTACTTTATTCGACTCACAAGATTCGCTTAGCCTCATCAAAGAAATTTTAGACAAAGAATTTAACGGGCAAACAGATTCTGCTGCGTATTGTCAAAACACCGTATCCAACTGGAAAAACGACCTAACAACGCCGCAAGAAGCGATGACCAATGCGGACACGGAAGAATACCTCCTAGCGGCACAAGTTTACGCTCAGTATCAACGTTATTTACGTGCCTACAACGCGGTGGATTTTGACGATCTGATTCTATTGCCTGTTAGCGTATTAATGGCGGATGAAGAACTGCGTGATCGCTGGCAGAAAAAAGTCCGCTACTTGCTGGTGGATGAGTGCCAAGATACGAACGGCAGCCAATATGAATTGATTCGCTTACTGGCTGGCTATCGTCGTTGTTTTACCTTGGTAGGTGACGATGACCAATCTATCTATGCATGGCGTGGCGCTCGTCCTGAAAATCTAGAGCGTCTTTCTGTCGATTACCCAAACCTTAAACTGGTTAAACTAGAGCAGAATTATCGTTCGACCAAAACCATCTTGAAAGCGGCCAATACGCTGATCGCGAACAACCCACACGTTTACGATAAAGCCTTGTGGAGTGACCTTGGTATTGGCGATCCGATTCGTGTCATGGTGACTCGTAATGAAGATTCAGAATCAGAGCGTGTCGCAGCTGAAATTCAATCTCGTCATCTTCGTCACGATATTCCTTACCGTGATTTTGCGATTTTATATCGCGGTAATCATCAAGCGAGATTGTTGGAAATTAAGCTACAAGCCTATCGAGTGCCTTACAAAATGAACGGCGGCACTTCGTTCTTCTCTCGTGCTGAAATCAAAGACCTAATGGGGTATTTACGTCTTCTTGTTAACCCTGCGGATGATAATGCGTTCTTACGAGTAGTGAATTTACCGCGTCGTGAAATTGGACCTGCGACCTTAGAAAAAGTCGGTAACCTTGCTACCCTTCATGGCGTCAGCTTATTTGAAGCGTCAGGCTATAAAGAAATTGAAGAAGAAATTACAGGCCGTTCATTGAAAAGCCTGCAGGAATTCGAACGTTGGATGTCTACCTTGCGTAAACGTCTTGAAGGTGCATCCCCGGTTCCTGTGATCGAGCAGATGATTCACGACATGGATTATTACGGCTGGATTCAAGAGCAAAGCTCTTCAACTAAGGCTGCTGAACGTCGTATTGAAAACGTTCGTTTCTTACTTGATTCAATTCAACGCATGATGGAATCTGCGTGGGAAGAAGACGAAACCGCAGGATTGGACCAAGCGATTAGTAAGTTACTTTTGATCGATATGTTAGAACGACAAGAAGAGGAAGAAGACGAAGATAAGGTTCAGTTATTAACGCTTCACGCCTCAAAGGGACTGGAGTATCCACATGTCTTTTTAATCGGTTGTGAAGAAGAGTTATTGCCTCACCGTAATAGTATTGAAAACGACGACATTGAAGAAGAACGACGTCTTGCTTATGTTGGTATCACTCGCGCGAAAAAAACGTTATGTATTACTATGGCGGCGAAACGCCGACAATTTGGTGAAGAAATTGATTGTTTACCAAGTCGATTCCTAGACGAGCTACCAGAAGAAGATCTTGTTTGGGAAGGTCGTGCAGACGAAGGAGAAGTTGCTAAAAAAGAACGTGGGCAAGCGTCTTTGTCTGCACTCAAAGCCATGTTGAATGACTAAACGCTGGTTCAAATAAGGCATAGTTCGATAAAAGACAAAACTCGATAAAAGGCAAAACCAAGCGAGCTAGTCTTGGCTGTTGTCTATTATGTATTGAATCGTATTTTTCATTTCCTCATCGCTACAATCAAAGCACATGCCTTTTGGTGGCATGGCGCTAATGCCATTGTTTACATTTGTTAATAATGTTTCCATTCCTTTCTCGATATGTGGCTGCCAATCGGCTTTATTTCCCAATATCGGTGCACCCGCAACACCACTCATATGGCAAGCAATGCAATAGGTGTTAAAAATCTTATCAGCTGATCGTTCTGCCAAAGCCAAACCACTTGAAGCCATAATAAAAAAAGCAAAAATAGACATCACTGCTTGTTTGACATTAACTCGTTGGAACCGCATAACGAAACATTCCTTATGGAAATAAAGACAGAAAAATCAAAAACAAATTATCCTCGACTTCACCAACAAGGTAAATGTTATAAGTCGATATAAAAATACCGTTTATCTGACTCTTTCTGTCATTAAGCACTGGAATCCTGTGCGTATTCCATTAGAATACGCACTTCAATTCTTACTTGGCTTTGTTGTTCATTAATAGAACTGCAATATATTTAGCCACAGTCATGCGCCCGTAGCTCAGCTGGATAGAGCGTCGCCCTCCGGAGGCGAAGGCCGGAGGTTCGAATCCTCTCGGGCGTACCATTTTATTTTTATATTCAATTTCTTACGTTATTTTGATAACCATTTCTTAGCCTTATTAAGGAACTACCCATAAGTTTTTTTTGCTAAAAATAGGTATATGGGTTTGCTTTTTTGATTACGTAGGTACGATCAAAATCAATAGAAATACCTTTATCTGGGACCCTAAGAATATCAGAAACGTTTCAGCTCCTGACTTTGGTAGCTTTTCAATTTTTATAGATTTTTGGCGGTGGTTTGAAGATCTTCGCCCGATTTGTTCGTATGCTTCTTAGTTTAGTCGTGTGCCTTCGCTATCATATTTTCTTTGTTTACTGCACAGGTTGGTCTCTGCTTTTTTGATAGCGCCATGACTATTTGTTCTAGACCAATTTTTTTGCTTTCTAACAAAGATTCTTGTGATAAGTAGCCTACGTGTGGTGTCACAATGACGTTCTCTAAGGTGATCAATTCGTTATCGAGATTTGTTTCATCGGCAAGAACGTCCAATCCTGCAGCGGACACTTTTCCTGATTTCAAATTACGAATAAGTGCTTGTTCGTCTATTAATTCACCACGTGCTGTATTAATGAGGATTACACCATCTTTCATTTTTGAAAAAGACGCTTCATTGATCATATTTTTCGTTTCGTCGGTAAGCGGTGTATGCAAAGACACAATATCGGAAAGACTTAACAGTTCATCCAATGTATCGCATTTTGTAATGCCTAACTTCACTGCTTCTTCCTGTGTTTTGGATCGACTATAAAACACAATATTAATACCAAACCCTTGTAGCATAGGTATCATGGTTTGAGGGATTGAACCCAGTGAGACGAGGCCGCAAGTCTTTCCTTTTAGTTGAGAAAGCTCTGAGCAGCCAGGAGAGTTGTCCCAGATTCCTGCTTTGACGTTTTGGTTATAGGTGATTAGGTTTCGATTAAGGTTGAGTAAAAACGCCATGGCGTGGCTGGCTACTTCGTAGGCGCAGAAACCAGGGCTATTGGTAACATAAATACCTTGCTCCGTAGCACTCTTGACATCGATTTCATTGGTACCGATAGAATGAAGTGCAATAATTTTTAGCCTTGGAAGTTGCTCTATAATATCAGCTGTAACACTTGTGTATTCAAGGGTTAAAGAATTAGCGTCTTTTATGTCTTCAATAATGTTATTACCAGTCACTTGTATCAGCTCTAAATCTTCAATATTCCACTCTTTAAGCAGCTGACGCTCATAATCAAGGTCTCCTGGCATATTGTAATAAACGACCTTCTTTTTGTTTGGCATTTTCTTCCCCAGAAGCAAGAGTGATGATTTAAGTAGTTATGTTGGAATATGAGTAAAAAATAGACTAATGGCTCATCCAATGTCGCAAGTTGTCTAACATTTCACTGCAACGATTTAGCTGTTTTATTTCCACAAACTCGTCTGGTTTATGACCTTGCTCCATACTGCCTGGGCCGCAAACGAGCGTTGCAACACCAGCTTCGTCAAATAGTCCACCTTCCGTACCAAAAGCAACGGTATCGAAATGTTTACTTTGGCTCCAATCAGCAAGCCATTGTGCGAATTGAGATTGAGGATCAGTTAGTAGAGGAGGATAGGCGGCTAAAGGTTCAAATTGGATGTGAGTGTCAGCATGAACCGATTGCATTTCAGGCTCAAGCGTCTGTTGCGCGTAATCTTGTAATGCCTTAAACGTTTTTGCAGCATTGGCTTGAGGAAGGTAGCGCATTTCCATATCAAACTGACAAAATTCTGGAACAATGTTTAAAGCAGCTCCACCTTTTATAACTCCTGTTTGTAGAGTGCTATAAGGAGGGTCAAAACGATCATCCAATTGCTGTTTCAATGGCTCGCCTAATTCGGTGAGTTTATTGATGAGTTTCGCGGAGTACTCGATTGCGTTGACACCTTCAGGTGCATAAGCTGAGTGGCATGCATGTCCCTGAACTTTACAGCGCATGGCCACTTTGCCCTTGTGACCATAGACTGGCTGCATGCTGGTCGGCTCGCCAATAATACACATAGCTGGTTTCTCAGGTGAGGCGTTAATGTGTTCAATCAAGCTACGAACACCTAAACAACCTACTTCTTCATCATAAGAAAACGCCAGATGTAAAGGCATGCGTAGATTCGCTTGTTGGAAGTGAGGAGTCGCTGCCAATACGCAAGCAATGAAACCTTTCATATCGGCGCTGCCACGGCCAAAACATTTACCGTCTTTTTCTGTCAGTTGAAAAGGTGATACAGACCAACTTTGCCCATCCACTGGCACCACGTCAGTGTGGCCTGATAACATGATACCGCCATCCCCAGAAGGGCCTAAACGGGCATACAAGTTGGCTTTTGTCTTTTCGTCATTGAAAATTAAAGTGGATTCAATGCCCAGCTCGCCCAAGTAGTGTTGAATCATATCAATCAACGCAAGATTCGATTCTCTGCTGGTGGTATCGAAGCCTAATAATTGGCTTAATAGCACTTTTAATCGAGGAGCAAGTGCCGATGGTGAATTACTCATCACCCGCCACTCCATAACTTGGGGCATCTCTTGGGTCTAACGCGCGCGTCACATAAGCTTTCATTTGAGGCTCATAATCCTGCCAAAGTAAAGAGAGCTTTTCGATAGGTTTTACATCTTCCCAATCAACCCGTAAATCGACTAATGGCCAACTACAGTTATCAACCACTTTGACTGCTGCGGAGTGAACTGGGCCAGCTTCTCCACCATTTTTAACACCTGCAGATAGTGCCTTAATAAGTCGGTCAGTGAGCTCGCCCTCTGAAGATTCAAACGTCTCTGTCATGGCGTTAATAACACTTTGATTATGGAGCATGTTTCCTGCTGCAACACAATTTTTTGCCATTACAGTATTGTGAATACCTAATGTGTTTTTACCACTGAAGCAGGCACTTTTACCTTTGGTGTTGAGAACCGTGACTTGTCGATAGTCACTAAATTCATCAGAGGATAACGCCGCTTCCAATGCTTGTTCAGGGGAAAGACCGTTTTTCAATTGTTCAAGTGCTGTAGGCCCTAGTGCAGGTAAGGTAATATTTTGACTTGATACGGCACCCACACCTGCGAGTAGCCAAGGACAACGGGCGCCAACAGCAATGCTAGATGAACTGATCGCAATACCAAGTTGTCCTGTTTTTTCGCAATAGCCTGCAATGGAAATAGTCATATACACTCCTAATTATTTTTTGTCTGGAATAACAGCAATAACATCGATTTCCACTAACCATTCTGGTTGTGCTAACCCAGAAACCACGAGCCCAGTAGAAATAGGGAATACCCCTTTGAGCCATCGACCTGCTTCTTGATAGACGGGTTCGCGAAAACGTGGATCTGTTATATAAGTTGTAGTTTTGACGATATGAGTCATGTCACTACCGGCTTCTTCCAAAAGCTGTTTGATATTTTTCATTGCTTGTTCTGTTTGTGCTCTAGGGTCTCCGAGACCGACTAATTCACCTTTAAAATTCGTGCCTATCTGACCACGGACATAAACAGTATTCCCCGCAACAACTGCTTGGCAAAGGTCATTATCCAGTGATTGATTCGGATAAGTTTCCTTTGTATTGAACATTCGGATACGAGTATGTGTTGGCATAATAACTCCTTATTTAGGCATCATTTCTGTATTGTTGGTATTGGCGTTGAATCACGATTTGATCAGCAATGTACTTTGCATCGTGCCATACACCCCAAATAAAAGTGGAGCCACGGCGTGACAGCCATGGAAGACCAAGGAAATACACGCCAGCTTCACTGGATACGCCACGGTGGTGTTTAGGTTGGTTGTTCTCATCAAAAGCATCTACTTTTAACCAGCTGTAATCTGTTGTGTAGCCAGTAGCCCAAATAATAGATGTAATGCCTGCTTTTTTAAGATCCAATTCTAATGTCGGGTTCGACATACATTCAGGATCAGCTAACAGTTGGTGAGCTTCAGGCTCTTCTGGTAAGTCTAAGCCATTATTGGCAATGTATTCATCTGCTCGTTTTAATAAAGATAAGTAATTGTCATCGCCATTACGAATACTATTGGCTAAGTCATTACGAAAGCTAACGATACCATTCTCAAAAGATTCGGTACGACCAATAAGTTTTAAACCTTGCTTAGACAGCTCTCTAAAGTCGATAGTCTGGCCACCATGAGCACCACTTACCGCAATGGTGACATGTTCTTTACCTGGCTCATTCGCAGCGGCATCCCATAAACCTAGGACACCTAGCCACCAAACAAAATCACGGCCACGATAACTCCGAGGTGGTCGATCATGTGGACCTACCGAAAGATAAACATCTTTTCCTGCACGTTGTAATTCGTCGGCAATTTGCACACCTGAAGATCCAGCACCGATAACCAGTATGCTTCCGTCAGGAAGCTGCCTTGGGTTGCGGTATTTAGCAGAGTGAATCTGATAAAGTTCAGGATCTTTCGGTGCAATAGCAGGAATAATAGGAACTTGGAATGCGCCAGTTGCAGACACTAGGCGTTGTGTATTGAATGTACCTTTCGATGTTTCAACAGTGAAGCCAGAAGCATTTGTGTTTTTGGTTACGCTAAATACTTCAACACTTGTACGAACAGGGAGGTTGAACTTTTCTACATAAGCGTTGAAATAGTCTGCAACTTTTTCTTTAGGAATAAAAGCGTCAGGCTCTGCATTAGGAAACTCCATGCTTGGAAAACGGTCGTGCCAAGCTGGACCATTTGCCACAAGTGAGTCCCAACGAGACGTACGCCAGGCTTCTGCAATACGACTCTTTTCCAATAATATGTGTGGCACGTTTTGATTTGATAGGTGTTCGCTCATAGCGACACCTGCTTGTCCAGCGCCAACGATAAGTGTGTCGATATCTGTAATATTAACGGTCATAACTTTGCGCCTTATGTTGCAAAAAATATCTTTTAAGCTTAGAGCAGCAATGAAAAGGCGTAAAATATTATAAATATACGATCTATATAGAAAAAATATTCGTAAGGCATTTACGAAGATTCAGTTTCAGCTTCATACCTTATTAAAAATTCTCTAATAGATAATACTCTGCTGATTTTTTTACACTGTTAATAAAGAAAGTGGCTTATCGTGCTTGCTGTTTAAGTCGTATTCTTTGCAGAAATCCATAAATAATCGTGCAGGTTCAGTTGGCTGACTTACTTTCAAATAAGCCATAATCAATTTTGAGCTGTCCATTTCATCACTGATTTCGACACAAGCCAGTTTTTCCCCATCGTAGGTTACATTGGTGCTTGGTCGTGTGACCAGCACCGAAAATCCTTGCTCTTGACCAACCATACATCTCACCATTTCAATGGAAGGCGATGTATAAGCAATATTAGGCTGTAAGCCTTTTTCTGAAAAAATATTGAGAAAATAATTTCGACTCGGGATGACATCCAACAAAATCATGGGTAATTGACTGAGTTCCTTTAAGCTCACGGATGTTTGTAAAGCCAAAGGGTGATTTTCATGGAGTAGTGCATAGGGTTTATGAGGTGCGTTCAATGCTTCTTTGCAAATGGAATTGTCCAGTTCTAGGTCATATAAAAAAGCCAAATCAAATTGTCCTCTGTGTAGACCAATCATCATTTCATGTTGTTCACCATCATAGAGTTGAATATTGATGTTGGGGTATTCCTTTTTAAATCCCGCAATTAGTTTAGGAAGGTATAAGGGAGCAACTGAAGCAAAGCTTCCTACTGAAATTTGTCCACTAATGTGTTCACTGGCTGCTAAGGTGTTTTGCTCAAACTCATGAGAAAGGCGAAGCAACTCTCTGGCTTTGTCGTAAAAGCGTCGGCCGCTTGGAGTGAGGGAGACTCCTTGGGCATGATGTCGAATTAATAACTGCTGATCAAAGGTGTACTCTAAATTTTTAATAGCGATAGATATGGAAGGTTGTGCAATATGTAACCTTCTAGATGCTTCTGCGATACTTTCTGTTTCAACAACAGTGATAAAGTAGTGGAGCTGTTTTAAAGTAAAATTTTTCATATATTACCCATAATAAAAAATATTGCCTAATGGTTGTTAGCCTCTACATTTTATAGAAGCAACGCTTATGCCATTAAGTTAGGTAAAATAAAAATCTTTGAAGTTTACAGGCTCAATGCCATATAAAACTTCCGGTTTTTTGCTAATTTGAAAGCTCAGTAAAATAACTCTCAGCTTTTTAAGTAAGGACTTACCTGGGGATAGCGCTTATCTGTGCTCTTTTTAAGGGCTGTTTGAACTTTTATGGGGCAAAATTCCCTTCAAACGAGGGGGAAATAAAACAACGGATATTTTCTCAAAATAATCGATTAGATAGTTTTTTTAAAACTAGAAGCAAACAAAATTATAATTGCCACTGATCCTATTCTCGCCACATAGTATACACACGATACTTTTTTAGAAGGTGTGTTTTTAATTTGATTCACTCGGCTGTGGAGCATCAGATGATTGAACAAGCGCAAATAGATCAATATCACAAACAAGGTTTTTTGGTTGTTGAAAACGTATTAACAGCTGAAAACATAGCGGCACTGCAAAATGATTTCGACACTTGGGTAAATGAAAGCCGTCAGCACAGTGAGCCTTGGGGAGAGACTCAAGATGGGCGTGCTCGCTTTGATATTGAAGGTGATCATAGTGCAGACCACCCATCACTGCGCCGTGTTACTTCACCAACAGAAATTTCTGAAGCGTTTAAGCGTACAGCATTAGAATCTCGAGTTGCTCAAATTGCAGGGCAGTTGATTGGTGGTCATGGTGCTCGATTACACCATAGTAAAGTGAACTCAAAGTTGCCATATACTGCGACACAAGTGAAATGGCACCAAGATTTTCCATTTACGCCTCATACTAACGATGACTTGGTTACTTGTTTATTAATGGTGAGTGAAGTAACGCCAGAGAATGGACCGTTACAAGTCATTTCTAATAGCCATAAAGGGCCTCTATTTACACATTGGCATGATGGACAATTTACAGGTGCTGTGAGCGCTGAAATTGAAGAAGAACACTGTCAAAAACCAATGGCGTGTTATGGACCATCCGGTTCTGTTTGCTTTATGCATTCCCGCTTACTGCATGCCTCAAGCCCAAATGAAACAGAATTACCTCGTACTCTATTTATTAGCGTTTATGCAGCCGAAGATGCTTTGCCATTAGGTGATAACCCATTACCAAGTATTCACACAGGTACGTTGGTTTGGGGGAAAGAAAGCGGAGAAACTCGTATTACAGAAAATATATTGCGCTTGCCACAGAAACCTAAAGGCGCTTCTTTCTTTGTTCAGCAAGCTGGCGAAGAATCATTCAATTAATAAACCAAGGAGAAAACTATGTCTCTTTCCATAGAAGAAAAAACGCGGATCGATCTTGCCGCTTCATTTCGTATTATCGCGCATTTAAATATGCACGAAGCGGTCGCTAATCACTTTAGTGCAGCGGTTTCTGCTGACGGTAAGCAGTTTCTTATTAACCCGAAATGGAAGCATTTTTCTCGTATCTGTGCCAGTGACCTATTATTGCTGGACGCTGATGATTCTTCTTGCGCCAAGCGCCCTGATGTTGATTCTACGGCTTGGTCTATTCATGGACAATTGCATAAGAAGTCACCGCATATACGCGTAGCGATGCATTTACACCCAGTCTATACCACAGCGGTATCATCCATGAAGAATCCGCATATCCCTCCGATAGATCAAAATACGGCACGTTATTTTAACCGTGTTTCAGTTGATACTATGTTTGGTGGTATGGCGGACACAGCAGAAGAAGGTGCTCGACTATCAAGTTTATTGAAAGATAACAGCCGACTTCTTATGGGGAATCATGGTGTTATGGTGACGGGAGAAGATATTGGCGTTGCCTTTGATGATATTTGGACTTTGGAGCGGTCTTGTCAAATATTGGTGGCCGCGTGGTCAACAGGGCAGCCGTTGAATGTTTTATCTGATGAAGTCGCGGAAAAAACAGCTCGAGATTGGGAAGGCATAACTGACTTTTCACGCCAACATTTTGAAGAAATGAAAGCGTTAATGATTCAAATGGACCCTTCTTTTCTTGACTAGTAATAGGTGATCCTAACGTATTTACCCCTCGTGCTTTGCTGTTTGTAACCAGTCAATGAATGGCGCTGCATGCGGGTGATTTTTGATTACATCAATTTCTCTTGTCCTAAGAGTAAACCTTTTTCTTGTATCTCAGCACCAGTTGCTATGCTAGATAAATTAACACATGAACCTGCATTCTGTGTGAGCTCCTTAACCCCAGCCGTTTCAAGACAACCATTCTAATTTGGTTGGTTATGGTTATATTCTCTCCAGACTACTTGAGTTTTTCATATGACTTTTTGTGCAAAAAAAAAGATATCCACAGCCAAATATTGAATTGTCTGAATCGGCACGAATGACGTTTTACGGGCGTTTTTAGGTGTATTATAGGATGTTGAAAATTTGATATTTTGAAACATAAAAAAGGCGCTTCCTCAGAAGCGCCAGCGCTTTTTTAGAACGAAACAGAGGCTGATACAGCACAGGAAATATCTTGTATTAAGCTGGATCTTTATAGGCCGTCAGCTCAATTTCCATCTTACAATTCACCGTAATCATTGACTGTACGCAAGAGCGTGCTGGCGGAGCATCACCAAAATACTCTTTAAAGACGCTGTTAAAAGCACCAAAATCTCTAGTATCATCTAGCCAAATACCGACTCGAACTACGTCTTTAAGACCATATCCAGCTTCTTCTAAAGTACAAATAAGGTTTTTCATGGTTTGGTGAGTTTGGGCAATAATACCGCCTTCGATTACTTCGCCCTTGTCCATTGGGATATCCCCTGAAACAAAGAGAAAGCCTCCAGCTTCAACGGCTCTTGCAAAGGGTAATATTTGGCCGCCAGGACCGACTTTTTCTGTACCATATCGTTTAATTGTCATAATGCTTCTCTTAGGGTTCTCGATCAAATAGACGTGGTTTCTTTTGCGCTTTTAAAATTTAATTATTCCCAAAAGGCATTTCTATCCATGTAGTTTTTCAAAAATTGCTCTAAACGAGGTGGTTTCTCACCTTGGAATATTTCCTGTGGTGAGCCTTTCACAAGGATTTCTCCTTGATCTAAAAATACCACTGTGTCGGCGACTTGTGCTGCGAATCCCATTTCATGGGTTACCACGATCATGGTCATGCCTTCGCTAGCAAGATCCTTCATAACTTGAAGCACTTCACCAACCAATTCTGGATCCAGAGCGGATGTTGGTTCGTCAAACAACATTACAGAAGGCTCCATTGCTAAAGAGCGGGCAATCGCCACACGTTGCTGCTGACCGCCAGACAATTGTGCTGGGTAATGCATCGCCCGTTCAGCCAAGCCAACCTTTGCTAGGATGGCATGACCTTTTTCATTTGCTTCTCGGCGACTGAATTTTTTAACTCTTACTAAGGCTTCTGTCACATTTCCTAATGCTGTCATATGGGGCCAAAGGTTGAACTGTTGGAATACCATACCCATATTGCGTCGTACATGATTGAGCTCGTTAGTAGAAGTTAGCTTTCTAACGTCTGTATTATCGTTATAGCCCAGCATTTCCCCTTCAATAAAAACATTGCCTCCAGAGTATTGCTCTAAAAATGCAATGCAACGGAGCAGGGTACTTTTTCCTGAGCCAGAAGGGCCAATCAAGCACATAACTTCTGACGGTTGTACTGATAAATTTACACTTTTTAAAACTTGGGTACTGCCAAAGCTTTTGCTCATATTTTGAACGTCAACAATTGGAGATTCTTTAGTTTGTTTGTTCATATTGATCGCTCCATATATTTGCTCAAACGCTTTTCTGTCCAAGAGCCAAATCGCGCGGTTAATTCAGATAAAATAAGATAAGAAATAGCCAGAACCGTGAGTGTTTCGGCATAGGCATAGGTTTCAGAACCAATACCGGTTAAAACAAAAGCTAATTCAGGTACGGTAACAATAGATAAAATAGTGGTTTCTTTACCAAGAATGATACAAATATTGACCAATCCAGGAGTGATTAGAACCATCATTTGAGGGATTTGAATACGCCATAAAACGCTGATTTTTGAAAACCCCATTATTTGTGCAGCTTCTAATTGACCTAGGGATATGGAATTAAACCCTGAGCGGAATAGCTCAGCGAAATACGCACTACAATAGATGGCTAAGCCAATGATCCCGGCTTCAATAGGCTCTAGGTATAGACCGAAGGATGGGCCGCCATAATAAAGTAGGAAGAGCTGTATTAGAAAAGGTGTGCCTCTTATTATCTCAACGTAAAGGCGAACAGGATAACGAAACACCGCGGCTTTAGACATTAAGCCTAGTGCAACAAAAAGTCCCAATACCATGGCAATAAGAGCGGCCACAACCGTACATAGAATTGTCAGCCCAAAGCCGCTGGCTATTTCGGGTAAATGGTCAATAATTACTTGAATATCAAATGTCATTATGCAATTACCCTCCGGTTGATTCGTGCTTCCAACCAGAAACCAAATGCTGAAATCATGCTATTTATGATAAAATAGATTCCAGCTGCAGTTAGGTAGAACTCAAATGGTTGAAAGTTGCTTGATGCTAAGTTTTGAGAAATTCGAGTGAGTTCTGTAATACCAACCGCTGAGATTAATGATGATGCCTTTACGAGGAGAATAGCTTCATTAATGATTCCAGGGATGGTTAATCGAATGACTTGAGGTAGTTCAATAAAAAGTAAAACTTGAAATTGGTTTAACCCCACCATCGTTGCTGACTCTTTTTGCCCAGTTGGTAAGCTTAAAAAACCACCCCGTAAAATTTCTGTCATATAGGCGCTAGCACACAACCCAATACATGCTGTTGCAGCCACTAAAGCTGGTATATTTATCCCAATAAGTGGCAGGCAGTAATAGGTCACCATGAGTTGAACTAATAAGGGGACGCCTCTAAAAAGAGAAATATAAAGTTGTGCAAAAAAACGAACGGCATAATGTGATGATAATCGAGCCAAACACATTAAAACACCAACCATTAACCCCAGTACTACTGCCATTAAAGACAGGAATAGCGTCATTTGTACGCCATCCCATAAAAGAGGCAGAGCAACGGGGAGCGTAGAAAAATCTAACATCGATTTGCTCCCCGAGAGATTATATTTGTGGAACAATCATATCTGTCGGTAAATCCATTGGATTACCAAACCATTTCACTTGAATGTCCTCCATACGGCCATCCGCTTTCATCTTAACAATGATGTCATTGATCGCTTTCAGTAAGCTTTCAGAGTCCGTGTTTTTACGAGTTACGTAGCCGTAATAGGTCTTTTTACCGAAAGGCGGTAAAACCACTTCAAAGTTTTTATGTTGGCTGGCAACGTAAGCAATATTCGGTAAGGAGTTTGCTACCGCAACAACACGCCCAGTCATGATTTCAGAATAAGCTGAGTTATTGTCTACATATAGCTTGATTTCAGCTGGTGTCTCTAAGCTGGTTGAGAAGTCTTCAAGTTGTGCTGCTTGTGAAGAACCTTTACCAGCACCAACAGGCTTGCCTGCGATATCTTCTGGCTTAGTAACAGCGCTATTGCCTTTTCTTTTTAGTAGGGCAACGGAAGCGTCAGCGATAGGAAGAGAGAAATTGTAGCGTTTCATTCTTTCTTTAGTGATGGTTACAGGACCGCCAACCATATCAAATTTACTCGCTTCTAAGCCTGGTAAAACACTTGGCCAAGGTAAGTCCACATAACTAATTTTTACACCCAGCTCCTTGCCAACCTCAGTGAAAAAGTCTTTGTTCAATCCTGCATGCTTACCGTTATCAAGAAAGTCAAAAGGTGCAAAATGAAGCTCCGTACCGATGATTAATTCACCTTTAGATTTTACATCAGACAATACATCCGCTTGGGCAGAAGTAGCAGCTAATACAGTCGTTAAACCTAATAACGCGATTTTCAATGGTGTCACTATTTTGTTGGTTTTCATCTTTTTTGATCTCCACAGTTAATGATTTATACAAACGCTTATTTATCTAATTAATAGAATTGAGTTGACGCTATTTTGAAGGGGATCTCACTTAGAGATTTTTCTTCAATATGTTTGTATATACATACAACGTGCCATTATTTTCTCCGATTCGAAAAATCACTCTGTATGATACGGAGCATCAGGGTCATTTATTTTTTATATGCTCTAGTTAGGATTAAACTAAGTCTCTAAGCTGTGCGGTGTAAGGCTTTCAAGATTTTTTTGCACTGTTTTTGAACACGTTTTTGCCTATGTTTTTGTGGAATAAATCCCGTTTTTTTATTGTTTTGTTATTGTTGTTTTGAAGTCTTTTGAAATCAATTTTTAGGGGGGGGAGATTATATTTTTTAGACTTATTTACTTACTTAGAAAATTTAAAAGGCAGACGTGGTTTTGAGTGTATATACAATGAAAACAACTTATTTTGTAAGAACGTATTATTTCTTTAAAATAGATGTCTATGAATATGGGTTTGCTACGGTTATTTATTCAGACTTTTTAACGCATAGTGTTGAATGCAAGATATACTACGTCAGCTCAAAACTTTACTTACTTGATGAACAAACGGAACAAACTTCGATGAATTCACCTTCTTCTTTGCTCGAAAATTTATTTTCTGACTTGCCTGATACGTCATTGCCTATCTATGCGAAGTTGAAGCAAGCCATTTCACTGAAAATATCTTCTGGGGAATGGGAAGTAAACCAACGAGTGCCATCCGAAGCAGAAGTGGTGAATGCACTTGGCATGAGCCGCATGACAGTGAATAGAGCTTTACGTGAATTAACGGCAGAAGGTTTGTTGGTTCGACATCAAGGATTGGGAACTTTTGTTGCCAAGAAAAAATCTCACTCAGCTTTATTTGAAGTGCATAATATCGCGGAAGAGATCGCGCTTCGAGGCAACAAACACTATTCAGAGTTGTTGGTGTTAGAGCCCGCGAAAGCGACGGTAGAAGAAGCCATGACATTAGGTGGGCGAACTAATCAAGATATTTTTCGTTCAGTGATTTTACATTATGAAAATGATCTGCCCATTCAAATTGAAGAGCGCATTGTGAATGCTTGCCTAGCACCAGATTACGCCAAGCAAAATTTTGATACGAATACGACTAACGAGTACCTGATGAAAGTTGCACCGATGACAGAAGGTGAGCATTTAGTTGAGGCTATTTTACCGAATGAATTAGAATGCCAGCGGCTACAAATTTCTGCCAACGAACCTTGTCTCCAAATCAAACGCAGAACATGGGCCGGAGACGACATTGTTACTGTCGCACGCTTATTACACCCAGGTTCTCGTTTCCAATTATTCGGGCATTTTGGGCGGTAAGGTTATTCTATTCATAACTTTTTAAGCATGCTTGAATTAATATCATAAATTGTTTTACAGCCAAGCTGTGCCATCGTTCTTTCAACTTCTTTCTTTAGTATATTAATTGTCTTAGTAGCACCCGTTTGGCCTTCTGCAGCTAAGGCATATAATAATGGGCGGCCAATTAGTACGCCATTGGCTCCAAGTGCTATTGCTTTGACTATGTCTGTTCCTCGTCTAAAACCACTGTCTACTAATAATAATGGGTCTTGTCCAATGACTTCTCTTACCGATTTTATCATTTCTATCGGGCTTATAGTGCCGTCGAGCTGGCGTCCTCCATGGTTAGATAACACAATACCATCACAACCATATTCAATGGATTTTCGAGCATCACTTTTACTCATGACACCTTTAATAATAAGCTTTCCTGGCCAAATATCTCTCAGCCAACTAAGAGTAGACCAGTCCAACTTTGGGTCCATTTGTTTAGCAAAATAGGCGGCAGCACCAACGCCTTTCTGATATTGGCTTGGTAGGTAGGGAACAAGGTTTCCAAATGTTGGCATGCCTTGAGGTAGAATGACTTTTATCAGCCATTCTGGGTGCATAGCAATATTAAAATGACTTTTCCATGAAAGCTTAAGAGGTTTAGAATAATGTCTTTTATCTCTCTCTCGATTGCCAAAATACACCGCATCGACAGAAACAACTAATGTGTCGCAGCCTTGATTTTTAGCTCTTGTAAGTAAGTCTTTCGTTATTTCACGATCACGTAAAATATACAGCTGAAACCAATGTTTTTTGATACCGAGCTTGCCTATATCTTCTAATGAGCTCGTTGATACTGTACTTTGAATGTAAGCAATATCTGACTTGTCTGCAGAAATAGCTAGGTGTTCATCAGCACGATGACGCAGCATTCCATTATAGCCGGTTGGTGCCACAGCAAACGGCGCAGAGTAAGTGTGATCCAGCCATTTCACTCTTGTGTCACATTGATCACAATCAACTAATACAGAAGGGATGAATCCCCAATTTGTAAATGATTTTTGGTTCATCATCATCGTACACTCAGCTTCTGCTCCGCCATCTAGATAATCAAATGCAAATTTTGGAAGGAAGCGTTTTGCTTTTTCACGGTAATCATTTGTATTTAAAATCATTTACACACCTTTTTTAAACGTAGAAATTGAAAGGGAACTGTTTTGTTTTTAAAAGTTTCTTATCGCTCTAATATCTGAATAAACACACCGCTTCCTGCTACTAACTTGGTCGTAGTGTTTGTTTCAAACTTCATAAAACTATGGGGTTCTACCGTCAGTGTTTCTCTTTCTGTTTTAATTGAAAAAGTACATTTCTGATTCGCGTAAAACCCTTCGAATAATACTGTCTGGTCAGTGCTGGTTTCAATAATATGAGGCGAGAGGCAAGCGGTGACTGCTGCTTTTGTATCTGTGTCCCGAACCATGATATTTAAGTCTTCAATCGCACCATTGTGTAAGGTTGCGAGGGTTTCATCGTCACCGGCGAAACGCGCTATATCCAATGGTTTTTTTAATACAGAATCGAGTTGTGATTGATGATGTAATGTCATGTCATTGCCAGACAATAAAACCAAGGTGCGATGCAAGCCGCTGAAATCTGAAAAAACACCATCTTCCACAACCGCCGCTTGGCTAATGCGAAAGCGTACTCCATCAGCATCGTCTAACCGGTGGATTTCCAGTGTTTCACCAAGACCATTTTTCCATGGCATGCGTTTGTAATCGCACTGTTTCATGACTTGAATGGTCGTTATGGAATCAGGCATCGTACATCACCTTTTTAATCACTTGAGTGAACGCAAGGCGACTGCTGTCTTCCTGTACGTGATGAAAGTTTTTAATCTGTTGTTTGCCGGCGACAAAGACGTCTTTTATGAGGTTTTCATTAGTGGCAAATAGCCAGCGATTCAAGATGTCTTGAGTCTTGTTTGCGTCAAGGCTAGCCGCCATAAAAGGGTGGCTAGAATCAAGCACAAGAAAGTCTGCTCGATGGCCTTCGGCCAATCCGAGTTTCACATCACAGGCTTGATTGCCGCCTAATAGAGCTTGTTGGTACAGGTTGTCGCCGATGCGGTTTTGTTCTGGCCGATAGATACGATTACGTTTCTGATCTCGCAGGCGCTGACCATATTCAAGAGTGCGTAACTCTTCCACAATCGACAAACTCACATGGCTGTCTGAGCCAATTCCCCAGCGACCATTGGCTTGTTCAAATTCCACTCCAGGAAAAATACCATCGCCTAAGTTAGCTTCTGTGGTTGGACATAAGCCAGCAATAGCGCCACTGGTGGCGATGGCTTGCAGTTCTTTTTCATCAAGATGCGTGGCATGAACCAAGCACCATCTTTCGTTTAACCCTATTTCATCTTGTAGCCACTGAACGGGGCGTTTTCCGCTCCAATCAAGACAGTCTTGTACCTCTTTCTGCTGTTCAGAAATATGAATGTGTATCGGCATGGTGTCACTTAGACTGGTCAATACGGTTTCTATTTGTGGCTTAGTAACGGCTCGCAGCGAATGAAAGCAAATGCCTAGTTTATTAGTCTCGTGATTTGCTAGTTGTTCGTGGCAAGCTTGATGTAATTGTAGATACGAATCCGTTGAATTGATAAAACGGGCTTGCCCAGCATTGGGTGCTTGTCCGCCAAAGCCAGAATGAGAATAAAGTACGGGAAATAGCGTTAAGCCAATGCCAGAATCGTTTGCGGCGGCGATGATCTGATTCGACATCTCACTAAGGTCGTTATAATGTTTGCCGCCTACCGCATGATGTAAATAATGAAATTCGCCGACTTGTGTGTAGCCCGCTTTCAGCATGTCGATGTACAACTGAGTGGCAATGATGCGGGCTTCGTTTGGTGTGAGTTTCTGCACAATTTTGTACATCAAATCCCGCCAACTCCAAAAACTGTCGTTTGGATTTAAACTCACCTCTGCCGCGCCTGCCATCACTCGTTGAAAAGCATGGGAGTGAACATTGGCTAAGCTGGGCAATGTCGGCCCAGACAAAATAATACTGTCTTGGTGAGGTTGTTGATCCGCTTGGACATCAGTAAACACGCCATTGTTAATCGTAAATAACACATTGGTGGCCCAGCCAGAAGGCAAAAGTGCGGCTGGGGAAAAGTACGTTTTCAGCGCTTGTTTGCGTATTTGAGAATCAGTTATGTGAGCCATCAAAGAGGTGTCCTAAGAATACATAGATGAAAACAGTGTAATGCAAACGCAAATGTATATACAAATTTTGTTTTGTAGATAGAAAACACTTGAAATAAGGCAGTTTTGATTTTATCTTATCTTATAAAATAAGTTGTATATACATTTGGCTTTTGTGTGAAAAAAATTGAAGTAAGCCTTATTCTTTAGGAGATTCAAATGGCAAAGCAAACGATAGATCAAAAACGTTTTCGTGCAGGCGAAGTAAGAGCCGCAACGGGGACTAAGTTATCTGCGAAATCTTGGTTCACAGAAGCGCCAATGCGCATGCTAATGAATAACCTAGATCCTGATGTTGCTGAAAACCCAGAAGAACTGGTGGTTTACGGTGGTATTGGTCGTGCAGCACGCGATTGGGAAAGCTACGACAAAATTGTTGAATCTCTAAAAGAGCTTGAAGAAGACGAAACGCTATTGGTTCAATCTGGCAAACCAGTTGGCGTATTTAAAACACACAGCAATGCGCCTCGTGTATTGATTGCTAATTCAAATCTCGTTCCACATTGGGCAAACTGGGAACACTTCAACGAGTTAGACGCGAAAGGCTTGGCAATGTACGGCCAAATGACTGCGGGTTCTTGGATCTACATTGGTAGCCAAGGCATAGTGCAAGGCACATACGAAACCTTCGTTGAAGCAGGTCGCCAACATTACGATGGCAATTTAACAGGTCGCTGGGTATTAACGGCAGGTTTAGGTGGGATGGGCGGCGCACAACCATTAGCCGCGACCATGGCGGGTGCCTGTTCATTAAATATTGAATGTCAGCAAAGCCGTATCGACTTCCGTCTGCGTACCCGTTATGTGGATGAGCAAGCAACCGATTTAGATGATGCGTTAGCACGTATCAAAAAATACACAGATGAAGGAAAGGCCGTATCTATTGCGCTTTGTGGTAACGCCGCAGACATCTTGCCAGAAATGGTAAAACGCGGTGTTCGTCCAGACATGGTCACCGATCAAACATCTGCGCATGATCCATTAAATGGTTATTTACCGACTGGCATGAGTTGGGAAGAGTACCGTGAGAAGTCACAAACTCAACCTACTGAAATCGTAACAGCGGCGAAGAAAACCATGGCCGTTCATGTTCAAGCCATGTTGGATTTCCAAAAAATGGGCGTTCCAACCTTTGACTACGGTAACAACATTCGCCAAATGGCGATGGAGGAAGGCATAGAAAACGCGTTTGATTTCCCAGGTTTCGTGCCTGCGTACATTCGTCCTTTGTTCTGTCGTGGTATCGGTCCATTTCGTTGGGCGGCATTGTCTGGAGACCCTGAAGACATTTACAAAACTGACGCGAAAGTGAAAGAAGTCATCGCAGACGATGCTCACCTTCATCATTGGTTAGATATGGCGCGTGAACGTATTCAATTCCAAGGCTTACCTTCTCGAATTTGTTGGGTGGGTTTGGGGCAACGAGAAAAACTAGGAATCGCTTTTAATGAAATGGTTCGCAGTGGTGAAGTGTCTGCGCCTATCGTTATTGGTCGAGACCATCTAGATTCAGGTTCGGTTGCTAGTCCAAACCGTGAAACGGAAGGCATGAAAGACGGTTCTGATGCTGTATCGGATTGGCCATTATTGAACGCCTTATTAAACACAGCGTCTGGTGCAACATGGGTGTCTTTGCACCACGGCGGCGGCGTTGGCATGGGGTTCTCTCAGCATTCGGGTATGGTAATCGTGTGTGATGGTAGTGACGATGCGGCAGAACGTATTGCTCGTGTACTTCACAATGACCCAGCGACAGGGGTTATGCGCCATGCCGATGCCGGTTATGAAAGTGCGATCGAATGTGCGAAAGAGCAGGGTTTAAACCTACCTATGATTACTGGTGAGTAAGCTATTTTAAATTCTATAAAAGGCGCAGTTCATCGCGCCGTAAGAGGTACACCATGTTTGAATTAATGATAAATCCGGGTCAGCTTACGTTAAACGAGATACGTCAAATCAGCCGACGTTCTGTGAAGCTGAGCTTAGACCCAAGTGCGATTCCGGCGATCCAAGCCAGCACGCAAGTGGTTAACGACGTGATTGCAGAAAATCGTACGGTGTATGGTATCAACACAGGTTTTGGCTTGTTGGCGAACACGCGTATCGCACCAGAAGATTTAGAAGAGTTGCAACGCAGTATTGTTTTGTCCCATGCGGCAGGCATCGGTGTGTTGATGGAAGACAAAACTGTTAAGCTTATCATGGCGTTGAAAGTGAACAGCTTGGCGCGTGGTTTCTCTGGCATTCGCTTAAAAGTATTGGAAGCCTTGTTAACTCTGATCAACAAAGAAGTGTATCCGTGCATTCCGAAAAAAGGCTCCGTTGGCGCATCAGGTGATTTAGCGCCTTTGGCTCACATGAGTACGATTTTATTGGGCGAAGGCAAAGCGCGTTATCGCGGTGAAATCATTTCCGGCTTAGCAGCGTTGTCTATTGCAGGTCTTGAACCGATTACCTTGGCACCAAAAGAAGGGTTGGCTTTATTGAACGGAACGCAAGCTTCTACAGCATTCGCGTTGGAAGGTTTGTTTGAAGCAGAAGATTTGTTTGCTTCCGCTGTTGTGTGTGGTTCGCTTTCTGTGGAAGCGGCACTGGGTAGTCGTAGTCCGTTTGATGATCGCATTCATCAAGCTCGTGGTCATCAAACACAAATTGATGCTGCAGCGGCGTATCGTCACTTGTTAGGTGAAACCAGTGAATTGGGCGAGTCCCATGAGAACTGTGAAAAAGTACAAGACCCTTATTCGTTACGTTGCCAGCCACAAGTAATGGGCGCGTGTTTGGAACAAATTCGCAGCACATCAAAAGTGTTGTGTATTGAAGCAAATTCGGTGTCTGATAACCCGTTGGTATTCGCAGAAAGTGGCGACATCATTTCTGGTGGTAACTTCCACGCAGAGCCTGTGGCAATGGCGGCGGATAACCTAGCTTTGGCGATTGCCGAAATCGGTAGTTTGTCAGAACGACGTATGGCGTTGTTAATTGATACTAACCTAAGTAAATTACCGCCATTCCTTGTGGACAATGGCGGTGTAAATTCCGGCTTTATGATTGCGCAAGTAACGGCGGCGGCGTTGGCAAGTGAAAACAAATCCTATGCACATCCAGCGTCAGTAGACAGTTTACCAACGTCAGCGAACCAAGAAGATCACGTTTCTATGGCAACCTTTGCGGCACGTCGATTAAAAGACATGGCGGAAAATACCCGCGGTATTTTGGCGGTTGAGATTTTGTCTGCAGTACAAGGTTTGGATTTTCGTGCGCCATTGAAATCTAGCCAACGACTTGAAGAGGCCCGCGCTACGCTACGTGCTCGCGTTCCTTTTTATGACAAAGATCGTTACTTCGCGACGGACATAGAAAAAGCCAACGAGCTTTTATTAGAGGCGGCTCATAACAGCAGTATGCCTGCAGGTTTATTGCCAAGTATTGAAGGATAAAAATCGACCATGACAAATCATACGCCACTTAAATTCGACAGCTTATGGCTTGGTGCGAACGTCGCGACCATGAAAGATGGCCGTTACAACGCAATTGAAAAGGCTGCCATTGGTGTGTCTGGTGGTCGTATTGTTTGGCTTAGTGAATCTAAAAACCTTCCGGAATACCAAGCCCAGCAAGAACACCATCTTGCTGGTGGTTGGATTACTCCGGGTTTAATTGATTGCCACACGCATTTAGTGTTTGGTGGTAATCGAGCAGGGGAGTTTGAGCAACGTCTTAATGGCGTGAGCTATCAAGAAATTGCCAAGCAAGGCGGCGGTATTGCGTCTTCGGTGAAAGCCACACGAGAAGAGAGCGAAATCGAATTAATCAAGAGTGCGACCCGTCGATTGAAAAGCCTAATGGCTGACGGCGTGACCACAGTTGAAATTAAATCCGGCTATGGTTTGTCTCTCGACAGTGAATTGAAAATGTTGCGCGTGGCAACGGAATTGGGCAATGAACAACCTGTTACTATCAAACGAACCTGTCTAGCCGCGCATTCTATGCCGCCAGAATACGATGACAAAGACGCTTACATTGATTACTTGTGTGACACTGTGTTGCCAAAAATCGCAGCGCTTGGAATGGCTGATGCTGTTGATGCGTTTTGTGAAGGCATCGCGTTCAGCACTGAGCAAGTCGCGCGTTATTTCAAGACCGCAGCGAGCCTTGGTTTACCCGTTAAAATTCACGCAGAACAACTTTCGTCTTTGGGTGGCACACGCATGGCGTCGTCCTTTAAAGCGTTGTCAGCGGATCATATTGAATACATTGAAGAAGCGGATGTGATCGCCATGGCAGAATCTGGCACGGTGGCGGTGCTATTACCGGGAGCCTTTTTCACTTTGAAAGAAACCCAGCGTCCGCCAATCGATTTACTACGCCAATATGGCGTACCAATGGCGATTGCAACGGACGCAAATCCGGGAACGTCTCCAGCCTTGTCTCTACGATTAATGATGAATATGGGTTGTACTCTGTTTGCATTAACGCCAGAAGAAACTTTAGCCGGCGCGACCATTCATGCGGCAAAAGCGCTTGGTATGAGTGACACTCACGGCAGTTTAGAAGTGGGCAAAGTCGCCGACTTTGTTTGTTGGGATGTAGAAAGTCCAGGAGAACTCAGTTATTGGTTAGGCGGTAACCTAGTGAAAAAACGTGTCTATTTAGGGTCGGAATAATAGGAAAACAGTATGATAAATCAGTCTTCGGTATTACCTGTACCAGCATTTGAATTTACTCAAGGCGATTCGCCATTATTGATCAGCATGCCGCACTCTGGTTTGAACCTGACAGAAGAAGTGGCTGCGGGCTTATCCGAACAAGCTAAAAAACTCCCAGATACAGATTGGTTCATTCCAGAGCTGTATGACTTTTTTGAGTCATTAGGGGTGAGTTGCATCAAGGCGAATTACTCTCGTTATGTGATCGACTTGAACCGACCTTACGACGACAAGCCTTTGTATACGACAAAAACCACAGGCTTGTTTCCAGACATTCTTTTTGCAGACAGTCCCGTTTTTAACGAAGGCAAAGCGCCAAGCGACGAACATAAAGCGTTTTGCAAAGACAAAATATGGAAGCCCTATCACACAATGATTGAGCAAGAATTGGCGCGACTCAAAGCTAAATTCGGCTACGCTATCTTATTTGATGCTCACAGCATTGCGGCCCAAGTTCCTATGTTATTTGATGGCATTTTGTCAGACTTCAACTGGGGAACCAATCAAGGTAAATCCTGCTATGAAAACCTTGCTAATGTGGTTACTCAAGTAATACAACCGCATTACACACAAGTGGTAAACGGACGCTTCAAAGGGGGGTACATCACACGCCAATACGGCCAACCAGACAACCAAATCCACGCCATCCAGCTTGAACTCTCCCAAGCGACTTACTTAAATGACCAACTCGCTGCGAAAAGCGAATATCAGTTAGATACCACGAAACTGCCAGTGATCAAACAACAACTTAAAGATATTGTAGAGGCGGTGAGTTTGGTGGGGTTTTAGGTATCACTTGATTCAACCCTCGTAAGCAATGGGATGGACTCATCCTCACCTCTGATGTACTACTTTTAATAGAGCGGAGTTTTTCAAGGTAGTTGTCGCCTAAACTATTGTTTTCAGCGCCTACGGTGTTACTCAAATATTGGAATATGTCGTAGTGTTGTTTCCTTTTCCGCGTAAGCGGGAAGATCTTGGAGAGAATGCTTACCTGCCAGAATCTCCATACCTAAAGGCTCGTTCCATTTCGCATATCTCTGATCAACCAGTTTCGACAAGCTTTCGTCTTCGATCGCTCATATTAGAACTCCTGATTGTTGTTATTTTTGTCATGGTGAATCATTGTTTTTTTAAGCGATTGCTTCAATTACGAAATTTCTTGAGGGGGGTTATTGATTTTATTGATAGTTAGTTGAAAGCAGTTAAATAGAGTAAGTAGATAACGGGTAATGTATTAGTTGTTAGAGGTCTGTTTTGGCCTTTAAAAAAGCCCAACAAACTCTCATCAAAAGCGTTTATTCAGCTTTCAATAATAGAGTCGTTGGGCTTTTTAATAACCTAAACTAAGATGATTGACCGCTAGGTTTATTCCTCGATCAATGCTCCCATTAGTTGAGCAATGTCTGGTTTCGTATATAAGGCATCAAGCTGACGGCTGTATTCAGTGGTAAATGTTTCTGAGTTAATCAGTTCACCAAAAATATCTTCGAGTTTAAGAAAAGACAATTTGTCGTTTGCTGTGCCTGTTGCCGCGTTGTGCAATTCGGCTTTCATTGCGTCAATAATGTCGAGGGCCTCGCCGTTTTTGTCTGTGCCTTTATCTGAGTAATAACACCAAGCAGCGATAACCAAAGCAGCGTATTTTACGCTACCGCCTTTTTTAAGGTTTTCGACAATGGTTGGAATTAAGAAGGTCGGTAGTTTTGCTGAACTTTCTAGACAAATACGCGCTAGGTTATCTTTCACATTTGGGTTACCAAAACGTGTGATTAGCGTGCTTTTGTAGTCTTCCAAGTCAATGCCTTCAACTGGCGCTAGAACTGGTGTAGCTTCTATGTCCATAAAGCGGCGTAGGTAAGTGGCAAACAATGGATCAGCGATACAGCCATCTATGGTTTGGTGGCCATGAATAGAGCCTAATAAACCTAAAACAGAATGACCTGCATTTAGAAGGCGGATTTTCATGGTTTCATAAGGTGTCACATCAGGCACAAATTGCGCGCCAACCTTTTCCCATTCTGGGCGACCATTGGAAAAGGTGTCTTCAATGACCCATTGATGAAAGGGTTCACAAACAACAGGCCAAGCATCATCAACACCGGCGTCTTTTAGGATTGCGATATCAGCAGACGTTGTGACTGGCGTAATGCGGTCTACCATGGCATTCGGGAAGCGAACTTCTTCTTCGATCCACGTAGCTAAGTCAGGGTCCTGTTTACGAGCAAATGCCAATAGCATTCTGCGTGTCATGTCACCGTTATGCTGAATGTTATCGCAAGACTGAATTGTGAATGCAGGTAAGCCCTCATCACGACGTTTTTTCAGTGCAGCAGTCAAGTAACCGAACACCATTTTTGGTGTAGTTGGGTTTGCTAGATCGTGCTGAACGTCAGGATGATCAAAGTCGAATTCATTGGTTACAGGGTTAAAGTGATAGCCACCTTCTGTGATTGTCAATGAGACTATTTTGGTTTCTTCGTTCGCCATTTTGTTAATCACAGCAGAAGAATCGTCACTTGCTAACATGAAATCAATGATTGAACCAATCACTCGATTTTCTATTTTTCCGTCAGGGTGTTTGACGATCAAGGTATAAAGATAATCTTGTTGTTTAAGAACATCACCGATTTTACGGTCAGCTTCGCGTAAGCCAACGCCGCAAATGCCCCATTCTGTTGATTGGGTGTTTGCTAAAAGCTCATCTGTGTAATAAGCCTCGTGAGATCGGTGAAATCCACCTACGCCAATGTGTACGATTCCTGCTTTGAGTTTGCTTCGGTCGTATGTTGGACGAACGAAAGATTCAGGCAAGTGCGGTAGGTTACTTTGATTCAATGCTATGAATGTTGTCATCATGATTCTCGAATAATTGATTACGCTTGTAGCGCTTTTTTCCGACGTAATACCCAGTAAGCGGCGACAAAATAGACGACGGTACAGATAAAGCCGTAAAAGTAGAAAGTGTCACGGTTCTCTAAATAAGCGGCCATGTCTGAGCTGTTAAACATGGTGATTGAGGCCAATGCTAAAGTGACGGCTAAGCTAGCCCAAGCAAGGATTTTCAAAGCGGTGGAAAGTAAGGATTCGTCTTCTACTATTGGCTTTGCTTCTTCTGCTTGTTGTTTGTGGAAAGCCTCGACCAGTTTGTTGTGTTCTGCCATTTCTGCTTTTTCTTCAGGGTATTTTTTATTGGCGCCGTAGCGTTTCGCAAGCAGTGTGTAAACGACAATGGTGACAACCCAAGTAGGTAAAAAGAGGTAATAGAATGAAATGACATCAAGTGCGTTCAAACCAAAACCAAATATCAGGCCAACGGCCCATGACGCAACGGCTGGGGTGCTGTGTGTTAATTTTTGATAACTTACCCAGTAGCGGCTGAAACCGATTCTTGGGAAGATAACGTGTTCAGCAAAGACGATTGCACCAACAGGAACAACCAACAAACCAGCGTAAGTTAGTAGAGGCAAAATCTTACTGAAAACGAATGGGAAACACGCCACAATTACTGTCACAACACCGACAGCAAGGGTTGTTTGTCTTCTTGAGTAACGGTGAAAAATGCCTTGTGCGGCCAAGCCAGCGCGGTAAAGATTCGCGTTTGCTGTTGTCCAGCCTGCAATGATGACAATCACAAAACCTGAAAGACCAAGAGCTTGGAAAGCAACATCGCCTGGATCAAGTTCGATGATGGATTTCTTAACCAAAACAGCAGTACCTGCACCCATGATGCCGGCAGAAATCCAAGCAATAAAGTGACCGAAAAGCATGCCCGAGCTGGTTGAAAGGCCGTAAATTGGCTTCTTCGCGTAACGCAACAACGCCATATCGATTAGACCGAAGTGGGTGATTGTGTTCGCAGCCCAAGCGAAACCAATGACTTCAAGAAGGCCAATGCCGGGATCGCCTTGAGCGTTTATTCCTGTCCAAATCGACTGGTCACCTATGGTGATAAAGTCTTTGAAGCTGTGTAGTGATGTCGTGCCAAGAACGGAATCGGCCAGTGCTGGCATCATCACAAGTGCGCCGGAAGCAAACATCACAAACAACCAAGGTCCACAAATACCAGAAAATTCAGATACCGCTTTAAAACCATACATGGCAACAAACACCACCACGACACCGACCGCTAAAACAACTAAGACAAACAAGGCATTTGTTGGATACCAGTCTAGCTGAGCAGGTATATTGAATGCATACCGAACAGCGGTACTAGAAACGGTAATCATCGCCGCGGATATGACGGTAAATATCACCACGTTGGCCCAGTTGTAGAGCTTGGTCATGGACTTGCCAGCAATTTTATCCAGATAGGTATAAAGGCTTAGGCGTGTTTGTGTGGCAATCGGTGCAGTGATCAGCGTCCAGCTTAAAATAGCGAGAATATTACCGATCAAAAGGCCGAGTAATATATCCATTGTCTTTGCGCCTAATGCAACAAAGGTCGCACCGATAACAAATTCCGTTGCAGCAACATGTTCGCCAGCGTACAGACCTAAAAAGTGCTTCCATCCATGGCGTTTATGTTTTGCGATTGGCAGCTGCTCCTCGCTGACATTCTCTAGTTGTTTGAAGTTCATCTTATTATCTCGTTGTTTTTTACCATGGGTTAATTGGTAGGGATAAATCCCTGGCAACTTCGAAAAGAGCCTCTAGCGTCGGCATTGGTTTTGAGTAAGTGATCCAAAGTAATCTTTGTGTAGACACGAGCTTATAAAAAGTAGAGTGGAATGAAATATAAGAGATACGACAGTACGAAGCTCAGCACATAATATGAAAGCCAAAATATATACATTGAACAGCATAATATTAGGTGCTGTTCGACCGAGCATCAGATGCACGGAAAAATGTCGTGTTCATTATGAAATCAGTTCTCTAAAAACGAATAAGAACGCATATAAACGGTTATTTTTTTATTAGCTATGAATGGAAAGAATCAAATAGCGCAGAACTATATCTGCACTTTTTTTAAAGGGAAATGGGGTTTTAAGGAAAAGTTTGTTGAGTAATGTGTAAAAACGAAGGAGTTATTTTTTTATGGTATTGATTGGATGGAAGCTGATATTTATTTGCTTATCGGTACATGAAGGGTAACTATGAAGGCAGTTCGAAAGGGGTTAGGCTTTCATAAAATATTGAGCATTAAGGAAACGATATGATTACGGTTCATCATTTAGAAAATTCACGCTCTCAGCGTATTTTGTGGTTGCTAGAAGAGCTTGGTCTGGATTACAAAATAGTAGAATATAAACGCGATCCAGAAACAGCGTCTGGACCGGAATCACTAAAAGCGATTCATCCTTTGGGCAAAGCACCCGTTATTACCGATGGTGAACTTACTGTTGCAGAATCTGGTGCGATTATCGAATACCTATTGGATAGATACGACACGGAAAAACGTTTAAAACCAACAGAAGGTCAGGCTTTATTGGATTTTCGTTATTGGCTGCATTTTGCCGAAGGTTCTTTAATGCCGCTTCTTGTTATGAAGCTGGTCATGATGAAAGTCCCAACCAATCCCATGCCGTTTTTTATTAAGCCGATTGCCAAAATGATAACGGATAAAGTTCAAGAGAAATTTATCATAC
This sequence comes from Marinomonas ushuaiensis DSM 15871, assembly GCF_000521805.1. GTDB lineage: Bacteria > Pseudomonadota > Gammaproteobacteria > Pseudomonadales > Marinomonadaceae > Marinomonas > Marinomonas ushuaiensis. Next base: position 731,102 of record NZ_JAMB01000001.1, read on the forward strand.
CGAGAATCGAACCACAGATGCGTTTTATTGAAGAAACCTTAGGAAAGCACACTTGGTTTGTTGGTGATGAGTTAAGCGCAGCAGACATTCAAATGAGCTTCCCGTTACAAGCTTCAAGTACTCGAATGGACTTAGTGAATTTCCCTAACATTAGCCGCTTCCTGAAACAGATAGAGGCCGTGCCATCGTATCAAAAGGCATTGAGCAAAGGCGGTGTGTTTACAACGCTGTAAGCTCAAACCTCATCGTTGCGCCTATTCTTTGAAAAATCCTATGTTCAAAGTACAGGCGTCACTTTGTGTTTCTTCTCTATCATTACTGAATTGAACTTGTGCCTGAATTGAGTGTTATGTCATCTCCCTTAGAAAAATATCAAAGAAAGCTCGATCAACAAGAGGTGATTTTTGATGAAAGTCAGCAGCTCGCTTTGCTGGCATTAGATCGTGTTTATCAGCAACTACTTGAAGCATCAACAGTAATAACGTCTGGCGAGATCAAGGGCGTTTATATGTGGGGTGATGTGGGTCGTGGTAAGACGTTTTTAATGGATCTTTTCTTTTCCTGCTTACCAGAATTCATTGGCTTGAGGTTGCATTTTCATCATTTCATGGCACGTTTGCATCAAGAATTGAATTTATCGTTTGGACAGGTTAATCCATTAAAAGGCATTGCTAAGAGGCTAGCTTCTGAATGCCGTGTTTTGTGCTTTGATGAGTTTTTTGTATCTGATATTGGTGACGCCATGTTATTGGGCGGTTTGACTGACGCTTTATTTGAAGAGGGTGTTGTGCTGGTGGCGACATCGAATATTGCAGTTGAAAATCTGTTCCAGAACCAATTACAAAAGCAACGCTTTGAAGCCCCGATTGCTTTGTTGCAAGCGAATTTGGAAAGCATTCATCTTGATGGTCAAGCAGACCATCGATTACGCCATAAAGGCTCGACAGACATTTACTTTGTGTCAGATGAGCAAAAGATGAAGACCTTGTTTGATCAAATCGCAACAGGTGATGTTTCTTCGTTACCGCTTCAGGTTTGTCGTCGAGTAATTAATACCAAGGCGGTTGCCCAAAATATCGCATGGTTTGATTTTTACGCTCTGTGTGATGGTCCTCGATCTTCTTTGGATTATATTGAACTAGCACAAAGGTTCGCCATTATTATGGTGACAGGTATTCCAGAACTAAGTAGCGAACCTTTTGAGCATATTAAGGCTCGAGGTACAGAAGATGGTGCAATAGGTTCTGGTCAAACAGGAGAGCGTGCTGTCTCCTTGGGTGTTAACGACGATGCAGTGCGTCGATTTATCAGTTTGGTTGATGAGTGTTACGATCATCAGGTGCTTTTATTGTTAAGTGCTGATGTGCCTTTGGAACAACTCTATTTGAATGGTTCCCTGTTGTTTGAGTTTCGTCGTACTTACAGTCGTTTAATTGAAATGAAGTCGCTTTATTATCAAACACTGCATCTTAAAAGTGCGTTAAAAAGAGACTTTAATTAAGTTCGCGAATAAAGCTTGATAAAGCGATGGCTCGTGACCAGTATGTAAAGCAGATATAAAATTAATTGAGAGGAGGGCGATCCATGCAGTATGAAGATCGCGTTGATGCGTTAGTTGCACCCAAAGGTGCGTTAGAAGTCTTGTCACATGATGAAATCTCCCGATTGTCGGAAGAGTCTGGTGAGCTTCATGATTTATTTCATCGTTGTGCTTTGGCTATTTTGAATTGCGGAAGTGATTCCGATGATCCGCAAGCGGCCACGGAAGAATTTAAAGACTTTGATATTCAAGTTATACAGCAAGAGCGTGGCGTTAAGCTCCAATTAAAAAATGCGCCTGGCAGTGCTTTTGTTGATGGTAAGATGATCAGCAGTGTTCGTGAAATGTTGTTTAGTGTATTACGCGATATTATTTTTACCCAGCATGAATACAATCTTGCGAGCGGTTTAGAAAACGCAAGCTCAGATAAATTAACGAATGTCGTATTTGAGTTGTTGCGTAATGCAGATGTCTTCCGTCGTATTCAAAACCCTGACATGATCGTTTGTTGGGGCGGACATTCTATCGCACGTTATGAGTATGATTATACCAAACTAGTTGGTCATGAGCTGGGGTTACGTGAGTTAAATATTTGTACAGGTTGTGGCCCTGGTGCAATGAAGGGGCCAATGAAAGGAGCCACTATTGCTCATGCAAAACAACGTATTCAAGATGGTGTTTATCTGGGGTTAACGGAACCTGGAATTATTGCTGCTGAATCGCCGAACCCTATTGTAAATCAATTAGTGATAATGCCTGATATTGAAAAACGACTTGAGGCTTTTGTTCGCGCTGGTCATGGGATTGTTGTTTTTCCTGGTGGTGCGGGTACAGCAGAAGAAATTCTTTATATATTGGGTATTTTGTTACACCCTAAAAATGCCGATATACCGTTTCCATTGGTGTTCACTGGGCCAAAAGAAAGTGCGGATTACTTCGAACAAATTCATGCTTTTATTGGTGATGTTCTTGGAGTTGAGGCACAAAATAAATACCGCATCATTATAGAAGACGAAGTGGAAGTCGCCCGTGTTATGAAGAAAGGTATGGAAGACGTGCGTCAGTATCGTAAAACACACCAAGATGCTTTTTATTATAATTGGAAGTTGCATATTCCTGAGGAGTTTCAACATCCATTTGAGCCAACACATGAAAAGGTGCGTGAGTTAAATCTTCACTTTGGTCAAGAAACTCATTTGTTAGCAGCGGACTTGCGTCGTGCCTTTTCGTCTATCGTAGCGGGAAATGTGAAAACTCAGGGCGTGGCTCATATTAAAGAGTTCGGGCCGTTTGAAATTCATGGCGATAAGAATTTACTGGCGAAATTGGATGCCTTGTTACAGGCTTTTGTTGATCAACAGCGTATGAAACTTCCAGGTACGGCATATGTACCTTGTTATAAGGTCATCACTGAGTAGTTCTAATTTAAACAGATGAATTATAAAGGCCTCGAATGAGGCCTTTTTTGTTAGTTGTTTTTTATGTGTTCTATATGGCTCAATATAAGTTGTCCTGAAATCGTGACGCTGTTTGGAATGTGAGGGAGGTTATCAATTGGGTACCAATCAGCTTCGTCAATTTCTCCCGGTGCTGGTGTGATTTCACCACTTTCGTAATCGGCAAAGAACCCCACCATGAGTTGATGAGGGAAAGACCAAGGCTGGCTACTTGCATAGCGTATATTTTTAACTTCTATACCGACCTCCTCCCGTATTTCCCGGGCAGCAGCCTGCTCCAATGTTTCACCCGCTTCAACAAAACCAGCAATATTACTGAACTTGCCTTTAGGAGCGTGTAATCCACGGGCAAGTAATATTTGGTTGTCTTTGCGTATAGAAATAATGACGCAAGGAGAAATGCGAGGGTAATGTCTCAGATTGCAAGACGGGCAGATCTTTGTATGTTCTTTTGTATGTTTCTCTCTCATAGCTGTGCCACATCGGCCACAGAACTGATGGTCTCTGTCCCAAGTCGATAATTGGTGGGCTCGGCTAAGAAGAAGGTAGCTGTCTTGGTCTTGTAGGAACAGTAGTTCTCTTAGAGCCATTTCTGTGAAACCTTTTGGTACAGATTCGAAGCGACAAACAAAGATGTCTTGCCCATGCCATTGACCGCAATATACCGCGTTCATATTGGCGTTGGGTTGGAAGTGAGTAAAAGGGGTTAAAAATTGATTGTCTTGTTCAACTAATACTTGGCTACGGTGCAATAAGATATAAAGAGCGTCTTGATGTGGGAGGGGGTGCGTTTGAGTGCCAATGTCTAACATGTTGTTGCTCTGTTTGCGTCTAAAAGAATTACGCTAACGCGATCACTTCCTAGACGCAATATTTCAGTTGGATTTATTTTTAAGCTGAGGTTGTTTTACTATTCTTGATTCAGCTTATTGGCGGTGGCTTTTCTGGTCAATGGCTCGGTTTGTCGAGTAGAATGAGCTCAAATATTAAACAAAGGAGAAACGGTATGTTGTCTAAGATCCACTGCGGAATTGTGATTGGTGTATTAAGTGCGAGTGTGGCGGCTCAAGCTCAAGATTATTTACCTATTCTTCAATATCATCATGTGAGTTCAACGACACCTAGATCGACTTCGCTGACCGAAGCAGAATTTATTGAACACATGGATTATTTGCAGAGTGCGGGATTTGAAGTTGTGGATTTACGTACTGCATTGGATAAATTAAAAGCGAAGGAAGCTTTACCTGATAAAGCGGTGGCTATCACTTTTGATGACTCATACCGTGATATTTATAGTGGAGCCTTTCCTATTCTCGCTGAGCGTGACTACCCATTTACTATTTTCATTAATAGTGAGCCTGTTGAAGCGAAGCGTAGTAATGCTTTGACATGGGCACAAATGAAGGAGATGGAGGTCGCTGGTGCGGTTTTTGGCAGTCATACTATCAATCATCCTTATATGTTGCGTAAAGAAGAGGGTGAGTCTGACGAGGCTTGGTTATCCCGAATGACACGCGAAGTCGATTCTGTTGAAGAATTACTTGTTGAGGAGCTTGGTCATTCTCCAAAAATGTTTGCCTACCCATACGGAGAATCAAACAAGACCATTCGTAATATCATGAAAGAACGAGACATTATAGCCTTTGGTCAGCAGTCCGGTGTAGTGAGTGCTGATTCTGATTTTACCAACTTGCCCCGCTTTCCTGCATCAGGTGCTTACGCAAAGCTTTCTGCTTTAAAAACCAAGTTAAACTCCAAGCCTATGCCGCTACTCTCTGAAGAAGCTGGCGGTGATTTTGCAACAGATCAACCTGTTTCTCTTCGCCTCACTTTTAAACAAGGTAAGTATCGTTTGAAAGATTTGGCTTGTTATGTCTCTGGTCAGGGTAAAGCGACATTGGATTGGGTATCTGATTCTGAAGTGATTGCTACGGCAAGCAAGGCATTTAATACAGGACGTGGTCGTATTAACTGTACAATGCCCGATAATTCAGGCCGTCAATATTACTGGTATTCCAACGTTTGGATCCGTGCTTCAGCCGAACAAGGCTATATAAGTGAAAAAAGTTAACTTTTTTTAAAAAAAATGTTGCACTGAAATTTCAAATCAGTAATATACACCTCGCTCGCAACGGAGGGGTGGCAGAGCGGTTTAATGCACCAGTCTTGAAAACTGGCGTAGGTTAATAGCCTACCGAGAGTTCGAATCTCTCCTCCTCCGCCATCTTCCTTTAAGGAAGTGTGTTGCGAACAAGATAAAATTAGTTCCTCGATAGCTCAGTTGGTAGAGCAAATGACTGTTAATCATTGGGTCACTGGTTCGAGTCCAGTTCGAGGAGCCATTTCGGAGTATAGCGCAGTCTGGTAGCGCGCCTGCTTTGGGAGCAGGATGTCGGGAGTTCGAATCTCTCTACTCCGACCATTAGTTTTGTATTAGTAAGTTTTGAGCGGGCCGTTAGCTCAGTTGGTAGAGCAGTTGACTTTTAATCAATTGGTCACTGGTTCGAATCCAGTACGGCCCACCACTTCTAAGTTTCGTCCTTTCTTTCTATCTCTCTTTCTTATCAATAAAATCTTGTTTTATAAATTCTCTATGTCT
>NZ_JAMB01000002.1 GCF_000521805.1 Marinomonas ushuaiensis DSM 15871
GGCCACCAGTGGGTCGTATCGACAACGTCTACGGCGATCGCAACTTGCTCTGCGAATGCCCACCGATAGACAGCTACGAAGATTAAGACTTCGTAACCCTGAAACTAAAAACGAGCCAAATGGCTCGTTTTTTTGTATTCGCTTAATTTTTTAACTTAATTTTTTAGCTTAGCGACGCAGCTATTTTTCCGAGGGAATGACACCTATACCACGACAAAGTCTACAGAATGAACATTGGTTAAATTAATTTTCTGTTTCGGCCAGCTTGAACACCCAACCTTGATGCTGTTTTAAAAAATCGAAATTCCTGATGTGCTTCATAAACCTTCCCTGTGATCTTAAAACTTATACTTTTGTATATATAGCTATAAGAACTAATATATCTAATTCAGACTCTAGATAAACAATTAACTGTCTTATGAAAAAACAATACTTAAACGAATTCTCTCATCAAATTATAAAACGCATATCAATAAAACTCTTTTTTCAACGCACTGCCAAGCAAACCAAAATAATCCAAGAAAGCTTGGTTGATAGCTTCTCTTTGCTCACCTTTCGGATAAAGTCCGACTTTGGCTTCTTCTGAGTATTTACTGCCTTTGACTAAAAATCGACTTGCGGGTTTGGCATCTTCCACGAAGGCTTCAAAGGCGCGGGCGCACATCTCTTCTGGTTTGGAGTAGTAGAAGATGTTGTGTTTTTCATCGGCGCGTTTAGAGGCTTGGAAGAGTTCGCTGGTGCCGTTTCCGTCTGGGCTGAGTAGGATGCTTTTGAAACAATCTGATAAAAGGCTGTTCAGTGGGTGAGTCTTTATATTGCTTGAGTCAGGTTCTTGTAGCCAATTATTCGAAGCAAAGCTGGATGATGAGGCGAAGTGAAACACTTTATCGCCTAGGTAATGATCGAAAGCGTGGAACCACTCATGTGCCAAGCTCCCTGCTCCAGCATTTTTTGCCAAGGCTAGCTGTCGAGTGGCTGGCATATAATGCGCTGCAACTCCACGCTGTCCGCCTTTACCAAATTGAAGACCAAGAGTGCCACGCAATGAGATAAGGTGTTCAGGTCCTTGCAGGACATCCATTAAGTCGTGCAAGGCTTGGTTAAAGTTAACCGCCGCGCGATCTCTTTCTTCTGACGTTACCCAACGGCCCATTTCGATACCGCGAAAATCAAATTGTCGGCGAATCGTAACGAAACTAAGGCTTGATTGCTGTACTGGCATTTAGACTCACAAATAAACAGCAACTCAACACAAGCTGAGCTGCTGTTAAAATGATAAAGGGAATATGTTGCATCATAAAAAACTAAAGTTCGTTTTTCTTCCGGCTATTCAAACGCCCAATGCCAAACCCACCAAGCAAACCAAGTAAAATTGCCCCCGCCCAATAGCCGTATTTTTCAAATAGGTTTGTATTAACTAAAGACAAGGTTTCGCTTCCTCGATAGACCTGCCTCATGATTGCTTGATCTTGGATATTAATTTGCTGATTAACTATTAGATTCAATTGAGCGTCTGTTTTTTCATTTAAGCCGGCTACACGCCAGCGCCATTGCAATCCACCGGATTGAACTACGGCATTAGCAACAGAGTCACTGATCATCTGAATAGAGCTGTCTGTCACCAATTCGGCAAGATACGCTTGCCCTGATAAAGATGGTTGAGCACGCGCGGTAACAACAATTTCAAATGTATCATGTAATGCCATTTCACTTGGAAGCTGCCAACGCACATCCAGCAATCGGGAACTCATTTGCGCTTGTAAAGCTTCCATCGCCGCAGTGATGGAAATGCCACTGTTCTCTTTAACATTGAGTGCTTGTTGTACGTTATTTAATCTTGAAAGCAAGATGTCGCGTTCCGTTAGACTAGACGACATAGCGACCTCAGCCGCTTTCAATTGCTCCGCTAACTGGGTGTTTCTTTGTTGAGCTACAGCGAGTTTTTCATCAAGTGCTTTCCAACGAGATTCATAATGAGCACTTTCGTCTAAGCTAGATTCAAGCTCCAAAATTTCATTTTTGTACTCTTCAATCTCTTCCCTTTGCTCTTCTACTTGAGCTTGCAGACTTGATAACTCAACAGCAGTTTGGATATGTCGAGTATTGTCTGACGTATCAGAATCAGATGATTGAATCGATAACACCGCATTATTTAGAGATTGATAATTTTTCGATAAAATTTGATGCTCAGCTCTTATTTCGGCTAATGACGCACCAAGGGTTTGATTTTGTTTTCTCAGTTCAGCAAGTTGCTTTTGAGCGTTTTCATTATCTAATTCTAAATCTGCGTTCTCTTCTTCTAGAACTAAGTTTTCATTTTCTAGTTCATTAATACGATGCTTTAATAAATCATTATCTAAATTCAAAGCCGAAAACTGTATCTCAAGCTCTTCTCTTGATTGCTTTTGTGCTTCTAACTCCCGCAAAGTATCTGCGTTAGAAGACGATGCTTGTAATGCAGCAATGGTTGCGTCTTTTTCATCAAGAGAACGATTCAAGCTAGAAAGTTGAGATTGATTATCTGCGATCTGTTGCTCAAGTGATTCAATGAGCACTCTATTATCTTCCACACTTACAGAAGGTAAAGAAGACGTGGTTGCCTGGGACAAAACCACAGACTCAGGGGAAATGGCTGAGTCGGATTGCTGTTGAGACGAAGTGCTACAGGCAGACACCAAAAGGCTTAAGGTGAAGGGAACCAGAATCTTTGTACTTGCTTTCATTTTTCGCTCCTTAATAAACTCAAGGTCGACAATAAGTTACTCTCTCTTATGCCAGACTTGCCCTTCAATTGCAAAGAAACAGTAAAGATTATTACTCAAGAAAGCATTCTAAAAACATAAAAAAAGCCTTCAAGAAAACGCTTGAAGGCTTGATGTGACATTTAATAAAAATGACTTAGTTGTTAGTTTTCTTGAATCTAAGCTAAACACTTAGAAATGACTTCATAGACATCTTTCGACAAATCTTCTGCCAAAATTCGTTCAAGCTCTGATTTCATTTTCTCACTTAACTCAGGCTGCATTTTTTTCCAGCGAGTAAGAGGCGTACAAAGTCGAGAAGCAATCTGCGGATTACGCTTATTAAGCAAAATAATTTGATCCGCCAAAAAGCGATAACCGCTGCCATCTTCCTTATGGAAAGCGGCCATATTTTGACCAAATCCACCGAGTACTGAACGTACTTTATTTGGATTTTTAAGGTCAAACGCAGGATGCTCCATTAATCCTTTCACTATGATTAAAGCATCATCACTTTCTTGCCCTGCACTTAACATTAACCACTTATTAACAACCAAAGGTTCGTTTTTCCATTGATCGTAGAAAACCGCCAACATGTCCGCGGCTTTTTCATGCTGAGAATGTACCGCAATCGATAAGGCAGAGAATTGATCCGTCATGTTATTCGCAAACTCAAATTGCTGAACAACCGCTTGCTGAGCCGCTTCTGAGTCAGTTTCAACCCAATAAGATAAAGCAAGGTTCTTTAGTGAACGACACGCGATGTCTTCTGCATTCGCCTGATAAACGCCTTGGCTTTTGTTATTTGTATAAAGGCTTTCAAACTCGCCAGACAAAGCATTCGCAAGCTGAGTTTTTAAATAGTGTCGCGCTTGTTTTATTGCAGCTGGATAAATCGGATTAGCCAACTCAGACAAATAAGCTTGGCTTGGCAAAGTCAAAATCAAAGCCACCATTGCAGGGTCTAAATTGCAGTCACCAATCAAAGCTTTAAAACCATCAATCAGCTGAGAATCAATCGACAAGGTTTCCCCAGCGATAGCTTGCCCGATAAGTGCTTGAAGTTCATTTACCGCTAACTGCTGCGCGGAACTCCAACGATTAAAACCATCCGAATCGGATGACATTAACAACAATAAGTTCGCTGGCGTGTAGTCATAATGCAGTTTCACTGGTGCCGAGAAACCTCTCAATAGAGAAGGTATTGGGCGAGCTGTTACTCCAGAAAACTCGAATACTTGCTCTGATGACGTCAAATGCAATACATGATCTTCTGCTGTGGTTCCATCCAACGTCGCTGATAATTCATTTCCACTCTGATCAAGCAAACCAACACGAACAGGAATGTGCAGCGCTAGCTTTGTTGGTTGATTAGGCGTAACTGGCGTTTCTTGCTTCATCGTCAAACGGTAAGTTCCAGACGCTGCATCAAATTCATCCGTTACAGAAACCACTGGCGTACCGGCTTGAGAATACCAGCGTTTAAATTGCGTCAAATCAACACCAGACGCATCTTCCATTGCTGACACAAAATCATCGCAAGTAACGGCTTGACCGTCGTGTCGTTCAAAATACAAATCAGAACCCGCTCGAAACTTTTCAGCGCCAAGCAAGGTATGGATCATGCGGACAATTTCTGCGCCTTTTTCATAAACTGTTAAAGTATAAAAATTAGAAATTTCGATAAACGAAGCAGGTCGCACAGGATGCGCCATTGGGCCTGCATCTTCAGCAAATTGAGCGGTTCTTAAGAAAGAAACGTCTTCGACTCGTTTTACTGTTTCTGAGTGCATATCAGCAGAGAAAGTCTGATCACGAAATACTGTAAAGCCTTCTTTCAAACTGAGCTGAAACCAATCGCGACAAGTGACACGGTTACCAGACCAGTTATGAAAATATTCATGGGCAACGATGGCTTCCACTCGCAAGTAAGAATCGTCTGTTGTGGTTTCTGGGCTAGCAAGCAAACAGGAAGAGTTGAAGATATTTAACCCTTTATTTTCCATTGCGCCCATATTGAAGTCATCAACCGCAACGATCATAAAAATGTCTAGATCGTATTCTCGACCGTAGGCTTCTTCATCCCAACGCATAGAACGCTTGAGCGCTTCCATAGCGTAATCGACTTTATCAATGTTGTGAGTTTCAGTGAATATTTGCAGTTTTACATCGCGCTTATTTTGGGTCGTGAAGATATCATTTTTAACCGCAAGATCGCCTGCAACCAGAGCAAACAAGTAAGCCGGTTTTGGGAAAGGATCATTCCAAACAACAAAGGTTTTACCTTCTTCCGTTTTGCCTCGCTCAACTTCATTACCATTTGAAAGCATGACAGGGTAACGATCCGCATCGGCAATAATGGTTGTCGTGAAAACGGACATCACATCAGGGCGATCTAAGTAATAGGTAATGTGACGGAAACCTTCCGCTTCACATTGAGTACAAAACATAGAGGAAGAACGATAAAGCCCTTCTAGACTGGTGTTATTTTGTGGCTCAATTAAGGTTTCACAAGTTAAAACAAACTGGTCAGCTGTCGCTGTGATAATCAGCTTATTTTCACTTATTCGGTATTCTTCTGGAGGCAGTGTGTAGTCATCCATTGCCAGACCGATCAACTTAACGCCTTCTCCACCGTCGAGAGTCAAAGGAACAGTGGATTTTCCACACGCTGGATTGCGACGCATATGTAAACGTGACGTGACAATTGTCGTCGCCTCGTCCAAATCGAATGTCAGCTCGGTTTTATCAATAAGGAAAGGAGGTACTTTGTAATCTTTCAAATATATCGTTGAAGGTTGACTCTCTTTCATCTCTTCTCTCCTAAAATGTCAATGTCGCTTGATAACCAGTGTACTTACGAATATTTATCACCCCAGTATCGAGCATCCAATATTGGCCTTTAATTCCCATCAAGGTTCCTTCGATGTGTGGCGTTTTCTCGGCGTTGATACTGGTTATTTTGGTTGGGTATTCTAAAACTGGGTAAATGAATTCGTGGGTTTCATTTTCATCCGATAAATCGGTAATGGACTGCAAGCCAAATTCGTTTTGTAGGGCGTCTAACCCTTCATAAAGCTGACCAATTAAACGCTCTTGCTCGCGCTCAAGATCCATAACAATAGAAGAGCCTTTTAGCATGTTGCGCCAATTTGTTTTATCCGCCACTTCGTTTTTGAATAACACTTCCACAAGGCCAGACATTCTTCGGTTCTGTACACGAAATAATGGTCGAGCTTGTGTTGCGCCTTGATCAATCCAACGAGTGGGTAATTGATCACCGCGAGTAATACCGACTTTCAATGCAGATGTATTGGACAAATAAACATAATGGCTTTGCATACAATATTGCTCAGCCCATTCTGGTTCCCGACAGGTTCCCAAATGGAAGTGACACTTCTCAGGGCTCATGATGCACGTATCGCAAGCCGCTAATTTTCGAAAGCAATTGAAACAAAAACCTTGGCTAAACGACTTCTTCGTCACTTTCCCACAATTCGTACAATGAATGGTTCCATCAATATGCAGAGCAATTTTTTTACCAAGTAAATCATTCACTGCCACACGATCAGCGCCAAGATTCAGGTAATAATGCACCTGTCCGTCTAGCACTTCCGTGGACATTTTTTTAATCGTACCTTGCAGCATTAATGCTTACCCTCAGGGCCTTCACCAACCCATTTTATGGTTTCATGCTCATTGGTTGATGTCTTACTATCGCACGCATCATGCACTTTAGTATCGATGTAACCTACTCGGTCTTCTTCCGATTTATTACTGTAGTCATAAGTAATAACCGCCTGCAAACAAAGCTCTGTTTGTTCTTCATTCAAACGTACGCCGTTAGGCCATTTACCAAGCTCTACCGCTTGTTTCAGGCTGGCGTAAACTTCAGGAGACATGTTATCGATCATTTCTTTAAAATTCATTTGCTCTTCTCTCAAGGCTCAAACGAGCTTTTATTTCATTTGTTTTCGCGGTAACGATGCTTTGTGGCCAACCAATAAACAAGGCACAAGGCTAAACCAGACAATAGACCGATGCTATGCGCCGTGTTAGCGATACTGCCAAGACCAATCATTTCAGGGAAAGGTGTGTAGCCGATACCTAACCACACAGTAAAAAAGATCATTAATTGCTTGCTGATAATCGTCGGCAAACGTGCATTCAAAATAGGCAAAAGCCATGCAAAGCCGATTAATCCATAAACCACACCAGACAAGCCACCAAATAAGGGGTAACCACTTATTTCGTATTGCAAAATATTACTCAGCACAGCGACAATAAAGACACCGACCGCCCACACAACCGAGCCGAGTAAACGCTCAAGTTTTCGACCTATATCCCAAACCCAAAGCGTATTAAATACAAGATGCAGCACACTAAAATGCAGCAAGGCTGGCGTAAATAAACGCCAATACTCTTTTCTGGCCATGACTTCAGATAAATTATAGAAATAGATCTTCCCATCTCTCGCATCAAAACCGCTAATAGTAAATTGCCCAACCATGTCAAAATTTGCGCCTAATTTGGTTAGCGCCGCGGCAAGTAAAGTGACCAATAAGAGTAAAATAGTCACAGGATTTTGTTTGAATTGAGCAACAAGGCTAAGATTTGAGGATGGCGCTGTAAAAGTAGATATGTTCGATTGAGAGTAATCCAATTCCAATGGATTCTCTTTCCACAAAGCAAGTATTTGCTCTAAAGCTGGCAATTGACGAGGGTCACGTAGCCAGAGTTCATTACGACCCTCGTTGAAAATAACTTGATGGGCAATTTTGTGGTGCCACAAAGCCTCAGTTAATACTTTAGGATCTTCTGTTTGTTCAAAACGATAAACACAATACATAGAGACTTAAACAGCCTTACTTAATGAGGTTCATGAAAAACCAAACATTGGTCATTCGCGATAACTAAGGACGATAACTGGATTGCCAACCAAGCTTGTCACGACATACATTATAAAAATCATGATTTTTAGGATGTATCAGTCGAATGTTCCCAGCTTTTTTAGTGATATAGATTTCATCACCCGGTGCTGCGGTAATATTCAGTTGGCCGTCACAGCTGACACTTGGATAGGTTAGATTAGACTCACAAACGACAATACGAATTCGAGCATTGGCATCAATAACAATCGGACGATTACTCAATGTATGCGGGTGCATAGGAACCAACACCAAAGCATCAAGTTTAGGCAGTAAAATCGGACCACCAGCAGACAACGCATACGCGGTTGAACCGGTTGGTGTTGCTACAATAAGACCGTCTGATTTTTGATTCATGACGAATTGATCGTCGATGAACAAATCAAAGCGAATCATTCGTGCCGATTTACCGGGATGAAGTACTAAATCATTAAGAGCAATACCTTCACCACTAGGGCGATTTTGGCGTTTAATTTTTGCCTCAATCATAAAGCGTTTTTCTTCATGGTATTCACCACGAAAAATAGGATCTAATTCTTCTGGGAGACGGTGGGGAGAAATATCGGTCAAGAAACCTAATGTGCCACGGTTAATCCCCAATACCGGAATATCATAATTGCAAATAGCCCGTGCAGCACCAAGAAAGCTACCATCTCCACCAACAACCATGACCATATCACAGTTATCACCTAACTCTTTTAAGGGAGATGATGCTACTTTAATGCCCGGCATCATAGCCGCTAATTCACCTTCAAGAACAGGGGAAACACCCTTCTCTTCTAGGTATTCCATTAGCCTCTTAACCGTATCTAGAATCTGAGGTTTGTCTAACCGAGCAATAATACCAACACGTCTAAAAAGACCCATGCGTGATTCTCTTCCGTCTACCATAAACAAAACAACCCACCAAACAAGACGCTAACGCCTGTTTTAGATAACGTGGATTTTACATAAGTTGAGCCACTTTAACATGAAGATGCTAACTCTCGCCATCTCGTTCAAGCGCTAAAAATGGATTACTCGCTGATGAATACCCTCTCCAACCTTGTAAGCCGCCAGTGTGAATAAATAATGTACGACGGTATGGCCAAGCCCCTTGTTCCATTAATGACAATACTGCAAACATACTTTTGCTGGTGTAAACAGGATCCAATGGTATGGCTGGATTCTCAGCCGCAAAGGATTTGAGAAAAGCTAAAAGCGCTGGAGTGTGTTTAGCATAACCTCCTTCATGACAATCTGAATGAAAAAACAATCGATCGCTTAAACTACTATTGAGATCAACCTCTGCCATTTTATGAGCTTGCTCAACAATTTCATTTCGTTGATCTGACGCACCTTTTAACGCACTGAACACATGTAAGGTCGGCGTTGTTTCGTTTGCCAGAAAGCCAGCGGCCGTGGTTCCCGTTCCAGCAGAAACAACCCAAGCATCATATTGGCCATATGCCTCACAAATTTTAGCAGCCCAGTCTCGACAACCTAATGCACCTAACTCTCCTCCTCCACCTTCGGGAACCCAATAAACATTTTTATATTTGTGATTTATCACTTTAGCAACGTCTGATTGTTCTCCCAACCGGTAATCCGACCGTGACGATGGCCATAACTCAACGCCATCAGCCACCATGTCTAACAAAGTAGGTGTGAGTTTCGGTTGTAATTCACCTCGAACAATCGCAACCGCTTTGAAAGAGGTTTGAGCAAGAGTAGCTCCAAACGCATGTAAATGATTTGAAAAAGGCCCACCAAAAGTAGCGATAACATTCGCATTCTGTCGCTGAGCCTCTATTAGGTGATGCTGGAGTTTATGCCATTTATTCCCTGGCGCTTTTGGATACTCCAAATCACCACGATAAACATCCATTTCATACTTTGGTTGAGAAGGATTTTTAACTAAAAAAGGGAGAGTTAGCGGAAATATTAACGACACCAGACAACCTAATAAACATCAATCAAATGAAAAGCAAGAGTAGCATATTAACTGAGACAAACGCCCAACTCCTCTTTGAGCAATAGTATGAAAAATGAGAAATGAAAAAAGTAAGTCATTTGATCTATAAATTTCATGTTAGAAATATCCCTATCCATAAGTTTTCTTTGATAAAATCGGCGCACTCATCATTTATGGAGATGAAAACATGATTCCTAAGCTTTCTGAAGTCTCACCGATTCAGACAAAATACCTTTCTTTTATTAAGCGTCTGAATGCTTCAGGTTTTGCCGGTGATACCAATCCTGATTATGCTAATCGCGTTGTTCTATCAACTGATAATTCTATCTACCAAGTGCTTCCACAAGGCGTTATTTACCCTAAAAACATAGCTGATATTCAGCGATTGGTTCGCTTATCTAATCAAGAAGAATTCCATGACATTGTACTGAGCCCAAGAGGCGGCGGCACAGGAACCAATGGCCAATCACTCACCGATGGTTTAATTGTTGATTTATCCAAATACATGAACCGTATTTTGGAAATCAATGTAGAAGAAGGTTGGGCACGTGTTGAAACCGGCGTTGTCAAAGACCAACTTAATAAAGCCATCAAACCTCATGGATTGTTTTTTGCTCCAGAATTATCGACCAGTAACCGAGCAACTATTGGTGGCATGATCAACACAGACGCCAGCGGACAAGGCTCTGTCATGTACGGCAAAACACGAGATCATGTTCTATCTCTGAAAACCGTTTTGTTAGATGGAGAGCTACTGGAATCTTTCCCAATTGATGATGAAACACTTTCCAGTATTCAAAGCGGCAGTGATTATTCTGCTCACGCTCATCGTACTGTAGACGCTATTCAAAAAACCAAAGCACAAGAAATTCAAGACACCTTTCCAGAATTAAACCGTTGCCTAACAGGTTATGACCTCGCGCATATCCGGACAGAAGACGGCTTATTCAATATGAATTCTGTGCTATGCGGTTCAGAAGGAACACTAGGATTTATCGTTGAAGCCAAGGTAAATATACTGCCAATACCAACCTATGCGGCTTTGGTGAATATTCGTTACAACAGCTTCGAAGGCTCATTACGTCACGCTCGTGAACTGTTGGCGGTTAACCCAACGTCCATCGAAACCGTTGACTCAAAAGTATTAGGGCTCGCCAAAGGCGACATTATTTGGAATTCCGTTGCTGAGTTTTTTCCAGAAAAAACGGGCGAGAACATTCAAGGTATTAACCTTGTTGAATACACAGACAACAGCGAAGAAAACCTTGCCGACAGAATCAAAGTCTTAACCGATAAATTGGACGCACTGGCTAAACAAGATGGCAGCAACACTTTGGGTTACACCATTGCTGTGGGTCACAGCAATGTGAATAAAATCTGGACGATGCGCAAAAAGTCGGTGGGCTTACTTGGCAATGTAGAAGGTGAAAAACGTCCCATTCCTTTTGTGGAAGACACCGCTGTTCCACCTGAAAACTTGGCAGATTTCATCATGGAGTTTCGTGCCGTATTAGACAGTTACGACGTTCAATATGGCATGTTTGGTCATGTGGATGCAGGTGTACTACACGTTCGCCCAGCTTTGGATTTAAAAGACGAATCTCAAGAACCTATGATTCGTGACATCACCGATAAAGTGGTGGCATTAACCCAGAAATACAATGGCTTACTTTGGGGCGAACACGGTAAAGGAGTACGTTCAGAATACGCACCAGTTTTCTTCGGTGACTTATACGCAAGCGTTCAACAAGTCAAAGGCGCTTTTGACCCTCGAAACCAATTAAACCCAGGAAAAATTGCCACGCCATTTGAATTAGGTGTCGATTTATTAAAAATTGACGAAGTACCATTACGTGGTCAATATGATCGTCAAATCCCGATCAAAAACCGCGAGCAGTTCAAAGAAGGTATGTATTGCAACGGCAATGGTGCTTGTTACAACTTTGATCCAAATGATGCCATGTGCCCTTCTTGGAAAGGCACACGTGATCGCAGGCATTCTCCAAAAGGTCGGGCCTCCTTGATGCGCGAATGGCTACGTGGCATGAGTGAACAAGGAGTAGATACGGCTAAAGCAAGCAAATCGGTTAAACACAGTAATGCATTAATCAGCTTCTTTCCAAAGCTAAAAAACTCCATAGAAAAACACCGCGGAGCTTATGATTTCTCGAACGAAGTTCATGAGTCCATGATGGGGTGTTTGGCGTGCAAATCTTGTGTCGGTCAATGTCCGATCAAGGTTGACGTTCCTGAGTTTAGAGCGAAGTTCCTAGAACTTTACTACAGTCGTTATTTGCGCCCAGCGAAAGATTATGTGATTGGCTCCTTGGAATTTATGGTTCCAACTCTGGCAACCTTTCCTCGCACTTACAATTGGCTAATGGATCGAAAATGGGCCAACAAACTCAGTAGCAAATATCTAGGGTTAACGGACAACCCTAAGCTCAGCAAATACAATCTCAAAAAAGAAATGTCTTTGCGAGGCATCCGCTTAGCGACACCATTGGCCATTGAATCCTTAAGTTATAAAGACAGATCCAGAGCAGTGATTGTCGTGCAAGACGCCTTCACCAGCTACTTTGAAACTCAACTGGTGCTAGACACTATGGAGCTTTTGAGTCGCTTAGGTTTCCAAGCTTACCTAGCGCCTTATATGCCAAATGGAAAGCCCTTACACGTGCACGGCTTCATGAAAGCATTTAATAAAACGGCACGAAAAAACTTAGACATGCTGCAAAGCCTGACATTTTATGGGCTGCCGTTTATTGGTATAGACCCCTCAATGACTTTGACATACCGTTCTGAGTATACAAAAACTTTTGGTCACAACAGACAAATCCCTAAGATTCACCTGATGCAAGAATGGTTAGCCGAGAAGAAAGATCATCTTATCAAGCAGCCATTAATGTGCGAAGAATCAACGTACCATCTCATGACCCATTGCACAGAAAAAACCAACGCTCCAGGTTCCATCAAGGATTGGCAGCAGGTTTACAGTATCCTTGGCCTTGAGCTGAAAGTCGAAAATGTAGGCTGCTGCGGCATGGCTGGCACTTACGGCCATGAAACAGCCAATAAAGACACCTCTAAAACCATCTATGAACTGTCATGGAAAGAGAAAGTAACCGCCCCAGAACTAAGCAATAAATTAGTGGCGACAGGGTATTCTTGCCGAAGCCAAGCAAAACGCTTTGATGACGCGAATCTACCGCACCCGATACAAGCACTATTGAAACACGTAAGAGAAGCTGTCATCAAATAAGCCATTTAAAATAAGGCTCAATAAAGTTGAGCCTTATTTTTTGACAATCACAACAATAAAGAATAAGGAAAACGTGTCACCATGAGCCACCACAACCTATTGCACGACAGTGCAGATGAATTAGGCCCTATTCGCGTTTTTGATGATGGACAATATCGAGTGCTTTCCTTTGCAGAAGGTGATGAACAAAGTCGCATTCGCCTATCAACACCGCACATACTTCAACATGAATACACACAAGCAATGATGTTACCTTTGCTATTCTGTGAACCTAAAAGAGTGTGTATTTTAGGTTTAGGCGGCGGTGCATTACTTAATTCCTTATATCATGCTGTTCCAGGGATTCACATTACTGCTGTTGAATTGCGCCAAGAAGTCATGGATGCAGCAGAGATGTATTTCAAAATCCCAAAAGGAAAGCGCATCACTTTAGATGTTGCCAATGCAATAGATTACATCGACGAAGGTTTACCGAAAAAAGTCGATATATTAATGACGGATTTGTACAACACACAAGGAATGGATAGAGCCGTTTTACAGGGTAATTTTATTGAAAACTGTGCAAAAAACATCAAAGAAGATGGCTGGTTAGCACTTAACTGCTGGATCGACCACAAAAACAACCATGAGCTTACCCAGCTTCTTAAAGTACACTTTAACGATGTTCGTGCACTCGATACAGGCAGCGGTAATTGGGTCATTATTGCAGGTAAACGAAAAAATAACTCAAACGCCAAAGCCCTTAAAGCAATAGCTCAAAAATTGAGCACGCAGCTAGAAATCCCTTTAACTCGGTGGCTTTCTCGACTGACTGATTTGTAATTTATGTTTGCTATTCAGTCTGCTTTAATCACTTAAAGTAGACTGAATAACTTGATGCCTTTCTTTAAAATTAAACCTTTAACACGCTGTCCACTAACGCTTTTGCTTCTTTTTCTAATTCAGCAAGATGCTCTTCAGAAACAAAACTTTCCAAGTAAATTTTATAGACGTTTTCGGTACCTGAGGGTCTAGCTGCAAACCAACCGTTTTCAGTAGAGACTTTCAAACCACCAATAGCAGCACCATTACCTGGCGCATGAGTCAGTACATTAAGAATTTTTTCTCCAGCTAATTCTGTTTGCGTTACATCCTTAACATCTAAGGCACCCAGTATCGATTTTTGAGCCAAAGTTGCAACCACATCAATACGTTTATAAAAAGGCTGACCGTATTTTGATACTTGAGCATCATAATGCGTTTGAGGGTCTTTACCTGTTACAGCCAAAATTTCAGCCGCAAGCAATGCCATAATGAAACCGTCTTTGTCTGTTGTCCAAACACTGGCATCTTTACGTAAAAAAGAAGCCCCTGCACTCTCTTCACCACCAAATGCCATTGCGCCTTCATACATTCCTTCCACGTACCATTTGAAGCCGACTGGCACTTCACAGAGCGTACGACCAAGTCCATTAACCACACGGTCAATCATGCCACTCGAAACCAAGGTTTTACCGAATTGAATGTCCTTTGGCCATTCCGGTCTGTGCTGAGACAAATACTCAATCGCCACTGCCAAATAAGCATTTGGATTCATTAAGCCAGATCCCGCACAAACAATGCCATGACGATCGTAATCTGGATCATTACCCACAGCGATATCAAAATCGTCTTTGAGCGTTAATAAATTGCTCATGGAATAAGGTGAGGAGCAATCCATACGAATACGGCCATCTTTATCGAGCGGTACAAAACGAAACGTAGGATCAACTTCTGGATTAACAATCGTAATATCTAAACCATATTTCTTAGCAATGGGTTCCCAGTAATGAATACCTGAACCACCCATTGGATCAACACCAATTCGAATTTTTGCTTTAGCAATGGCTTTCATGTCGATGACATTTTCAAGATCATCAACATAGTGATTAATAAAATCGAACGGCTCAATTAAATCACTCTTGTCTGTGTCATCGCTGGATAAGCGTTTCACGCCAACTAAGTTGCTCTCTAATAACTCATTAGCCCTTTTGGCTACCCAATCCGTAATGTCTTTATCGGCTGGACCACCTTTGATGGAATTGTATTTAATGCCGCCATCTTCCGGAGGATTATGTGAAGGCGTTATAACAAGACCGTCACTCAGACCCTGCTGATTCATTTTATTATGCGTTAGGATGGCGTGAGAAATAACAGGAGTCGGTGTATAACCACCATTCAATTGAGTACGAACCTTAACACCGTTCGCTGTAAGCACACTCAATACAGTCTGAAAAGCCGCTGCTGATAAGGCATGAGTGTCTTTGCCTAAATACAAAGGCCCCGTAATATTCTGAGACTGTCGATATTCAGCAATCGCTTGGGCAATAGCAAGAATATGGCCTTCATTAAAACTCACTAATAAAGCACTACCGCGATGCCCTGAGGTCCCAAAACTAACCCGCTCTTCTGGATTTTTAATACAAGGCTTTTTTAAATAATAAGCCGTCATAAGTTCTGGTAGGTTTACAAGAGAATCATGAGATGCAAGCTGTCCAGCTTGAGGATGAATTGCCATAGTTTGCGCCCTGTTAAGTCTTT
Organism: Marinomonas ushuaiensis DSM 15871; assembly: GCF_000521805.1. Taxonomy (GTDB): domain Bacteria; phylum Pseudomonadota; class Gammaproteobacteria; order Pseudomonadales; family Marinomonadaceae; genus Marinomonas; species Marinomonas ushuaiensis. The sequence goes on from NZ_JAMB01000002.1 coordinate 15,445, forward strand.
GAATCTGATATAAATAGCTTCCACTAAATATACTACAGTTCCAATCACTTAACAGGGACTTATTCGAAACTCACTTTTAAAAACGTTCGTTTTTAATCGTCATATATTTCAATTTATCGCTTTTTAAGAATCAAACTACCAATAGAATAACCAGCGCCGAAGGAGCAAATAACACCAATATCACCAGCGTTTAAATCTTCATGGTATTTAGCAAAGGCAATAATAGAGCCCGCCGAGGCTGTGTTTGCATATTCATCTAGAACCACTGGCGCTTCTTCTATAGTCGCGTCACGGCCTAATAATCGCTTACTGATTAAAAGATTCATATTGATGTTCGCTTGATGCAGCCACCAACGTTTTAATTGCGAAACTTGGATACCTTCACTTTGCAAATGACTCTCAATGTGCTCTGCTGCCATGGGACATACTTCTTTAAATACTTTTCTGCCATTTTGATGGAAAAGCTTATCTGTCGCATAAGGGTCTTCATCCGTCACACGAGTTGTATAACCAAAATTCGAGCGAATATTATTCGAAAACACAGTCACACATTTTGTACTGACGACATCAAAAGCGTGTTTAGACTGACAAGTTTCACTGCTTTCTACTATCGTTGCCGTCGCCACATCACCAAAAATAAAGTGAGAATCACGGTCCATATAATTCACTTGAGGAGACGTCAATTCAGGATTAATCACCAACACGCCTTTTGAGGTGCCTGCTTTTACGGCATCGACGGCTCTTTGCAATCCAAAAGTCGCAGCAGAACACGCGACCAACATATCAAAGCCAAATCCATCAATACCTAAAGCGGCTTGTACTTCAATAGCAATAGCAGGATAAGAACGTTGCGTGTAAGCACAAGAAACAATCACGGTATCGATATCTGCAGGTGTTTTATTGGCTGCAATTAATGCTTTTTTAGCGGCTTCAATCGCCATTTCTGCCTGGTGAGATACTTGCTCATCATCACGTATTTCAAGCACAGGACGCATTCGATTAATATCTAAAGCGCCCTCTTTTGAATAAATATAGCGACTTTTAATACCGGACGCCTTTTCAATAAACGCCGCACTAGAAAGGGGTTTCGCTTCCTGCTCACCCGCTTCAATTGCCACAGAATTTTCAGCGTTAAATTTTTCGGCCCATGCATTGTAACTGGCCACAAGCTCTTCATTACTAATAGATTGCGCTGGAGTCCATAAACCAACCCCGCTAATGACGACAGAGGATTTCATACCATTCATCCTTTATTATTGTTGTTTAAACGTTATTGTTAATTAAAAAGCATTTATTTACAAAAACCGTTATCAAAAAGGCATCAATAAAAGCGCTTATAAAAAAGTATAGACGAGATTGTGACCGAGATTGTTTACTTAGTCTACAAAAGTAATAACAAGAGTCAGTAGAAATACCAAATAATTATATCTAATTTCTAACAAAAGCATCTATATTTTGAGTAAAAGAGTGATTGTTTTGATAGAAGACAACAGTGTTTTATGAGATACATAAAGTGCTTAAATCTAACCATTAATCTAAGCTAGCTAGGCGAGTTTTATATGATAAACAACAACGCATTAATTCTTTCTGGTGGCGGCGCTCGTGCGGCCTACCAAGTTGGAGTACTGTCGGCAATGGGAAAAATACTCCCTAAAAATACGCCCTTACCCTTTCCAATTTTATGCGGCACATCGGCTGGTGCGTTAAACGCCACCATGCTGGCATCCTATGCAGACAATTTTTCCAGAGCCGCTTCGACACTTGCCTTTGTATGGCGGCATTTAACTCCCGATCAAATCTATACAACTGGACGCTGGCCAGTTGCCAGCTCCCTAACAAAAACATTGCTGTCACTTTTTCATATGGGCAATCGAGATACTTCAATAGCGCTAATGGATAACGATCCATTGAGAGAGCTATTAACGAATCATTTAGATTTTTCTAGAATCAATAGCGCCATTGAAAGAGATCAATTACACGCCTTAGCAATCACTGCAATGAGTTACAGCACAGGTGAATCAACCACTTTCTTCCAAGGTAAATCAGACATTAAAGAATGGCAAGGCAGCAGAAGAAAAGGCGTTTTCGCGGAATTGGGCGTAGATCATTTACTCGCATCCAGTGCGATTCCGATGATTTTCCCAGCCCATAAAATACAAGAACATTATTATGGCGACGGCGCGATTCGTCAAAAATCAGCCATTTATCCAGCACTTAAATTAGGCGCCAATAAGCTTTTCATCATCGGCGTAAGTGGTAATCGAAGCCCTAAAAAATGGCCTATTCAAGATGAGATAAAAGAATCCAGTGCACCAAGCATGGCGCAAATATTAGGTCAGCTATTAAACAGTGCTTTTATTGATAACCTTGAAGATGACATTTATCAGCTTGAAATCATGAACAATTTGATTCGTGACTTACCCAAGGAAAAACAAGCCAAACATCAAAGTTTACCAACAGAAACGCTCATTATTTCGCCATCAGAAGAGCTCAATGAAATTGCTCATCACTATATTGGCACTTTACCCAAGAATATTCGCGTATTACTGAAAGCGGCGGGTGGATCTACTTCAGAGAAAATCAGCTCAGCGGCCAGTTATTTACTCTTCACGCCTGAATATTGTCGAGCTTTGATTGAATTGGGACATAAAGATGCTATGTGGGAAAAAGACAAAATTATGACTTTCCTTGATTATTAAGATAGGAAGTCAGAGGGCTTTAAAGAAACAGGAAGAGCTAAATTTTAACGACTCGTTGAGCAAAAATAGCTTCTGGTTCTGACACCCAAGACACTAACCGCTGCATATTATTCACTCCAAGCGAGCTACACAATTCAATGCGCCCTGTAGATTTGGCTAAAATGAGCTCCCCCATCTCTTGAGCATAATTATCGGATAATCGGCGCATTAACTGAGCTGTTACGCCTTCACTTGGTTCAATAATTTCACATTCACTCCCTAACGCCTTTTCGAACAAATGTTTAACCAAAGGATAATGAGTACAAGCGAGAACCAAGGTGTCTATCTTTTTCATCAGCATGTCTTCACTGAGTTGATGAATGGTTTGCTCTATTTGCTTTTGAGTCTCCGGCCACGCATCAATATCAAAAGCCAGCGTATCACTGGACATAATAGACACTTGACTATCCGCCTTCCAAAGCTCAATCAGTTGATTAAGGCGCGCACTTTTTGCAGTGACAGGTGTGGCAAGTACGGCGACCTTACGTTGCTTACTAATTCGAAAAGCTGGTTTAACAGCAGGTTCAACACCAATAATAGGCAGTGACGTAGTGGCTCTTAAGGCGTCTATAGCTGCAACCGTTGCTGTGTTACAAGCCACTACAATGGCGGAGACTTTTTCAGTTTCAAAGAATCGTCCAACCCTTACCAGCCGATCTTGTAACTGAGCAATAGTTTTGTTGCCATAAGGTGCAAATTCATCATCAGCCAAATAGACTAAATCAAGATAAGGTTGTTTCTTATGAATAGCATTAAGGATGGTTAATCCGCCAGCACCTGAATCAATCACGCCAATTTTCAATCAAGCTTCTCCATCGACTTTAAACGATAGCTCAGACGCAGGGTTATTTACCAATACTGGAAACTCAACTGGCTCACGTTCTAATTCAACACCGTATAGATCTAAAATCGATTCTTTGATTTGAGCTTCAAGCACCATTAAAGGTGCTGCATTTTCTTCCGAATAATTCACTAACACCAAAGCTTGTTTATCATAAACACCAACGCCTTGGTATTTTTTACCTTTCCATCCCGCTTGATCAATCAGCCATCCAGCCGCCAATTTAAAGCCACTTTCGAATGGAAAAGAAACCAGATTAGGAAAACGTTTTTTTAGCTCATCATGTTGCTCTGAACTAACAATCGGATTCTTAAAAAAACTACCTGCATTTGCCAATTCACTCGGATTTGGTAGTTTTTCTTGTCGTACTTTGCAAACAGTCTCAAAGACTTTTTTAAGACTTGGTTCACCTTCAACACGATTAGCCAAACCGCCATAACTTAATAATAAATCAGCGTGCTTTTTAAGTGTTAATTCAACAGATGTGATAATTAATTTATTCTTCCACTTGCCTTTGAAATGACTGTCTCGGTAAGCAAAGCCACAATCACGGGCATTAACCCAATAAACGTCGCCTGTTGTTTGGTCAATTACCTGAACACGCGCTAAAACGTCTTTTATTTCTACGCCATAAGCGCCAATATTTTGGACTGGTGCAGCACCAATAGTGCCTGGAATTAAGGCAAGGTTTTCAATGCCATACCACTCTTGTTCGATGGCATGCTCTACTACATTGTGCCAAGTTTCACCCGCCGCTACAGTAAAGCTAACCAAATCACCTAAATGCTCACGCGCCTTCATTCCAGCTAATCGATTGATAATCACCAAACCTGAAATATCATTAGAAATCAGTAAATTACTGCCACCACCAATTATAGTGACCTTAATATCAAGACGATTAGCCCAGGCAAGCAGAACTTTCAATGACTCAAGTGTTTCTGCCACCGCAAAATATTCAGCCTGATAGGAAAAACGAAATGTGTTGTAAGCCGCTAAAGAAACATTCTTCTGAATACTTTCCTCAACTTTATGTGTAAACGAAACTTCTGTGTTAAATGGCATAATCGTTAGCTGATTTAATGTTTTTTGAATTAAGTGAATACGTTAGCTTGATGAATGAAGATGAAGAACAAAAGCTTCTGATATTTGCGTAAGATGCTCTCTCATCAAAGTAAATCCCTCGTCGCCACCGTAATATGGATCTGCAACCTCACCAAACGATACACTCGGATGAAACTCGCCAAACATAACTAACTTTGCTCGACTGTGCTCTGGCTGAATCTGACGAAGATTTGCTAGGTTTTCTTTATCCATTGCAAGAATCCAGTCAAATTCATTAAAGTCTGCTTGAACAACTTGGCGAGCCTTCTGCTGAGCAATATTGACACTAACTTGTTTCAAAGCTGCAATTGATCTGGAATCTGGTGGATTACCGACGTGATAAGCGGCGGTTCCAGCCGAATCGAGTTCCAAAGCGATTTTATTATAAGAAGCGACGTTCTCTAAAATGCCCTGCGCTGCTGGTGATCGACAAATATTGCCTAAACACACTGTCAACACTTTGAACTGTCTCATTTTTCTAAACGTTCTTCCGCGGTTAATGTACGCGCTTCTGTTTCCAGTAAAACGGGTATACCTTCTCGAACTGGATATGCCATACCACCAATCTTACTAATCAGTTCTGTACCATCTTTACTCAAAGTTAAGGTGGCTTTTGTTACCGGACAAACAAGGATATCTAATAATGTTTTATTCATGCTAATTGTCTACTTTTGATTAAGTTCAACTTTAATAAGGTTTAATTTTTCTATAAATGCGTTTTGAAAACTGTCCGGTAAAGTCAAAGAAACCGGTAAATACCAAACATTTGAATTTGATAATTCAAGCGACTGACATTTCACTGCGTCTTTTTCCGTCATGATAACTTGACCATTCTCTGGGATATCGGACTCTTCGAACGAATGATGATCCGAATACCATTTATGGCTTAAACGACTTTTCGATAAACCCAATGCTGTTAGTGTATCGAGAAAACGTTGAGGATTGCCTATGCCTGCGACCACATGCCACTTAGTATCTTTTAAAAAAGCATCACGGCAATCAATAGTTTTAGACCCATCTAAAGAAACCAAGATGCTTGATACCAAAGGTGCTAATGTTATAGGTAAACTAAGTGCTTGCAGAGAATCTGTCATCACATCTGATACGCTGACGATAAAGTCCACGTTATTTAATCGTTCTACAGGCTCCCTTAATGGACCAACGGGTAACAGCTGACCATTACCAACACCTCTGGAAGCATCCAACATGGCTACTTCAATGTCTCGATTTAGCTGATAATGCTGCATACCGTCATCACACACGACTATATTGACCTCCGTCGTGGCAAGTAAATGCTTAACCGCTTCAGCACGTTTAGGAAAAACCACCATAGGGCAATCAGCTCGTCGCGCTAACATCACAGGCTCATCACCAACATCGCTGGCCAAACTGCTTGCATAAACATGAGTTGGTGCATCAATTTTAACGCCATGTCCTCTAGAAACAATCCCTGGGCGATAACCATGCTCTGATAACAATTTGCATAAGGCGACAACCATAGGTGATTTCCCCGTGCCGCCAACGCTAATATTTCCAACCACAATAACCGGTACTGGTGCTTTATAAGACGTGTCTTTTTGCTCTAAGAATGTTTTTCTCTTTTTAAGTACTGCTTTTTTCACTAATGGCTGAAGTGGTCGAAACACGTTTGTCCAACCACAACGGCCGTACCAAGAGCGAGTAAAGAGCGATTCTAGGCTCACTGAGCCGTCTCTTTTTGGGCTGTATGAGCAAGCTTAGTAATACCAATTTTTGCCGCAGCATCATAGACTCTAAGTACCATGTCATAAGATGCCTTTGCATCAGCTGTGATGATCAAAGGTCTTGAACTATCGCCTTTTGTGACTTCCCTTAGGCCTTGAACAAGCGTGCCAACTCTTTCATTAATTAGCGTTTGTCCATTAATGACATATTGTCCATCCGCCGTTATAACCAACTCAACATTCTGTGAAACATTTGAGCTAGGAGCGTTAGTCGTCGCCGTTGGTAAATCAATAGTAAGCTCTGTGCTTTGATTGAAAGTCGTACTAACCATAAAGAAAATCAGCAACAAAAAAACAACGTCAATCAACGGAGTTAAATTAATTTGAACGTCATCTATTTTTTGACGTCGAAATTTCACTGAGCCGCTCCTGATTTCTCACGTTCACCGTATAACGCATCAACCAATTTTGTAGATTGTTGCTCCATAGTAACCACCAGCTCATCAATTCTGCGGCTGAAAAAACGATGGAAGATCAAAGCAGGAATTGCAACACCAAGACCAGCGGCCGTCGTTAATAAAGCTTCTGAAATACCGCCAGCCAGTAATGCAGTATTGCCGGCACCGCTTTCCATCAACACAGCAAACACCTTGATCATACCAACAACCGTGCCCAATAATCCCAACAAGGGAGAAATTGCTGCAACGGTGCCAAGTGTATTCATAAATCTCTCTAGTTCATGAATAACATGACTTGCCGCCTCTTGAACACTTTCTTTCATCGCACTACGACCATGTTTCGAGTTCAGAAGACCTGCTGCAAAAATAGACCCTAAGCCAGCTCGCGTTTGCATAGAACGAATGTATTCAATTGTCATTCTATCGTCACGCAATCGCTTCATAACATCAGCCTGAAGACCCTTTGGTGCAACGCTTGCTTTACGAAGCGTCCAGAAACGTTCAAGGATAATTGCCAGCGTCAAAATAGAGCACGCCATTAACGGCCACATGAAAAAACCACCAGTTTGAATAAAGGCTAACACTTTGCACTCCAATTTAATTTTGCATGTAATTTAACACACTCTCTAACTTTTCTACACGCCTGCAAGTATCAGATTTAAAGAGAAAAAAAGAATAAACACAGGAAGAATGCCGTAATAATATCTGATCGTTCTGAAAGTAAAACGTCAATGTCTCATCCGCTGCAATAATAAACCAGTTAACCTGTAAAGCAGTAAGCATAGTTTGCATATTCGTAGACGCCTCTTTCCCTAATAACACCCAGTCAATGTCGTGCTTCAGCCAAACTTCTGGCGAAAAATCCGCTAAAACATTTGGCGATAAAATATACTTATTTTGACCGTTTTCTTTTTGCTTCTCTTTATTTAAATACCATGAAAAGTCCAATTTATTTAAGTCATTTCCTGCCCAACCGTTCGATAACGCCACTCTCCCCTTATCTATTAAAATCAATTTATTATCTTTATTCGTAATACTAAAATGTGCTTCTGGAACATTAAAAATCATAGATAAAAATAATACACACCATACGACTAAAGCGACGCCCCAACCTCTTTTTAAAGGGCTTTGATAAACCCAATAACACACAAGACAGAGCATCAGTATTCTGGGTATTGCAGACGAGTACGACTCAAAAACCAATAATGGCAAGGAAAACACAACCCACTCAATAGCGTAGACCAGATAGTTAAGACTGAACTCTAAGCCTGAATAAAGATACGTTGAATTAAACAACAGCACCTCAACACAAGAAATCATTCCTAATGGAAACCAGAAAAAAGCAGCCAGTGGAATTAAGATAATATTAACTAAAATAGACACGCTAGAAATTTCATCTTGCCAGCCCAGAATTAATACCATGGAAGCAGTACTTAACATGACTTGCACCATTAACAAGCGCAAAATACCCGTCGAATTCTGAGAAAAGCCAATCAGTAAATACACCATACTAAAAGACAACCACAAACCAGGACTCAGTACAGATCTAGGCTCTATCAATAAAACCAGCCACAAAGCAAAAGTAATGATGTGATATGGTGACAATTTGAGCGCCAGCATGCGAGCGCATAAATAAACACTCAACATAATTGCAGCCCTAACAACTGGCTCTCCCCACCCTGTTAAATATGCATAAGCGAATAATAATGGGATAACAATAAGCGCATCAAAATGCCAACGAGTAATACCTGAAAGCATCACCCTGCCTGGACTCAGTTGCCAAAAAGCCCGACTAATGACACCACCTATGACAAACATAAAGCCTGTATGCAAACCGGAAACAACAAATAAATGAGCCAACCCAAGCGTACGAACAATCCACGTATCTCGCTCGCTCCATAAATCATCTTGACCCAACAGCAATGCTTTTGAAAAACGCCAATTAGAAAATTGGTCCAGTCTTACATCAAGCCGATCAATTAAGCTGTCTCTCAATGAAAAAACAGAACCTTCTAGACGATCAACATCTGACTCTAAGAAATGAATATCAAGCTGTGCGACTTGCCTTCTTATATAAAGATTACGCTCCCACCAAGCCCCGTTTTTATTCGGTAGAACAATACGCGTGACTCTACCTTGAGCTTGTGTTTCTAGAGGCGTAATTGAAAAAGAAAGTGCGACATTATTGAGTGTTTGACGTGTACCGTCTGGTAAAAAATAAACAACACTGACCTGACAATTTGTCTGTAGGCAAGAAAAATTAGGCGCTTCATTATATTCAATGGACAGCGCCTTTTCCTCGGTGTCAAAAAATACCGTCTGGCCAACACTCAATGGAAAAGAGGGATCGTTCGGAAGTTCACTCAATATAATTAAGATCAAGGATAGAAGTGTCAAAAACAGTGCTATTAATCGCTTTGTCATGATTAAGTAGAGACACACCAGAATGATGTGCGTAGAATACAGCCACAAATAGTCTCTTGGCACCAATATGGCGCCCATCAAAATGGACAAACTACTTAGTAGCATAAGACCTCCATGTCTTAAATTCCTAAATTATTTTTACCTGATTATGCCGAAAAGTTATCTAAAAAAATTCATACCAAATCCGGAAAAACTTAAAGCTAACAAAGCCTTAAAGATTTTGGGTTCGCAGATTTATGAAGCTAATTTATGGCATTTGAATCGAAAATCGGTTGCCCGCGCTTTCTTTAATGGTTTATTTTGGGCTTTTATCCCAATGCCATTTCAAATGCTAGTATCCGCTTTGCTTGCCATCCCCTTACGCGCAAACATCCCTGTCTCTCTCGCTTTAGTGTGGATAACAAACCCTCTTACAATGCCGTTTGTATTTTATTGCAACTACAAGGTCGGCACGTTAATTCTAGGTTCTCACGACGAAAAAAACTTTCGATTATCCGTTGAATGGATTTGGGATAAACTCGAACACATTTGGCTACCCTTGTATGTTGGCTCTGTCGTTCTAGGCTTAATTGTTGGCGCGATAGGGTATGCAACTATTATTACGCTATGGCGACTTCATGCTATTAAACGCTGGAAAGAACGCAAGCTACGTCACAAAAAACAAGCTAATTAAAAACGCTTTACTACAAATAAAAAGCCAAGACTCATTTATAAATCTTGGCTTTTCTCTACTTTTTAGCAACGCAATAATCGCCAAGCAGTCACACGACTATCAACACCTGTCCCTACTTCAAAAGGTGTAAAGACCCTTGAGAGAGACGATAAGCAGAATCCATCCAATTCAGCATTTTTTCATCATGTGTGACAACAAGAAACGCCATGTTATACGTTGTTTTCAGTTCATTGATTAGATTTTGGATTTCCAGCGAGGTTGTTTCATCTAGATTACCTGTTGGTTCATCCATCAGCACACAAGCAGGACGGTTCGCCAAGGCTCGAGCAATTGCAACTCGCTGCCTTTCACCACCAGACAGTTGTGACGGTTTATGGTTCAAACGATCCTTCAAACCAACTTGAGTTAGCAATTCCTCTCCGCGCTGTTTCGCTTCTTTTTTATTCATGCCTGCAATCCACATAGGCATAAGTACATTTTCTAATGCCGAAAACTCAGGAAGCAAATGGTGAAACTGATACACAAACCCCATTTCTTTATTGCGCATTCTAGAGCGCTTAGCATCTTTAAGACTCGACCAAGAGACTTGAGCCAACTTAACATCACCGGTTGTTGCCAAATCTAATCCAGCAAGTAAATTCAATAGAGTTGTTTTACCCGAACCAGACGCACCAACAATGGCGCAAGCTTGACCTTTGTTTAAAGTAAAATCGATAGACTGAAAAACATCGATACTTTGCTTGCCGTCTTGGTATTGCTTAGAAAGTGAACGACACTCCAATACAATATTATCACTCATAGCGTAACGCCTCCGCTGGCTCTACTTTTGATGCTCGCCACGCTGGATATATGGTTGCAACAACTGTCATGATAAAAGCCGATGTGACAATCAATTTCACATCAGACCATTCGAGCTGAGAAGGAAGATAATTGATAAAATATACGTCAGCACTAAGAAACTGCACATCAAGCAATGTCTGCAGACTCGCTAGAATCCCACTAATATTAAGCGCGAGAGTTACCCCTAGCACCACACCAATCAGCGTTCCTAACATGCCAATAAAAATACCTTGAACCACAAATACCCACATAACCTGACCAGAGGTCAGCCCCATGGTTCTTAGAATCGCAATATCATTACGCTTATCAGTAACAACCATCACTAAGGTAGAAACAATATTAAAAGCAGCCACAGCAACAATTAATAATAGCAACAAACCTATCATGGTTTTTTCCATCTTAATGGCTTGAAAAAGATTACCATGAGTACGAGTCCAATCACTGACTCTATTTTGCCCAGGCACTGCTCTTGCTATATCCCAAATACGAGTAGGTGCAACGAATAAATCATCAAAAGAAATACGCAACGCTTCAATAGAATCGTCGTTATAGCGCTTTAATTTCGCAGCATCGGTAATATTAATATAAGCAAGCCCACTGTCTAATTCTGCACCAACTTCAAACGTCCCTACAAGGGTAAAACGTTTCAGCACCGGCGCAACACCCGCAATCGAAACATTCGCTTTCGGTAAAATAGCAGTAACCTTATCGCCTATCTCCACCCTTAACATCTTGGCAAGTTGAGCCCCCAAGACAATCCCAAAACGAGTATCGTTTAGAGCATCCAAAGAACCTGTCGCCATATTCTCATCAATGATTGAGACTTTCTTTTCCATCTCTGGATTAATGCCATTCAAAATAGCGCCATGAACGCTTGATCCAGACTGAAACATAACCTGAGCTTGAATATGTGGGGCAACGCCAACAACATCAGGCATTTTCTCCACTAATTTGGCGGTTGAACGCCAGTCATCTAATTCAGGGTTCCCCCACAAAGTAGCATGAGGAACCATACCCAAAATCCGTTGACGTAATTCTCGGTCAAAACCATTCATCACAGATAAAACGGTAATTAACACCATAACGCCTAATGCTAGGCCTGCAATTGAAGAGAAACTGATAAAAGAAATGAAATGATTGGAACGTTTAGCCCGGGCGTAACGTAAGCCAATGGCAATAGGGAGGAAATTAATCAATGTATGTCCTTGCGTGGCATTTGTCTGGCAAAAAAGGGAGAAGAAGCTTCTCCCTTATAATCAAACCGCCAATCCGTTTACGCGTCGAAATCAATACCTATACGACGACCAACATCTTCGTAAGCTTCGATAACACCACCCAAACCTTGACGGAAACGGTCTTTATCTAGTTTTTCTTTCGTTTTGGCATCCCACAAACGACAGCCGTCTGGAGAAAACTCATCACCCAAAAGAACGTCACCTTTATATAGACCAAATTCTAATTTGTAATCAACTAGAATCATGCCGCCTTCAGCAAAAATCGCTTTTAATACATCATTGACCTTGTATGTAAGCTCTTTGGCTTTTACAAGATCATCGGCTTTTGCCCAACCAAACGATTCAACATGAGATTCGTTGATCATTGGGTCGCCTAAAGCATCGTTTTTCAGGAACAATTCAAATGTTGGTGGTGTTAGTGTTACACCCTCCTCCACACCTAAACGACGACATAAACTACCAGCTGCAACATTTCGAACAACACACTCTACTGGCATCATGTCTAAGCATTTAACCAAAGATTCAGTATCACTTAATAGCTTTTCAAAATGCGTAGGAATGCCTGCTTCTTGTAATTTCGTCATAATGAATGCATTGAACTTATTGTTCACCATGCCTTTGCGGTCAAGTTGCTCTATTCTTTTACCGTCAAATGCAGAGGTATCATCACGAAATACCAGAACCATCTTGTCAGGATCATCTGTACGAAATACAGATTTTGCCTTACCTGCATACAGCTCTTGTCGTTTTTCCATTGGAGAGTCTCCGGTCTTCTTTTATGAGGGGTTAAACTTAATTACTTAAAAAACGTTGTGCAAAGTGAAATGAAACCACTTCTGGGTCTTCAGGTTGTTCTACTGAAGACACATCAATCATTAGAAACTTACCTGCTTTTTGCTCTGTAATCTTGTAAGAATATTCACGTAAGTCCCAGCTAACATCATCTAAGTTGCGGCGACGAACATTAAATAACTTTTGAGTCTCGCCACTGCCAGTAGGAATGGAGAAATCAATAACATCGCCAACACGCGCAATTTTTTCTGGCGATACAGGCGCAAGTACATTATCCGCACCTGGTACAAGGTAAATACCCGCTGCATTTAATGTTGTTTCAAGCCCTGATTGTGACGCATCATTTAGACGTATTCCATAAAGACCATGATGATCAACCCAAATTGGGTAAGATGAAGCATCGTTTTGATTAGATAAATACGCTGAAGACTGATTCAATTGTCGGCCAAAAGTTCCCCATAGACGAACAGCAATAGTATGAGCATCTGAGTTCTCCACTGGAGTCATCCATGGCCCTACTTCAGCATCTTGAACCTCATCACGGAACTGAATTCTCACTAATGTTTTATCTTCACTCTCAGTAAAGCTAAATGCGAAAACGGTCTTTGCTGGGTAAAGTCGGGTAATTTTACTGTATAAAGACGCCCACCAACCTTGTGGATGAAAATCAAAAGCAATGGACGTTATTTGGTCATCCGTTTGTGATGCAATAGATTTACCCTCTCCATATAGAGCCGTAAGAAAGTCAGTAACAACACGCTTAGCCTGATCTTTGTTTGTTGGCACAGAAAACTCAATAGCGTCTTCTTTTTCTACAACACCTACGGCAACCATTGGATGAAAAATAAACGGTGCTCTTGGTGTAACAAAAGGTTTGGCTGGCACTAAGTCTGCAATGGCATCTTCATTCGGAATAACTAATGCGTCTTTTGAAGGTGTAGAGCCTTCTGGAGACTCTAAAGAACTGTGAGTTTTAGCGACGTCTTGGTAATCGTCTGAGTGATCAGTAAAAAACAAACTACAACCTGATAAAAGAACCGCTAACGAACCGACACTGACTAATTGTAATGTGAATTTATTCATACTAATAAAACTCCGGCTTCTACCATGGCATGTCTAACAGCCGCATGATACTTGTCTGAAAGTGGGGTTAATGGCAAACGAATCCCTTCTTTGCATAAACCTAATTGGCTACATGCCCATTTAACAGGAATAGGGTTCGATTCTAAAAATAGATTTTTATGTAACAAGGCAACCGTTTGGTCGATTGAACGCGCTTTCTCCGCATCACCAGCAAGGGCAGACTCTGCTGCTTGTGCAATGGCTTTAGGGGCAACGTTTGCCGTAACAGAAATATTACCTTTTCCGCCGAGCAACATAAGATCAACCGCCGTAGCGTCATCCCCTGAATATACGGCAAAATCTTCTTGTACAGCTTTGATTAATGCCTCACCACGCTCCAAATTACCCGTTGCGTCTTTAACACCAACAATATTTTTAATAGCAGAAAGGCGAGCTACGGTTTCATTTAACATATCGCAAACCGTTCTACCTGGAACATTGTAAAGAATTTGAGGAATATCAACCGCATCTGCAATGGCTTTAAAGTGTAAAAACAAACCTTCTTGAGTCGGCTTATTATAGTAAGGCGTAACCAGCAAGCAAGCATCGGCTCCGGCCTCTTTTGCACTGCGAGTAAGGTGTATCGCCTCGTGAGTTGCATTTGCACCTGTTCCCGCAATAACAGGAACACGACCATTTACTGTTTTGACAACTTGGCGAATAACATTAGCATGCTCTTCTGTCGTCAACGTAGAAGACTCACCGGTTGTACCAACAGCGACAATACCGTGAGTTCCCTCGTTGATATGAAACTCTATTAGATCATCTAATTTGTTAGTATCTACTGCGCCATCTGCTGACATGGGAGTGATAAGCGCAACTAAACTACCTGTGATCATTTCGAGTCTCCATAAAATTATAAGCGCGCCTATAGTAACGCCCATATGCGGGTTTAACAATAATTGAGGGACGTAAAGCCAGAGTAAATTAACAAGAAATCCTATTCAGAGAGATTTTTTGCTTAGCACTTGTTAAGCTAATATTTTTCTTACAGCCAAATAGCCAAGAAACTATTTTTCTTTGAATGTTTCGTAGAACAGAGAGTAACCATTATGACAATAGAAATTGGACAAATTGCACCGGACTTTAGTGCAAAAGACCAAAACGGTGACACCATTACACTTAGCCAATTTAAAGGCAAAAAAGTTGTCTTATATTTTTACCCACGCGACAACACACCAGGCTGCACAGCTCAAGCATGTGACTTACGCGATAACTATGACGAACTTCTTAAACAAGGCTTTGTTGTGCTTGGTATCAGCAGTGATACTGAGAAAAAACATCAAAACTTCATCGAGAAATATGACCTTCCATTCCCATTAATCGCCGATACGGAAAAAGAAGTTCATGAATTATACGAAACATGGCAGCTTAAAAAATTCATGGGTCGTGAGTCAATGGGGACGGTTAGAACCACCTTTATCATTGATGAAGAAGGCCTGATTTCAGATATCATAAGTAAAGTTAAAACCAAAACACATTCAGAACAAATTCTGAAATAGAACTCAGGAGTGAGGCACAACTCATAACAAAAAGGCGATGCGCTAAATAAATAGCACATCGCCTTTTTTCATTCTATTTGCAGGATCTAAGCCTTGAAATAGTCCTTAGCTACGTGTCCAAGTAGTGCCTTCTCGACTATCTAGAAGTTCAATACCCTGACTCGCCAACTCATCTCTAATTTCATCACTACGAGCAAAGTTTTTGTCTTTACGCGACTGCGTTCTTTGATCGATTAAAGCCTGTATTCCCGCTTCATCCAAACCTTCTGACACAGTGCTATTTTGCAGAAAGTATTCAGGGTCTTGATAAAGCAAGCCAAGCAATGTGGCCAATGAAAGCAATTCAGCGGCCAAAACCGAGGTTTTTTCTGCATCTTCTGTTTTCATTTTGTTCAATTCACGAACCAGCTCAAACAAAACAGAAACAGCGACTGCGGTATTAAAGTCATCTTTCATCGCTTCTTCAAAGCGCGTAGTAAAATCGCTAGGAACAAAAGTTGCAGCAACGTCCTGTTGACGCAATGCCGTATAAAGACGTTCTAATGCGACTTTCGCTTCCAACAAACTTTGATCGGAGTAATCAATTGCACTGCGATATTGACTAGAAACCATAAGATAACGAATCACCTCAGGATTAAATTTAGCCAATACGTCTCGAACGGTGAAAAAATTGCCCAGTGATTTAGACATTTTTTCGTTGTTCACTCGAACCGCACCACAATGCATCCAGTAATTTACGTATTTCTCACCCGTTGCCGCTTCTGACTGTGCGATCTCATTTTCATGATGAGGAAACTTAAGATCTGGGCCACCACCATGAATATCAAAATGATTACCTAGGCAATTAGTCGACATAGCAGAACATTCAATATGCCAACCAGGGCGACCTTCTCCCCAAGGAGATGGCCAAGAAACCTCACCTACTTTTGTTTGCTTCCACAATACAAAATCAGCTGGGTGTTCTTTTGCCGCTTCCACATCGATACGGGCACCAGCAAGCATATCTTCAAGTTTACGGTTATTTAACTTACCGTATTCTTCAAACTTCGTTGCACGATAATACACATCGCCAGAGGTACCTTGATAAGCAAAACCTTTTTCAATAAGCACTTGCACCATATCAATAATTTCTTGCATGAACTCGGTCGCTTTTGGCTCACGGTCTGGCAATTTATTACCAAGGCGCAGCTCGTCTTCGCGTTGAGCCTCAATCATTCGCTCAGTCAAAGACTGAGGTGTTTCATTATTTTCTGCTGCACGTTTGATAATCTTGTCATCAACGTCTGTAATGTTACGCACATAATTTAATTCGTAACCTAGATGACGAATAAAACGAGAAATAATATCAAAGGAAATCATCGCGCGTGCATGACCAATATGACAGAAGTCGTATACCGTGTTACCACAAACATACATACTCACTTTGCCTTCAACGATTGGCTTGAAAACTTCTTTTTTCCCTGTAAGGGTGTTATGAACTTTCAACATGCACCTATTTTCCTTTTGCTTCTATTTTTGCCCAAGAATCACGTAATGTTACTGTACGGTTAAACACCATACCGTCCTCTTTTAAATCACGGCAGAAGTAACCTTCTCGCTCAAACTGGAATCCTTGACCTTTATTTGACTTCAATAAAGAGGGTTCTGCTTTTGCAGCTGTGATCGTTGCTAAAGATTCAGAGTTAATAAAGTCTAAGAAGTTCTTATCTTCATAGTTGGCGTCCGGCGCTTCGTTAACGAATAAGCGATCATAAAGATTCACTCTTGCATCAACAGCATGCTTTGCACTTACCCAATGAATTACGCCTTTTGGTTTGTAACCTTCTGGGTTCACACCAAGTGTATTTTCATCGTAGCGACAAAGTAGCTCAACCACTTCACCCGCTTCATTTTTGATTACTTCATCACAGGTAATAACGTAACCACCACGAAGACGAACAGCGCCATCAATCGTCATGCGTTTCCATTTTTTAGGTGGCTCTTCTGCAAAGTCCGCTGCATCAACAAATAAATGCTTACTGAAAGGCACTTCACGAGCGCCCGCGTCTTCGTTTTTCGGATGATTATTTACCGTGAAGATTTCTTCTTTGTCTTTAGGGTAATTTGTTAACGTCACTTTAATCGGGTTTAAAACCACCATGGCGCGATTTGCTGTCGCATCCAAATCTTCACGAATCGCGTGCTCAAGCATACCCACGTCGACTACGCTGTCTGATTTAGTAACACCAATGCGATCACAGAAATTACGAATAGATTTCGCGGTATAGCCACGACGACGTAAGCCAGAAATGGTCGGCATACGAGGGTCATCCCAACCATGTACGTGTTTTTCATCCACCAGCAATTTCAACTTACGCTTACTTGTCACTGTGTAGTTTAAGTTTAGGCGCGCAAATTCAATTTGTTGTGGATGTGCTGTTTTCAACGTGTCCAACACCCAATCGTACAAAGGACGATGATCTTGGAATTCCAGTGTACAAACAGAGTGCGTGATACCTTCAATGGCATCAGACAAACAATGAGTAAAGTCATACATAGGATAAATACACCATTTATCACCAGTTTGGTGATGATGCACACGACGAACTCGATAAATAATCGGATCACGCATATTGATATTTGGGCTCGCCATATCAATTTTTGCACGAAGAACCACTTCACCGTCTTTGTATTTACCATTCGCCATATCATTGAAAAGCGCCATATTTTCTTCGGCACTGCGATCACGGTATGGACTGTTCTTTCCTGGCTCTTTCAAAGTGCCACGGTATTCACGCATTTGCTCAGCATTAAGCTCGCACACATACGCTTTACCTAGCTGAATAAGTTGCTTTGCAAAGTCGAATAACCGATCAAAATAGTCAGAAGCAAACTTAGCCTCTTCTTTCCATTCAAATCCCAACCACTCAACATCACGTTTGATGGATTCAATATACTCAACACTTTCCTTTTCAGGGTTGGTGTCATCAAAACGAAGATTACATTGACCATTGTAACGTTGCGCCAAACCAAAGTTTAGACAAATGGATTTGGCATGACCAATATGTAGGTAACCGTTTGGCTCAGGTGGAAAACGAGTAAGAACCTTGCCTCCGTTCTTGCCGGCTTCGTTATCTTTATCAATGATTTGGGTAATAAAATTACCTGGTTTTGACGTTTCTGACATGTTAGATGTAAGTCCCGATAAATGTTCGTCTGACGATAATGAGTACTTTGACTAACAAGTATATATGATTTCGGTTTCTATAGGATATTGAGTCGGTAAATCTTTTGCCTCTTTTCTTGTTTTTTTACAGCAAAAGCAAAATCATGTATTTCGCGATAAAAAACACCACAACACCGACAAATATTGTCAACAGCTGATGTTGACGCCAAATGCCAATGACAAACGCGGCAAGCCCACCGATCAACCAAGGATTACTAATGGATACATTCATCTGATTATCTGTCATAAAAATCATCGGAATAATAATGGCGGTTAAGACAGCAACGGGCACAAATTTAAGTGCCCTCTCGACAAAAACAGGCATAACGACTTTATGAGCTCGCGCAAACAAAACAAAACGAACACCAAAGGTCACAACAAACATTCCAAATATAATGAGAACCGAATCCAATAAACTCATCGCTCACTTCCTTGTGTATTGCCATCTGTTGATTGGTGAGTATTCGAAGAACTTCCATACACGTCTGCAAGATACCCTGCGACCACCCCAATCACAGCAGACACTAACAAACCAAGATTATTAGGCAACCCCGACAAAACAACCGACGAAACACCCGCACTGAGCATGCAAAACCAAAAAGGACTGTGTTTCAAATACGGTGTAATGATGCCAATAAAAGTAGCCACCATAGCAAATTCAAGCCCCCACTCGCTCATGCCAGGAATCAGCTCACCAGATAAAACGCCTAAAATCGTTGTTACGTTCCACATAATATAAAACGCCAAAAAAGAGCCCAGATAGACTTTATGTCCTGTTTTTTCATCAACTGAGCCTATCCCATACATAGGCCGCACTGCAGCATAGGTTTCATCAACCAAACCAAACCCCATAATCAAACGAACAGACATTGGTAAATGCTTCACATATTTCACCATATCTGCCGCATACAGAAGATGTCTCAGATTGACAATAAAGGTTGTCGATACAATGACCCAAATCGGCGCATGTATCGCAATTAAGCCTACAGCAACAAATTGAGCAGAGCCTGCAAAAACGATGGCAGACATCGCAATAGCAAACCAAGGGCTCAAACCATAGCTTGATGCTAACGAGCCAAATAAAAGCCCAAAAGGAACACCACCGAGTATCATCGGCATGGAAACCACTGCGCCTCGCTGCATGTGCTGTCGTGTATTCATGTGCTCTAATACCTTCATATGCTTTGTTTTCTTTTGATAAGTCTCAATGGTTTCTCCAGAGATTTTTCCATGTATACATCCGCTCTTTCATACAAAGACGGCTTTGGCGGTAACATTTCAATAAAGCCGTTTTTATCATAAAGATGTCTAGCCGCCGTTAAACAAGAAGCCGTCTCTAAGGTTAATTTAGTCATGCCAACAGATTGCGCTGTTTCAAACACATGGGACAACAACGCTTGAGCAATGCCTTTGCCTTGGCAATGCTCAGCAACGGACAGTTTCAAAATCTCCGCTGTTTGTCCATCACCATGCTGAGCCAAGACGATAGTACCAAGCGCCACATTTTGTTGGTTAGCTTCTCGTATTGCGACCCACACTGTTCCGCCATGCTGAGCTACGTATTCTAAAGGCCTCTCTAAAAGAGCCAAATCATGCTCTGAAATCTGGTTAGGAAAATATCGTTCCAGCCAAGCCATATTAAGGTTATAAAAGCTTTTCTCATGATGACGACTAAGCTCTATAATTTTAAACGGCAGCAATCTATCTAATACTTTATTAGCTAATCCTTCGCTAAAGACCTGCTTTTCTAACGCTTCGAGACCCGCCATAAAATTATCGCTACTGAAGTCTGTAAATTGCTCAATGACGACTTTCATTTCTTCCAAGACTGGCTCAACCTTTAACATAGCCGCCAAGCCCTTTTCGGAAAGACTCAACAACGAGCGCCTTTGATCATCTTCATCGGCATTCTTATCGAGTAAATACTCTTTCAGCATTTTAGCGGTCTGTTTACTAACCGCTGGGTGACTTAAATGCAGACTCTCAGCGATTTCCATCACTGACAAACTTCCCATTTTTTGCAATAGCTTAAGAATAGGGAAATAAGTGGATGAAATAGGAACATCACACTGCAAATAAATCTCTTGAACTTCCGCAAACAAATAATCACTCAAACGCTTAAGTCGACTCCCTAGAGTCAATACACCAAACTGCTCCATTTTCCCTTCCACAACAAACAATATAGGTAACCAGTTACGTATATTTAATTTATCTCACCCAATTGCACTTTACAATCTTCTTTTACTGCTTCCTCTTAAATCCCTCTACTTTTGTGTTTTTCATTTAGTCTCATTGATTTATTTGATAAAAAATAAGGTCTGTTATACTCCGCACATCAATTTCTTTTACTTTTATACCGTCATCAATAAAAGCCGATGTCTAGGAAGCAAACATGTCAGAAAAAGCCGTTGTAGTGTATTCAGGTGGAATGGATTCGTTCACTGTTTTGAATACAGCAATCCAAAATGGATTAGACGTTTACGCTTTGTCCTTTAACTACGGACAAAAGCACAGTAAAGAATTAGAAGTGGCTGCATTGGTTTGCAAGGAACTAAACATCCCTCACAAGGTTGTCGACATTACGGCGATCAATAGCTTAATGGCCAATTCATCTCTAACCGGCGGTGCTGACATCCCTGAAGGCCATTACGAAGACGACAATATGAAGTCCACAGTTGTGCCAAACCGCAACATGGTTTTATTGTCTATGGCGATTGCTTACGCCGTCTCTTTGGAGATTGGTAAGGTGTATTATGGTGCTCATTCTGGCGATCATCACATCTATCCAGATTGCCGACCTGAATTTGTCGAAGCCATGAATGCGGTGTCAAAAATTGCTAACTACCAATCGGTTGAAATCGTCACGCCTTTTTTACATTCCTCTAAAGGTGCCATTCTAAAAGCAGGCTTGGACATGCAATTAGATTACGGAAAAACCTGGACTTGTTATAACGGGAGAGAAAAATCCTGTGGTAAATGCGGCGCTTGCCATGAGCGTTTAGAAGCTTTTACTGAACAAGGCAAAACCGATCCATTAGATTATGAAGCGTAAAATTCTTAGATTACATTAGGGTTTATTGTATCCACGGTGGCGTCTTTGCTTACAAACACATAAAATGCCCGATATTAATTAGACACTTAGTAAATTTTAACCATTCAGCCATTTATAGAACAAGGAATATAAAATGATCATTTTACATACAAACCACGGTGACATTCACGTAGAACTAGATTACGAAAAAGCACCAAAAACTGCGAAAAACTTTGAAGAATATGTCTCTTCTGGCTTTTATGATGGTGTTGTTTTTCACCGCGTAATCAATAACTTCATGGTTCAAGGTGGCGGTTTTGAAGTAGGCATGACACAAAAAGAAACTCAAAAAACCATTGAAAACGAAGCGGACAATGGCCTGAAAAATGAAATTGGCACACTAGCAATGGCTCGTACATCTGACCCACACTCTGCTTCTGCTCAGTTTTTCATTAACGTCGCAGACAATGCTTTCCTAAACCACACAGCAAAAACATCACAAGGTTGGGGTTATGCTGTTTTCGGTAAAGTGACTGCAGGCATGGACGTAGTAAACAAAATCAAAGAAGTAAAAACGACAATGAAAGCTGGACATCAAGATGTTCCAGCGGAAGACGTTATTATCGAAAGCGCTGAACTTGTAAAATAATGATCCGTTATTTCATTTCAGATCTACATCTTAGCGACAAACGCCCGGATCTTATCCGGGCGTTTGTTCTAATGACAAAAGAACTTATAGCGCGCAAAGAAAAAGCTGAGCTTTATATTCTTGGCGACTTCTATGAAGCATGGATCGGTGACGATTTTCAAGCCGACTGGAATACCAACATAGAAAACGCCCTACTTGATGTTTCTCAATCTGGCATCACTCTGTATTTCTTACACGGAAATAGAGACTTTCTGATTGGTGACGCATGGCTAACTCGTGTAGGCGCCTCACTTATTCAAGAGCAAACTTTATTGCCCCTGGAAAAAAACTCTGTGCTCCTTACTCATGGCGATGAATATTGCCTAGAAGATGTGGAATATCAGAAGTTCAGACAAACCATACGCTCTAACGCATGGCAAACTCAAATACTGGCTTTACCGCTAGAACAACGAATCGCTCTTGCCGCTCAACTTCGCAATGACAGTAAATCCATGGCCTCAGAAAAATCCATCGGGATTATGGATGTTACAGAAACAGCAGTGAATGATTCTCTTAATCTACATCATTGCAAAACAATCATTCACGGTCATACTCATCGCCCGAATATACATAAGACAAAAAACACATTACGCTGTGTTTTAGGTGACTGGGATACAGACGTTTACTTGGCAAGCATCAAAGAGAATCACTACTCTCAATCTAAAGCGACCGTAGAAAACTTTAATAAAGACGGTTTAAAATCCCTTCAGGTTTTCCATGAAGAGACGCTTTATTAGAAACCTCCAAAGCGAAACATTCTAATCCAAAATAAAACGCCAGCTTTTGCTGGCATTTTTATGTGATGATTTTTTAAGTGGTTTTGATAAAAAATAGTCTGATTAACACTTTAAAAGAGTTTTGACCCACTCTGTCTCAGAAGAATTCCTAGAGCGTTCAAATTCAATATTACGATTATGCACCATGGTCATTGCTCGAAAAAAAGCATTATTCATGATCGTCGAATCCAGCTGCACACCGTACATTTTACGCCAATGCATGTCAGCCTTAGCAGCCAGCACCTGATATAAAAAATCCAATTCTAGTGAACCTTTGTACATCACGTTAATATCGACCATTGGATTTACTTTCATTATTTCTAACAAAAGCCAATAGGTTACATCCGGAAGCGTTTCACTTTTCTGTGTCCCCATAATATTCTCCAGAATGACTGTTTCATATTATGAGTTTAGCAGCATGCTACAAATTCACAGAAAAATTTACCCTAAGTCGTATTTTTTAAAATCAAACTACTTTTGGCGGCCCACTGTGCATACGAAATTCTGTATCAGGCTCAGTAATAAGCTTTTCTTCTAAGTCTCGGAAAAAGGCTATTCGGTCATCAATCGGTTCGCTTGAGTATTCTTTTGCCAATTCAAGGTAATCCTCAAAATGTCTCGCCTCTGATTTCAGTAATGAAATATAAAATTTAGACAATTCTTCATCCAAATGCGGCGCAAGAGCAGCAAAGCGTTCACAAGATCGAGCCTCAACAAAGGCACCAATAATCATAATATCAATTAAACGCGCTGGCTCATGAGTGCGAATGTGTTTACGCAAACCATCCGCATAACGAGACGCCGACAAATGATCATAAGCGATATCACGACTGCGCATCAGTTTATGTACTTGCTCAAAATGCAAAAGCTCTTCACGAGCTAATCGAGACATTTTATGTAACAAATTATCTCGATCTACATAGCGATACATTAGGTTCATTGCCGTTGACGCGGCTTTTTTTTCGCAATGAGCATGATCATTTAATAGCAAAGTTTGGTTCTCAAGAGCCCAATTCACCCACGCTTTTGGGGATTCACATGGAAGAAACTCAACAAGCTCAGGATACGCTGATAACATTACTCTACCTTTTTGTGTTAAAAAACGTGATTATACTAGGTATTAAGTAAGGTGCGAACAAGTACTCTTCTTTATAGATATAAATAAAGGCCTGTTTTTGTTACTTTATAGGCACTTAGACAGCAACGCCTTGATCTGGATATCAAATTCGTAATGAATGATTTTTATGACCCTAAAAAACTAAAAATTGGCCAACATGTTGGCGTTGAACTCGACCCATATATTTTAAACTATCCATTGGATAGTAATAAAACCACATGGGTAGCCGATCAAGGCGGACGCCCTTTTGTGTTGCGTTTTTTTCAATCGAATAAAGGCAAGGTAGAAGGTTTTCTACAAAACGCGAGAAAATACGCCAGCGTAAAACACCCAGCAATTACACCAAATTATCCGCCTTTTTATTCAAATCTATGGGTATTTTCTTGCTCAGCCGTTTGTGGCGGAGAAAACTTATACAGTTTCTTAGGCAAGTACCCAGATGGTGCGCCATTAAATGTGGTCATAAGCTTATTTGACAACATCGCCAAAGCTCTAGATCAAATACATCAAAACAATCTATTTCACGGGCATCTAGACTTAAGCTCAATACACGTTGTAAATGGTATTGGCCTAATGACTGGCTTTGGCGCTCATAATTGGATGACAAAAATCGATGAAAACGATATGGACAGTCGTTTTTTTCCACCTGAATATTTAAAGAAAAACCAGCAGCGTACGATCGCATCAGACCGTTTTGCCTTTATGAAGCTATTAATGGCTGCCCTACTTGGCGAATCTATTCTTGATAAAGATTTCTCTACCAGCCTGCCTGACTCTCATCATAGTTTGAGTGATGCGACTTGGGATCGCCTACTAGACTGGTCTAGAGAAAATGAAGGCCATAGACCAAAATCGTTAACTGAAGTAATACGAATCATACGAGCTAACCTTTATAAGCCAGAAGCCAGCGGTCACACGCCAACAAAAAGAGCCTTAAAACGTTACATTCGTAGCACCAAAAGCAAAGCCATTGCAGCGGCATCAATCCTTGCAATAACACTTTTCGCTGCTGTGATTTTATGGCCGACAACAGAAGAAGAAACAATTGTTATAACACCAAAACCGACACCTAAAATAACAGCAGAAAAAGTATTTGAAGCGCTCCCTCAAGTACTCGAAGAACCTTTAAAAGTCGGTGGGACTGCACCTAAAATTGAAAAAATCGCCCCTACTACGTTCACGATGGGCGACCAAAACAGAATGGGCGACGACAATGAAAAACCTATTCATGAAGTCGAAATCCCTAGTGGTTTTTACATTAGCAAACACGAAATCACATTTGATCAATACGACAAGTTTGCCAAAGCCACAAATCGCGAACTTCCACCAGATAATGACTGGGGGCGCGGCAATCGCCCTGTTATTAATGTCAGTTGGTACGACGCTAAAGCGTATACCTCTTGGTTATCCAGTCAAACCAATCAGGAATATCGTCTACCCACTGAAATTGAATGGGAGTACTCAGCAAGAGCCGATTCAAACACTGCATTTTGGTATGGAAATACAGTGAAACCTGGCTACAGTGTATGTGATAGCTGCGGCAGTCAATGGGATGGCATCTCTACAGCACCCGTCGGCAGCCAAGCCAGTAATCCATTAGGATTATTTGATATGCATGGCAATGTTGCTGAATGGATTGAAGATTGTTATCACGATTCTTATGACGGCGCACCAAGCAAGAATCAAGTGTGGCTGGCCAACCAATGTGATAACAGAGTTATAAGAGGCGGTTCTTGGTTTGATATCCCAAGAGTCGGTCGTAGCGCAACAAGATATAGAGCAACCCCTGATTTAAAAGCCAGCAATTGGGGATTTAGAATCGTGAGGATCATTCAGGAAAACGATGGTATCTCTAAATCAGAATAATTCCGCTAAATGTCACCTATTCGAAATTGTTATGGCGCTAAGTAAGTCTTTACTGCTTTTTTTCTATAAAATAAGTGCATAAAAAATCACATAGTCTTGTATGGTTTGGTTTATTACACCAACCATTACTATCATAAATTATTATTTAGAGGTGTTGTAAATGAGCCTGTATTCAGAGTACTTACAAGAAATTGAAGACCGTAAAGGTCAAGGATTACATCCTAAGCCAATTGATGACGGTGAATTACTAGCAGAAATCATTGCTCAAATTAAAGATACTGCTCACCAACACAGAGAAAGCTCTCTTAACTTCTTCATTTACAACACAATACCTGGCACAACAAGCGCTGCCGTTGTAAAAGCAAAATTCTTAAAAGAAATTATCTTAGGTGAATCCAGCGTAAAAGAAATAACGCCTGAATTTTCTCTAGAATTACTTTCTCATATGAAAGGCGGCCCTTCTGTTGAAGTATTAATCGACCTTGCATTATCTGATGATGCTTCTATTGCGCCTCTAGCAGCTGAAGTTTTAAAAACTCAAGTATATTTGTACGAAGCAGATATGGAGCGTCTTGAAAGCGCTTATAAGGCTGGAAACAGTATTGCTAAAGACATTCTTCAAAGCTACGCACAAGCTGAATTCTTTACTAAATTACCAGATATCGCTGAAAAAATTGATGTCGTTACCTACATCGCTGGTGAAGGTGATATCTCAACGGATTTATTATCGCCAGGTCATCAATCTCACTCTCGTGCAGACCGTGAATTACACGGCCAGTGCATGAGCACACCAGAAGCTCAAGCAGAGATAAAAGCATTACAAGCTCAGTATCCTAGCATGCAAGTAATGCTTATTGCTGAAAAAGGCACAATGGGCGTTGGTTCATCTCGTATGTCTGGCGTGAATAACGTCGCACTTTGGGCGGGCAAGAAAGCAAGCCCATATGTTCCATTTATCAACATCGCACCGATCGTTGCGGGCACTAATGGTATCGCTCCAATCTTCTTAACAACTGTCGATGTAACAGGCGGTATTGGTCTTGACCTTAAAAACTGGGTTAAGAAAGTAGACGCAAGCGGCAATACTGTTTTTGATCAAAATGGTGATGCTGTATTAGAAGAAGCCTACTCAGTAGCCACTGGTACTGTGTTAACTATCGATACGAAAGCTAAAAAGCTATATAACGGTACTCAAGAACTTGCGGATATCTCATCAGCCTTTACACCACAAAAAGTGGAATTCATGAAAGCTGGTGGCTCATACGCTGTAACCTTCGGTAAGAAGCTACAAACATTTGCAGCAGAAGCGCTAGGCATTGAACCTTTAAGTGTATATGCCGCTGCAAAAGAAATTTCACATGAAGGCCAAGGCTTAACAGCTGTAGAGAAAATATTTAATCGTAATGCTGTTGGTGTTTTATCTGACTCACCATTACACGCAGGCTCAAACGTGCGTGTAAAAGTCAATATTGTTGGCTCACAAGATACAACTGGCCCTATGACATGCCAGGAATTAGAAGCCATGGCTGCTTCTACGATTTCACCACTTGTTGATGGTGCATTTCAATCTGGTTGTCACACTGCCTCTGTTTGGGACAGTAAAGCAAAAGCGAATACGCCTAAATTAATGAGCTTTATGAACAAATTCGGTCTAATCACTGCACGTGACCCGAAAGGTGTTTATCTGTCAATGACGGATGTTATCCATAAAGTATTGAATGATATAACTGTTGATGATCGCGCTATCATTATCGGTGGTGACTCTCATACACGTATGTCTAAAGGCGTTGCCTTTGGTGCTGACTCAGGTACGGTAGCAATTGCGCTGGCAACAGGTGAGTCTGCAATGCCAATTCCAGAGTCAGTAAAAGTAACGTTTAAAGGCCACATGAAAAAATACATGGATTTCCGTGATGTGGTACATGCGACACAAGCTCAAATGCTTAAACAGTTTGGTGGCGAAAACGTCTTCCAAGGCCGTGTAATCGAAGTGCATATTGGTACATTGCTAGCTGACCAAGCCTTCACTTTCACTGACTGGACAGCAGAGATGAAAGCAAAGGCTTCCATCTGTATTTCTCAAGACGAAACGTTAATCGGATCACTTGAATTAGCGAAAAGCCGCATTCAAATCATGATTGATAAAGGCATGGAAAACCCAGCGAAAACGCTTCATGGTTTAATTTCTTTAGCGGATAAACGTATTGACGAAGTTAAGTCAGGTACTGCACCTGCATTAACACCGGATGCAAATGCTAAATACTACGCAGAAGTGGTTGTTGATTTAGACCAAATTGACGAACCAATGATTGCCGATCCAGACGTAAACAATGATGATGTCTCTAAACGCTACACTCATGACGTTATCCGTCCAGTTTCATTCTATGGAAACAAGACTGTTGACTTAGCCTTTGTTGGTTCTTGCATGGTACACAAGGGCGATATGCAAATCATCGCTCAAATGCTCCGTAACATGGAAGCACAAGGCAAAGAAATTAAGTTTAACGCGCCTCTAGTTATCGCTCCACCAACCTATAACATCGTTGATGAGTTGAAAGCCGAAGGCGATTGGGCTCTTCTAGAGAAGTACGCAGGTTTTGAATTTGACGATACAAATCCTAAAGGATCTGCACGTACTAAGTATGAAAACATCATGTACTTAGAACGCCCTGGCTGTAACTTATGTATGGGTAACCAAGAAAAAGCTGAACCAGGTGATACGGTTATTGCAACCTCTACTCGCCTTTTCCAAGGTCGTGTTGTTGCTGACACATCAGAGAAAAAAGGTGAGTCACTACTTGGTTCTACACCTCTAGTTGTACTGTCTGCAATATTGGGACGCTTCCCAACATTAGAAGAGTACAAAGAGGCGGTAGACGGCATTCACCTAACGGACTTTGCGCCACCATTAGAAGAAATGACGACACCACCAATTGAATTTATTCCTGCGGCTAACGTCTAAGTAATAAGCACAACATAAAGGCTTACGCCTTTCTTGAAAAGCCTATGGGAGTATTCCTGTAGGCTTTTTTATTGGTTCTGGCTCCATACCTCTGGCTCGATACCTCTGGCTCCATACTATTACAAAGAGTAAAAGTAAAAGTAAAAGTAAAAGTAAGTACCTTATCGTGTATTTCAACACTCAAGTTAAGGCGCTTGGTATGACTGAGTTTAAAAGGTGGATGAGATTTTTATTTATTTTTTAATGTACTGGAAGTGATTTGTTGTGGGAAATCAATGGGGATGAATTAACTTTAGCGAGATAAAACAGGTTTGATTTCCAGTATAAAAAGAGTCATCACGTTCAATTATAACGAATAATAATTAGATAACAGACTATTGAAAAAGAGCATACGAATGCTTTTTAGGGGAAACCGACAAGTTCAAGGCTGTAATACACACGCTTGTCGCTCGTTAAGTTTGATCTCCATAGGCTGATAAACCAAACCTGCCGATTCATCAACTTCGCCACTGCGCTCAAATCCATACTTTTCATAGGCAGTCACCGAAGATAGTGACGCGCTAACGGTAACCGTTTCTGTCTTAGCGTAACTCAAGGCAGATAAAAGCAGCTTTCTTCCAATACCATTCTTTTGGCGTTCAGGAAGAATAAAAAGCATCGCTATATGGCGCCCCTCCTTCAGTTCAATGACACCTTCGATTTTTTCGTCGCTCTCAGCAACCAGTATTAGATTATCGCCTTTCATTCTGCCGAGAAATGCATCACACGCAGCGATATTCGAAAAGGTTGTAATTCCCTCATCAGACAATGAGCCTGCAACAGACTGCAAAAAAGAATCCATACAAATTGCATTTACAGCCTCAAGATCTTCCTCTTCCAGCTTCCTGATAATCATCAATATCTCCAAGAATTTAACGAGGTTGTAGAATTACCCCAACAGCCAAAATCAATTAAAAAACCAGTCTTTGAGCTCAACTATAAGCGTCTTATTATGTTGCACGATTAAAATCTTGAGTTAGGTTGTTTTAAGAACTCCACTTCATCTGCACTAGAAATACGACCTAAAATATCATTTCGATGTGGATAGCGGCCAAATCTATCAATAATGACCTTATGCTTATGCTCGAAATCTAGATTACTTGGATTACCAAGTGCTTCATAAAGTTTGATTGCTTCTAAATGAATTAACTTAGACTCACTGTGCATGAATGGTAAATATAAAAAGCTACGCTCTGTTTCAGAAAGCTCTATATCAAAACCTTTAGTGATAGCATATTGAGCTAGTACTAACGCCAATGGATCACTTGCAAATGATTCAGGCTTGTCACGGTAGATATTTCTGGAAAATTGATCGAGAATAATAATTTCCGCAAGACAACCTTTTGCGGTTGCTCGCCATTGAAATAACTCGCCTCGTCTAGCTTTATCGTGTAACTCACCAAAACGTTTTTTAATCATTGAGTCTAACTCGAAATCTTTTTCCCACCACTGCTTAGGGTCTAATTCTGCGAACCAAAAATCTATGATTTGACTATACATTCTGAAACTCCATTGCGCTCGAATCGTAATGTAATATAACGAGGCTGTAGAATTACTCCAATAGCCAAATTCAATTAAAATCCGAGTCTCTGAGCCCCACGCTAAACGTTTTTAAGCACTAAGCAATGCATTTCGACCCCATAAAAAAGACTATTTTTCTAAATAAAGAGCAATTATACAACCTCAACGACCCATTAAGAGGCAAAAAACAGCTTGCTAAAATGTCTAAGGAACAAAGGACAGCAAGTTGTTTTTTGTCCTTTTGAATGGCTTGTTATACCTATTTTATTCAGGGCTAAGTATTTTTCTTATGTATTTTTTAAGTTTAATCCTAAAGCTAGTAGTAGTTATTACCCAATTAGATGAGGAATTTTGGTGGAATTGTTCAAAGTTAAAAGGAGCAGAATTAATATTAAGCGTTCCCTGTTTAAAAAGTAACTGAGATTCATTATGAAACCTTTTAAGTATGTCGTGACTTTGATCATAGTGTTTTTTGACAGCTTCGAGTGTAGAAATAACCTCATTTTCCATATTTTGTTCAATATATATTGAGTTCTCTTCAAGTATCGCATATGCCTTTGATATTTCTTGGTAAACATTTTCAAATGCATTAAAACTAGAAGAAAAATTCTGAAAATATAAAGAACAAAAATCATCACTTGATGTTGATTTTGAAGTTTTTTTAAATCTACCAAATCCGTTTCTAGGAAAAGACGTTGAAATAACAGCAACATATATATTTTTAACTGCGTCTCTCTGAGCTTCATCATATTTGGAAAAACTCAAGTTTTGCTTGTGAACATACAAACTTAATTCTGTTTGCAATGTATCTTTTCTAGCATCTAAATCATGTTGGTACTTTTTCAAGGAACGTTTTAGTCTGTTTTCGATGAAAAATTTAGCTAAAAAAGCTACAACACCAGCTCCTGCGAATGCTCCACTAACCAGCGATGTCCAGATTTCATTCATATACTCAAACCTCTAGGTAGGTATAACATTTTAATAGTGCGCATACGCGTTTACATATTTTAAAAACTTGCTAATTATCTCTATAAACCACTGGATCATAATCAGTTTATAAGCCTATTAACAAAACTAAAATCTGGTTAAACGAGCGTGCGCGTTATCTCTGCACTGAAAAACCTTATCTCTTGATACTAAAAGACTTTTTACTTATCTACCAGTGTAAACGCGCAAAAGAATGATTGTTTTTTAGACAAAATGAGCAAAATTTAATAATGATTAAAAATAAACTGTTTGGAGATACAGTTTTTAGAGTTATCTACAATCACCTTTTTTAAATCAAATCCCTTTTAATATAGTGAATTTGGTGTGGCACGACGGAAATTAAATACATTACTGACTGAGTCAGTGATCACGAACTTCTTTAGTCGCCTGATTACGTCTCGTTCCTCGTCTAATCAGATCTACTTTAGGAATATGCCAAACGGCAGATCACGCTTCGCTTATCGTGCCCTACAAGAGCCGGTGATGTGAGGCAAGGCAAATCCGATGGGTGAGGTTAAACGGCAATTTAAAAAAGTAACGTCGAGTGAATGGGTTTAGTTTGGCGAAGTTAAGTAAAGAAGTTCTTGACGCCCTAAAGGGCGACCTGCAAGTGAAAGAAGGAGGTCAAACGGCAGATCACGCTTCGCTCATCGTGCCCTACAAGAGCCAGACACAAAAAAGCCCCGCTATGCGAGGCTTCTCCTAGGAAGGTGGATTAACTAAATAACGTCACGCTCTACAAGCTCATCAAATTCAGCTTGTTGTTGTCGTTCTGCAGGACTCTCAACATCCTTTGCGTTGATGTGGTGTTGTCGACCAGCGTGTTTAGCTTTATGTTTAACTAATTGTTTCTCCAGTTTGCCGACTAAAAGGTCAAGAGCAGGTTTAAGCTGTTTATCCGTCTTAACCGTTGCGAAAAGATCATGCCCAGGTATATGAACACTGGCTTCTACTATTAATTCATGAATCTCATGCTTTTCTGTATTTAGAATCACTTTAATGCTGGTTATTTGGTTATTGATACGAGATAAGTGATCCATTTTTTCTTTAACGACTTCTTGAACTTCTTCACCAGATTGGACGTGGTGACCACTAATATTCAATGTATACATAAAGAATTTCCTTCTATTTAGGTCAGGTTTTTTTATTGCTTAAATCTTATTCCTCCTCTTTTTCTTCGACTGTTAACTATAATCTATGGACTAACTGATCAGATTTCAATGCCCATAATGTAAATACTTGTTCAAGATCATGAATGTATAAAAGATTTTTTAAAACTGCTGCACAAACATTCATTTAACACTTTATTTATCAATAGCATACAGATTAGCATCTAGCAAACTATTAACTCATTTGAATGACCAAAGATTATAATCCATGCTCTTCGCTACTTAAATATAGACGATAAATACGGTACAAAATGGCAAGAAGCACACACAAAACCGATGGCGCTAATAGTGCATAAAAACCGAATTGATTAAACAGAAAAGCACCTGACGTACCTCCCAAAACAAATCCTACGACAATAATGACAAACAAAGATGCCTTGCGTTTATCGAAGCTTTCTCCTCTTAATAAACCACCAATCATAATGCCCAAATCCGTAAAAATACCCGTTAAATGGGTCGTTCTAAGAACAGCACCACTGTAAGTGGTTGCTAGTGCATTTTGGAGTCCACATGCTGTCGAGGCAAAATAATGACCGGTTGTGTGATTGTTTAATAAGAAATACATAGCAGCCAACAATAAAACCGCCTCTGTCATAAGCAATAAATCATAGAGTCGACCGAGTTTTAGTGATGTGCCAGTTAAAATAAATCCAGAAAACACAGACCCAATGACAAAGCTGAGCAATATTCCAATCAAATGAAATAAAGCTGTATTGGATGAATCAAGAAAAGCACTTCCTAAAAGGGTTGCCGTACCAGACAAATGAGAAACAGCTTGATGCTCCATACCCAGCAACGCTACCGCATTAATACTTCCAGCGCCAAGCGCCAGTGAAAAAGCCCCATACTCAACCCACTTTGGCAATGTCGAAACCACACAACCTCCCTATTCACTATAGAAGACAACTTAGTAAAACGAAAAGAACAATAATATTAATTCAGCAAAGCAAAAAAAAGCGCTTGCCATGACAGCAAACGCTTTTTATCGATCTGGGTCAAATATCTAATCGTCCAGTAATATACGTAACATGCGTCGTAGAGGCTCTGCAGCCCCCCACAACAGCTGATCACCTACTGAGAAAGCACTGATGTATTCAGGCCCCATATTCAATTTGCGAATACGGCCTACTGGAATATCCAGTGTGCCTGTTGCGGCTGTTGGCGTTAAACGCGCCATAGTTGCTTCCTTGTCATTAGGAACAACACTGACCCAATCATTATGTTGAGCAAGAATACCTTCAATATCCGCAATTGGAATATCTTTGTTCAATTTGATAGTGAATGCTTGGCTATGGCAGCGCATGGAACCGATACGTACACAAAGACCATCAACAGGAATAATAGAAGACGTGTTACCAAGTATTTTGTTGGTTTCAGCTTGTGCTTTCCACTCTTCACGGCTTTGACCATTATCCAACTGAGAGTCAATATAAGGAATCAAGCTACCCGCTAATGGCACACCAAATTGATCAACAGGCATAGTATTAGAGCGCATTTGCTCAGCCACTTTACGATCAATGTCTAGAATCGCACTAGCAGGATCAGCAAGCTCAGAAGCTACTGAGCCTTGCAACATACCCATTTGATTGATCAACTCACGCATATGACGCGCACCGCCGCCAGAAGCCGCTTGGTACGTCATAGACGTCATCCATTCGATGTGACCTTTATCGAACAAGCCACCCAATGCCAACATCATCAAACTAACAGTACAGTTACCACCAGCAAAGGTTTTAACGCCATCTTTCAAGCCTTGCTTAATGACGTTTTGGTTAACGGGATCAAGAACAATAATCGCGTCTTTATCCATGCGCAATGAAGACGCTGCATCGATCCAGTAACCGTTCCAACCAGCAGAACGCAACTGTGGGTAAATCGCCTTGGTATAATCCCCGCCTTGGCAGGTAATAATAATATCCATCTTCTTCAATGCTTCAATATCCGTCGCATCTTGAAGTAATGGAATATCTTTACCAATTTCTGGCCCTTTTTGCCCCGCTTGAGAAGTGGTGAAAAAAACAGGATCAATGTGATCGAAATCTTTTTCTTCTCGCATGCGTTGCATCAACACGGAACCAACCATTCCGCGCCAGCCGACTAAACCTACAGTTTGTTTTGACATGGTTATTTCTACCTTTTTTTGTGGGGTCACTCATACCAAGAGCAATATCCCAATTAAATACACTTAATACTTTTGTATTAAGCTTTTAGTGCTGCTAATACCGCATCGCCCATGGCTTGCGTACTAACAGTTTCGCACCCTTCTGATGCGATATCTGACGTTCTTAGACCTAGATCTAAAACCTTACTTACTGCTGCTTCGATAGCATCAGCCGCTTCTTTGGCATCCAAAGAGTAACGTAACATCATAGCAACAGATAAAATGGTCGCCAATGGGTTAGCGATTCCTTTTCCTGCGATGTCTGGTGCAGAGCCATGACAAGGCTCATACATGCCTCGACCTTCGGCATTAAGAGACGCTGAAGGAAGCATACCAATAGAACCCGTCAGCATTGCTGCCGCGTCTGATAGGATATCACCAAACATGTTGCCAGTAACCATTACATCAAACTGTTTTGGCGCACGAACAAGTTGCATTGCAGCATTATCCACTAACATGTGCGTCAATTCGACATCAGGATACTCTTTCGCCACTTCTTCCATGACTTCTTTCCAAAGAACCGTCACTTCCAGCACGTTAGATTTATCAATAGAACAAACTCGTTTGCCACGTTGACGAGCCGCTTCAAAAGCAGAACGACCAATACGGCGAATTTCAGATTCACAATAAACGTAAGTATTAAAACCTTCACGTTCACCGTTTTCTAAAGTACGAATACCTCGTGGCTGACCAAAATAAATACCACCAGTCAATTCACGAACGATCAAAATATCCAAGCCAGCAACAATTTCAGGCTTCAAACTAGACGCATCGGCTAATTGTGGATATAGGATAGCAGGACGTAGATTGGAAAATAACTCAAGGTTCGAGCGTAAGCCAAGTAAGCCTTTTTCAGGGCGAACCGACATATCCAAACTGTCCCATTTAGGACCACCTACAGCGCCAAGTAAAATAGCATCCGCATTTTTTGCTTTTGTTAATGTATCTTCTGGTAAAGGCGATCCAGTTTCATCGTAAGCAGAACCGCCAACCAAAGCACTTTCGTGTTTAATATTCAAAGAATACTGATCATTTACCATATCTAACACGCGTACAGCTTGCGCAATGATCTCTGGACCAATACCGTCACCAGGTAACACTAATACATTCTTAGTCATGTAAAATCCTTAAAAACTAATGTCTTATTTATTATTTCTCACGTGACAAGAAAAGCCACGGCGCTTCGTTCATACGTTTTTCTTCATAACGACGAATGGCAGAGTCTTGCTGTAGCGTTAAGCCAATATCATCCAAACCATTCAATAGGCAATGCTTACGGAAATTATCTACTGGGAACTCAAACGTTGCACCCGACGGCGACGTTACGGTTTGTTTTTCCAAATCAACAACAACCTGAGCGCCTTCTTTTGCCGTTACTTCGGCAAACAATTGATCGATGTCTTCTGCTTGTAAAACAATTGGCAACAAACCATTTTTAAAACAGTTGTTATAGAAAATATCTGCAAAGCTTGGCGCAATTATGGAACGAAAACCATAATCATCCAATGCCCAAGGCGCATGTTCGCGGCTCGAGCCGCAACCAAAATTCTGACGAGCAAGCAAAACACTTGCGCCAGCATAACGCGCTTGATTTAAAACAAACTCATCTCGCAAAGGTCGACCTTCACAAGACTGGTCTGGTTGACCTTCATCTTGATAACGAAGCTCATCAAATAAGTTTTTTCCAAAGCCTGTACGCTTGATGGATTTCAAGAACTGCTTTGGAATAATCATATCAGTATCAACGTTTGCCAAATCCAAAGGAGCGGCTAAACCTGTGTGCTGAGTAAAGGGACGCATACTTTCTCCTTTTTAGTGTTTAACAAACTCGTTAACATCAACGAAATGACCAGCAATTGCAGCGGCTGCCGCCATGGCAGGACTAACCAAATGGGTACGACCACCAAAACCTTGACGACCTTCAAAATTACGATTTGAAGTTGACGCACAATGCTCACCGGCACCCAATTTATCCGCATTCATCGCCAAACACATCGAGCAACCTGGCTCGCGCCATTCTAATCCAGCCGCTTCAAAAATAAGGTGTAAGCCTTCTTTTTCTGCTTGTGCTTTAACCAAGCCAGAACCGGGCACAACAATCGCTTGTTTAAGCGTAGAGGCCACTTTACGACCTTTCACAACATCTGCGGCTATACGTAAATCTTCAATGCGAGAGTTAGTACAAGAACCAATAAACACACGATCAAGCGTTATATCTGCTAATGTGACTTTGCCTTCTAAGCCCATGTATTTCCAAGCTCTTGCATAACCTTCTTTTTTAACAGGATCCGTTTGATCTTCAGAACGTGGAATATTTTCATCAATTGCAATCACCATTTCTGGAGACGTTCCCCAAGTAACTTGTGGCTTGATGTCTTCCGCTTTAATAATAACAACTTCGTCGAACTGTGCGTCTTTATCTGAAACAAGCTCTTTCCAAGCGTCTACAGCCATTGCCCACTGATCACCTTTTGGTGCATAAGGTCGACCTTCAACATAATTGATTGTGGTGTCATCAACCGCAATCAAACCGACTCGAGCGCCCGCTTCAATCGCCATATTACACACTGTCATCCGGCCTTCCATAGACAAAGACTGAATGCCAGTTCCACCAAACTCAATTGCATAACCAGTGCCGCCAGCTGTGCCAATCGCACCGATAATTGCAAGCACAACGTCTTTTGCAGATACCCAAGGTGACAGCTCACCATCCACACGAACAAGCATGTTGCGGCTTTTCTTTTGTACAAGACACTGAGTCGCTAAAACATGTTCAACTTCAGATGTTCCGATACCGTGAGCCAAAGCGCCAAAGGCACCATGAGTAGATGTATGTGAATCACCACACACTACCGTCATGCCTGGAAGCGTCGCACCTTGTTCTGGCCCAACAACGTGTACGATTCCTTGGCGAATATCTTTCATGTCAAATTCGGTGATGCCGAACTCATTGCAGTTGTCATCCAGCGTTGTAACCTGAATTTTAGACACTGGGTCTTCAATGCCATCAACACCAGAAATACGCTCTTTCTTCGTTGTTGGTACATTATGATCTGGCGTAGCTAAGCTTGAAGAGACTCTCCAAGGCTTACGTCCGGCCAATCGCAAGCCTTCAAAAGCCTGAGGTGACGTCACTTCATGAAGCAGTTGTAAGTCGATATAAATTAACGCACTGCCGTCATCTCGCTGTTGAACAAGGTGGCTATCCCACAACTTGTCATAAAGGGTTTTACCTGACATAAGTTCTCTCCTAAAAATCTTATTGCGCTATCCTAAAACTTTGGTTTAAATTACTCAAATTCATATTTTTCATATTTTGGATAACTTTTTGGAATGATAGACATTGCAGAGCTGATTACTTTCATAAAAGTGGCTGAAACAGGCTCTTTTTCACACGCAGGATCACAACTTTTTGTGACCCAACCAGCGATTAGTAAACGTATCGCCGCCTTAGAAAATAATTTGGGCGTACGGCTGTTTGATCGCATTGGACGCCAAGTACAACTGACTGAAGCAGGAATGCGACTATTACCGAAAGCCAGAAAAATGGCTGAAGACTTACAAGACATAAAGCGCAGCATGTCATTGCAAATGCAGGACGTCAGCGGGGAACTTAGAATTTCAACCAGTCATCATGTTGGCTTACATCGATTGCCTAAATCTTTAAAACGTTTCCAAGAAGGTTTTCCCAGTGCCCAGCTGGAAATCGAATTTTCTCAATCTGAGGAAGCTTACCAAGATGTTCTAAAAGGACGAGCTGAGCTTGGTATTATTACGCTTTCTAATAAAGAAAACTCACTGATTGAATCTTTACCCATTTGGTCCGACCCTTTGACTTGTGTTGTCAGTAAAGACCACCCTCTCGCTCAAATAAAACAATTAAGCCTAGTGGAATTGGCTCAACACGCCTGTGTGCTTCCAAATAAAAACACCTTCACAAGACAAATTGCAGAACAGGTTTTTGGAAAACAAGGATTAAAACCACAGGTCAGAATGAACACAAATAATTTAGAAACACTTGCTATGCTTGTCAGTATTGGCTGGGGATGGTCGCTACTTCCTTCAACGTTAGTTGATGACAGACTTGCGGTGTTAAATTTTGCAGATTTAAATGTCGAAAGAAAGCTTGGTGTTATTTATCATAAGCAGAAAACATTAAGCCGCGCTGCTATCGCATTTATTGAACTGCTTAAAAACGAAGCCAGAACCTAATTTAACGGCGTTGGCTTGCAATCAAAATAATTAACGCCAGTGCACTGGTCATGGCAGCCGCCGTAAATGCCCAAGGACCACCAGCCCATTCCCACAAATACCCTGTAAACACCATACCAAGACCACCGCCTAAACCGATCGCAAAGGCACTGTACATAGCTTGCCCTTGTCCTGCATAACGTTCAGGAAAAAGACGACGTATTTGCTCAATCGACACCATGTGAAAAAGCGCAAACGTAATACAATGAAGTAATTGCGTAAATATGACGATCCATAATATGGAAGCAAACCACCCCACTAAAAACCATCGAATGATGCCACACACAAAACACAACATAACAATATGAACAACATGGAATTTTTTAATGGCATTTCCAAAAAATAGAAACAGGAAAATTTCAATCACAACACCAACCGCCATTAACAGGCCGATCTGTTGGCCACTGTAGCCTTCATTTGATAAATGAACAGCAAAGAACACATTAAACGGGGCGTGGGACATAAAGGCCAAGAAAGCCAAAACAAAAAACAACATAGACTCAGGTGTTTTAACAAGAGAAATAAAAGACGTTGTTTCTTTATGAGTCTGAACTTCATAGGCCTGTTCTTTTAAAAACAAAGAAGTCACAACCGCCAAAGCAAGAAAGGCACACATGGTCGGAATAACAATCCAGGCTCCAAAATGCCCCATGAGAAAGCCACCACCAGCAACAGCCACTACGTAACCGATTGAACCACCGACCCTAAGCCTTGTATAAGGCACATCCAGATGCCGAATACTTCTCACTGCAAGGGAATCTGTCATAGGCAATAAAGCAGAATAAAACAACGCCATTACGCAAGTTAACAACCACAAGGTCTCAAATTGATCTGTCCAATTAAAAGGAATTACAGCAACGAAACAACCTAAAATAGCAATTTGTAAAATACGTTTTGGAAGCCCTATTCTTGCCGTCAACCACCCCCAAAAATGAGGCACTAAAATTCC
This sequence comes from Marinomonas ushuaiensis DSM 15871, assembly GCF_000521805.1. GTDB lineage: Bacteria > Pseudomonadota > Gammaproteobacteria > Pseudomonadales > Marinomonadaceae > Marinomonas > Marinomonas ushuaiensis. The sequence goes on from NZ_JAMB01000002.1 coordinate 55,596, forward strand.
AGACAAGGTAAAAGTCGACATTAACCGACCAATTTCAGACGCGGTTAAACCAATCGATTTATAGTAAACCGAGATATAAGGCATCATGACGCCAATAAGTGCACAGAAAAAGAAGTAGAAAAAGAATAATGGCCAAGCAATAGGGCGAGCTTTAATAGAAAACATGTTGGCTCCATTTAATTTTAAAAGATATCTAAAAATAATCAGTTGAGGGGGCTTTCTGGAGGAATTACAGTCCAAATAGCGTATAAGGCATAATATTTAATTATGCTGGAAACAATAAAATAAAGCTCGACCCTTCTATAGATAAAAGAGCGAGCTCTTCATGTTCAAAGCCATTAAGAAGTCAGCGCGTCTTGATCTGGCCAAGCATTAATAATTGCCTTAACAAGAGTTGCCAAAGGAATTGCAAAAAATATCCCCCAGAATCCCCATAACCCACCAAAAAACAATACCGCAACAATGATAGCCAATGGATGAAGGTTCACTGCTTCAGAGAATAACAAAGGCACTAAAACATTCCCGTCTAGAGCCTGAACGATGAGATAAGCAACGACAACGTAAACAAACGCACCGTCTGTTCCGTATTGGTAAAAAGCCACCAATACAACTGGGATAGTCACTGCTGCCGCGCCGATATAAGGAATCAACACAGAAAGCCCAACAAGCAAAGCCAAAAGCTCAGCGTACTTTAACCCAAAAAATAGAAAGACAATGTAAGTTACGACGCCAACAACGATCATTTCAATGAACTTACCACGAATATAATTGGCAATTTGATCATTCATTTCATGTGCAATATTACGCATCATTTTTCTTTCTTTAGGTAACCACGATGTCAAATAAGCCAGAATTTTACTTTGGTCTTTCAATAAGAAAAACATAATCAAAGGGACCAAAACCAAATAAATAACCAAAGAAAATAATGAAGGAATACTAGACAAGGAAAATGACACCAACCATTGACCAAGGTTAGTCGACTCGTTAGCTAATGAATTTATCGCCTCTTCAATCGCGCTTTTACTCAAAAAATCGCTATGGCCTTCCGCAAACTGTAAAAACTCGTCACGGATAGCAGTAAACATACGCGGTGCATCTTGTACAAGACGCACAGCTTGGCGCCAAATAATTGGCACCATAACGCCAATAAAAACGCCACATGCGGTCAAGAATGTAAAAAAGACAAGGAAGACAGAAACAAGATGGGGACAGCCCAATTTTTGTAACCGATCAACCAAACCTTGAAGTAAAAACGCCAATACGATCGCCACTAAAACAGGCGCTAAAACGCCGCCCCAGTATGCTAAAACACCAAGCGCCCCAATTAAGAGAAGAAGAAACACCACCACCTCTTCATTTGAAAAATACCGCTTAATCAATGTATCAACTATTTTAAACATACAGATTCCATTTAATTATTCTGAATAACAAAGGTATATATATTGTCACTGTCATCGGTTGATAATAAAGAATGCCCAACCAAGCCTACGTACTGCGGGATATCTTTTAAAGAACCAGAATCGCACGTTGTAACACACAAGGTCTCACCCGTCTTCATTTTACTCAATGCCATTTTGGTTTTTAATAATGGCATTGGACAACGATCTTCTCTTGCATCTAAGATTACGTCATACTGATTACCATAATTGATCGCCATTTTTTAAATTTTTCCATTAAATGCATTAGCCGTATTATGAGACTATTTTCAACCGTTACAACAGGCTTAACCATCTTAGCCTTTGTTTTTACAAGCTCTTTCTCTGTTTCAGTCCTTGCTGTCATTCCCGATCTAGAAGCAAACAAAGATGAGCGGTCTTTATCCAACCCGTCGTATATATTGGGGCAACATTGGTTTAGAAAGCTGAACGGTAGCCGAGCTTTAATCGATTTTCCACCTGCATACGATTATTTTAAAGAGACTCTATCTCAAATTCTTCCACAAACAAGTCTTTATAATAAAACAGTCGAAATGACTTTTCTCAACAGTTCCAAAAGTAACGCTTTTGTTATCCCTGGAAGCCATATGTTTATCTATTCCGACATCATGGAAGTCATCATAAACGAAGACATGCTCTTGGGGTTACTGGCCCATGAAGTTGCTCATTTAGACTTAAGACACTATGAAAGACAAACAAAACATTCGGAAGAAGAACTTCAAAAAACACTGACGCTATTAGGTGCGGGAATTGCTGCAGCATTAGCTGGCGCAGATGCTGATGCGACAACCGCTCTGTGGTTAGGCGGCATAGCCAATCAAGCAGAAAACAATCTAACCTATAGCCGAACCCAAGAGCAAGAAGCCGATCGGCGTGGCAGACAATATCTTATCGAAGCAGGAATTTCGACAGATGGTATGAACCAATTATTCCAAGCTTTTTTCAAAAAAGCTTTAGGCAGACCACAAATTGAATTTTTATCAAGTCACCCTTTACCGGATACTCGGTTATCTGATTCATTCAGTACAGACAAAAAAGAAACCATATTGAACTATAAAAAAAGCAATGATTTTGAGTATTTCAGGGCCTCATTATTGGCCTATCGAGCGGGGCTAGAAGATCAGCCTTATTCTTACCTAGATCAACAAATTCAAGACGAAGACGCTAACGCGTTTGCAAAAGGTCTTTTTTCTTATCTTGTTCAATCACCAGAGCGTGCACTCGTTTTTTTAGGTAAATTAAAAAAACACAATCAATTTACAGACTATCTTCAAGTATTAAGTTACGAAGCCGCAGGTCAAACAGACAAAGCCTTAATTATTGTTAATAAAGAATTAGAATTGGCACCCAAAAACATTCCATTTTCCATGCTACTGGCCCAACTAACGCACTCAAAACCTCTAGATATAAAATCTCAGTTCCTTTATGAAAATCGATTGTTATGGCGAGCCAACATCCAACACTACCAATCAATCAAAAACATACCGATGGCGTTAAGCTACAAAGCCTTATTAGATTTCAGCCAAGGGAAAGGGAAAACAGCACAGCTTATTATTAAAAGAGCTCTCAATGATGCAGAAGAGAAAGATAAAGAACGGATAAAATCCATTATTCGTTCATTTGACATAATCCAACAAGCGGAAAAACAAGAGGACTTAGATAAAGAATAAAATTGAAATGAAACACTTAAAAATGCACCTAAGCGAGGCGAAGAACTTATAAATGGATAGGGATATAGGCTAGAATTTGCTAACCTGACTTATCCACTTAGATTTTAGACATTATGACGCCGCTTCCTTTAATCGACAACTTAGAACATCTACCAAACCCTTTTACTCAGTTCGAGACAATTGCGACTCATCTAAAGGGAAACTCACCACACCTCAATGACCCTGAATACTGCCGAGACTTACAACTTGCCTTATGCTTTATCTATAGCTATAACGGCTCTCAGGCAACCTTCAATTCATATCGTCGCGAAGTAGAACGTTTATTATTGTGGTCCTGGAATGTAGCATCTTGCCCAACATCACAATTAAGACGAGATCAAATAGAAGAATTCATTCATTTTTGTGTTGCGCCACCAGAAAATTGGATCGGGACTAAAAACGTCGCTCGCTTTAAATTATACATGGGTGAAAGAACACCAAATAAAGATTGGCGTCCTTTTGTGGCTCACGTCAGCAAATTAGAATTTAAAAACGGCGATGTACCGAAAACCAAACAACACTCGTTATCTCAAGCGGCCATTCGTGCTACTTTTTCAATACTATCGTCTTATTATGGCTTTTTAATGCAAGAAGACGCTATACAACAAAACCCTGTTGCTTTGATTCGCCAGAAAAGCAAATTCGTTAAAAAAGAAGTTACTCGAAAGCAAGTAAGACGGATTTCGAACTTACAATGGGACTATGTAACTGAAACCGCTGAAATGCTAGCCGAAGAAGACCCAGCGATGCACGAACGCACCTTATTCATTATGAATGCACTACTTGGAATGTATTTACGAATTTCTGAATTAGTCGCCGATGAACGATCTGCACCAGTCATGGGAGACTTCATAAAAGACTCAGATGGACATTGGTGGTTTAAAGTTCTTTCGAAGGGAAATAAGGAACGCCTTGTCGCGGTATCAGATGATATGCTCAACGCCTTAATTCGATACCGTCGTTTCCGTGATTTACCAACCTTGCCTACCATTGCTGAAAACACACCTTTGATTCCAAAAAATCGTGGTCAAGGGGCGATGACCAGCTCAAGACAAGTGCGCAACATAGTGCAATTCTGTTTTGATAGAGCTTATGAACGCATGTGTGAAGATGGTATGAGAGAAGACGCTGACGATTTACGCGTAGCAACCGTCCATTGGTTACGCCATACAGGGATCTCCGAAGATGTAAAAACACGTCCGAAGGAGCATGTAAGAGAAGACGCAGGACACGCAAGCATGGCAACAACCGATAAATACATAGACACTGAATATCGAGAACGTCACGCCAGTGGTCGAAAGAAAGCGCTGCGTCCGAATTAATTAACGATTCAAACCAGAGTAATAGCTCGACTTTAGCTTATTACTCTTTGGACCAACGCTCTAAGCTTGCTTCATCTTTCGTGTTTGCCTCTACCCACTGACTCTTTGAACCTTGAGTTTCTTTCTTCCAAAAAGCAGCGCGACTCTTCAAATAATCCATAATAAAATCACACGCTTGAAATGCCTCCGCTCTATGTGAAGCACTAACCCCAACGAAAACAATTTGGTCGTCTATCGTCAAACGCCCTACTCGATGGACGACACAGACATCTAATAATGGCCAACGATCATTTGCTTCATCAACAATTTTCTTTAGGTTGCGCTCCGTCATTCCTGGGTAATGCTCAAGCTCAAAAGAACACGCTTCTTTTGATAGGTCTGAAAACTGACGTACCAAGCCTACAAACATAGCCACAGCACCAGTCTTATTTGATTTTAATAAGCCTTTATATAAAGCATCAACATCAAAGTCATTTTCCTGTACTTGTATCATTTAGCCTCCTGTTACGGGTGGAAAAAAAGCCACTTCGGTAACATTCACAGGCACTAGATCATCATCTCTCGTGAATTCAAAATCGACAGAAGACTGAATGCCTTTATCCAATAAAGCATCGCCTTTATCCAGCTCACTTACCAATTGTTGCTTTAATTGAGCAATACTCAGTGGTAAAACTAACTCGATGGAATAATTTGCTTGCCCTATGACTTCTTTTAACGACGCAAAAAATACAACATTAACTTTGTGCTTTATTTGGTTTTCTGCGTTAGACATTGTCTTTACTCCAATCACCACTTTTGCCGCCTTTCTTTTCAAGTAAAGAGACATTATTAATAACAATCCCCTTATCAACGGCCTTGCACATATCGTAAAGCGTTAACGCCGCCACACTCGCTCCGGTTAACGCTTCCATTTCTACACCTGTTTTGCCGGACAAAGAGCAAGTACATAACACTTCTAATTCGCAATCACTGATGGTGTTAATTTCCACACTTACTTTGGTCAGCATTAATGGATGACATAAGGGGATCAAATCCGATGTTTTTTTCGTCGCTTGAATACCCGCAATACGTGCTGTGGCAAGAACATCGCCTTTAGGCAAGCCGCCTTCCATCACTTTTATCAAAGTTGATGCCTTCATTTTTAGAATGGCTTGCGCAGTAGCCGTTCGTTTAGTGATCTCTTTATCAGAGACATCCACCATGTGAGCGTGGCCTTGATGGTCTAAATGGGTCAGTGTTTCGCTCATAAAATTCCTAAACATAATACATAAATTGAAAATATGGCCTATATTTTAAGAAAGCGCATACGATTGCAAGCAAAGTATTGCTAATTCAACAGACTCTAATACTTTTTTGTTCTTATAAGTGTTAATTTATAGCTTTGTATTTTCATACAGATATTTTCGATTAGGATAAATAAATTAGGGTATACAAGGATGATATTTAGAAACGTTGTTTTTTTCTTTTTATTAGCATCACTCTTTTCGACGCAAAGTGCATTCGCCAACGAATACACTCAAAAAAGCAGTGATACATTTCCTACCTTCAAGGAAACTACACCCATTACTGCACAGAGCCTTTTATCACTGGATACATTTCAGGAAAGTCTTTATGAAGAGTCTCAAGGCTTTTCTAATTCTGCTTATTGGCACAAACTAACATTTCCAAAAATCACAACAGAATCAACTGATAAAAGGCTGCATCTGGGTATCAGCTATTACATCATCAATAATTTAGACTTTTATCTATTTCATGGAGACGAGTTGCAGCAACACTGGGCCAGAGGAGCACTGCAAACTTGGAACGCTAAGGATGAAAGCTATAAAGGAATTTGGATTCCCATCGTCTTATCAGAGCAAAAAGAAACAACGCTTCTTATTCGAAAACAAGGGCACTCCCCTCTTTTGACACCTATTATGCTGTTTAATGACCAAGAAGTTATTGACAAAAAAGAGCAAAAGTTGCTTTTTTGGACTGTCATTCTTTGCAGTCTCATAGTTCTTCTCACTCACAATATTTTTGTTTTTATGCTACTTAGACAACCGGGTTATGTTTACTACCTTGGTATTAACATTACAATTTTGGTTTCTCTATCGATTATCACTGGGTTTAACCGCTGGATTTTTCCAGAAGAGTTCTCTCAATGGACAACCAAAAATTTATTCTTTGTTTTTGGTATTGCGACCTGGATACTTTATAAATTCAGTTTATCTTTTTTAAAAGAAGTCCAAATCCCAACAGCAGAATCTTTTACACGCAGATATGGTGATTTAGGCTTCATCGCCTTTCTCATAGCAACTCAATTATTTTCTGAACAAGTATCCGCTTCACTGTTCGCGTTAATCGAAGTATTTATGTTTTTCTTTTGTACCTACTGGGGAGTAAAAGCCTATAACAAGGGCTTCCTAGCTGTTCGTTTTTACCTATTTTCTTGGCTTACTTTGATGTTAGGCAGCATTTTTAATACATTAATATTTTGGAAAGTTTTACCCATTAACATTATGACGGAATCCATACTTCCTATTTGTAGTCTTCTGCAATTATTAGGGTTTGCTTTTGCCTTCGCAGACAAATCTAATTACATAGAACGTAAGCGTCAACTCCAAGCCATTACCGACCCATCAACAGGTTTGCCAAATCGCACCTATTATTTTGAAAAACTACCATTATTAATTTCAAAAGGAGCTCATGATCAACCGAATCTTGCATTAATCATGGTAGAGATCACTAGCCACCTAAAATTGAGCCAAGCATTTGGTCCTGCACAAGCAGACATTGCACTTAATGACATTATTAAGCGAATCCATAAAAAAACCATGACAATGGATGGGTTCTTACCTTTACCACTGACAGGCAAACACACCAAACATTTAATGCGTTTAACAATCAGAAACATCGTCATCGTTAGTACAACGCCTAACGAATTAAAGAGTCAAATAGAACAAATTCAACAAGTGCTCGACCATTCTATACTGGTAAACAAGGCACACTTCCGCCATCAATATAAAATTGGTAGTGCACTTTATCCCTCACAGGGCTCCAACCTTGATAAACTTTATCAAAATGCCCTAATTGCCAGTAACACAGTGACTTACTCATCTGGAAGTTGGGCGCCTTTTACAAACAAATTACAAAGCAACCATGCCCACCAACTAAGGTTAATAACGCTATTAACTGATGATATTAAAAATGAAAAACTCTATTTTGATATCCAACCACAAGTTGATCTATCTAAAAACAAAATCGTTGGAGGTGAAGTCCTTCTTCGCTGGCATAACGAATATCTAGGTCAAATTTCTCCTGCTGAATTTATTCCTTTGGCAGAACAAACCGGACTTATTTATAAACTCACTTATATGATAATTGAAAAAGCCTTTCAGTGGGCAGCCGCTCACTCTAAAGAACTCACAACACACACCTTATCTATCAACATATCTGCTCTGGATCTTTGGCAAGAAGACTTTGCTAAACGTACAAGTCAGTTGATTCAAAAATACAATTTAAACGCCGAACAATTCACAATAGAAGTGACAGAAACCAGCATTTTTCAGAATAATGACATAGTCATCAGTAATGTGGCACAACTCCATCAGGCGGGTTTTAAACTCGCAATTGATGATTTTGGTGTGGGTTATAGCTCAATGCAAAACCTAGTTTCTCTTCAAACTGATGAGCTCAAAATTGATCAGTTTTTTGTCATGAATTTACTAAATAATAAGCAAAGCCAAACCTTATGCCGCAATATGATTAACCTCAGTGAAGAATTAAATATCACCAGTGTGGCAGAAGGTATTGAATCAGAAGAGATACTAAACTTACTACAAATGTGGAACTGTCAGCTTGGTCAGGGCTATCACCTTCATAGGCCAATGACTCCAGCTAGCTACCTTAACCTTTTAGACCCTGGTCTATCAGAGTCAAGTCATCAATAAGAACTGGATGCGCCTTTGTCAGAGACCACAAATTGTGCATAATGAGTCTGTTCACCCACTTTCTCATAAACATGGTTAGTATCTAAAACACATGAGCCTAATTGATGACTATCATTTGCTGGAAATACCAACAACTGCCAGCGAAAAGGAAGCTAAAGCTGCTTTTAGACGTTTAGCTAGGTTGTATCATCCAGACAAAAACCCAGATACGGATACCACTGAACACTTTCAGCGACTTCAAGCCGCCTATGAAAATGTCAATAATGCCATTCGCCAAGGTAAAAAGGTCAACGACTGGAAACCTTTTAGCTTTACTAAAGAAAATACTCAAAGCTCTGCGGCGAAAAATCGTTATAACAATTACTCAACCAGTACAGATAAAGAACAAGAAGCTTTCATTAAAGAAGGCCAACGCGCTTACGAAGAAATGAAGCGTAACAATGCTTATCAGGAAAAAGCACGCAACGACGCTATCAAAACCGCGAGAAACACACTAAATGAAAAACGTTTAAAAGCGCTTTATGAAGAAGCCTTTAAAGCCTCCAAAAGCGCTAACACCCAAGGCTACAATTTTACCGACTCACAAGCGCAACCAGATATACCGCCCTATCAATCTTTTGTCGATGATGAAGAGGATTCTACACACTCATCCTATCAAGACTCTTCATATAAGCATCAAGAGCCAATCAGTCAGCCTATTCGTCTAGACGCTGCAAAAGCGGCGTTTCGTGTAGTAACTTACATTGCTTGTTTCGCTGCAGGTATCTACGGCACCCTATATTGGCAATCATCATTCCAAGAAACATCTGAGTCTGACAAAAAAAATACAACTTACATTAGCGGCTTATATCCACAGTTTCGAATAGGAACGAACTACACACTGATAAATACAAACCTATATTCAGAGCCAGATTCATCAAGCAAGATTCTATTAAACGTACCAGCACAATCTAACTTACAAAGCATAAAAATGCAGGGCGATTGGTTAACCGTACGTTTTGAAGGTGTCAGCGGTTGGGTTAAAGCTAAAAACATAGGTTATGGCAGCTCAGAACATGCGACACAAACAAGCTGTGTCGGCCAACCGGGAATATCACCATCTCACGGAGAATTAATAGGCAAAGCAAAAGGTACCAGCCGACTAAGAATACTCAATCAACTACCAGAACACAGCTTACTAACATTTGAGTCTTACGATGGTCAAAAACCCTTCTCTATTTACCTTTACGGAAGACAGTCCTATGCCGCTAACTACATTCCCAGAGGCAATTATCGATTGGTGTTAGAGACAGGATCACTGTATCATCACGCCTGTAATCAATTCCTCTTTAACGACACAACCAAAGTCATCTTAGAAAATGTCGATTTCGCCAGCACAGAGCAATCCCTCACGCTAACGCCATAATCGTACTAAGAGACAATCAACCCTGAGCGCTTAACAACCCATGCTAAGTAACATCCGAATCGTACTAATCAACACCTTTCACCCTGGAAATGTCGGTGCCATTGCACGCGCCATGAAAAACATGGGATTAACCAACCTCTATTTGGTTGATCCAAATGATTATCCATCGGAAGAAGCCACCAGCCGAGCAGCGGGTGCTGTTGATCTACTAGAAAACGCCACGATAGTTCCAACACTTCAAGAAGCCATCGCTGACTGTAGTTTGGTTATTGGGACCAGCGCTCGTCATCGTACCTTCCAGCTACCAATAATGAATGCCAGAGAATGTGCTGAAAGTGTTATTCCTGAAGCAGTAGATCATAGCGTTGCCATTGTTTTTGGTCGCGAAACAACGGGGCTTCTAAACGAAGAAATCGCCCAGTGCCATCGCCAAGTGTATATCGATGCCAACGACGCTTACCCTGTATTGAATATCTCACAAGCAGTGCAAATCATCGCTTATGAAATTTGGATGGCAAACCAAAACAAAAACTTCAAAAATACAGAAACACCAGAGTACCCTCGCAAGAAAGACATGGATCTTTTTTATGAGCATTTAGAAGAAACTTTATACGGCATCAACTTTGTCGTGCGTAATCATCCTGGGAAAGTCTTAGAAAAATTACACAGATTCTTCAATCGCTCGCGCCCAGAGAAACAAGAGTTGGGGATTTTACGAGGCGTCTTAGCGGCTGTTCAACGTGAAGCAGGATTAACGGAAGCGAATAACCATCCTGAGAAAAGATTAAAAGACGATCAAAAATAATTTCTTAGCTGTTAAATTATAACCATAAAAAAACGCAGCCTATCGCTGCGTTTTTTATGGTTATAATTTAAAAAGGATTGCCTTTTTAAGCGCGTCCTGCAAATTTACGCTCTTCTACATTGACCTTAATACGGTCGCCAGTAGAAATATGCTCAGGCACTTGAACAACCGCACCCGTTGACAATTTTGCAGGCTTGTTACGAGACGTCGCTGAAGCGCCTTTAATAGACGGATCGGTTTCAACCACCTCTAGCTCAACATTAGTTGGCAATTCAATCGCCACCGGGCTGTCATCAACCAAAACAACTTGAATACCACTGGTACTTTCATTGATGAATAAAATTTCATCTTCTATCGCTGATTTATTCAAGGTAAAAGGCGTATAGTCTTCATTATCCATGAAAACATACTCATCACCATCAGAGTAAGAATACATAACAGGACGACGAATAAGATCGGCAAGGTTGATCATGTCCGAATCTTTAAATGTCTCGTCCAATTTACGGCCTGATACCACATCGTACATACGCATACGGTAAAGACTTCCACCCGCACGGCCTTGTGGTACTGAACGTTCAATGTCTCTTACGATATACGTTTTACCATCGTATTCAACAGCCATATTTCTTTTAATTTCACTCGCCTTAGGCATTTTTTCTCATCCTAAAAATAACGTTTTATAATATGTAAAATGAGCTTTCACTCATCAATTAACTTCCCTAGGGACTTTAATACTGATTGTACTTTTTAGCACTATTAATCATCTACTTTCATATGAATACTGTTGATTACTTGATGAATCGGATACAACACATCAGCACCCAGAATTTTTGCACGCTCAGGAGACCAACCAACCATATCATCAGGTAGGTTTTGATTATCTTTAAACGGCATTTCCAAAGTGAAAGAAAGACAGTTATAGGTTTCGCCAACCCATTTGGTTGCCACGGTTAAATTGGCTTCACCAAATTGATCTGGCGTATAACCAAGCTCAGTTTGAAAATCAGGACTCACTGAACAGAAAATATTCTTAAACAAGGTTTCCATGGCTTCTATACGAGTATCGAAGGATGGTACACCTTGACAACCGTCTACAAAGTTAACTGGCAGGGCTTCGTCTCCATGGATATCTAAAAACATATCAACACCGGTTTCAGCCATTTTTTTCTGCACCGCCAATACTTCAGGGCTAAATTCTTGTGTTGGATTTTTCCACTCACGATTTAAGTTCACACCTTTAGAATTAACTCGTAAATTACCAAGCACAGCCCCATCCGGGTTCATGTTTGGCACCACATAAAAACGACACTGATTGAGAAGCGAACGAGCAATTGGATGAGATTCATCAAACAAACGCTCTAACAAGCCTTCAACAAACCACTCCGCCATGGTTTCACCGGGATGCTGGCGAGCAATAATCCAGATATTCTTAGCAAGACCTTGGGTTTTACTGACTTCCAACAAGGTAATATCACGACCTTGTGCCGTTTCACCTAAATGGTCGGTTATACAATCTTCATGACTCGCAGCCCAAGAAACCATATCTAAATGACGCTCATAGCTGTAAGGCGCAAAATAAGCGTAATACACACTGTCTTGTTCTGGCTGGTGAGAAATCACCAATTTTCCATCTACATATTCGGTTGGAACACGGAACCAATACTCTCGGTCATAAGACGCAACCGCTTGATAATCAACCCAACCATCAGGATAAGCCGCATCGCTAGCATTCTCGAAATGGATCACACATTGCTCACCCATTCCTCCTTGTAAACGAAAATAAAACCACTGAAGGAATTTAGAGTTTGTATCCTTAGGGATTATTACTCTAATATTGTCCGGCTCCGCAGCATTAATAACGGAGATGTTACCGCCATCAAACGCACTACTAATCTTGATTCGGCTGGTCATTTATTCTTCCTTAACAATCAAACATTGGTTCTAAATTATGGCAAGTTTACCTATATTCATGACGGCTGTCGCCAATTCTTCCGACGAGCCTGCCTTTCCATTGCTTTTCACCTGGTCTACTCATGAAGCTCAAGTCAAAGAAGTACTCGTCATTCCAGACGACGAATGGCTTGAAAATCATAATATTGAGCCAAACGCGCACGATCTAGACGAGCAACAACTCCACGAATTCGGCTTTGAAGCCAGTGATATTTTGGCTGAATGGATTAACGAGTTTGATACTGATGTAATTTATGGCCTAGAGCCAGAGTTACTTAATCAACTTGTTGAAGCCACCTATGGCATAAAAGGACTGGAGCCGAGTTTCGAAGTACAAAGCATTCACTCTTGGTTTGAAGAACGCGATGTAAACCTAGAAGACGCGTTTTCTGAGCAAGGCCAAACAACGCCTCTGCACTTATTACCACCAGATGAGCTGATTATTCAATTACTTCAAATTGCCGTGGAATATGGGCTAATCGATCAAAATGATATTCCAACCATCGAACAATAATCCCCCTAAGCAATCCCAATAAAAGGCTCCATCTTGATGAGTTAAGATGGAGCCTTTTTTGATTTCAAATAATCAGACGTATTTAAAAATTAACCTTCAAAAACAAACCCTAAAGCATCGCCAACGTGTGAGTAAACAAGCCACGTACACCGTTAACCAGCATCTGTACTGCCATCATCAGCAGCAACATCCCCATTAGCCTTTCCATTGCCGCCAAGCCTTTTTCTTTCAATAGTCGATTCAATAAAGGCGACATTGCTAAAATCACAACAGAAATTCCCCATGCTGCCACAACAGCAACTAACAGACTTTCTTGGCGCTCAGGAAAGCTCTTCACCATAACCAACAAGGTCGCCAAGGTAGATGGCCCAGCTAGCATAGGAATCGAAATCGGTACAATAAAGGGCTCCATAACCGGAGGCGTATCTTTCGTGAAAGGCGAAGGAAAAATCATCTTCAAGGCAATCACGAACAACACAACACCACCGGCGATGGAAATGGATTCCGTTTCAAGGTGCAATAACTGCAAGAATTCCGCACCAAAAAACAAAAAACATACAAGAATTAGTAAGCCGATCAAACCATCACGTACAACAATTTGATATTGACGCTTTTGCGGCACGCCTTTCATTACTGATAACAAAATAGGAATATTTCCAAACGGATCAATAACAAACAAAAATAACAGTGTGGCAGATAAAATAGAAAATTCAGTACTCATTACAAACTCAATTTAAACGTTCAAGACAATCTAGCCGCGCATTATATTGAAAAAACATCCATAGAGATAGAAAGGTTAAGTCCTTCAATCCAATACGAGCAAAACCGGTGAAATCTACGCGACTTAAATACACACAAAAAAAACCGTTACTCTGTATAGCAAAGTAACGGCTTTAAGAACGAGATAAATATCTAATTTAATACGATATCAGGCAAACTTAAATCGTTTACCTAACCAATTCCCACCAATGCCACCAGCAACCATCACGACCAAGAATATCCAGCCAGATAATGAGAAGTTCGCAATGGGTGTAAACAAAGCACCAACGTTACAGCCATTAGCAAGGCGTGTTCCTAAGCCCATCGCCAAACCAGCAACAACTAGCATGCCGGCTTCACGACCACTCAAGCGAAGACGAGAAATACCACTAAAGAATCGTCCACCAAGTAACAATGAAATAAACGATCCCAATAAAATACCAATATTTTGTACATTCACTGGATGCTCAAAAAACGGCATTGTAAACAAACCAACAGGTCGATGGGTAAACTCCGAAATTGCCATAGGATCAACACCGACAGCTATCAAAATACGACCAATCCACACACCAAATGGTGTAGAAGCACCCCAACCCGATCCAGTAACGCCCATCAATATAGTAAACAGTACAACAATTACAGCGACCCCCATCCCCATTGACCAACGTTTTACAAACAAGGCCTCATAGGTCTGGAAACTGAAAAATTTATGAGCGGCAAAATCATGGGGTATATTTTCTTGCTGCTCTTTTTCTGATGCTGTACCAACGTAAGTATCATTTAAACGACGATTTCGTTCATAACGATGAGCCAACCAACTCACAATACCAGCGAATAACACAGTCAACAAAATAGCGCCTAAATAACCATCCAGCGGTGTGCCAGAGAAAAGATCAGGAAGATACACCCCCTTCCCTTCATACGTCGAAGTAGAAATCACACTCTCACGAATCCAGCTTTCTTGCGCTTGCATAGGGAAACCAAGAAAAACCCCCATTCCGAAACTGAATAAAACCAAAGCAGGACGCGTTAAGCTGCTTGAGAAATACGTCAACACGCCAGATGCACAGCAACTAGCGAACGACATACCAAAACCGAACATCAAACCACCGAGGATAAGGCCCATATTAATTGGGTTAATCCACAAATTCATATCAAGTGGGTTTTGGTTATACAAAAATGCCGTAGAAGTAATAGCAGTTGCGGTAAACATCAGCATCAATGCACGCATTAATCGAGTAGAACCACCACGAAAAGCACGGTTAACACTACCAGCGAAACCAAGCGCAGAGCGTGTTAAGGCATACCCCAAACCTAGACCGATAACCAAACGAAAGAAAATCGCCGAATCCAAGGCAACAGCACCTATAACAATAACGACAACAAGCAGAGCAAACCCGCTTAGATATTCTTTAACCTTCATAAATTAGTCCGATTTTAATAAATGATTATTTAACACAAAGCATATAAAAAGGACGGTGATTGTAAAACAGCAATATCAGACTGCAAGCAGAGCCTTATAATAAATCAATATAAGCTAATTCTATGGCGACGATAAAACATAAAACTCAAGTCGAAAAAAAAGCCCAGACATAATCCGAGCTTTTTATAAATCAAATACAACTTAACAATTCAATTACTTTCGTTCTTTTAGCGCACCAGCAGAGAAAGTAACAAATTCTTCTGCACTGGTTGGATGAACCCCAACCGTTGCATCAAAATCGGCTTTCGTTGCCCCTGCTTTTAATGCGATGCCTAAGCCTTGGATGATCTCGCCAGAGTAGTCGCCTACCATGTGAGCACCAATGACTTTTTCATCCGCGTTGTTAACCAGCATCTTCATCAATGTTCTTGATGTTGCGCCGCTTAACGTATGTTTCATCGCACGGAAGTCTGTTTGATACACACGGAAGTCGATACCGCGAGCTTCTGCTTCTTGCTCAGACAAACCGACTGTACCGATGGCTGGTTGGCTAAATACAGCCGTCGGGATGTTGTCGTAGTCAAAGTCGACTTCTTTTCCATCAAACCAATAATCGATCAACGCCATGGCTTCTTTAATCGCAACAGGCGTTAGCTGAATGTTATCAGTCACATCGCCTAAGGCGAACACGCTGTCGGCTGTGGTTTTGAAATTCTTATCGATTTTCACTGCGCCATTTTTACCGAATTCAACGCCTGCTTTATCAAGCTCTAACGAACCAACGTTTGGTACTCGACCTGTAGCATACAAGATCAAACCAAAGCGTTCAGAAGTGCCGTCTTTAAAGTGAACCATGCGTTCGCTTGCTTGATCTTCTGGATCAACCAATTCGATGCGATCCACACCCGTATTCAAACGAACGTCGATGCCTGATTTTTTATATTCTTCACTGGCAAAGGCACGGACATCTTCATCAAAGCCACGTAGTAATTGATCACCACGATAAGCAAGCGATGTATCCACACTTAAACCATTTAAGATACCAGCAAACTCAACGGCAATGTAACCACCGCCAACGACCAAGGCTTTGCTAGGTAACGAGTCTAGATAGAACATTTCATTAGAGCTAACCACCAAATCACTGCCCTGAAATTCAGGAATGAAAGGTTTTGCCCCCACTGCAATTAAAATACGTTCTGCTGTGTAGGTTTTGCCATTTACCATAACGGTATGAGCATCAACAAAGCTCGCGAAACCAGAAATAACTTCAACGCCTGCATTACCCAGCATATTGCCGTAAATGCCGTTTAGACGTTCGATTTCTTTTGTTTTGTTGTCTCTTAATACTGACCAATCAAACTTTGTTCCTTCGTTTGTCCAACCAAATCCTGCTGCTTCGCCAAAGCCATGACCATATTCAGAGGCGTAGACAAACAATTTTTTAGGTACGCAACCAATGTTGACACAGGTACCACCTAACGCGCTGCCTTCAGCAACCGCCACTTTATACCCTTTAGATGCCGCAACACGGCTAGCACGCACGCCGCCAGAACCTGCACCAATAACAAATAAATCGTACTGATAAGCCATTAAGCTCTCCAATGTATGTTCATTAAAAATTATCCCTTGAGTGTAACAGGGCTTTTTAAAAATGCTAAAAATTATGAATAAATTAGCGTGATAAAAAAAACTAACTCATTCTAACGGGTTAAGCGCTTTATGAGTTTGTAACATCTAGGTATGATTAAGGAAATTAAACGTGGAATGATTCTCATGAAGTTTGTATCTTTTAACATTAATGGTTTACGTGCTCGACCACACCAAATAGAAGCATTAGTAGAAAAACACTCACCAGATGTCATTGGCTTACAAGAAATCAAAGTACATGATGACGCATTCCCTCATGAAATTCCTGAATCTGTTGGTTATCACGCTTATTACTACGGTCAGAAATCTCACTATGGGGTGGCTATCTTTAGCAAGCAAGAAGCGACAAAAGTAGAATATGGCTTTCCAGGCGATGACGAAGATGCTCAACGTCGTATGATTATTGCAACTTTTGATACGCCTCAAGGTCCTATCAAGGTATTGAACGGTTATTTCCCTCAAGGTGAAAGCCGTGACCATGAAACAAAGTTTCCTGCTAAACGTAAGTTTTACGCGGATTTAATGGATTACCTTGCGTCTCATTCTCCTGATGAAAAAATCATTGTCATGGGTGATATTAATATCTCCCCTACAGATTTAGATATTGGTATTGGTGAACCTAATGCCAAACGTTGGTTGAAAACCGGTAAATGCAGTTTCTTACCAGAAGAAAGAGAATGGCTTAGCACCCTTGTGAATTGGGGCTTAACTGATACTTATCGTTCACTGAACCCAACAAAGAACGATCGTTTCAGTTGGTTTGATTATCGCTCAAAAGGCTTTGACGATACGCCTAAACGCGGCCTTAGAATCGATGTTATTATGTCTTCCAATGGCTTAACACCTTATTTAAAAGATTCCGACGTTGATTATGATTTACGCGCCTTAGAAAAGCCGTCAGATCACGCACCGATATGGACGAGCTTCGAGCTAGATTAGAAGAAAACCATATACCGAATTGATCAAATAACGTACAAAACAATATAATGGCCGTACTATATGATAAGAACTACTATTATTTATAACTACCCCCAAATTTATCCACAGACAATGTGGATAAATTTATTTTGTGCCAGCAGTTCAGATAAATTCAAGTATTTAACTTATAAAAATGAAGATGAGAAAGATCAATGAATGACAAAGCGCTCACGATGGAAGATATGCTAAAACAATCCTCTCTCGCAGCGACGTTTTTAAAAGCTTTAAGCAATGAAAACCGCCTGATGATTTTATGTTATTTACTAGATAAGGAACTCTCTGTAACGGCATTAAATGAAAAACTGCCATTAAGTCAGTCGGCACTTTCTCAACATCTTGCTTTATTAAGAAAAGATGGCTTAGTAAAAACAAGACGTGAATCTCAAACCATTTTTTATAGTTTAGGCGATGCACGAGTAAAAACGTTAATTCAAACCCTACATAGTTTATTTTGCCAGAGTTTGTAAGCTTTTTAATTGAAAGACCGTTGCCTTTCTAGTTTCCATAGCAAAAGCAACGGTCTTTTTTGTTTTAAAAAGACTAATAATTTTGATTGCGCAGCCGTACAAAACTCGCAAATCTAGGCACCCCACGCGCTGTAAAACCATGGTATTTATAAGTGACATAGTCTCCTACTTTAGGTGGAGATCGTCGCTCTTCATCGGAAAATCCACTGCCAATTTTAAAACGTAAACCAGATGGCATTTCCACCAACATCGACCCCATCATGCCATCGAACTTCCCTGCTCCGTTTAAAATTTCTATCACTTTAGCCTCAGCATCCATATGAGGTTTAAGTTTTAGCAAGTTATCTGTTCGGCCGCTTTCAAACAATGCCGACTTACGATGCAACATTAACCCCTCAGCACCTCTTTGAACGTACTCATCTAACAATTGATGTAACGCTTTATTATTGGCAACCGTAAATTGTTTAATGGGAATAACGTATGGTAGATTCATTTCATAGGCAATTTGAGTATAGCGTTGAGAGCGTTCTTCAAACCGCATGGTTTTTTCTTTATCAGGCGCATCAAATATCATGTAATGAATTTTTCGCCACTCACTGTCAATTGGCTTACTTTTTCTCACCGTTGACATAATAAATTCAAAATCATGACGCTTAGACCAAAGCTCGCCATCAAGCCATACATTCGGCCATTTATCTGTAAACCATGCTGGTGCATGAATTGAATTACCTTGTCGAGTTATCAGCTGCTCTCCCGTCCAAATAGCACGAACACCATCATACTTCTCACTTATTAAGTAATCTTCAGCGTGAACGTCATCAGAAAAGCTTGTAGCCAATTGCACATCAACTTGTGCGAGAAGAAATACAGGGAATTGTAATAAGCCGATAAACAGCCATTTTTTAAGATAGGTCATGATTCACTCCTTTAATCATAAAAGTGCTATCCGTAGCACCCGATTACGCTAAACCATTTTATATCAGGAATCAAATTCAAGAAGTGAATTGATGTACAAATGAAAAAGCTCATACTTATCAATAAGTATGAGCTTTTTTATCAAAAATAACCCAGAGGGATTATTTACTTAATTGAACAATTAACTTATTCATACGGCTAACGAAGGTTGCTGGGTCTTCTAGCTGACCACCTTCAGACAAGGTCGCTTGTTCAAACAACAACCAAGCCATATCGGCAAAACGCTCTTCATCAGATTCGTCATTCATTTTAGCCACAATTGGGTGATCTGGGTTCACCTCAAGAGACGGCTTAGAATCAGGCAACTGCTGTCCAGCTTGTTCAAGCAGACGACGCATTTGTAAGCCCATGTCATTTTCACCAACCACCAAACATGCTGGAGAGTTAGTCAAACGATTGGTTGAGTTTACGCTTGCCACTTTCTCTGACAATACTGTTTTCATGCGATCAAGCAATGGTTTGATTTGCTCGGCTTTTTCTTCTTTCTCTTTTTTCTCTTCTTCGTTTTCTTGATCGGTTAGATCGAGTTTGCCTTTTGTAACATCTTGGAAAGATTTGCCGTCAAACTCTTGCAGAGAAGACATCATCCATTCATCAATACGATCACTTAGCAATAAAACCTCATAACCTTTCTTACGAAGAATTTCTAGATGCGGGCTGTTTTTCGCCGTGTTGTGGCTTTCCGCATAGATGTAGTAAATCTTATCTTGACCTTCGCTCATGCGTTCAATGTATTGAGCCAAAGACACTGTTTGCTCTACCGCATCAGTATTTGTTGTACTGAAACGCAATAGTGCTGCAATTTTGTCTTTGTTGCCCATGTCATCAGCTGGACCTTCTTTGATAACATTACCAAACTGATCCCAGAATTTCTGGTAACTTTCTGGTTCGTTCTTCGCCATTTTACTCAACATATCCAAGACACGTTTCGTCAATGCAGAACGCATAGAATCAACAGCGTGGTCATTTTGCAGAATTTCACGAGAAACATTCAAAGACAAATCGTTTGAATCTACGACCCCTTTCACGAAACGCATGTAAGGCGGTAAAAAAGCTTCTGCTTGATCCATGATAAAGACACGCTGAACATACAATTTTAGACCGCGTTGCATTTCACGGTTCCAAAGATCATAAGGTGCGACAGACGGAATATAAAGCAAGCTAGCGTATTCTAATTTACCTTCTACTTTGTTGTGTGACCACTTCAAAGGCTCCTGGTAATCATGGGAAATGTGCTTATAGAATTCTTGATATTCTTCGTCAGTCACTTCATTACGAGGACGAGTCCAAAGCGCTTTTGCAGAGTTAACGGGTTCAAACTCTGGCGCTTTATTTTCATCAACTGGCTTAGGATTGCCCTCTTCGTCCATTTCTGGGTAAACCGGCTTTTCCATTTCAACAGGAATAGAAATGTGATCTGAGTATTTCGTTACCAAACTGCGTAGACGGAAGTTATCGGCGAATTCGCTTTCATCTGATTTTAGGTGCAATGTAATACGAGAACCACGAGTCGCTTTGTCGATGTTTTCAATAGTGAATTCACCAGAACCATCGGACACCCAACGAACCGCTTCATTTTCAGCGGAACCTGCGCGACGAGTTTCAACCGTAACTTTATCGGCAACGATAAAAGCAGAATAGAAACCCACACCGAACTGACCAATCAATTGGCTGTCTTTTTTCTGGTCGCCACTTAGCTGCTCTAGAAAAGAAGACGTACCAGATTTGGCAATCGTACCTAAATTGGTGATCGCTTCTTCACGAGACATACCCACACCATTATCGTCGATAATGACGGTATTTGTTTCTTTATCAAATTCAATGCGAACGCGTAGATTTGGATCTTCAGAGAGAAGGTCTGCGTTAGCGACAGACTCAAAGCGAAGCTTGTCTACTGCGTCAGATGCATTAGAAATAAGCTCTCTTAGAAAGATTTCTTTGTTTGAGTACAAAGAATGGATCATCAAATGAAGTAGTTGTTTAACTTCTGTTTGGAATCCTAACGTTTCTTTTTGAGTATCAGTTGCCATGTTATAGCTTGCTCCTATTTGAATGAACCTTTGAACCAAGTCCAAAGGCGTATTTCTTTTCACTTGTGCAACATAGATAAAGCCTCTTGAAGCAATTTCAAGAGGCTGGTGAATCAAAAAAAGGAAAAAGTCACAATAAATCTATGGGTAATGAGAAAAACGCAGAAATATAACTATTTTTTTCGGATTATCGTTAGACCATCACCAATCGGTAACAGAGATAATTCAACATCGAGATCTTGGTGAATGGTTTTATTTAACTCACGAACGATACAGGTGTCTTTATCCGTAAACGCCTCATCAGCAACATTCCCCCACCAGAGCGTATTGTCAATCACAATACAACCACCTGACTGAAGCAGCTTCTTGCTTAAATGGTAATAAGCCAATAAATTTTGTTTGTCGGCATCGATAAAAATAAAATCAAAAGACCCTGCTTGGCTCTCAAGAAAAGTTTCCATAACAGGCAGAGCTTTATCGCAATAGGTTTGGACTCGATCTCTCACGCCCGCTTGATCTAAATAGCGTGTCGCGATATCCAACCACATTTGTTTTTTTTCAATGGCAACTAACGAAGCATTTTCTGACATTGCCATCGCCATCGATAACGTGCTGTAACCCGTAAAAACACCAACTTCGAGAAGTTTCTTAGGTGACTGAAGTTTAATTAGCAAAGCAAGTAATTGACCAACTTCTGGAGATAACTGCATTCGTGCCATATGATATTGAGCAGTTTCTCGACGCAATGCTTTTAATAAGTCAGTTTCACGAACAGACACGTTAACTAAGTATTGATATAGCCTGTCATCAACATTGACGGTTCGATTAACAGGCTTATCATCTTCGGGTAAAGGTTTAGGAAAATTAGGAAGCATGAGATTTCATAATGAGTCCACGGCTCAATGTTTTGAAGGTTTTCGAACGAAACTCCCGGCGATATAAAACAGCGACAACCATAAAGCTCGCCGCCATACAAAAATAAGGGCCAAGAAACCAACCACAAAATGCCATCGCAAAATAATACGCTCGCAAACCATAATTAAACTGGTTCGCAGCCAAGCTGCAAATTTGCGCCATGTGATTCGCATACATTTCTCGCTCACTGTCTTCTATGCCTCGCTCGGTCGCCAAAGGCGCACTACCGACCAATACTGAACAAAAGTTGTATTGTCGAACTGACCAAGTGAAGGTAAAAAATGCATAAGCAAAAATAACAACCAATACGATAATTTTTAATTCCCACTCTTGCTGACTCATTGGCGCTAGAAGGTAAAAATCAGACAGAATACCTAGAGCTTTCTCAGAGTAATTAAAAGCGGTAAAAAGCCCTGCAATAATCAGCAAACTACTCGATGCAAAGAACAAGCTACTTCGTTCTAAATTCGCCATCACAGAAGCATCGGCAATTCGATTATCTCGGCGCAATAAACGAGACATCCACGCCAATCTAAACTGATGTAACACGCTAACTAAACAAGGTCGACGACGAGAATTGTATTGTGCATAGGCAGCATACCCCCACCAACATGTAAAAAAGACAAAAAGAGTAGTTAGATCCAACGTATTAAACAACAAAGAAACCGAACGACTTTCCATAATTTAACTCTGCATTAGTAACAGTTTATGAAGCCTTCATTAAATCATTTTTGTTTTTATATGTCCCTGATTACTCTTATAAAACTCTCATTCAATTAAGAAAAGAGATAATCTAGACTCGTAACAAAAAAGACTTGCATAGACGCCAAATATCGGTAATATTCCGGCTCGTCAACACGACATGCGGATGTGGTGGAATTGGTAGACACGCTGGATTTAGGTTCCAGTGCTTCACGGCGTGAGAGTTCGAGTCTCTCCATCCGCACCATTTTTTATTAGCACCTTTATTACCCTTCACTATTCATCTTTTGCATTCATGTTCTAAAACTTTCTATTAAGCCTTTTAGCAAACTCTCTTTATCCCTAAATAGAAAAAACCGAATCTATTTCTAAATTCGGCTTTTAACGTACTTTTCATTCAAAAATCAGTGAATCTTTATTTTAGCTTCCAAGCCACTTCTTTGCCTGCAAAGAACGGCACAATAGGCTCACCATTTGACAAAGTAATACTTGCTGGTACTTTCCAAGTTTCTCGCACCAAAGTCACCGTTTCCGCATTACGAGGTAATCCGTAGAAATCAGCACCATAAAGGCTTGCAAACCCCTCTAGCTTATCTAACGCATCCAACTCGTCAAAGACTTGTGTGTATAGCTCTAAAGCAGACCAAGCACTGTAACAGCCGGCACAACCACAATCTGACTCTTTGCGGTTTTTAGTATGAGGCGCTGAGTCTGTTCCTAGAAAGAACTTTGGGGAACCAGATTTTACGACTGCACGTAACGCTTCTTGGTGGGTACTGCGCTTCAGAACTGGCAAACAATAATTATGCGGACGCATACCGCCATCTAACATATCATTACGGTTTAACAATAAATGCTGTGGCGTAATCGTTGCAGCAACGCCTTCACGAGCAGACAATACAAAATCGGCAGCGTCTTTGGTTGTGATGTGCTCAAACACGATTTTTAAATTTGGAACGCGATCAACAATTTTCACCATATGTTGATCAATAAATTCTTTTTCACGATCAAAAATATCAATGTGCTTCTGTGTCACTTCTCCATGAATCAAAAGAAGCATGTTGTTGTCGGCTAAAGCTTCAAATACAGGATAAAGTGATTCAAGAGAATTCACACCTGAATCAGAATTTGTTGTCGCACCTGCTGGATACATTTTTGCAGCTAATACCCCTGCCGCTTTTGCATCTTTAATATCTTGGACACTGGTTTTATCCGTAAGATAAATTGTCATAACTGGTGTAAAAGTACTGCCCGCAGGACGTGCAGCTAAAATGCGCTCTTTATAACTTAATGCTAACTCAGCAGTTGTCACTGGCGGAACTAAGTTAGGCATCACTACCGCGCGCTCAAAACAACGAGCTGTCGCCGGTACCGTTTCAAGCAACATATCTTGATCGCGAAAATGTAAATGCCAATCGTCTGGCTTGATTATAGTAATTTCGTTCATCATTGACCTTTTATTTGAGTCTTGAATTCAGGATAGGAGAAAATAAAGTCGTTGTATATTAACAGAATCTTATTCTAAGTAGCAGAGTGTAACGCCCTAGTCTTTCTCCATAAAAACCAATAGGCGAAAAAAAACCGAATCTTGATTTAAGATTCGGCTTTTTAAGATTTGTAACTAACAAAGCAGATTAACTATCTTTGCGTGGCGCTCTTGGACGACGTTCACCGCGGTTACTCTCACCACGACCACCAGCAGGACGCTTGCGCTCACCAGCATTTGATGGACGACGATCACCGCCACCAGAAGGACGCTTACGAGTTGAAGGTGCTGCTGCACGCTTATTCAACTCATCCGCATTTTCCAATTTAGCGATATCAGTACGTTGACCACAAATACGAGTTTTGCTTAATTTACCCAACACACCTGCTTCCAAGTTAGTTGGTAAATCAACTGTTGCAAAATCTTCATAAATTTCGATATGACCAATGTAACGGCTTTCGATTTCCGCTTCATTTGCAATCGCACCAACGATGTTTCCAGGTTTAACACCTGCACTGTAACCAACTTGGACAACATAACGCGTCATAGACGTGCTTGGGTCATCTTTCAAAGGCATAGCTTCAGCTGTTACCGGACGAACTTTACGTTCGCGTGGGGCACGGTCGCCGCGCTCTCCACGATCACCACGAGAATTTTCGCGATCATCACGACGATCTCTACGTTCTTGGCGAACTTCCATTTCAGATAACAACAATGGTGTTTTGCCTTGAGCCATATGAGCTAAAGCCGCTGCCATTTTCAATGGATCAACTTCGTTTTCTTTCTGGTAGCTCTGTACAAGCTCTAGGAAGAAATCAAGATTTTCATTGTCCATTACATCTGTAATTTTCTGCTTAAAACGATTAACACGATGTTCATTAATGTCTGAAGCAGTCGGAAGTGTCATACTTTCGATTGGCTGACGTGTTGCACGCTCAATAGCTTGCAACATGCGACGTTCACGATGAGCAACAAATAAAATTGCTGTACCAGAACGACCAGCACGACCTGTACGACCGATACGGTGAACATAAGACTCTGTATCGTATGGGATGTCATAGTTTACAACGTGACTAACACGCTCTACATCCAAACCACGAGCTACTACATCAGTCGCAACTAGAATGTCAATTTGACCTTTCTTAATACGATCAACAGTACGTTCACGTAAATTCTGGCTGATGTCACCGTTTAAGGCTTCACAAGCATGACCGCGAGCACATAACTTTTCAGCTAATTCAACTGTTGCCGCTTTTGTACGAACAAAGATGATCATGCCATCGTGTTCGTTCATTTCAAGAATACGAGTCAAAGCGTCAAGCTTATGCAAACCACTTACTGGCCAGTATTTTTGAGTAATCGTCATTGCTGTCGATGTTTTCGTAACAATTTTGATTTCTTTTGGATTATTCAAATGACGGTTAGCCACTTGACGAATCACATTAGGCATTGTCGCAGAGAACAAAGCAATTTGACGCGTTGGTGGTGTTTGCTCTAGAACCCATTCGACATCATCGATGAATCCCATGCGCAACATTTCATCAGCTTCATCAAGAACTAGTGCTTTAAGGCCATCTAATTTTAATGTTTTACGACGAATATGGTCCATAACACGACCAGGCGTACCAACAACAACTTGAACGCCACGCTTTAGCTGACGAAGTTGAGTGTCATATGACATGCCGCCATAAATTGGCAAAACATGGAAATCTGGAAGGTGGCGAGCATACGATTGGAATGCTTCAGCGACCTGAATAGCAAGTTCACGAGTTGGAGCCAGAACAAGTAATTGTGTCGTTTTATCTGTAATATCAATGCGAGACAACAAAGGAAGCGCGAAGGCTCCCGTCTTACCAGTACCCGTTTGCGCTTGTCCTAAAAGATCACGACCTTCTAGTAAATATGGAATACTTTGCGCTTGGATAGCAGATGGTTGCTCGTAACCTAAGTCAGCAACCGCTTTAAGAACAGGGGCGATTAGACCCAACGAATCAAATGTAGGCTGAGTTTCAGCATCGGACATGTAAATTAGTACCTTTTTTTAGATGAGTATAAGGCCTGTAATCATTTACATGCCTTAATAAAATTCCCTAGAATCCTTCGGACGAAAATCCGATGGCGAAGTATATACAAAAAAAGTCAAAATAACCAGTTAGATTCAAATAAGATTAACATCTTCTCTTCTATATAAAAACTTAATGCTTGGAGCCATCGCTTTCAGAGTCAATCATAACCGCCAACCAATGCATTTTTGGATTTGCCTCAAAAGCCAGCTTCATGATGATGGTTAATGGAATCGAAAGCAGCATTCCCACAGGGCCAAAAACCCAACCCCACAACAACAAAGAAAGAAATACCACCAAGGTAGAAAGCCCTAACCCCTTACCCATGTAACGAGGTTCAATAACATTCCCCACAATAAGATTAACAACCAAGAAGCCCATCCCAGTTAATCCGGCAGAAAGCCCACCTAGCTGAACAAATGCCAACAACACAGCTGGAACCGCGGCAATAATCGATCCTATATTGGGTACGAAATTCAACAAAAAGGCACAAACACCCCATAGTACGGGAAAATCAACTCCTAACACCCACATCCAACATGTAATCAGCACACCGGTTAAAACACTGACTAAGGTTTTTATCACTAAATAACGGTTGACTGATTTAATAAAAGATTCAAACCGATCTAACGACTGAGATGCATCACTAAAGGCTAAAGACAGCTTCTTCGGCAACTCAACAGCTTCAAATAAAATAAAAATCACAATCATGACAACCAAAATAAGATTTGTTAATGCACCACCAATACCACGTAGTGTACTAGCCACCATTTGCATTAAAGCTGAAGGATCTACATAGCCTTTTATTTGATCGTAAGATATATGCAACCCAAAGCTATTAATCACCTTAATCACATTGGATGTTTCTTCAGCGAAACGCTGCTTATAGTCTGGCAATTGATTGGAAAATTCATCTAGAGAAGCGCCAACCAATAATGCGACAGAACTCACTCCGGTCAATATCACAAACACCACCAAGACAATTGCCAACCAAGTTGGCACTTTACGTCGTCGCAAACTCGACATAGCTGGCGCACAAATAATGGCAATAAAAACAGACAACATAAAAGGCACAACGATTTGAGAAGCCTCTTTTAATGCCGCAATGATAATGACAAAGGCAGCAAAACCAACAAGCCAATGGATTCCTTTGTGCTGTTCAGTCATATCTATTCCTTATAAAGCTATAGGATAAATGCTTTGGCCGTAATCGGCTAAATCTTGTAACATAACCTGTTTCACGGCTGGTAAATCCGGAGTTTGAGCGATTTCATTTAATCGATCAAAATACTGCTCCATATTAATAGAGCCGCCACCATCTTTTTCAAGCAAACGAATCTGTCTGTATTCTTCCCATTCAACTCTTTGCTGCTCACTTAATTGATCTGGGTAATTACGACCAATATAACGCATTAACATTTCAGGTAAACGACGATCATCAAATGACATAGCCAGTTCTGACAGAGCCTCAACAGGTGTAGAGCGGATCGTCTCCATCCTCACCTTATCTTCACGAGAAAAGAAACCACCAAAATACAACATAAGATCAGGGTCTTTTAAGATCGGACGGTCTTCTTGCGTAAACACATCACTGAGTTTCGCAGCCAAACCAGTATGACCTTTAATAAGGGCAAGATTATGACGACACCTAGCACCATCTAATTCTAAACGCTTCACTACATCTGCATCTTTCAAAAAAGTCGCTGGCGCCACCGCTGGTGATTTATTGTAATGGATGACTTTCAATGGCAATCGCTCTAAGTCTCCCAACTCTTCTTGTCGAGTGAAAACACGATGACGAATTTCTTCCACACTTAAATCAACTAACGGCTGCGCATCTGCCATTAAGTCATAAACAATGACGCCGTTTTTATTTGTTGGGTGTGGCGCAATAGGCACAACGAAAGCAGAATAATGTTTAGCCTGCCCGAACATGCCAGAGATATGCAAAAAAGGCTTCAAACGGGCCACATCAATAAACTGTTGCAATTCATGTTTTTGGCGCATTTTCAAATAATAACTAAATAACTTAGGCTGCTTACTGCGAATTAATTTGGCGATTTCAATTGTGCCATACACATCAGACAACGCATCGTGAGCCTGTTCATGCGCAATATTATTCGCTTTAGTTAACGCCTCAAGCTTCATTGAAACTTGTCCATCTTCATTTTTTGGCCAAACAATGCCTTCTGGACGCATAGCATATGTCATTCGAACAAGATCAATCATATCCCAGCGAGAACAGTTGTTTTGCCACTCTCGTGCATAAGGATCAATAAAATTACGATAAAAGCCATGACGCACTACTTCATCATCAAAACGAATAGTGTTGTAACCGAGAGCGCAGGTACCTGGTAAAGACAATTCAGCTTCTACCGCTTGCATGAATTCAGCTTCACACATCCCCTCCCTGTTCGCGTCCTGCGGACTAATACCTGTCAACAAACACGCATCAGGCTGCGGCAAAACATCTTCAGCCAAACGACAATAGAACATAATAGGTTCGCCGATGGGATTAAAATTCAAATCTGTTCTAATGCCTGCAAATTGCATAGGTCGATCACGCGCAGGGTCCGTTCCGGTTGTTTCAAAGTCAAACCAAAAAAATGAAGTAGGGCCCGATGAAGTCACAAATAATTCCTGTTAGCCATTAAATAAAAGCCGTATTATACGCACCTTGATATGCATTTGGCGATGAGAGGAGTTTATCTATGCCAATCCCTGTAAATTGCCCTTGTGGAACAGGAACCCCTTATGAAATATGTTGCGGCATGTATCATAACAACCCTGGCACTGCACCAACTGCTGAAGTATTAATGCGTTCTCGCTATACCGCTTTTGCTATAAGCGATTTTGATTACATTGCAGCGACACAGAAAATAAAAGACGATCCAAAGCAAACGACTGCCGACATAAAAGACAGTAACGAGCATACACAATGGATCAAGCTAGAAATCAACGAAGTGGAAGAAGGCTTAGAAAAAGACAAACAAGGCGTTGTCTCATTTTCAGCCCATTTTAAAGAAGGTAAGCATATTGGCCGCTTAAGTGAGCGCTCTATATTCAAGAAAACCAAAGGACAGTGGTTTTATATTTCAGGTGAACATGAGGTACAAAAAAACACACCACTCGTCAACTCTGAAGGAATGAAAATAGGACGTAATGATCCATGCTCATGCGGGTCCGGAAAAAAATTCAAAAAATGTTGTGCCGTTAATTAATGGCACAACATTTATATCTAATGATGATTTTTTTCACAAACTCTCGCTTTACCACTCTCGCTCCATTTATTTTTTTTCCACCCCATTAAGCTCCCTCAGAACTGACACAGCACTTTATCGAATGTATACTGATTAATATTCAAGACTGACCTCTCTCACAGAGTGACGCGACCACTTACAAACGGACATATTTTTCGGACGATTATATTTTTTGAGTAATATCCAACCGCTGCAAAAAACTACAACAAACAAAAACCACTGTGATGGACTTAACAATGAATTCAATTACGCTAGGACCTCTTTCAAAAGCAGAAGGTGAGATCCAAATTCCAGGTTCAAAAAGCCTTTCAAACCGTATCCTTTTACTCGCCACTCTGGCAAAAGGCACAACAAAAATCACCAACCTACTCGACAGTGACGACATTCGTTTCATGTTAGAAAGCCTTAAAAAACTTGGTGTTTCATATACTCTAGAAGACCAAGGCACGACCTGTATTCTAGAAGGCCTAAGCGGTCCAATTCAGGCCAAATTTGGTGATTTATTCCTTGGTAACGCTGGAACAGCAATGCGCCCTCTTACTGCTGCACTCTGTCTAGGGAAAGGTGAATTCCACCTACACGGTGAGCCACGGATGCACGAACGCCCAATTGGCGACCTTGTTGATGCACTACAAAGCTTAGGGGTTGATGTTACTTACGAAGGCGAAAAAAACTACCCACCACTTTGTATTAAAGCCAACGGCTTATCTGGCGGTGAAGTCTCCATCAAAGGTAATATTTCAAGCCAATTTTTAACCGCAATTCTAATGAGCGCACCATTGGCTCAAGCTGACCTAACAATTAAAGTCGATGGCGAATTGGTGTCTAAGCCATACATAGACATCACTCTTCACGCTATGAAGCAATTTGGTGTTGAAGTAGAAAATCAAAATTACCAAGCCTTTGTTGTAAAAGGTCAACAGACTTACCAAAGCCCTGGTGAAATCATGGTAGAAGGTGATGCGTCTTCTGCCTCTTACTTTCTTGCTGCGGCGGCGATTGCAGGAGGAAAAATCAAAGTACATGGTGTAGGTTCAGACAGCGTTCAAGGTGATGTAAAGTTTGCTGATGTTCTTAAAAAAATGGGCGCGAAAATAACCTACGGCCCAACATGGATTGAAGCGGAACATAACGAACTAAATGGCGTCGACTTAGACATGAACCATATTCCTGATGCCGCCATGACGATAGCAACAACCGCCCTATTCGCCAAAGGCCCAACAACCATTCGCAATATCTATAATTGGCGCGTAAAAGAAACGGATCGCCTATACGCCATGGCAACAGAGTTAAAAAAACTAGGTGCGGATGTTATTGAAGGTGAAGACTTCATCAAAGTAACGCCAGTAAACAAACTTAAACATGCGGCCATCGATACCTACAATGATCATCGAATTGCCATGTGCTTTTCCTTAGTCGCGTTTTCTGATACGCCAGTCACCATCAATGACCCTGGCTGCACATCAAAAACCTTCCCGACTTATTTTGAGTTATTTAACACTGTCGCGAGCTGATTAGCCTCAAACAGCAAACACTCTCAGTAACTATGTTACATAATCGCCTTGCTCCTAGCGCACAACTAGAGCAAGGCGTTTTTTTGACATAAAAAAGCCCCAGCACTAAATGGCTGAGGCATACTTTTCACTTTGGGAAATAGCTGCAATTAATATTATTGCTGTGGCTTATCTACCATCTCTAATTTGGATATTTGTGCAGGGGTTAAAAGCGCGTACAATTCTGAGCGATTTTCAGCGTACGCAATAGTGAGCTCTTTTGTCAGATCGCCACTTTCTTCTGCCAAACCACTTACTTTCTTCAAGTAACCTTTCGAACTTGGTGAAAGACTGCTCAATTCAACCTGCGTGCTGTGAAGTTGCTCTTGAATATTTCGAATCGTTTCACTGTCTTTTTCAAATAAATCAGACACTTTATCGCGCGTTTTATCATTTAAACTGAGTTCTTGCGATAAACGATCAGCAAGTTGCTCATGACTTGGCGCCTCAGCCTTAACAGCTGGTGAACGTTGCGCTTGCTTGCTATCAGCTAGTGCTGGCTCATCATCTGCAAAGGCGTTTACCGCAACGCCCGTAACAATTGCCGCACTAAGACCAATAACACCGAGCATACCCGCTTTTTTACGATATAACATAAACACTCCTTTTTTGATTCGCTTGCTTTGAATTTGTTTGCTTTCAATGACAATCATTATGTCTTTTTTTGAGTCAAACAGTTCCAAAGAGAAAGGAATCAAGGTTTAAGCGTGTCATGAGCTTGTAAGAAAATGGTACATATTTGAGTTGAATCCAATCAGCACAAGTCAGCATTAATAATTAGTCACAAGTTATTAAAAACACACCCTAATCTCATTGACGAAAGCGTGATCACTTGCTTCAAATTATTCTTCGCTCTGCATTTCCAGAGCCATCTTATAAAGATAGTTTTTCTTTTCACCTGTTAGCTTAGCCGCCATTGCAGCCGCCTGCTTAACAGGTAAATCTTCTAACAGAATCGTCAAAATACGTTTTACTTCTAGCTCGACTTCATTACCGCTCTCTTGTGTAAAGCTCAGCATCACAACAAATTCACCACGCAGCTGGTTTGCATCAGCATCGAACATAGCTAAAATCTCAGCGGCTGTTCCTGATAAAAAGGTTTCAAATGTTTTGGTTACTTCACGAGCCAGAACAAGCTGAGCATCATCACCATAGACCTTTTGAACATCTGTAATAGAATCATATACACGGTGAGTAGATTCATAGAAGACAACTGTTCCCGTTTGCTTTTTCCAGGATTCAAACAAATCACAACGGCCTTTCGATTTTGCAGGAACAAATCCAGCAAAGAAAAACTGATCTGTTGGCAAGCCCGATGCACACAAAGCAGAAATTAAGGCACAAGCACCGGGAATTGGTAACACTTTATGTCCTTTATCACGCAAGGCATGAACCACATGATAACCAGGGTCTGAGATTAAAGGTGTGCCAGCATCTGATACTAAAGCCACATTTTTACCTTCATCTAATAAGGTGGCAACATAATCTGCTTTATCTTTTTCATTGTGATCGTGAATAGAGAACAATTTCGCGTCAATACCAAAATGGTTCAATAAACGGCGGGTATGTCGAGTGTCTTCTGCGGCGATATAATCGACTTCTCGTAAAGTTTGTTCAGCCCTTCTACTAAAATCGTCTAGATTACCTATGGGTGTCGCAACTATGTACAGCGAGCCCCTAACATCATCAGAACTATGTGGTACCATGTGACCTCTTTTATTTGTCATCTATGTAAGCTTATGAGCCTAATTAATTACCGCATCATATCATTAACTCTTTGCTCTTTTCTGCTGAGTGCTTGTAATTCCATGAATTTAAATATGGATCAACCGCAAAATACGGCACAAATCTCAGAAAAAACAGATTCGCAAGGAAAAAACACACAGGAAAGTGTGTATCACCCTTTAGAAAAAAGAACTTTATCTCAAGAAACAGAAGCGACTTACCAGCTTGCTCTAACGCTATACGAGCAAGGTGATTACCAACAAGTTATTGATAAACTAGAAAACAACGTCTTATATTCATCATCTCCAATTCAATTTAAAGCTTATTTACTTGCGGCGCATGCCGCATCGTATTTAGACAAAACCAATGAATCGTTCCATTATTTAAAAGAAGCCGAGTTGCTTTCTACAGCTCGACATCCAGATAATCAGAACGCGATTAAAGAAACCAGAGCAACGGTTTTTGAGCACTTTGGCAACTGGCCAGAAGCTGTCACTATTCGTATGGACTTGACATATAACCTGCCACTTGGGCAAGGCGAAGAAAACCAAGCAAAACTATGGCTAGCCATTCAGAACCTAACACAAAATGAAGAAGATGAGTTTTACCAACAAAACAGACCTTTACTAAATGGCTGGCTAACCATAAGTGATATATTAAGGGACCAATCTCTTTCCATTGAGCAACAATTAGCAACATTTGAGAAATGGCAACAAGAAAATCCAGATCATCCTGCTGCCTCGTCACCACCTCAAGATTATCAGATTATGGCATCTCTTGGCGAAATGGCACCTCAAAAAATCGCCTTAATGCTACCCATGAATGGTAATTTGGGACGTGCCTCTCAAGCGATCATTGATGGTTTTTTTGCAAATTTCTACAACCAGAAAGAAGCAAGACCACAAGTATTCATCATCAATATTGATGACTATGATAACGTCAAAAATGCGTTAGATGCAGCCAATGAGAAACAGCCAGACATTATCATTGGCCCTTTGCAAAAAAACAATGTTGCCCAAGTCAGCCGCTTAAATCTACCTTACCCTGTTATTGCTTTAAACCAGCTTGATATTAACCAACACCAGAAAAACCTTTTCCACTTCTCACTCAATGCAGAAGATGAAATACAGGAACTAATTAATTTTGCGAAGCAAAAAGGCGCCACTAATGCTGCCATACTAAGCACTCAAGATACATGGGCTCTAAAACAAAGCGATGAATTTCGTGCTGCGGCAGAAAAAGAAAATGTAAACATCACATCCAATCAGTCCTATGCCAATACACCAAGAGGCAGACAAGATGCCATACAAAAACTACTTTTAGTTGATGAGAGCTACGCTCGCAAAAAACTGATAGAGCAATGGACAAGGACAAAAGTCGAAAGCATAGCTCGATCTCGTGAAGACCTTGATTACGTCTATTACATCGGAAAATTAAATGATGCCAAGCAAATAAGACCACTAATAGACTTTTATTTCGCCGAAAAAATCCCAATGCTTGCTAGTAGCACACTGAACGACAGTGCCCCAGAAAAATCCACAAACCCAAGTGATATAGAACGCATTATTTTTACTGAAATTTCTGCACTAACACCTAAAAGTAGATCCCTTGAGGTTTTAGATAAAAAACAAAGTTCAAATATTTTACGGCGATTACAGGCACTTGGAGCAGACGCTTATTTACTTGCAAATAAACATCAGCTATTTACCTTGTTGCCAAGCACCCGAGTTTCAGCAAACACTGGCATCATCACAATCGATGACAAAGGCATCTTTCATAAAAGACCTGAAATCATGACTTACCGAAAAGGAAATTTGGTATATGCGACAAGTAATCAATTCTTTCAACAAAAGGAAGGAAGCGAAGAATAGCGGCGAAAAAGCAGAACAAGAGGCCGAACGCTTTCTTCTCGAACAAGGACTGCATCTAATTGAAAGAAACTTTTTTTGTCGCTTAGGAGAAATAGACTTAATTTTCCTCGACAAACAAACCTATGTTTTTGTAGAGGTTCGCTTCCGTAAAAGTAACGCTCATGGTAGCGCTGCAGAAAGCCTCGGACACTCCAAACTCAAAAAAGTACGGAACAGTGCCGCACTATGGTTACAAAAGAACAAAAAAACTTGTAATGCCAGTCGCTTCGATGCGGTACTATTTGATAAAGAAATAAACACACAACACTTAACTTGGCTTAAAGCAGTATTTTAATCACTATGGATTTTCAAGAAGCAATTTACACACAATTTGCACAGAGCTTTGAAGCTCAACAACAAGCACTAGAAAGCCTACCACCTTATATAGAGCATGCTGCAAAAGTTATTTTTTCAAGTATTGCCTCTGGTGGGAAAATAATTTGCATAGGGAATAGTACAGGCTCTCATTTATCCCAATATTTTAGCACTTTAATGCTAGATAGAATGGACAGAGAACGCCCTGGCCTTCCGGCGATTAATTTAAGCGGCGACGGTGCAGCACTATTAGCAATAACTAACAATGACAGCTACCATGACGTCTTTTCAAAACAAATTACAGCGCTAGGAAATCAAGGCGATATTTTGTTTGTTATTGCCAACCGAGGAAACACTTCCTCTATTATTCAAGCTATTCAAGCAGCCCATGAGCGAAAAATGAATATTGTCGCCCTCACTAGCCCTGAAGCAAAAAATGTATCCTCACTAACATCTCAAGACGATACAGAGATCAAGGTAAATCTTCTTGGTACGGCAAGAGTTCACGAATGCCAAATGACTGTCATCCATACATTGGTAGACTTACTTGAACGTCAATTATTTGGCTACGAAGACTAAAGAACCCCATTTACATGCCTACTATTACTAAAATCAAAAAAAGAGCCAAAAGCTCTTTTTGATTACAACAATCCAACCGCATATCTTATAAAGTATTTTATCCACTCTATTTTACGACTTTAAGCTGAAACCCTTTTTTAGGCTCTGGTGGCGTCGGCGGCTCGTCAAAAAACTCCTCATCAGGAAACACAAAACCATCTCCATTTTCTTTGGCATATAAAGCAAGCGCAGCTCTCATTGGTACGTAAACCTGCATAGGCTTCCCACTAAAACGCGCTTCAAAAGATACTGCTTCTTGATCCATAATCAAATGACGGACTGCTGACATACTAACGTTCAATACTATTTGCCCATCTTTAACAAACTCAGTAGGAATAACTACATCCGCTTGTTCAGCATCCACCAGAAGATAAGGCGTCATATCATTATCAGCAACCCACGCATAAGCTGCATTTAATAAATAAGATCGTTTCGGTAACATTACATCTCCTACTTAATATTTTGTAAAAAAAAGGAGCTATAAGCTCCTCTTTTGATATCGTAAAAAACAAAGCATTTTTCAGCTTAATCTAAACGCATTTCTTGCTCAGCTTCAGAAAGACTTTCTTGGAAAGATTCACGAGAGAATACAAGATCCATATACTTATGTAGAGCGCCAGCTTGCTCTTTAGGAATATCTACACCCAATGCAGGTAAACGCCATAAGATTGGAGCCAAACAACAATCAACGATAGTGAAATCATCACTCATGAAGTAAGGTTTTTCCTCAAAAATAGGGGAAACATTCATCAAACCTTCACGCAACTCTTTTTGCGCTTGAGCAACAGCCTCTTTATCTTTACTAGTAAGAATAAGATCAACTAGCTTTGCCCAGTCACGCTGTATACGATACATGAACAAACGACTTTCTGCTCGAGCAACCGGATATACAGGCAAAAGTGGTGGATGAGGAAAACGCTCATCCAAATATTCCATCATGACATTTGGCTCATAAAGAACTAGGTCACGATCAACTAATGCCGGCAATTCGTTGTATGGATTAACATCAGCAAGTTCAGCTGGCTTGTTAAACGGGTCTACATCTATGATGTCCACTGTGACAGCTTTCTCAGCCAATACAATACGAACTCGGTGACTGTAATGATCTTCTCCATCAGAGAAGAACGTCATTGAGGAGCGCTTTGCAATAACACCCATGTCTAACCCCTATATTGAAAACATCGAAGCCCTCTATTTATGAGGACAAACTATAATATAGTGCTGAAACAATGAAATACTAGACCATCACCTCAACACAAAAAATTCTTTCATGGAATAAAAATCACCACCTCGCACCTTATAGAATCAAAACTATAACTTCACTCTTGAACCTACATAGCCAAGCGATTCAGCCAAGCATTCTATAACATAAGACAGTAAATACCTTCAAAAAAGCCATGAACCTCAAAGAAGTAGCTATTCTAACATCATTTTGAATATTTTTTTCTTAGAAAAATCATTTTGTTGCAATGAAAATAGCAACAAGCTTTATTTAAAGCAAAAAGTTCCAAGCAAAAAAAACGCTTGGCAAACAAACCAAGCGTTTTAATAGTAACTCTAAAACGGATATTAACGTTTAGAGAACTGAGGACGACGACGTGCTTTGCGTAGACCAACTTTCTTACGTTCAACTTCACGAGAATCTCGAGTAACGAAACCTGCAGAACGTAGAGTACGACGTAGAGTCTCATCGTATTGCATCAATGCACGTGTGATACCGTGACGGATCGCACCAGCTTGACCAGATATACCACCACCTTTAACAGTGATGTAAACGTCAAATTTTTCAGTAGCATCAACAAGTTCAAGAGGCTGACGAACAACCATTTGAGCTGTTTCACGACCGAAGTACTGAGAAAGTGTACGGTTGTTGATAACAAGGTTACCAGAACCGGCTTTAAGGAAAACACGAGCGGTAGACGTTTTACGACGACCTGTACCGTAGTATTGAGTAGCTGACATAATGATCTTCCGTATTAAATGTTAAGTTCTTGAGGCTGTTGAGCAGCATGTGGATGCTCAGTACCAGCGTACACTTTCATTTTCTTGTGCATTGCACGGCCCAAAGGACCTTTTGGCAACATACCTTTAACGGCAAGTTCAAGAACACGCTCAGGAGCATGATCAATCAGCTTCTCGAAATTCATAGAGCGCAAGCCGCCTGGATAACCAGTGTGGCGGTAGTATTGTTTCGCAGCTGCTTTGTTACCAGTAACATGAACTTTCTCTGCATTAACAACAACGATGTAATCGCCAGTATCAACGTGAGGAGTATATTCAGCTTTATGCTTACCACGTAAACGGCGAGCAATTTCAGTAGCCAAGCGGCCTAGAGTTTTGCCTTCAGCATCAACCACGAACCAGTCGCGGCGTACTTCAGCAGGTTTAGCTGTAAAAGTTTTCATCAAAAAACCCTTTCAATACGCGTGTTCAATGACACGCTATACCTATTATTATTGGTTTATTAAATATTAGATATTTAATAAACGTGCACTTACCTTTAAAAAGGCGAGCGAAGTATACAACAACACCTAAGAAGAAGAAAGCTGAAATAGCACTATGGGCGATGCTCTAAAGACAAATACTCTTCAGATTGCATTTCCAATAACCGACTAACTGTACGGTCGTATTCAAAAGACAATCGAGTCCCTGTATAAATATCAGGAATAGCCACTTCAGCTGAAAAGATCACCTTCACATGGCGGTCATAAAATTCATCAACCAAATTGATAAAACGTCGAGCAAGATCATCTCTTGATGAATCCATTTGCGGCAAATTTGAAATAATAACAGTAGAATAGAAGCGCGCTATTTCTATGTAGTCTATCTGACTTCTTGGGCCATCACACAAGGCTTTAATATCAAACCATGCCAGGTCTTCACAACTACGAATTAGCGGTATTCCTCGCCCTTCTATCTCGACTACCCCACCTTCAACAATATGAGACGCATCAGAGATCAAGCTCATAAAGCGTTCATGAAGTTGACTATCTGCAGCCTCACCTAAAGGATAATGATATAGCTTAGCCTGCTTCAATGTTCGCAGTCGATAATCTATACCACCATCAACATTCATAACCCTAGTATGCTTATTAACAAGGGCAATTGCGGGTAAAAAACGCGCGCGCTGCAAACCATTTTTATACAAACCATCGGGTTCAATATTTGAAGTTGCCACTAGGGTTGTACCATTTTCAAACAACACTTCCAGTAAACCTGCCAATATCATTGCGTCGGTAATATCAGTAACAAAAAATTCATCAAAACATAAAACCTGCGCCTTAGATGAAATTTCTTTACCCACAATTTCCAAAGGATTTTTCACATCACTCAGTTTACGCAACTCTTGATGAACCATCTGCATAAATCGGTGAAAATGCAGACGCATTTTTTTATCTGTTGGTAAACAATCAAAAAAAGTATCCATCAAATAAGTCTTACCGCGACCTACCCCACCCCAGAAATACAATCCTTTTTCTACCGCTGGCGCTTTCTTTTTTCGAAATTTGCTTAAGAACCCAGCAGGAGACGAATTCCCTTGGTCTGCCACTAAACGGTCAAATAAATCTTGAAGAGCCTCTACCGCTTCTTCTTGAGCTGGATCATAATTAAAATCATCTCTTGTTAAATCTTGTTTATAACGTGTAATAGGTGTCATCGTCGCTCTTTTGCTTGAATAAATGAATTATTCATATTCTAGCAAATTGCACATTAAACAACACCTATCAAGCTATTATCGAAGGTAATGTTTCGGCTATAATATAACGACTGCTTTTTGGAGAAAGTTATGAACTTAGAAGAATTTAATATCATTATATTTATTACTGGCATCATAATTGGCTGCATTGCCTGTTATGCCCTTAAACGCCTCAATGCAAAAAGGGTAAACGAGCAAATCAACTCCAATTCAAATGTAGTGACTATGAAGTCACTACAACAAGAGCTAGATAGCAAACAAGTTATTATTGATAATTTCTTCTTCGATAGTAATGAACAGCTAATGGCTATTGAAAAGCGCCTTGAAAGCCTAAGAAACAACCTTGCAGATAACTCAAAACAATTAAGTAATGTAGTTATCGAGAAAAGCACCAGTAAAGTAGATGAACTAGAAACACCTGATACTGCTGCACCACCAAGAGACTACGCCCTTAAAACAGACAAAGAGCCTGGAATGTTAAGTGAAACATTTGGCCTGGGCGAAAAAGAAGATTTAGAACCTAAACGCTCAATTTAAAACCTTAACGTTGACACAGATATCAAAAAATGGGCCTTAAGGCCCATTTTTTTTCCACCTAAACTTTTCAATCAAGCGGGATTGTCTATATCAATGAACACAGCATCCAAACCATGCTTTTCCGCTAAAAAACTAGCCATAGATTGCACACCAAAACGCTCAGTAGCATGATGACCCGCAGCAATAAAGTGAATCCCCATTTCGCGCGCGATGTGTATAGTTTGCTCTGAAACTTCACCCGTTATAAAAACATCTGCATTTACTGAAACCGCTTGCTCTATATAGCCTTGCGCCCCACCAGTACAAAGAGCAACTTTACGTATCTCTTTGTCACCTACATTTTCAAACAACACTTTACGCCCAACAGCCTGCTCAACTAATCCTTGAAAAGCATCTACCGACATAAGCCCATCTAATTCACCAACCAAACCAATCGACTCTTCAAGCGAGAAACCTAACTGCAGCCCATTTCGATTCACTAAGCCAATAGCATCAGCTAAACCTGCATTATTTCCAAATTCTGGGTGCGCATCCAATGGCAAATGGTAACCATACAAGTTAATATCATTTTTAATGAGGGCAGAAATACGCCTATACTTCATTCCAACAATTTCTGGCGTTTCATTTTTCCAGAAATAACCATGATGGACAAAAATAGCGTCCGCCCTATATTCTATTGCAGCATCAATTAACGCCTGACTTGCCGTAACACCTGTCACGACCCTGTTAATTTCTTTTTTCCCTTCCACCTGCAAACCATTGGGCGCATAATCTTTAAAAAGATGTGGGCTTAACGTTTGATTAAGCAATAACTCAAATTCACTGCGTAGCAAAACAACTCCTTAACTTTATGAAGCAAAAGACTTACGGAACAACAGTCATTATCTCTATTCTAGCTGGCACTTGTATAGGTTTAGCCACCTTACTTATACAAGAAAAGCAAAAAACGGTAGATTCTGGCTACTCTCTTCCCGTTCAAATCGCCACACCTTCTGTTGTTAATATTTACTCTCAAGTTAAACCAAAGAAAAGTATTAACGGTTCAAACACACCTGCACACAGCATCAATCTTGGCTCTGGCGTTATCGCAACTAAAGACGGCTTCATCCTCACTAATCACCATGTCATCCAAAACGCCCAAAGCATTATTATTGCGCTAAACGATGATCGACGCATTGAAGCAAAACTTATAGGATCAGATCCGGCGACAGATTTAGCCGTTTTAAAAATAGACCTTCCAAATCTTCCCAATATCAAAATAGGAGAAAGTAATAACATTTTCATAGGCGATCGCATCCTTGCCATAGGGAACCCATTTGGCATAGGGCAAACTGTAACAGCAGGAATCATTAGCGCAAAAGGCAGAAACAGCATTGGCCTAAATACCTACGAAAACTTCCTACAAACGGACGCCGCTATTAATCCTGGAAACTCCGGTGGAGCCTTAGTAAATTTGAAAGGTGAGTTAATAGGGATTAGCTCCGCGATTTACTCAAGCACAGGAGGTTCCCAAGGAATTGGGTTTGCAACACCAATAGACGATGCAATTATTGTTATGACAGACATCATTAAGCATGGCGAAGTAGTGCGAGGATATTTAGGCATGGAGGCACAGAAAATAACACTATCATTAGCAGACAGCCTCTCCCTACCCTCCAATCATGGACTATTAGTAAATGAAATAACAAAAGAAAGCCCAGCCGAAAAAGCAGGCATAGAAATTGGCGACATAATACTTGAAATTAACGACACTCCTAGCGAAGACCCCTTCCAAATTAAACGTCTCATTACGTCTCTTAAACCAGGAACGAGCATTTCACTATTAGGTATTCGTGGACAGCAATCCTATCAAACCGACATCATGTTAGAAAAACAACCAGCAATGCAAAGAATCAATTATTAGAAATAAAATTAACGGCTAAGCTCTATTACTTCTTTCAATTGCTGCAGGCTTTTTTCAAAATTATTACCCGCGATATCATTAGCAAATAAAGCAAGATAAGGCCCTAGCAGCCCAACACTTAAGTCTCCTTCAATAACCCAAGCCACCTCTGTTCCACTACCACCGTTAGATTGAAATGAAATTTCATTATGGACTTGATTCATCTTCGGCTTAGGACGAACATCAAACAATACTGAACGATAAGACAATTCAACCAAAGACAATAAGCCTTGCTCCGCCACATCGTCATAAGACAAAGCAACGGAATCACCTTCGTTCAAAACACCCTCAAATGAATCAACCTTACCATTCTGGACAAACATCCAGTTAGGTAGATAATCACCTCGAAACATTTTTTGCTGAATTTCGTCTTGAGAAGCATCAATTACAATGCTCCTCTCGACGCGATAGTCAGTTGGCAAGAAAAGACCAACAACAATTACAACCAAAATAATAAGCGCTAAAATGCGTGTCACTTTTCTGAGCTGATAAAGTGCCGCTGGGTGAGTAGCATTACCCACAATTAATCATCCTTTAAAATGCGATATTCTGCAGACATAGCGTGAGCCTCTAGAGACTCACCTCGAGCCAAAGGTGAGGCTATTTTAGCTAACTCACTTGCACCTTCAGGAGAACAATAAATCAATGAGCTACGCTTTTGAAAATCATAAACACCAAGAGGTGACGAGAATCTAGCCGTACCAGAGGTCGGAAGAACATGGTTTGGTCCAGCACAATAATCACCTAACGCTTCCGGTGTATGTCGCCCCATAAAAATAGCGCCAGCATGACGTATTTTTTCTGCCCATTTTTCCGGATCTTCAATGGACAACTCAAGATGTTCAGCAGCCACAATGTTCGCAATATCCATCGCTTCATCCATATCTTTCACATGAATAAAAGCACCGCGATTCTCTAACGAAACTTTAATAATATCTTTACGAGTTTGCGTTTCAATCAAACGCTCCATTGATAGTTTTACCGCTTTGATAAAATCCAAATCTGGAGATATTAGAATTGATTGAGCGTCTTCATCATGCTCAGCCTGAGAAAACAAATCCATTGCAATCCAATCTGGATCCGTCTTGCCATCACACACAACCAAAATTTCAGACGGCCCAGCAATCATATCAATGCCAACAACGCCAAACACCATCTTCTTAGCTGTTGCCACGTAGATGTTACCAGGCCCCACTATCTTATCGACTTTCGGTATAGTTTCAGTACC
Organism: Marinomonas ushuaiensis DSM 15871; assembly: GCF_000521805.1. Taxonomy (GTDB): domain Bacteria; phylum Pseudomonadota; class Gammaproteobacteria; order Pseudomonadales; family Marinomonadaceae; genus Marinomonas; species Marinomonas ushuaiensis. The sequence continues at coordinate 98,899 of NZ_JAMB01000002.1, forward strand.
AAAAGCCAATGCAGCAACGGCTTGCGCACCACCAATAGTAAATACACGATCAACACCTGCTATATAAGCTGCTGCTAAAACGATGTCATTAACAAAACCATCTGGTGTCGGTACAACCATTATAATGTCACCAACACCTGCTACTTTAGCTGGCATTACATTCATTAAAACAGAAGACGGATAAGCCGCTTTACCACCTGGCACATAAACACCTACACGATCCAAAGGCGTCACCTTTTGACCTAACAAAGTGCCATTCTCTTCCTGATAACTCCAAGAAGGCTGCTTCTGACGTTCATGATAGTCATAAACTCGCTTTGCTGCGGCTTCTAAACTTAGAATCAACTCCGGACTCACACGGTCTTTGGCTAGAGCAAGCTCTTCTCTAGATATCTCTAGTTCCGAAGAAGATACAACCTGACGACGATCAAAACGATTTGTAAACTCAACTACCGCACTATCACCGCTAAGTCGAACCTGTTCGACAATGTCCGCAACCGACTTTTGAACAGTCGCATCAGAGACAGAATCCCATGCAAGTAAAGCATCCAACTCTGAACGAAAGTCATCAGAACTAGAAATGAAATTTCGAATATTAAGGTTCAACTACTTATCCTCACCTTCTTCAACTGCACGCCTAATCATTTCTAGAATCGGCTCAATTTCAGAATATTTTGTTTTATATGCCGCTTTATTTACAACCAAACGCGTACTAATAGGTGCAATCAACTCTCGAGCTTCAAGCCCATTTGCCTTCAATGTATTCCCTGTATCGACAATATCAACAATCAAATCAGCCAGCCCCATAATAGGAGCCAATTCCATTGCACCGTACAGCTTAATAACATCAGCCTGAACGCCTTGCTCAGCAAAATAGGCTTTCGCTGTTTTAGTAAATTTAGAAGCTACTTTTAAACGTCGATTTGGAAGAGATTGACCCACAACGCCTGCGGTCATCAAACGACACTTTGCAATTTTAAGATCAAGCAATTCATAAAGATTTTTTGTAGACGCCTCCATCAAAACATCTTTCCCGGCAACGCCAAAATCAGCAACACCATGCTCAACATAAGTCGGGACATCAGTGGCGCGTAAAATAACCAACTTGATATGTTCATGATTTGTATCAAAAATCAGCTTACGACTTTTACTAATATCTTCAACAGGAACAATGTTCGCTTTTTCTAGAAGCGGCAAAGTCTCTCCAAGAATGCGACCTTTCGATAGTGCAATCGTTAACGTCTTACTCATATTAATTTAAAACCCGTGAAATTTTTGCACCTAATGAACCAAACTTTTCCTCAATACACTCATAGCCACGGTCAATATGATAAATACGATCAATTTTCGTATCACCGTCCGCAACTAGTGCAGAAAGCACTAAGCTTGCTGATGCTCGTAAATCTGTCGCCATTACTGGCGCACCTTTCAAGGACTTACAACCACGAACAATGGCAGTATTGCCATTTACTTCAATATCAGCCCCCATACGGAGCATTTCATCAACATGCATAAACCGGTTTTCGAAAATATTTTCTATCACTCGACCAACGCCATTAGCAACAGAGTTTAACGCGACAAATTGTGCCTGCATATCCGTAGGGAAAGCCGGATAAGGTGCAGTACTAATATTAACAGCATTAGGGCGACGACCATCCATATCAACTTCTATCCAGTCTTCACCACACGTTACTTTCGCACCAGCTTCTTCTAATTTAGCAAGTACGGCCTCAAGAGACTTTACATCAGTATCAATAACTTTGACTTTACCGCCAGTGATTGCTGCCGCAACTAGAAACGTACCTGTTTCAATACGATCTGGCATAACCGGATAAGTAGCACCATGTAAAGCTTCTACGCCTTGAATTACGATTGTGTCTGTACCATGACCCGTTATTTTCGCACCCATCGCGATTAAGCATTCAGCAAGATCTACAACTTCCGGTTCACGAGCCGCATTTTCTAAAATCGTCTCGCCATCAGCCAATGTTGCAGCCATTAGTAGGTTTTCAGTACCTGTCACAGTCACCTTGTCAAAAAAGATGCGCGCGCCTTTCAAGCGACCATCGACGCTGGCAACAATGTCACCACTGTCGACGGAAATAGTTGCGCCCATTGCCTCTAGACCACGTAAATGTAAATCGACTGGACGACTACCAATCGCACAACCGCCAGGCAAAGAGACAACCGCTTTACCGAAATGGCTAACTAAAGGCCCAAGAACCAAAATGGAAGCTCGCATAGTTTTCACTAAATCATAAGGCGCTTCACAATTATTTAATGTTGAAACATCTAACTGCACGCCCATTTTTTCATCTAAAACAACACCACACCCCATAGAGCCTAGAAGCTCAAGCATGGTAGTAATGTCGTGCAAGTGAGGTAAGTTTGTAATTGTAATCAATTCTTTAGTTAATAAAGTGGCTGCCAAAATAGGCAATGCGGCATTTTTTGCACCAGAGGCGCGAACCGTTCCATTTAGCCGAATACCACCGGTAATTAGAAGCTTATCCATATTTTCAATCTCTTAATAATCGCTTTTACAGCTTATTGTTTTGCTCTGGTGTATAGGTCTTCATTGTCACCGCATGAATGGCACCGCTTGCAATCGCATCTTGAAGATGTGAATACACTAGTTGCTGTCTTTTAACAGTAGAAAGACCTTCAAACTCACTACTCACAACAACCACTTGAAAATTACAACCTTCTCCCTCTGCAATCACTTCGCAATCAGGGATAGAGGATTCTAAAAGTACTTTAACTTCACCTGCGTTCACAGTCGCTCCAATATATAAAAATCTCAGTTATTTACATTCTACATCAGTAAAGCCAACTACTTAACACCCTTAAGCCAACTCTTAAGAAAAAACTATATGTTTTCCAATATTTTATCGAAGACTGACACTACCACAGAGGTAAATGTCACAAAGGCTACCGATAATACAAAAAAAAATCCGATTCCACACCATGAAATCGGATTTTTAATGCTGTAAAAAATCAACTTATCAGATTAAGTTTTTTTCGCTAACGATTTTTGCCAAGCGCCAATAGCAGACTCTATATCGTTTTTGTTCTGCTCCATCATCACTGCAAATTGCTTACGGAACGTCTGGCCAAAATTGATATTATTAATAACAATATTACTTAAAACCCAATCACCTTCTTTCGTATCTTGCATATGAAATGTGATATTTAGCAGGCCACCAGATTCCATCTGAAAATCAACATCCACTTTCGTTTCCCTACCTCGCCCTTGAGGACCTAAAGGTAAAACATTAATGCGATCTGCGTCCAGTTCAAGCAAAGAAGAACCGTATGTTTGTAATAAGGTATCTTTCGTTACACTAGCAAAACGCACACGCTGCTCTGGCGATGCACGTCGATAATACTTACCCATTACTTTTTTAGAAAAATCATCAAAATTGATGATTTTTTCCAAGATAGCGTTAACTCGCTCCTCTAGAAGCTTAGGGTCTTGAGCTAAAATCTCTTTATCTTCAACAATCTCAGTGCGAAATGCATCAACCATCGAAATAACAGCATTCCTCGCCCCTTCATCATCTTGAGACCAAGATAAACTCGCACCAAAAAAAGCAACGACCAAAAATACTTTTGATAAAACTTTGAACATCTATTTATTCCTCAGAATCATCAGATTTAAACAAAAACTGACTAATAAGGTTCTCTAAAACAAGAGCTGATTGCGTATCGTAAATTTCATCACCTTCAACCAGCACATCATCTTCAGCACCGATTGAAATCCCAAGATACTTTTCCCCTAACAATCCACTCGTTAAGATTGCAACTGAGCTATCCGTAGGAATATTATTAACATCAGATACGATGTTCATTTTCACCAACCCCATATATAACTCTTTATCAAACGAGATTGATTCAACATCACCAACAGCAACACCCGCAATCGTAACTTTAGCACGATCACTTAAACCACCAATATCATTAAAACGGGCAACAATTTGATAGGTATCTTTCTTACCAGAAAACGCAAGCCCGCTTACTTGAACCGCCAGATACACAAAAGCTAGGACGCCTAATACGATAAAGCACCCAACAAACAATTCAGTACGTTTATTTCTCATTCTAAAAATCCCCAAACATGGCGGCAGTTAATATAAAATCCAGTGCCAAAATAGCTAACGATCCCAAAACAACGGTACGCGTTGTTGCTTTACCTATCCCTTCGGAAGTAGGAAGACACTCGTACCCCTGATATACCGCAATCCAAGTAACAACAATTGCAAAGCACACCGCCTTGATAAAACCATTAATGATGTCTGTATCAAAATAAACAGACTGCTGCATCAATGACCAAAAAGCACCATCATGAACACCAAGCCAACCAACAGACACAACAAGTCCACCAATTATCCCTGTTGCCGAAAATATAATACTAAGCAAAGGCAAACAAATCACACCTGCAATAAATCGAGGTGCAATAACCCTACGAAGAGGATCAACCCCCATCATCTCAAAACTTGATAGCTGTTCGGTTGCTTTCATCAGCCCAATTTCTGCCGTTAACGAAGAGCCAGCACGCCCAGCAAACAATAAAGCAGTAACAACTGGAGCTAACTCTCTCAATAAAGCCAGGGCCAACAGTTGACCTACCGCATCCTCCGAACCAAACTTAGCAAGAATACTGTAACCCTGAAGAGCTAAAACCATGCCTATAAAAGCGCCGGAAACAACAACAATTACTAAGGATAAAACGCCAACAGAATAAAGTTGTTTCACTAATAAATTAATAGATTCATTTAAACGCACTGGAAATCTAAAAACACTTTGAGCTAAAAAAATTCCAGCTCGACCAACCGCTTCTAACCAATTAAGCAGCCACCCACCTAAATCCGTAATTGCTTTCATAGTGCCGCCTTATCGGAAGACTCTGCTTCAGGGTAATGAAATGGAACAGGGCCATCAGGCTCACCATTTAGAAACTGTTTTACTTGAGGGTCTTCCGATGCACGTATAGCTTCTGCAGAACCCTCCGCTATCACTCGCCCACCAGCTAAAATACAAACATGATCAGCAATAGATAATGATTCTTCAACATCATGCGATACTAAAACAGAAGTGATCTTAGCGGCATCATTAAGCTGACGAATCAGCTTAACCAAAACCCCTTTTGATATGGGGTCCTGCCCAGTAAAAGGTTCGTCATACATAACCAAATCAGGATCCAGAGCAACAGCTCGCGCTAATGCAACACGACGTGCCATACCACCAGACAACTCAGAAGGCATTAATTGAGCCGCGCCGCGCAAGCCTACACTGTGCAATTTCTCCGAGACAATTCGATGGATTTCGTCTCGATCCAACTTTGTATGCTCCTCCATCGGAAAAGCAACATTCTCTTCTACTGTCATATCACTAAATAGAGCACCACTTTGGAAAAGCATCCCCATTTTCTCTCTTAATTTATAGAGGTCTGAGCGAGATAAAGCATGGACATTTTGTCCATCAACTAAAATAGAGCCTTGGTCTGGTGCCAATTGTGCCGCGATCAAACGCAACAGCGTTGTTTTACCCGTGCCACTAGGCCCCATAATGGCGGTAATTTTACCGCGCGGAATAGTAAGAGAAATATCTTTATAGATGACATGTTCCCCCCTAGAAAAGCTAAGATTTTGGACATTTATATAAGCATCTACCACTGACACACCTTTTTATCCCAGTCTAATATCAGCAGATACTATCACCGCCCCTTCCTAAATAAAATCGCATGAACTCCAAATTCAATTTGTTTCTTAGATCAAGTCTTGAATTTCAACCCTAAACCTCATTAAATAGTATCTTCGATTTTTATGAGTAATTTCAATATCATGTTGTTATTTTCTATCGCCCTAATTGCAGGGTTAATTCTTTTAGTCGTCAGTTCCGATAAATTCATAGAAAACTCTGCTCTAGTAGCAGAAAAGCTTAACGTCAACCCAATGGTTATTGGCATCACATTGGTGGCCTTAGGAACATCAGCACCTGAAATGGTTGTTTCCGCAATAGCCGCATTTGATAACGCGCCAGAAATTGCAATTGGGAACGTACTAGGCTCTAACATTGCAAATATTGCACTTGTGCTTGGTGTAACTTTATTATTCTCTGCAATCCCAATTGCAAAAGGATTATCGACCAAAGAAGTTCCTCTTGTATTGGCAGTAACACTATTAACTGGCTTTTTACTTTACGACCAACATCTTACGATATTGGATGGCGTTATATTAATTATCACCTTTATTATTGTCTTAACAATTTTGTTACGAGGCAGCAAAGATCTTGAAGACACCCTAGAAGAGGCGCTATCCGAAGACGAGAACATTTCTATAGTAAAATCCTTAATCACCGCTTTTATTGGACTTATTGTACTTATTGGGAGTTCTAAACTATTGGTTTGGGGCGCAATCGGTATTGCAACCGGTCTAGGCGTCAGCGAACTAATTATTGGTCTAACTATTGTTGCTATTGGAACAAGCCTCCCAGAATTAGCCGCATCGGTAAGCAGCGTCAGAAAAGGCCATCATGATATTGCGATTGGCAACATATTGGGCTCAAACATTTTCAACCTAGCAACTGTTTTACCTTTACCCGCACTTATAGCTCCAGGACTTATCGATGCAAATATTGTTAGCCGGGATTACCCATGGGTTCTAGGGCTTACAATTGCACTGGCTTTCATGATCTATTTATTTAAGAAAAGTAAAAATGGCAGCATACCTAAATGGATAGGATTGCTACTTCTAGCGTCTTACGCTATTTACTTATTTATAATCAGTACAAGTAGCTCAGTATAATGCTTAACGTTAACAAGTTACTTTCGTTGAAATCATTAACTATTTATACGGTCATTCTTGCATTGGTTATTTTTACATTTTGGTATGGTGTAGCGCCAACACAAAACCTTGTACGAACAGAATCACTCAGCACCGCTCCAGACTACTTCATCACTAAAGTAACCGTGAAAGAATTTGATAATAATGGCTTCTTAATTGAAACTATCAATGCAGATCAAACACTTCATTACATCTCTCAATCCAAAACATTATTGGAGAAACCTGACGTAAAGCGTCTATCAAAATCTGGCAGCTGGAGCGCAAAAGCAGATAAAGGAGTTATTGAAGACGGAAGTAATGATATTCTATTAACAGAAAATGCGAGCGCGAAAAAAACATACCTGACATCTGAAGATATATATCTAAATGCAGACAGCGTACATTATCTAGACAAAGATCAATCGTTAACAAGCAGAGACAATGCTATTCTTTTCTCCACTCAAGGAAAAACCTCTGCTGATACAATTACCACTTTTATAAATTCAGAAGAAGTCATCATGACAGGATCTGTACGAGGAAAATATGAAACAGCTCATTAACTTTAGCGCTTTACTTACTTTAGCTTTAATCGGCCAATACACTTACGCACTTCCTGATGATACAAACAAACCATTAGAAATTCAGGCTGATGAGGCCTCATTTGACCAAAATACAGGTGAAGCCATCTATAAAGGCAATGTATTCATTAAACAAGGTTCTATTGAAATAGAGGCTGAATATTTAAGAGTTTCAACAGATCAAAGCTCTCGCAAATTCACAAGCCTAGAAGCAAGTGGTACACCTGCCAAATTTAGCCAACAAGTAGATTGGAGTGGCAACATTGTCATCAGTAAAGGTGATGAGATCCACTATTCAACAAGTGAATCTAAACTTGAAATAATGGGAAATGGCTACCTAAGCCGTATGCAAAATTCCATTTCAGCAGACTACATTCTTTATATGATCGATGACGGCACATTTAACGCTGAGAAAAAAGACACAGGTCGCGTATCAATGACCCTACAACCACAAGCAACTAAGGCAACAAAATAGATGGCTTTACTAGAAGCAAAGAACCTAGCTAAGAGCTACAAAAAAAGACAAGTCGTCAAAGACGTTTCGATATCTGTTGAATCGGGACAAGCTGTTGGTTTGCTCGGCCCAAATGGCGCTGGCAAAACTACGTGTTTTTATATGATAGTTGGCATGGTTGCTAATGATGCTGGCGGCATATTCATTGATGGTAACGACATCACCAGTAACGCCATGCATACTCGTGCTCAAAAAGGTATTGGATACTTACCTCAAGAAGCCTCTATTTTTCGAAAAATGTCTGTTGAAGACAATATTTCGGCCATATTAGAAACGCGCAAAACATTAACGAAAGCAGAGCAAAACATCAGATTAGAAGAGCTCCTAGAAGAATTTCATATCACCCATATCCGTAAAAACTTAGGCATGGCACTTTCTGGCGGAGAACGTCGCCGAGTAGAAATAGCAAGAGCCGTTGCGATGAATCCGAAGTTCATTCTTTTGGATGAGCCTTTTGCCGGTGTCGACCCAATTTCTGTTGGCGACATAAAACTGATCATCAAACACCTTCAAGAAAGCGGTATTGGCGTTCTCATTACCGACCATAATGTCCGAGAAACTCTCGACATTTGTGACAAAGCTTATATTGTTGGTAATGGCTATATCATTGCATCTGGAGATGCGAAGGCAGTCATCAACAATGAACAAGTCAAAAAGGTTTATTTAGGCGATGACTTCCGTCTGTAACCCCTTATCATTGCTGTAGAAAGGGAGTAGTATGCACAACTCGTTCCAATTCATTCAAATAAGAAGAGTTGCTCTATGAAGCAGTCTTTGCAATTAAAACTCGGTCAACAGCTGACCATGACACCACAACTGCAACAAGCCATTCGCTTGCTGCAGCTTTCTACGTTGGACCTAAAACAAGAAATACATGAATTTCTTGAGTCAAACCCCCTCCTTGAACTTGATGATGATGAACTGCTTCATAATGAAACACCGGCTAGCATTGAATCTAAAAGCACTGATAATTCTGTAGATAGTAACTCAAGCGAAGAAGCTCGAGTGGAATCCGAATGGACTGAAAACATTCCTGAAGAACTGTCTATAGACAGTAGCTGGGACGACACATATCAAAGCTCTGCAGCCGTTAGTGATAACAATAGTTATGAAGGTGATGGTGACTTTGAAAGTCGCAATGCGCCAACTGAAAGCATCCAAGATCATTTAATTTGGCAATTAAATTTAACTCATATATCTGACAGAGACATTGAAATAGCTTATGCCATTATTGAATGCGTTCAACCTGATGGTTACCTCAGCATATCAACAGATGAAATCTGGGAATCTCTTGCCGTTGAGTTAGAAGACTTAGACATAGAAGAAGTGATTGCGGTTCAACATAGATTACAGCGCTTTGATCCTGTTGGCGTTTGCTCAATTGACTTACGTGATTCGCTATTGGTTCAACTAGAAGCATTTCAAAACCACCCACTTTATAAAAGTACTCACAACCTTATTGACCATTATCTGCCTTTATTAGGGAATCGTGACTTCGCCCAATTAAGCCGAAAAACAAAACTAAAAGATGAAGCACTCAAAGAAGTTGTTGATTTAATTCAACAACTTAATCCGCGCCCTGGCTCAGTGATCGATGCTGATGATACGGATTACGTTATTCCAGATGTAGCGGTTAAAAAACGTAATGGCACTTGGCAGGTAGAGCTAAACAATGACGCCCTTCCTCCAATTAAAATTAACGAAACCTATTCTGCAATGGCAACAACATCCGCAGTAACAACAGAAGACATCAGCTATATTAAAACATCGCTCCAAGAAGCTAAATGGTTCATGAAAAGTCTACAAAGTAGAAATGAAACATTATTGAAAGTGGCCAGTTGTATTGTGAGCAGACAGATTGATTTCTTCGAATTAGGCGAAGAAGCAATGAAACCTATGGTTCTTCATGATGTTGCCGAAGAAGTAGGAATGCATGAATCAACAATATCTAGGGTTACAACGCAAAAATACATGCACACTCCTAAAGGTATTTTTGAGCTTAAGTATTTTTTCTCCAGCCATGTTAGTACAGCGTCTGGTGGAGAATGCTCTTCTACCGCAATACGAGCTATGATTAAAAAGCTTGTTTCTGATGAACCTGCAAAAAAACCATTAAGTGATAACAAATTAGCCATTATATTGGCTGACCAAGGCATACAAGTTGCTCGACGAACTGTAGCAAAATATCGTGAGGCGATGAACATCCCTCCCTCCAATGAACGTAAGCGATTGATCTAAACGGATACCATTTTAATATGTCATTAAAATCATTATTAAAAGCTGAGCTAGTTCTAGCAAAGCAAGATATTGTCAGCAAAAAACGCGTTCTAGAAAGCTTGTCAGAAGTAGCGTCAAATCGCCTACATTGTGATAACGAAGCAGTATATGACGCATTATTAGGACGAGAGAAGCTCGGCAGCACTGGTATAGGTAATGGCATAGCCATTCCTCATTGCCGTCTAGAATCAGCAAACCATACTGCGATTGTGATTATGTCACTACAAAACCCTATTGATTTTGACTCAATTGACAAAAGATCCGTCGATCTTATTTTTGCATTAATTGTCCCACCACATGAGTGCGACCAACACTTAGCAACATTGGCTCAGATTGCTGAACTAGCCCAGTCACCTCAGGCGCTTGATCAATTACGAGCAGCTCAAACTAACGAAGATTTATTCAATATATTTGACTCATTAATATAGGAAAACACATGCAGGAAGAGTCCGTCACAATCATCAACAAATTAGGCTTGCATGCACGTGCCGCTGGAAAATTGGTAGAAACTACGTCTCGCTATTCTTGTGATATCACAATTGAAAAAGAAGGTCGTAACGTAGATGGAAAAAGCATTATGGCAATGATGATGCTAGCCGCTGGTAAAGGTACGGAAATCCTTATCAAGACAAATGGAGAAGATGAAGAGGAAGCCATTAAAGCGGTTATTGAGCTAATTAACAATTGTTTTGACGAAGACGAGTAAAACCTCTATGTCAGAGAAAAAAACGACTCTAGCTCACCTCCAAACGGTCACCGAATCACTCGAATCCGGTACCACGATGCAGATCCGTTATTTACTTAACGGTGCTTTGCCAGCACAAGATGTTGCCCGACTATTAGAGTCATCCCCACCAAAGGAGCGTAAACTCCTTTGGGAATTAATCGACTCAAAAAATGAAGGCGAAGTTCTACAATACCTAAGTGAAGATATTGGCGTTCAGTTCATGAGAGACATGGACACTGAACGACTTATAGCCGTCTCTGAAAGCTTTGAGAGCGACGATCTTGCCGATTTACTTCAACACCTACCTGAAACGATTGTAAAAGAAGTTCTTGCGTCAATGAGCACGCAAGACAGAATGCGGGTAGAAGCATTATTAAGCTATTCGGAAGATTCTGCCGGCGGCTTGATGAACACGGACACCATCACCATTCGTCCAAATATTACTGTAGACATTGTTTTTCGTTATTTACGTAGGCACAACACATTGCCAGACATGACCGACAACCTATTGGTTGTCAGTCGCTCTGATCGACTACTAGGAACTCTTCCTCTTACAAAATTATTAGTTTCAGATGTTAACGCAACAGTCCGTGATATTATGGAAACAGAATACACTGTCATAGAAGCAGAAATGCCTGCCAGCGAAGTTGCGCAACTTTTTGAAAAAATGGATCTTGTTTCTGCTCCCGTTATCGATGGCAGTAATAAAAAACTACTAGGTCGTATTACCATTGATGACGTAGTCGATGTTATTCGTGATGAGGCAGAACACTCCATGCTGAGCATGGCCGGCCTTGATGATGACGAAGATACTTTTTCACCAATAATGAAAACAACCAAAAGACGCGCAGTATGGCTTGGTGTCAATTTGATAACAGCCTTTATTGCTTCTTACGTCATTGGTTTATTTCAAAACACGCTTGACCAAGTTGTCGCTCTGGCCATTCTTATGCCGATTGTTGCAAGCATGGGCGGAATTGCAGGTTCACAGGTACTAACTCTTGTGATTCGCGGTATAGCATTGGATCAAATTGGCGCCGCCAATACTCGCTGGCTACTAAATAGAGAGATTATTGTAGGCCTTCTGAATGGACTATTATGGGCAACGGTGATAGCTGCACTTACCGCACTTTGGTTTGACAACATAAAGATTGCCTATATTATTGCTGCCGCTACGATAATAAACCTGCTATTTGCGGCAACCACTGGTACACTTCTGCCAATTTTCTTAAAAAAAATTGGCGTAGATCCCGCACTGGCGGGCAGCGTAATTTTGACAACTGTGACCGATGTGGTAGGTTTTCTATCCTTCCTCGGCCTCGCTACTATCTTTTTAATATAGGTTCCCATGACAGACTTCGATCAATATGAAAATGAAGATGAAATTCCTAAGAGCAAAACCCAGATCAAACGCGAAGTAGAAGCGCTACAAGATCTTGGTAAGAAAATGCTTGGGCTTAGTAAAAATCAACTTAAAAAAGTTGATATGTCAGAGACACTCCGTGAGGCATTCGTTGAAGCTGGCCGCATTAAAAAACACGAGGCAATGAGAAGGCACTTACAGTACATTGGCAGAGTAATGAGAACAGAAGATCATGAAGCCATTGCGCAGCGTGTAGCTCTGTTTGACTCCACATCAGCAGCATACAACAAACTATTTCATCAACTAGAGATTAAACGAGATACTTTAATTGGCGAAAATAGCAAAGAAGCCCTATCTAAATTTTTAGACGAGAACCCTGAAATTGAAGACATCCAACTTCTTAGACAATTAATTCGCCTATCCCAAAAAGAAGCATTACAAGAAAGCAAAACGACAAACCGCAAAAAACTGTTTCGTTTTTTACGTGAAGCCGAAGAGAAGCGTTTAGGCTTATAAAAGCTATTTTTAAATTCTTATCACACCAATAAAAAGCCTTAGTTTGTCATAAACTAAGGCTTTTTATTGTCATGTAAAATGTAATAAATACGTCTTAAAAATCAGACAAAACTCACTATTTTTTTACCTCTAATGGATTATATTTAATGGGTGTCATTGTCGGATTATTAAAAGAACCTTCGATTTTATATTGCACACTGGTTACCTTTGAAAGCTGATCACCAATTAATTTATCGGTAATATAAAGCAAACCAGCTAACTGCGGTGTTCCCCATAAAAGACCAGCAAGAGGCAAAGCTCCTGTCAAAGGAAACGTCGCTGTTAGTGTTTCATCAAAAATCTCTTCTACAATATTCGCTTTGCCTGCCAAAGAAAGTACAGCCGAGGGAGAATCTACAGTAATAGGGGAAGTTGTTTTCAAAATACCATCACCTAGAGAGAGTTCACCGCTAAAATCATCATAAGTAAGTCCTGGCTGATACATATCTGAAAAGTCTAATGAAAGCCGTCTTGTCAAAGCACCAGCATTAAAAACGCCTAAAAATTTCAAAAACGCAGGCAACTCATCTACTTTATTAAAATTACCATCTTCTGCAGAAAAACTGATACGTCCAGCAACAGATTGCCTATCAAAGTAAAAAGGATGTCCTTCCCAATCGAGCGCCACATTGATCTTATATTTTTTAGAAGACACAAAAGCCTCACTAGAAAACTTACCAGTCAACTCAGATAAATCAGCACCATTGGCAGCTATCAGCAAAGCAACACTGGATTCCTCTCCCTTATCCAACCAAACAAGACTTCCATTAAAATCACCTTTCTTCAGCTTAGTAGAAACTGGATCGACACGAACACGAACACTATCACCATCTCGCGAAACCTTTAATTGCCAATCACCATATGGTTGTTCATCGATATATAACTGATCAACCGAAACAGTCATATTAGGTATTTGACTTGCCGTTATCGGTGCTTCTGTTGGAATACGATCTGATGGCACAATATCTGAATCTTCTGATGGTGCCGTATTCCAGCTTAGGAAATCAAAATGTAGATCAGGAATGCCGCCCTTTTCTAGAAAAGAGAAATTGACCTCATCCGAACTCACATACAATGACTTATCAGACGCAGCGCTATAATTAACTTTAAAGTTATTTAATGTATTCTGTGGATTCATCACAACCTCATCAACGATTAAGTCAATTTTATTGATCCACTCTGGCAATTTGGGTATTTCAACACCCTTTGAAGCAGGACTCGATAAATCGGCAAACGCTGACTGCCACTCTTGAACATAAACGTGGTCAAAACTACCTGTCAGAACCAATCCCTTAGATATAGCTGAATTTAAGGTTTGATTTTGACCGCCATTCAAGATAATTTCCCCACCAATGAATTCACCATTTTGGAGTAAAAATCGAGCCTTCGATAACTGGTTATAATCCGTATCAATAACAATATCACTTTCATGCTGCATCACTTTAAGGTGCAATTTCTTCGCTTCTTCTGCTTTCTTCCCAATGGGTTCTGGCAGATCAATATTTACACCAACCAAATCACTATTAATCGTTAAATCAACCTGACCTTCTTGAGTTTTGTTAATCAGTAACTTACCGTTATATGCAACATTGCCTGATATTTTTTCAATGAGGGTATCCGGTAACTTATGCCAAGCAGCGACTTGAGCAAGATCTGCGGTACCAACAATATCCCCTATAACCGCCAGCCTCCCATTTTCTTTATTTACAGAAGACAACTGTAATTGAGAGGCCCCTCCTAATGTTTGTACGTCAAATGTCGAATCAGTTATCCCTTCATTTGTGCTGTAATTAAATCGACCTTTTTTAATATATGAGGCCAATTCAATGTTATTTATCAAAAGATGGTTTTCTTGGAAGTCCAAACCTAAATTTACTTTTGGCTCAATGTCTTTAGAAAAAGGTATCCCTATAGCAAATTCACTCTTAATTTCACCTTTAGCTTCCCAAGTTTCAAAAGGTAAAAGAACCGTCTCTTTTAATGGGGTTTTCCTAAGCACTGTAAGAATAGTAGAGATCTCACCTTCAAGCTGTCCCTGTAAATTTAACCAATCTGCCGCTCCCTCATTAATAGGGACTGTAATTAATAAATTATTAACAGGAAGGCCTAATAAAGAAGCTGTATCGATTTGTACCGAAACACCAGTATTATCAAATTCGAATACTCCGTTTACTTTTTTGGCTGTCGGCCAATCCTCATGAAAAGCCACATCAAGATCACTTGCTGCCACTCGCACTCGAACGTGTGGCACAGCGCCCTCAACCAAATCGCTTTGGATCAATACATCTGCCACATCCGCTTGTCCAATTTCAGCAAAACCATCCTGTATCCAAGACCGTAGATCTTCACCAAGCGCATTATCAGGAATATACGTTAACCGATCTAGTGCTGAGATATTATTGCCATGCAAATCTAATGATATCCAACTAGGTAAATCTTCTCGAATCTCTAATCGGAATCCACCACTAACATCTGCACCATTGCGTTTAATATGAAGATCTCGACCTGTTAATAGAAAGACATCCTGTTGTTTACGCCAATCAACATAACCAGATAAGGCCTCAGTTTTCCAAGAATCCTTATAAACAGTATCAAAGCTGATTTCACTACCTTTGCCTTTAAAATCGATATAACCACTGTCATTAGATAAGCTAAAGATCGCATTTATCTTATTAGCTTTTGGAATTCCGTTATAAGCCTTCACCGAAGCCGCTTCTAGATTACTTAACAACTGAAACGACATTTCATCATTTTCACGCCAAAACTGAAAAGAACCATTCTTTGCCGTGCCATCAGGCGAAAGCCCATTTAATAGTTTTATCGCATCAGACTTTTCAGGTAAAAAATAAGACAGTGCCTGATGAGTAAAACCAAGGTCAACTTCATTAAAATTAACACTAGAGCGATTCGTAACAGATGACCAATCAAACACCAAATTAGCCGTAGGGTAAGTAACGCCTGTTTGATCTTTAATCTCTACATCATGTACATCGATACGTAAATTAGGGTGTTTTTGTGTATAGCGTAGTTTTACTGAGGGAGAAGTTTCGTATGTCTGACCATCTTCAAAAGCAAATTTCATATGTGCTGATTCAGCTCGCACTTCAAACTCTTTATCTATTAAAGCATCCACCCAAACATCACCGCCCAGTTCAACAGATGACAATGAATAAGGCATAGACGGAAACATCTCGCGCAAAGGAAGAGAAATAACAGGAGCCTGTATAGACGCTTTAACACGATAACCACCAAGTAAACGTGTATCTTCAACGCGAGCACTAATCTGAAACGGTGCTTCATAAGCATCAAGATAAAGTCTAGACTTTACTAAAGAACCAAACTCTTTTTGGAAGATATAAACTTGAGGAATTTGTATTGTATGTTCACCAAACTGAGCACTGTGAATATCAATAGTGGCATCTAGAATTGAAAAATTACGTTGCGCTGACAAATAATCTAAAATTCGCTCAACACCCACTTCATTGCGAACGGTCTGAAGTGGCTTGGCACCATTAAGGCGCCATTGACCATCACTCTCTTCCAACGCAACATTGGATCCAACAAATCTAATATATGTAAATTGAGGACTGAAACTAAGAAGGGATTTTATCAGATCAACTCGAACTCGCATTTCATCAATCGAAATAGCCGATTTACCGTTTGCCTGTAAATGAAATCCACCAACAGACACCGTCGGGTCAACCCCCTCCAAACGACCATCTATCTGCTCTAAGGAAACAGCATAACCGGTAATCTGCTGTAAATTACGCTCTATTTGTGGACGATAATAATCCAAATAAGGAAGTAGTTGTCCGACACTAACTGCAAAGACTGCAATTAAACACGAAAAAACAACACCTCCCCAAAACAACGTGAGGAATATTTTACGTAATAACCAACTCATTTTAAAGCCTAATGGTTGTTAGCGAAGAACAACATCATATTGATCCTGCGTATAAACAGAATCCACTTGAAATCGGATAGTTTTACGAATAAACGCTTCTAATTCAGCCACACCTGAACTCTCTTCATCAAGAAAACGCTCAACCACAGAACTTGCTGCCAAAACAGTATAGGTTTGAGAGTCGTAGGCACGGTCTGCTCGTAAAATCTCACGAAATATCTCATAGCAAACAGTTTCAGGCGTTTTCACCAAACCACTTCCGCGGCATGACCGACAAGGCTCACACAAAGTTTGACCTAAACTTTCACGAGTTCTCTTTCTTGTCATTTCAACTAAGCCAAGTTCAGAAACACCTGTAATTTTTGTCTTAGCGTGATCCACATCCAAGATTTTTTCAAGCATTCTTAATACTTGGCGCTTATGCTCTTCATCTTCCATATCAATGAAGTCTATAATGATAATTCCGCCAAGATTACGCAATCTAAGCTGACGACCTATTGCGGTAGCCGCCTCTAGATTCGTCTTATAAATTGTTTCTTCAAGATTACGGCTACCAACAAACGCTCCGGTATTAACATCTATGGTTGTCATTGATTCAGTTTGCTCAACCAACAAATAGCCACCCGATTTTAACTGAACTTTTCGATCCAGTGCTTTGTGAATTTCATCTTCCACACTATATAGATCAAAAATAGGTCGCTCGCCAGGGTAGTACTCTATTCTGTCTGTTAACTCAGGAATAAAATCATCAGCGAAAGAACGTAACTTCGCATAATTTTCTTTAGAATCTATACGGATTTTTTCCGTCGTTAATCCAACTAGATCTCTCATAGTTCGTAAATGCAAAGGTAAATCTTCATAAATAACAGACGGCGTTTTTGCACTTTTCATGCGACGCTTTACTGATTGCCACAATCGAGTTAGGAATTTAATATCGGCAAGAATTTCTTCTTCACCTGCTCTTTCTGCAGCTGTACGCAATATATAACCACTACTTTCTTCAGCGTCTGTAAGAGCACTAGAAACAAGCGACTTAAGGCGCTCCCTCTCAGCTTCATTTTCAATTCTTTGACTTACACCAACATGAGCTTGATCTGGCATATAGACCAAATAACGAGAAGGAATAGACAAATGGGTTGTTAAACGCGCCCCTTTTGTACTGATCGGATCTTTAGTTACCTGAACAACAAGCGATTGACCTTCACGCAAATAATCGCCTATTTGATCACTCGGATTAACCGCATCACGATCTGCAACTTCAGAGACATGAATAAAGGCAGCCCGTTCAAGTCCAATATCAACAAATGCCGCCTGCATACCAGGTAACACTCGAACTACTTTTCCTTGATAAATATTACCAACAATTCCTTTTCGGCTTGAACGCTCTATGTATACTTCTTGCAGCACTCCGTTTTCGACCAGAGCAACACGAATCTCCATAGGAGTGACATTTATGAGTACATCTTCACTCATGAGACATATCCTCTAGCGAATGAATTCCAAACTGCGCCAATAGCTGCGCCGTTTCAAAGAGTGGCAATCCGACTACTGCCGAATATGAACCTGAAATAGATTGAACAAAAATCGAACCTAACCCCTGAATGCCATAAGAACCTGCTTTATCTTGAGGCTCTCCTGTTTTCCAATATTGGTCAATTTCTACATCTGAAATGTTACGAAATAGCACATCACTCACAACAAGCTTAGTAGCAACATGATCACGATTTAAATTACAGAGACAAAGAGAGGTAATAACTTGGTGAGAGCGACCGGAGAGCAGTCTTAGCATACTTTTAGATTCATCAAGCGAGTTAGGTTTACCTAAAACTTCGCCATCGATTACCACACTGGTATCTGAAGCAATAAAAAGAGTATCAATGGCTGCATTGCATTGTTGTTTGTATTTATTCACTGCTGCAGTCGCTTTTTCAAGCGCCATTCGAATAACGTAATCTTCAGCTTTTTCCTGATCATAAGGCGTTTCATCAATATCAGCGGGTAAAATATCAAACTCTTTCACCAAAAGACTGAGCAGCTCTTTTCTTCTCGGCGAAGCTGAAGCCAAAACAAGCATAAACTATTCCCAAAAAGGACTTAACGAATCGCGTACATACGACGCACACTGCGTAAAATAATAAAAGACCAAGGCCACAACAACCCTGTAATAACGGCAGGCATAAAGATCATTAAAGTAGGCTCTGCATAACCAAGATAATGATCGACCCAAAAATCTACAAGTTGATTAATACTCACAAGCACGCCAACAAAAAAAGCCTGCTGCCAAGGGTGATACATCCTCAATCTCTGGTAAAAAACAGCACAAGTATAAGCAATAATCACATAAGTAAGAGAGTGTTGACCAATAATGCCACCTTGTAACAAATCAATCATCAACCCCAAAAACCACGCCATACCAACACCAACTTTATATGGTAAAGCGATTACCCAATATAGAATAACCAACAAAGCCCACTCAGGGCGAAACCAAACAAACTCTTCTGGAAAGGGTACAGCTTCAAGCATTAAGGCAGTTAATAAGGTAGCGAAAAATACAAAAATGGGCTTCATTATCAATCTGCTTTAGATTTATCAATTAACATTACGTGTCGGCTACGACCTAATTGAGCTAAAGGTACAACACTAACATCTGCGTAAGACTTACCCTGCGTATGCTTAACACTCCTCACCACACCAACAGGGTAACCACTTGGAAAACGATTATCGAGACCTGAAGTTGTTAAAATATCTCCTTTTTTAATATCGACAGATCGAGGAACACTCATCAACTCCATCTCTTTCAAATCCCCTGTCCCTCTCAGAATCCCTCGAAGCCCTGTCCGGGAAAGTTGCACAGGAATAAAGTGGCTCGCATCAGCAATCAACAACACTCGACTACTATAGGCAGCCGTCTCAACCACCTGCCCTAAAACACCTGTAGCGTCTAATACCGGTTGCCCAACATACGCTCCTGAAGAAAAGCCTTTATCGATCATTAATCTATGACTGTAAGCATTTTGATCAAAACCAATCACTTCCGCCATAACGATTTTTTCATCAACGCGCTGAGAAGCATCCAACAATTCGCGCAAGCGAACATTTTCAGCTTGAAGAGAATCCAGCCTCTGCTGGCGACTACGCAACAATAAAATCTCAGACTGTAAAGCTTGATTTTCCGCAACCAACCCCTCTCTACTGGCAAGATGTTCACTTGACCAGTAAAGAAGTTTTTGAGGCGTATTTACTACAACTTGTATTGGCGTCACAAGTAAAGTCAAATAAGGCCTTACTTGTGAGAAAGTTGAATATCGAATATCAGCCAAAATCATTGCGACGGAAATGATAACCAGCACAAAAAAACGCGTACTAGAAACCTGACCGCCAAGTTGAAGCGCTTTATTAATGGTGTACTCCTAACCTTTTACTCATTATCTTCAGTAAAAAGCTCGGACGCATGTTTATCCATCAACTCTAGCGCCATACCGCCACCACGAGCAACACAAGTAAGAGGATCATCCGCAATAATGACAGGTAAACCTGTCTCTTCACTGATTAGACGATCTATCTCACGCAATAAAGCACCACCGCCAGTTAGGACTAAACCCGTTTCACCAATATCTGCAGCTAATTCTGGTGGAGATTGTTCAAGTACACCTTTAATTGCTTGAACGATTTGAGCTAATGGCTCTTGTAAAGCTTCAAGAATTTCAGTGCTACTCAACGTAAATGAACGAGGAATACCTTCAGCTAAATTACGACCACGCACATCGATCTGTAACTCTTCGCCGGTGTGATAAGCCATACCGATTTCTGTTTTAATACGTTCTGCGGTTGCATCACCAATCAAGCTACCATATTGACGACGAACATAAGTCGTAATCGCTTCATCAAAACGGTCACCACCGACACGAATAGATTCAGATGTCACAATACCATTTAAAGAAATGATTGCGATCTCGGTTGTACCGCCACCGATATCAATAACCATAGAGCCAGAAGCTTCAGCAACAGGAAGCCCTGCGCCTATAGCTGCCGCCATAGGTTCTTCGATGATATACACTTCACGTGCACCAGCGCCTAAAGCAGACTCTTTAATTGCGCGACGCTCAACTTGAGTTGATTTACAAGGCACACAAACTAATACACGTGGGCTTGGTTTCAAAAAACTGTTTTCATGTACTTTTGAAATGAAGTACTGAAGCATTTTTTCTGTCACATGAAAGTCAGCAATAACGCCATCTTTCATTGGTCTAATAGCTGTAATATTGCCAGGTGTACGACCTAACATACGCTTTGCATCAGTACCTACCGACGCCACTGTTTTTTGATTTCCATTATGACGAATAGCCACCACAGACGGCTCATCAAGCACGATTCCGCGATCACGAACGTAAATAAGGGTATTTGCCGTCCCTAAGTCAATGGACAAATCACTTGAAAACATTCCCCTGATTTTCTTAAACATGAATTCTTACACCCTGATAATACGATACGAACAGTGACAAAATGTATCAATCACTTGCCCAATGGGCAAGTTGATTCAACGTAAATCTCAAAAAACTTCCTATGTTCCCCTCTGTTTAGCGTTTTTTTAAAACAATCTAAAAATAAGTTAGGTTTTTCACGCTGTTAGCTTTATAGGAAATTAATGAAGAGATACAATGTTAACCATTTAATGACAATCAAAAATCAGGTGAAACATGTCCATAGATAAACAAGACGTGCAAAAAATTGCACACTTGGCACGCCTCGCCCTTACAGAGGAAGACGCCGATCAATACCAACACTCTTTATCCAGTGTTTTATCATTAGTCGAGCAAATGCAATCAGTGAACACAGATGGTGTAAAACCACTATCCAATCCACTTGAAATGACGCAAAGACTAAGAGACGACGTAGTAACTGAAGAAAACCGTCGTGATGCTTTCCTAGCGAACGCCCCTCAGACCGAAGCCGGTCTTTTCCTAGTACCGAAAGTGATCGATTAAGAGAGAGACACATGTTTGAACAAAGTATCTCGGCATTAGCACAACAATTACGTAACAAAGACATCTCCAGCGTCGAATTAACACGCCATTTTCTAGACCGTATTACCAAGCTTGATCCTCAGTTAAACAGTTATATTACCGTCACTGAACAATTGGCTCTGAGTCAGGCTGAAGCGGCTGATAATTTATTGAAAAATGGAAAAGGCACCAGCCTAACGGGCATCCCAATCGCTCATAAAGACCTTTTTTGTACTGAAGGCACCTTGACCACTTGCGGGTCAAAAATGCTAAACAACTTCATCCCGCCTTATGAATCGACAGTTACGAGTCGCATTCAACAAGCTGGCGCTGTTATGTTAGGTAAAACCAACATGGACGAATTCGCCATGGGTTCATCTAACGAAAACAGTTTTTATGGTGCCGTTAAAAACCCTTGGAATGTAAACACAGTCCCGGGTGGCTCATCAGGTGGCTCCGCTGCAGCTATCGCTGCTGGACTTGCTGTTGCTGCAACAGGCACAGACACTGGCGGCTCAATTCGCCAACCGGCTTCTTTCTGTGGCATTACAGGCTTAAAACCGACTTACGGCCGAGTGTCTCGTTTCGGTATGATTGCTTATGCATCTAGTCTAGATCAGGGCGGCCCAATGGCGAAAAGCGCCGAAGATTGCGCACATTTAATGCAAGCCATGGCAGGTTTTGACGAGAAAGATTCAACGTCTGCAGAAAACCCAAATGACGATTACCTTACGAACATAAACGCCCCACTTACCGGTTTGAAAATTGGCCTTCCGAAAGAATATTTTGGTGATGGCCTCGATTCAAAAGTAGCGGATGTCATTATGGCAGCTGTTAAAGAGTTCGAAAAACTTGGCGCGACAATAAAGGAAATCTCTTTACCAAACTTACAACTTAGCATCCCGTCTTATTACGTCATTGCACCTTCAGAAGCATCGTCAAATCTATCTCGCTTTGATGGCGTACGATTTGGCCATCGCTGTGACGATCCAAAAGATTTATTAGATATGTATATGCGTTCACGTGCGGAAGGTTTTGGCTCAGAAGTACAAAAACGCATCATGGTCGGAACTTACGCATTATCTGAAGGCTACTATGACGCTTACTATCTAAAGGCTCAGAAAATCCGCCGCCTTATTAAAGAAGACTTTGTGAAAGCACTTAGTGAAGTTGACGTGATTATGGGCCCAGTCGCCCCAACCACAGCATTTGATCTTGGCAGCAAGACAAGCGATCCAGTCGCCATGTATTTAGAAGATATCTACACACTGTCCGTGAACCTTGCTGGCATTCCCGCTATGTCAGTTCCTGCTGGCTTTGTTGATGGCATGCCGGTTGGCCTTCAAGTAATGGGCGATTATTTTGCCGAAGCCAAGCTACTTAACGTAGCACACCAGTATCAGCAACATACTGACTGGCATTTACAATCACCAACAATGGCAAAAGGAGCATAAGCATGAATTGGGAAGTCGTTATTGGTCTTGAGATTCATACTCAGCTCACCACGAAATCAAAACTATTCTCTGGCGCTGCCGTTGGCTTTGGCGCTGAGCCCAACACTCAAACCACGTTAGTGGATTTGGGGATGCCTGGCGCCTTACCGGTATTCAATAAAGAAGCATTACGAATGGCCGTTATGTTTGGCCATGCTATTAATGCTGAAATAGGTATGACATCTGTCTTTGCACGTAAAAACTATTTCTACCCTGACCTACCAAAAGGCTATCAGACGAGCCAAATGGATCACCCTATTGTGGGCATTGGTCATCTTGATGTCACACTGGAAGATGGAACTACATCTCGAATAGGCATCACACGCGCTCACCTTGAAGAAGATGCAGGCAAATCTCTGCATGAAGACTTTCAAGGCATGACAGGGATAGATCTAAACCGCTCTAGCACGCCACTACTTGAAATTGTATCAGAGCCAGACATTCGCTCTGCAAAAGAAGCTGTGGCTTACGTTAAAATGATTCACTCTATCGTGACCTATCTTGGCATCTGCGATGGAAACATGGCCGAAGGTTCAATGCGTTGTGATGTCAATATTTCACTGCGACCAAAAGGCCAAACCGAATACGGCACTCGCACAGAAATCAAAAACGTCAACTCATTCCGCTTTATTGAAAAAGCGATCTACACTGAGATTGAACGCCAAGCCGACATACTAGAAGATGGTGGTCGAATCATTCAGGAAACACGTTTGTATGATCCTGAGAAAAACGAAACTCGCAGCATGCGTTCTAAAGAAGACGCAAATGACTATCGCTATTTCCCTTGCCCAGACCTATTGCCAATCGTTCTAACGCAAGACTATGTAGACGAAATAAAAGCAACTCTTCCTGAACTCCCTAGCCAGAAAGCCGCACGCTTTGAAAACGAGTACAAACTAAGCGAATACGATGCTCATGTGCTTTCTTCTACTCGACCTATGGCAGATTACTTTGAGAGTGCAAACACTATAGTCAAAGATGCGAAACTAACTGCAAACTGGGTAATGGGTGAATTAAGCAAACTACTCAACCAAGAACAGCTAGAGATCGAAAATAGCCCCGTTAACGCTCAGGCTTTTGGTGAACTACTCGTTCGCATAAAAGACAACACAATCAACGGAAAAACGGCCAAAGATGTTTTTCAAGCGATGTGGGAAGGAGAAGGATCTGCAGACGACATCATTGAATCTAAAGGTCTAAAACAAGTTACCGATACCGGTGCTATCGAAACCATGATTCAAACAATACTTGATGCAAATGCAGCACAGGTTGAACAATATCGTGCAGCAGAAGAAGACAAACAGAAGAAGATGATCGGCTTCTTTGTCGGACAAGTAATGAAAGCTTCCCAAGGCAAAGCAAACCCTGGGGTAGTCAATCCAATCCTTGTCAAAATGCTTAAAGGTTAAACAGCTCTTCTGAGCCAGTAAAAGAATGCCCGCCAAGTCGCTTAATGACTTGGCGGATTTAAAAAAAGACATTTAAGATTTCTAGTGTTTTTATCCATTCATATGAAAAGGATACAAAGCTCTCAACAACAACCTAAGATCCTATTCAATAAATAAGTTATATATTAAACAACAGTTTTATTTATACTCTTTTGACGTAATACAAGGTTGTAGACTATGCAATGCAGACCAGATTGCGGAGCATGCTGCACAGCACCTTCTATTTCATCGCCAATTCCAGGGATGCCAAATGGAAAGCCTGCAGGTAAACCTTGCATACAATTGCTCAGCGATTTTAGCTGCGCCATATTTGGAGACCCCTCTCGTCCACAAGTATGTGAGAAATTTATGCCAGAAGAAGACATATGCGGAAAGAACAAAGAGGAAGCCACAACCATTCTGGCTTTTTTAGAAGACTACACATGCACGACCAATACAAAAAGCCCATAAACAAGGAACACCTATGACGACATCGGCGAAACAACTACTTCTACTAATCTGTACCAGTCTGGCACTTAGCGCCTGCTCAACACCTCAATCTGGCAAACAGTTTATTGTTGAGCCGCCAAGCGAATCTCAAATAAAAAGCAGCGTAAAAGAGCAAGTCTCACTCACATTAAATGCCTTCACCCCTGTCGCAGGTCAAGCCCTTCCAAATAACAGTGTACTCGGCGCTTATGAAGCTCGTGACTATGACCCCATTTGGATCAAGAATAAAACCCTCAACATGTCGATCTACAAGCTTGTTGATATTCTTGAGCAGTCTTACACTCACGGTCTAAGCCCTATTCATTATCATGCCGAAATCATCAAAGAATATTTAGCGCTAAAAAATCCGACGCCACAACAGCTGGCTGAAATGGACGTTATAGCAACTATTGCCTTAGCAAGCTATGCCCATGATTTAAGCAACGGTCGTTACGAGCCACAACTTATTGATCCGAACTGGCAACTGGATGCGCCAAACAACAACTGGAACGACTTACTACACCTTGATTCAGCAACCGATATGGTGAATTATCTTCAATTACTTGCTCCTCGAAGCCCACAGTACCAAGTACTTCAGAAGTGGCTGGTTTATTACCAAGATTTATCTCTAAAAGAAAAAGACATCTTTGTTACTCCTGGCTCTCTCTTGACGGCTGGCGATGAAGGTCCACGAGTAGCACAATTAAGGGCGCGCCTTGTACAGCTTGGCGACATTCGCTTCTCCACTCGAAAAGTCAACGAAGAGCAATTTGACATTCGACTAAAAGATGCCCTCAAACGTTTTCAACGTCGTCACCATTTATCTGCTGATGGCTCAGCAGGCTCTCAAACAATAGAAATGCTTAATGTCCCTTTAGAAATGAGAGCCAAACAAATAGCTTATAACTTAGAAAGATGGCGCTGGCTACCAAGTGAATTAGAAGCAAATCGTATTTGGGTAGATCTAACTAACTACACAGTAGATATGCACCTAAATGGCGAACTCACCTCAATGAAAGTTGTTATAGGTACAACAGAGAGAAAAACACCGGTATTTAAAGGCTTAATGACCTACATGGTTACCAATCCAACTTGGCGCGTACCACACCGCATCGCCAGAGAAAATCTATTGCCAAAATTACAAGCTGACCCAAACTACCTGGTTAAACATGGCTACAAGGTCTTCTCTAGCTGGAGCATTGGCGCAAAAGAACTAGATTCCACACAAATTAACTGGAAAGAAATTAAAGAAAATGAAATGCGCTTTCGTTTTGAGCAAACACCTGATGAAGACAATGCAATGGGGCAATATAAATTTATGTTCCCAAACAAAAACGACATCTATTTGCACGACACACCAGCAAAACACCTATTTAGACAAACTGAAAGAGCTTTCAGTTCTGGCTGTATACGCCTAGAAAATCCTGCGGAATTTGCACAAAAAATAACCAAGGGAAGCAATCAATTTAATCAAATGAGAAAAACTCTAAAAGAAGGCAGCAACTCAGTCATTTCATTACCGACATACATTCCTGTGTACCTGATCTATTTCACAGCTGCAGCAAATGCGAATGGCATGCCAGAATTCCGCAACGACATTTATGAAAGAGATCCATTAATGGAAGAAGCAATGGGCTACAAACCTTTTAGAGTAAAGGATTCCATTTAACCTACAACACCACAGAACGTCATTGCATCAAATAAAAAGCCCTATAAATCACGATGATTTTATAGGGCTTTTTATTGTTTACTTAAGAAACTAACCACAAAGACATTCGTCAGTATTTTAGTTACTTAACCATAATACAAACAGTGATTTCCTCACGGTCATGATAAAGGTGCTTAACTTGATAGTTGTATCGAACACCCGCTTTTTTCAACAAATCATCAATAGCCTGCAAACACAAAGACACTTCTTGATAACGTTTCTTCATCGGTAATTTCAAGTTAAAAATGGCTCGTCGAGTCCAACCACTTGCCAACCACTTAGCCATTAATTCAGCCACCTTGATTGGGCGCTCAACCATATCACACACCAGCCAATCTACAGTATAAGGTGGTTCATACTTAAAACCATCCGCTTTTTCGTGCTCCACCAACCCGGTAGACATCAATTCTTTTTGCATTGGACCATTATCAATCGCAATAACATGAATGCCTTTTTTAACAAATTGATAAGTCCAACCTCCTGGCGCAGCACCCAAATCAACCGCTGTCATCCCTTCAATAAGATCCTCTTCAAGCTTTTGCTCTGGAACAAACTGCAAAAAAGCCTCTTCTAATTTTAAAGTAGAACGGCTTGGCCCCGCTGCTGGAAAACGTAAGCGACGAATCCCCATAGGAAACTCACTACGACAAACAGCATAAGACACCCCCAAATAAGCCGCCTCTCCGCTTAACATGAAAACATGATGCCTTACTCCAACGGCTTTATTGCGTAGCACGCCCGATTTCTTCCAACCTTCTTTCAGAGGTTTATCAAGCTTTTTAATCAGCCCGGATAGCGCTTTTGCTTCATTCGTATCTGCAGTTTCGATCCAAATTTCTTCAGCCAAAGGCAAAGCTCTAGCGGCCTCCAGTAAAGACTCAACACGCTTGCCCTGCTCTAACTCAATAACATCATTTACCGCAATAATCTGACGAGCAAAAATAAGACGATTAAATCTCAATTGCTGAATAAGCAACTCACCGGCATCTGCTTGGTCAAAGTTATAAACAACATAACCCGCGTCAGGTACCACCTTTGCGTAGCCATAAAAGCCTTTATTGCTGGCAACTTCCGCTAATTCTGCCGCGCAATCTTTTTCAAAACCTTGACGACAGTAAACCAATACATTCTTCATTAAATTTCCTTCTCAGTCCGAGCTAACGGATGCTGAGTTATATTAATTACCTTCTTAGAAGGCCACTTCAATAGCGACTCATCAAAATGAGCAACAACAAAACTAGATAACTCAGGTGAAAAACATTCACCTGAGGTTGGAAGGCAAAGGTATTTTTTAGTCTCCCCATCCCATTCAAACTGTATAGAGTAAGCATGTAAATACCCTCTATCGGATACTGAACCACCATATCTAGCATCACCTAAAATAGGAGAACCTACGCTTTTCAATGCAACTCGTATTTGGTGTGTTTTACCGGTTAAAGGCCTAATAATAAAAAGTCTTATCCCTTCAAAAGAAGTCGAAAAAAACTGACTGACCGCAAGATTTTCATTTTGCTGAGTCAACTTCCACTGACCTCTTCTACTTGTCGCCATGCCACCAGAAACAGTACCTTGTTTCTTTTTAGGCTTACGTTCTGATAGCGCTAAATACCGTTTTTCCATCTCATGCTTTTCAAACATTTTACCGAATAAAGATGCGGCCTGAACATGACAAGCAACGATAAGCAAACCAGAAGTCAATTTATCTAAACGGTGAACAGGAAAAAAGGTATTGTCTGGGTAAGACATCGATAAAGCCTGCATCACACCAAGCTCTTCGGACTCCGCATGAAAACTCATGCCCGCAGGCTTATCAATTACCCAATAATCATCACAACGAAATAAAATCTGGAGCAAACTTGCCTCATCACGAATAAATAAAGGAAAAATTGATTAGCTAACAAGCTTATCCACAGAGAAAGTGGACAACTCATATGTCAACAAAGAAATAAATATTTTTTAGTATTCAGACTGAATAAAAATTCGATTTCGTCCATTACGCTTGGCACTGTATAGGCCTTTATCTGCCTGAGCCAATATTTCTTCATAACGAGACACATCAGGGGTAATCGCGGCTAACCCAGCACTTATAGTAACTGGAATAACAACACCTTGTTCGGTTTCAACAAGCATTTCCTCAACACTTTTACGTATATTTTCTACAACTACTTCAGCCTGATTCAAGTTGATATCACGCATAATAACAATAAACTCTTCGCCGCCATAACGGCCTATTTCATCTTGTGGACGTATAGCAGAACTCATGACTTTCGCGATTTGAGACAATGCTAAATCACCAGCTTCATGCCCATAAGTATCATTGATTTTCTTAAAATGATCCAAATCAATAATAGCGAAGACACACGACAATCCATTGATAACGGAATCTGCAAAAATATTTACGGCATCAGCCAATACTTTTCGTCGATTAGACAATCCTGTTAATTCGTCCATCTCAGCTAATGTTCGTAAATGACTATTAACCGATTTTAATCGGCTTATAACCAAGTTAATAACGACAGCCACATAAAAAGAAACAAAGAGAAACACCGTGACCGCAACAACGTTTTGACTTTCTGCTGTTATATGCAATCCTTCTATCGTTAAAAATTCACAGATTAGAAAAAGAACCACGGAACTAATAACAACAGAATGTTTAATAAAGCGCTGATCAGCCCTAAAAACAATCACACCATAAATAAGAACATTCACAAAAAGCCAATGAAAATCACTGCTATCACCAAAATAAAAGAAACTTAGAACGAACACCTGAACACTAGAAACAATCGGCATTAATACCTGCGCGCGCTCATAGTATCCACTATAGCTATAACGCCAACCAAGCAACCCTAACGATAAACAAACGAAGGAAAAAGAAGCTAAAAAAAACATTTGAAAGAAAACGAATAAAAAAAGTACGATCAAGCAACCAGAGCAAAAAGCCAAATAAGAAAAGCTTACGACATGCTTCTGATTAAGATCATTGCCAAAGTCATCGGCAAAACCAAGATTAAGCAATTTATCTATTAATTTTTTAATTGTGTTAAACACAGCATTCCTAATTAAAATCAAACACGTACTAATGCATTTGATAAGAGATAAATTTTTGTTAAGTATATTGAAGGCAAAATTCTACAGAATCACGCTCGATTTTTCTATTAATTCAAACGCAATAACAACTTAATCAAAGCACTAATTGAAAAATTGAGGCCTAGAAGGCATATTCGCACCTTCCTTAGAGACAAGTAGATTCAGTTTCCGTATCCTACGCACCCAAAAACAGACTTACAAATTAATATTGAACTGTATTTACAATATCATTGGCATGGATATTGATTAAAGCAATTACATATTAAAGAAGAGATTCGAAAACATTAACTAATCGGTCAACAAAACAATTTTCGCACCATTATAAACCTAAAGATGAAGCGGAAGTCCAAAGTGGTGCGGTTTCTGTTTTGTAGAAACTGTCTTTTTAGCAAATAGCTAAATCGTCGATTATCTCAGTTCAGAATCTAAAAACAGTAAGAGCATTTTCATATAACACTTAACTCTGAAAACAAGGTGCTAAGACATTGAAAAAAAATAATCCGATATCGCGCCTTGAACTTGCGAATATCACCAAGCAATACCCTGGGTGCCTCGCGAATGACAATATCAGTATCACTCTAATGCCTGGTGAGATACATGCATTATTAGGTGAAAACGGTGCTGGTAAAAGTACATTGGTCAAAACAATCTACGGTATTGTTGCGCCAGACAAGGGTGACATTATTTGGGATGGGAAAGAAGTTAGTATAAAGTCACCTTCTGTTGCTCGTGACCTAGGCATTGGTATGGTGTTCCAACATTTCTCTTTATTCGAAACCATGACTGTCAGCCAAAACATTGAGTTATGCCTTAGTAAAATACAACTGAATAAAATTGGTGATCTAGCCAAAAGAATCACTCAACTCTCAGAAGAATATGGCTTAAACGTTGACCCAAATCGATATGTACACTCTCTTTCTATTGGCGAAAGACAACGTGTTGAAATCATGCGCTGCCTTGTTCAATCGGTAAAGCTGCTTATTTTAGATGAACCAACTTCCGTTCTAACACCACAAGAAGTCTCTGGACTGTTTAACGTCTTACGTACCCTTTCGAAAGAAGGCTGTAGCATTTTATTTATCAGCCACAAACTTCATGAAGTTACCGAGGTTTGCCATAAAGCAACCATTCTTCGTGGAGGAAAAGTTGTCGACACTTGTATTCCGAGTGAAGAAACTCCTGCCACTATTGCTAAAATGATGGTTGGCGACCTGGCAGATCAAGACGCTGGTTATTCGAAAAAAGAAGGTACTATTACAGTTTTTAATGTAACCGACTTGTCTTTACCTTCTAAACAACCATTTGGCACAGAGCTAAAAAACATCAACTTTGATCTAAAAGCTGGCGAAATATTAGGTATCGCTGGTGTTGCAGGTAACGGCCAAGACGAATTAATGGCGATCATAAGTGGTGAAGACGAACGAAATGTCAAAAACGCCTTTACATTAGGCAAGCTTAAGATTGGACATTTACACGCTGGCGAAAGACGACAGTTAGGCATGGCCTACGTACCAGAAGAAAGACTTGGTCGTGGTGCAGTGCCAGACATGAGCCTAACAGAAAATACGCTACTAACTCACAGTACAGGCTTTGTTAAAAACGGTTTAGTGCAATGGCAGAGCATCAAAGAATATACGTCTGAGCTTATCAGTAAGTACAAGGTCAAATGTCACGGTGAATTTTCCGAAGCTCAAAGCTTAAGTGGCGGTAATTTACAAAAATTCATCATGGGTCGAGAAATTGGCCAGCATCCCAAAGTATTAATCTGCGCTCACCCTACATGGGGAGTTGATGTTGGTGCCGCACTTGCGATTCACCAAGCATTGCTAGAGCTTCGTGATCAAGGCGCAGCGATTCTACTTATTTCAGAAGACATAGATGAGCTTTTTCTCTTAGCCGATCGAATGGCCGCTGTCTGTGATGGCTATTTGTCGCCATTGATAAAAACAGAGGAAACCAACATTGACCAAATAGGCCAATGGATGGCCGGTACCTTTATTAACACAGCAGTCCAAGAGGCTCAGGCATGATCCGTATTCAAGCTCGCACAGAGCCAAGTTCTTTAATGAAAGTAGCTTCACCGCTGCTCGCTATCGTACTGACCTTAATCTTTGGTGCTATTTTATTTTCTGCCATCGGGAAATCACCGGTACAAGCCTTGCAGGTTTTGCTCATTGCGCCATTAGCAGACAGCTACAATATTGGTGAAATGTTCGTAAAAATGGGCCCTCTTCTACTCTGTGCAGTAGGCTTATCATTATGCTATCGCGCTAACATGTGGAATATAGGTGCAGAAGGTCAGCTGCTAGCTGGCGCATTAGGCGGTTCGGCTATGGCGCTTTACTTCATCGATTCTGAATCCACATTTGCACTTCCAATTACCTTATTGGCTGGTATTGCTTCCGGTATGATTTGGGCAGCGGTTCCGACTTTCTTAAAACTGCGCTACAACTCAAACCTGATCTTAACCACGATTATGTTTAATTATATCGCTCTGTATCTTCTTATCTGGTCCGTTCATGGCCCACTAAGAGACCCTGATGGTTATGGCTTTCCAGAATCTGCTCTGTTTTCTGACATCACATTACTGCCAACATTATTTGAAGGCAGTCGAATTCATCTTGGCATTCTGTTCGCTGTTCTTTCTGGCATCATAGGTTGGTTTATTCTAAGCAAAACACATCTTGGCTTCCAAATACGTGTTTTCGGTGCTGACGAGCCAGCGGCAAGATACGCAGGTTTTAGCGGTAAGAAATTAAGCTGGTTTGTGATGTTATTCGCAGGTGCTTTAGCGGGTTTAGCCGGTGTAAGCGAGACCACAGGCCCAATTGGCCAGCTCACACCTAATATTTCCCCTGGTTACGGTTATTCCGCCATCATTGTTGCTTACCTAGGTAGATTACATCCTATCGGCGCCATTATTGCCGCTGCTTTTATGGCGGTACTTTATATGGGAGGTGAGCTGGCTCAAATCGAAATGGGTATTCCAGTCGCTGTTATCAGTATGTTTCAAGGCGTTTTATTGTTCTTCTTACTGGCTTGTGACTTTTTCATTAATAATCGCCTCTCACTCACTAACCAAGCGACAAACTAGGAGCTTATTTTGGACGCAGATCTAATAGTACAAATATTATTTGCCGCCATTAAAACTGGCACCCCTTTACTTTTTATCGCTTTGGGCGAGGTTATTTGCGAAAAGTCTGGCGTATTAAACCTTGGTCAAGAAGGCATGATGCTTATGGGCGCGGTGGTTGGCTTTCTTGCTGCGTATGGCTCAGGAAATATGGGCTTTGGTATTCTCGCAGCTATGGCGATGGGTTCTATTATGAGCTTAATTTTTGCCGTGTTAGTTCTTCATATTGGTGCGAATCAAGTAGCAACCGGCCTTGCCTTAACCATTTTTGGTACTGGACTAAGCGCCTTCATTGGTGCGGACTTTGTTGGTCAAACGATTCAAGGTTTCCAGCCAATCGCTATCCCATTACTTTCTGATATTCCTTATGTTGGTCGAATTCTGTTTAGTCACGATATCTTGGTGTATTTTTCTTTCTTCATGACCGCTCTATTGGTTTATGTTGTTAACAAGACGCGTATTGGCCTAACTCTCAAAGCGGTAGGTGAAAACCCTCATGCGGCTAATGCCATTGGTATTAAGGTACTAAGAGTCCGCTATTTATCCGTCATGTTCGGTGGAGCAATGGCTGGAACCGCCGGCGCTTATATGTCTTTGGTTTACACACCGATGTGGGTAGAAGGTATGACGGCTGGACGTGGCTGGATCGCATTGGCTCTTGTTGTCTTCGCATCATGGCGTGTAGGTCGCATTATGCTAGGCGCTTACTTATTCGGACTGGCAAGTATTATGCATTTGGTTTTACAAGGTCTAGGCTGGTCTATCTCTCCTAACTTACTTGCCATGCTGCCTTATGTCGCAACCGTCCTAGTCATGGTTATTATTGGCGCGGATCACTTTAAAGAAAAGCTACTTGCCCCTCGGTCTCTCGGCAAGCCCTTTAACCCAAGAAACATGGCATAACGCCTACTTTTTCAATATCACTTCATGATTGAAGAAAACGCCTTCGGGCACAAATAGGAGCTAAAAATGAAATTTAAAAGTTTACTAGTTGGTCTAGGACTTTTAGCAGGAGCAAGTGCTGCTCTGGCTGAAGATCCATTAAAAGTTGGGTTTGTTTACGTTGGCCCTGTTGGCGATTTAGGTTGGAGCTACGAACATGATTTAGGCCGTAAAGGTCTAGAAGAGTTCTTCGGTGACAAAGTAGAAACGACTTTCGTTGAGAACGTTCCTGAAGGTGCAGACGCTGAGCGTGTTATTACTCAATTAGCAAAAGCGGGTAATGACTTAATTTTCACAACCTCTTTTGGTTTCATGAATCCAACGATCAAAGTAGCAAAACGCTTTCCTAATGTAACGTTTGAACATGCTACAGGTTACAAACGTTCTAAGAACGTAGGTACTTATGTACTACGTACTTATGAAGGTCGTTATGTTTCTGGTACAGCAGCGGGAATGATGACGAAAACTGACACTATCGGTTACATCGGTTCTTTCCCAATTCCTGAAGTTATTCGTGACATCAACTCAACTTTCATGGCCGCTAAAAGCGTTAACCCTAATGTAAAAATGAAAATTGTTTGGGTTAACTCTTGGTACGATCCAGGTAAAGAAACCGATGCAGCAAATGCTTTAATGGACCAAGGTGTTGATGTTCTAATTCAGCATACTGACAGCCCTGCGCCACTTATCGCAGCGGAAAAACGTGGTTTACGCGCAATCGGTCAAGCATCAGATATGAGCCAATTTGCACCAGAAGCCCATATGTTTTCTGTTCGTGATAATTGGTCTCCTTATTACATAAATATTGCTAAAGCGGTAATGGAAAAAACTTGGGCACCAAAAGATTACTGGGGCGGATTTTCTGACGAGATTTTAACCATTGAATCTATCAACCCAAATCTTCCAGAAGCGGTTAAAGCAAAAATCAACTCTACTTTTGCTGCGATTAAATCAGGTGAACTTAAACCATTCACTGGCCCGATCAAAGACAACAAGGGCAACTTAGTTGTTGCTGCTGGCCATTCGTTAACTGACGTCGAGCTTGCTCAAGTCAACTGGTATGTTGAAGGTATTACTGACGAAATTCCTCACTAAATAACACTCGTTTATTGTTTTGTACAACCAGCCTTGCTGGTTGTACATTTCACTCTTCCACGTCTAAATGCATTACATAATGCATCAAAGAATCTATTTTTATATTCATTTTTTTTCTTATACTTCATGTCAAAAACCAATATAAAAAAATTTTCAAAAACGACTAAACATTCTTAATCAAAAACACATTACATGGGCATTTTATGAACACAGTAAAAACATTAGTTGCCTTAGCGCAGAAAATGCCAAAAACCGAACTTCACTTACACATTGAAGGCACCTTTGAGCCAGAGCAAATGTTCGCCATAGCACAGCGCAATCAGGTTGAATTAACCTACAAAACCGTTGATGAATTAAAAGCTGCTTATCAATTTACCCAACTTCAGGATTTTTTAAATCTGTATTATCAAGGCATGTCAGTACTGTTACATGAAGCCGATTTTTACGACCTAACCATGGCTTACCTAACAAAAGTACACAGCGAAAACGTGGTTCATGTAGAAATATTCTTCGACCCTCAAGGGCATTTGTCTCGTGACGTTCCTTTTGAAGTACAAATCACAGGTATTTATAACGCATTACGAGACGCAGAAAAAAAATGGGGAATAACATCAAAACTCATCATGTCATTCTTGCGTCATTTAAGTGAAGAAAGTGCCTTTGAGACACTAGAGCAAGCAAAACCTTTTCTTAAATGGATTGATGGTGTTGGCCTCGACAGTTCCGAACTCGGCCATCCGCCCGAAAAATTCATCAATGTGTTTCAAGCGTGCCGTGATTTAGGTTTGAAAATAACGGCACACGCCGGCGAAGAAGGCCCTCCAGAATACGTCTGGCAAGCTATTAACCTTATAAAAGTAGATAGAATCGATCATGGCAACAGAGCCTTAGAAGACGAAACACTGATAGCTGAAATTAAAAAACGCGACCTCACACTGACTGTCTGCCCTCTTTCTAATTTGAAACTGTGTGTTGTCACAGATATGAAGCAACACCCAATAAGAGCCATGCTAGAACTTGGTCTAAACGCCACGGTAAATTCAGATGATCCTGCCTATTTTGGTGGCTACATGAACGACAACTACACCGCTCTCATAGAAAAAACTGGCATCAACAAAGAAGAACTTTTCCAACTGTCTAAAAACGGCATTACTTGCAGTTGGATGGATCAAATAACGAAAGAAGCCCACTTGAAACGCCTAGATAATTTATTTCATTAATGACACCCAGTTACCCCTCTATCTTGTAGATTAAAATTTCAAAGAATGGCCCTATCGCCATTCTTTTTTTAATCTATTGTTTTCAATATGCTAAGATCCTTCTTTTTTATAATTCGAGCTGAATCCATGACTGCAATAACAACTTTTAATGATACTTTCTACCGTCTACCAAGTAGCGAACGTTACGACCAAGTTGTTACGGCCATCAAAAAAGGCCAATCAATCTGGGCTCTGGCCGATGCTGAAGGCTGTTTAATCATCGATCTAGGCAGTGACAAAGTATTGCCTGTTTGGCCATCACAAGACCTTGCCGCTGACTGGGGCAAAAAAGACTACGAAGGATTCAATGCATTAGAAATCAGCGCTGTTGACTGGCCAGAAAAATGGCTTCCAGGTATGCAAAGTGATGGTTTCATGGTGGGTATCGCACCTAACTTAGCAGGAGAATGCATTGTTTCTTCTGCTGAAGAACATGCTGCTGATCTTCTGGCAAAATAAAACGCTAAAAACCTCTATTTACTTTCTACCAGAATACGACTTTTATGGACACAAACGCGACATCAAGCCTCACAGAACACGTTATCCTTAAACTAGATCAGCAGCCAAAAGGTGCTCTACGTCTGTTTCATGGTCGTGGTAAGTGTTTTCCTGGCTTAGAACACATCACGGTTGATTGGTTAGAAGGACAAGTGCTGGTCTCTCTGTTTAAAGAACCCTCTTCAGATGAATTAGACAATTTAAATAAAGAAATCATCAATTGGACAAAGAAAAGTGAATGGACAACCTGTGGCGCTCAATCCCTTTTATTGCAACATAGAAGTCGTGATAGAAGCCCGACTGAATGTTTATGGGGAAATTACCAAGAGCATCAAGTCGTTTCTGAAGAAGGGTTACTTTTTCAATTAGATTTAGGCAAAAACCAAAATTCAGGCCTTTTCTTAGACATGCGCTATGGTCGTCGTTGGGTAAAGGAAAACAGCCAAGACAAACGTGTACTCAATTTATTCGCCTACACTTGTGGGTTTTCTGTAGCTGCAATCGCTGGCGGAGCTGATTTTGTTGTTAATTTAGATATGGCGAAAGCGGTACTTAGTCGTGGTCGAGAAAATCACCGCCTTAACAAACACGACCTCACCAATGTAAAATTCTTTGCTCATGATATTTTTAAGTCTTGGGGAAAAATCAAGAAATACGGTGAATATGACCTTATCATCATTGACCCACCAACATTTCAGCGTGGCAGCTTTGCCATCACTAAAGACTATCAAAAAATATTACGACGCCTTCCAGAATTACTAAGTGAGAATGGTCAAGTGCTCGCTTGTGTTAATGATCCAACATTACCTGCGCAATATTTAATAGATGGAATGAAAGAAGAAGCACCAAGTTTGACATATCAATATCGACTGAATAATCCTCCCGAATTTCAAGATATCGACGTTGAAAGCGGCCTTAAGGCTCTAATTTTTCAGAAAACACTAACGACATATAATTAGTAGCCCAAAAATTCAATACGAACATTGATTTAATTAATAAGGAAAACATCATGTCTAAAACGACTGTCACTTTTGAATATGAAAAAGAAACAAAAAATAGCGTGCGTTACCAAGAAATTCCAGAAGAAGGGAAAGCGCCGATTATGGGTAGTTTATATGTTCAAAAATGGTTTGCAGGGAATTCAAAATCACTTGAAATCACAATAGAGAAAAAAGATTAGGCCAAAGCTGACGAAGAAACAGCAACAGATAAACTTTTCTGCTGCTGTTTTTCGATTATTTTACTTTTAATATAAGACTCCGAATAGGTAAAGTGGTACCAACAATCGTTCCTAAAACAATACACACCAAAGCAACAATCAAACCCATTGTTATCTGCTCATCAAACAAAGGCACAGCCAAAACACTTGCCAATAAAGGCACGATCGCCATTAATGCTCCCATTTTAGTAGCGCCTAAAATATGCACCGCCTTACCATAACAAACAAACTGTATAGCGATGGCCATGACGGCTTGATAGAAAGCTTGTAAACCAATCATGCCATAGGAAACACCTTCAAACACGGTTGGAAGCAGAGTCAAATAATAAGGAGTAAACACCAAGGTAGTAATAGTAATAACGCCTAATGTGGCATGCCACGGTGCAAATTTCCAACGTCTTAGTAAGACAGTAAAAACCCCCCAGAAGAAACAAGCAACAACAAAACTGATGTCTCCCAATAAATACGACACATCAGAAAAAATTGTTTCAAGCAGCAAAACAAGAATCCCTAAACTGCTGATTCCGATGCCCATCCAAGCAAACCGAGAATGCCGCTCACCTGCTAGATAATAAGCCAATACAGCGATCATTATTGGCATCAAACCAGGTAACAACAAAGCACCATGTGTTGCAGGAGCATATTGAAAACCATTAAAGACGGACAGCGAATACGCCAGCCCTCCTACACTTCCCAGAACCATCATTCGCCATTTAAAAACGATCTTTCGATTCATCCAGATAGAAGGTGAAAACAGCACAAAAGCGGTACCGAAGCGCACCATCATCATGTCAGACAAGGACAAAGACGCCAGCGCACCCGCTCGTGAAATCAGAATAAATCCAGTCCAAATGAGGACAGCGACTAAAGCATAAATATAACCATACGCTATTTTATTGCTATCATTTTCTCTCTGTCCATTCATGCTTATCAGGCCTTCTATATCGGTAAATTTAATAAGTGGTATATATTTCACATTCAATAATTACCAGAATAAAGCACTACAAAATAACAAAAAAACCATCGAAAATCCTTTTTTATTACAAATAAAAAGCAGATTAGCCTACATCATATTTAAAAATAGATTCGCCTTATTTTTCATGCTAGATTCGCCCCGTCATAGTGCATTGCAGCATTTAGTAAAACCTAATTTTAGGTAGAAAAAGTGCTTAAACTAAAATTACCGCTGATGACGTATAGAAAAACTTAGCCATTAATATAAAAACTAATAACGCTCACCGAGCTAATTTATTCGAGGACTATCTATGCAAGCATTCATTGATTTCTTAAACGGGATCATTTGGAGCCCTGCTCTAATCTATCTCTGCCTAGGAGCAGGCCTGTTTTATTCCATCTTGACGCGTTTCGCCCAAGTACGCCACTTTAAAGAAATGTGTTCACTTCTATTTAAACCAAATGAATCTGAAAAAGGGATTTCATCTTTCCAAGCACTCGCTGTTTCTTTATCTGGCCGTGTTGGTGTTGGTAATATCGCTGGTGTTGCTGCGGCTATTGGCTTTGGTGGTCCTGGTGCTATTTTTTGGATGTGGGTTGTAGCATTTCTAGGCGCAAGTACGGCTTATGCTGAATCGACATTAGGCCAACTTTATAAAGTCAGTGAAAACGGACAATATCGTGGTGGCCCAGCTTATTATTTTGAGCGTTGTCTTGGCTTTCGCTGGTTAGGTGTTTTGTTTGCTCTAGCATCTATCTTAGCTTGTGGTGTTTTCCTACCCGGCATACAAGCAAACTCTGTTGGTAATGCGGTTGTACAAATCTTTGGCGAAGGAACTCTCATTTCCAGCTCATTTGGTGAAGTCGGTTCAACGAAACTCGTTGCCTTGGCAATCATTTTAATCGTTTTAGCGTTTATCATTTTTGGTGGCATCAAACGTATCGCCAACTTTACTCAAGTTGTCGTACCTTTCATGGCATTAAGCTACATTGTGATGGCTTTAATTGTTGTTTTTCTCAACATAGATAAAGTGCCAGGCATCTTTGGTTTAATTTTCTCTGATGCTTTCACAGCACAAGCAGGCTTCGGTGCTGCAATCGGCTGGGGAGTTAAACGAGGCATTTATTCCAATGAAGCAGGTCAAGGTACCGGCCCTCATGCAGCGGCTGCAGCAGAAGTGCAACACCCTGCACAGCAAGGTTTAGTACAAGCATTCTCAGTGTATGTTGATACTTTATTCATCTGTACAGCAACTGCATTAATGATTTTGATTACTCAACAATATAACGTACAAGGTACATTACCAGACGGTCAATTCCTTGTTCAAAACGTTGACCCATCAACCATCATCTCTTCGCCAGCATTTACACAAATGGCATTAGCAAGTGTATTTGGAAGCATAGGTCCAATATTTGTCGGCATCGCTCTTTTTTTCTTTGCGTTTACAACTATATTGGCTTACTACTACATAGCAGAAACCAATGTGGCTTATTTACGCAAGGCATTGAAAGTAGACATTCCATTGACTCTAGTGAAATTGTTGATCATGTTTATGGTTGCTTATGGCACAGTTAATACGGCAGGTTACATCTGGAACTTAGGTGATGTCGGTGTCGGTCTTATGGCTTGGCTGAATATCGTTGGTATTCTTGCTATTTTCTTTATGGCAAAACCAACAATGAAAGCATTAAAAGATTACGAAGATCAAAAAGCATCTGGCGTAACAGACTATACTTTCAACCCTAAAGCTCTTGGTATAAAAGGAGCAGAGTTCTGGGAAAAGCGCTATGACGAACAACAAGCCAAGAAAACAGAAACTAAATAGTTTTTGTTTTACTGCTTTTTGAGTTTTTAAAGAAAGTCAGCATTAAATAATATGGGTCAGCTCGTGATAACGGGCTGACCCATTTTTATTTTTAGCGGTGGGAAGGTTAACGAGACGCCATACCACCCGTTTTGAAAGACTCACGAAGAAAGGCGCCCGTATCTGTGTAATGTCTAAGTAATATTTCTACCGCCAAATCTGCTTTACGATTGATTGTGGCATTAAATACTTCATCATGTTCATGACGAACATCACGAGAATTATAATTCGAATTTTTCTCAGCTAAAAAGCGATAACGAATGTTCTGATCGTACAAATTATTGCAATAACTCAATAAAATTGGCGACTGACAAGCCTCTAACAAACACATGTGAAATGACTTGTGCATGGGCTCCCAAACGTCAAAATCTGCCATGCTGGTTCTTGATAATCGATGATGAAGTAAAACAAGTTTTTCTTCCCAAGCATTATCGCCTAACTCAATACTTTTACGCAGAGCCAAACTTTCTAAATTGCAGCGTAGCATAAAAATTTCATTAAAATTTTCGGCACTGACAGCAGAAACACGAAAACCTTTCTGATCAATTCGCTCAACCAATTTATTGGATGTTAAAAGACTCAAAGCTTCACGAATGGGGGAAGCACCAGTATCAAAAAGCGGCTTTAAAGTTTCTACTTTAAGCCTTTCACCAGGAGAAAACTCTCCTTTAATGATTTTTTGTCTTAACTCCTGATACACCCTATCAATGGCTGTTTTTGTCATCGATTTTGTGTCGTTTTGAATGATGTCTACATCCATAATTATCTCTAATTCTCAAAGTGATTCGGTCTTAGAAAAATCAATAAAATTTCACTAAGACCGAAATATTTTATTTACTGTCAGCGGGCCAAATGCCCATTTCTTTATACGCTTTAATCGCACCCGTATGGTAAGGGACTACCTTCTTTTGAACCATATTTTCTGGGAAGTATTTATTAAATGCACCAAAAGATTTGGCCAAAGCAGCTTTATTTGACGCCATTATTTTTACTTATTTGTACACTACATCATCTGATACATCTGCACCAGTGATCAAGAAGAAGTCTACTTCAATCATATTCGTTGGGTTTTCAACTACACCCGTTAAGGAAGCTGATGGTTTCATACTAACGATACGAGAAGATGGGATTTTTTTCTCAACTTCTGCTCTTGCCAGTTCATTATCATTCAAACTAATGTAACGCCAGCCATCACTCATTGTTGCCATGGCTTTTTTACCAGCAACTACGTTCATTGGAACCAAAGCCCCATCCACTCGATTCTCTTCCAAAGCAGACAAAGCCGTTACAAAATTTGGCGTAGGTACTTTTCTTGTATCATCAATATTCACAAAACCTGAAGCCAAGGCCGCATTGGAATAAATTTACATAAGTTCATTATGAGACAATGGCACAACCATTAGTAACACCTAAACACGTGCCATTGCTCACATCAACCTATCAACGAACCTAACACTTTATTCATCAGCAACGGTATTCACCAAAATACCTAAGCCTTCAACTTCAATTTCACACACATCACCCGGCTTCATAAACACAGGTGGTGTTCTAGCATAACCAACACCCGCTGGTGTTCCAGTAACAATGACATCACCCGGCATCAGTGTCATACACTCACTCAAAGTCGCAATTAAGTAATCAACTGGAAAAACAAGATCTCTTGTGTTCGCGTCTTGCATCACCCGACCATTTAAGCGAGTTTGAATTTGTACCTCTTTCATGCCAAGAGGCAATTCATCACTGGTCACCAGTTCTGGACCAAAAGCGCCTGTTCCATCAAATGTTTTACCAATTGTCCACTGGGAGCTTTTACGTTGATAATCCCGAATCGTCGCATCATTAAAAATGGTATAACCAGCAATATGATCAAATGCGTTTTCTTTTGTGATATGACGACCTTTTTTGCCAATAATAACAGCAACTTCACCTTCGTAATCCAATCGATCAGAACATGTCGGTCTAATAA
Organism: Marinomonas ushuaiensis DSM 15871; assembly: GCF_000521805.1. GTDB lineage: Bacteria > Pseudomonadota > Gammaproteobacteria > Pseudomonadales > Marinomonadaceae > Marinomonas > Marinomonas ushuaiensis. Next base: position 141,779 of record NZ_JAMB01000002.1, read on the forward strand.
TGTCTTGCTTATGACCAATTAATGATTCAGCACCGCGGAAGAATATTTCTGGATAAGTTGGCGTCGCTGCACCACCCTCTGCAGCATGAGCTGCGTAGTTTCGGCCAATACAAATAATTTTAGATGGTCGAGCAATAAGAGGAGAAAATTCTATATCTTTATAAGCTTTTCTAGCAGATTGTGGCGCGTCTTTGATTTGTGCTTCAATTTTAAGCATTAATGCAGGATCGGCTTGTAACACTTCAAGTAGATCCTTAGGTAGATCAGGTAAAGCAATACTCAAATCAATCACTTCGTCTTGGTTGCGCAAACCAATTTTGCTAACACCGTCTTGAACAAACGAAAGTATTCTCATATCCATTCCTCTATTATCGATTTTTTATATTATTATTAAAAAATATAGAGTATTACAAACAATATGCAAATAAAAACGTTATTTTAATATAATTTAATTAATATCGATTTTGACGTGTGAAATTGTCATCATTAAAATAAGAATTGAATACGGAGAAAGACATGGCAGATTACTACGTAAAAAATTATCAGTCGCATTAAAGCTAGACGATACATCTAAGATTCTAGATACGACACTAAAGATTGGACAAGAAGCAGGCATGCTGCCTTTAACCGTTGTTGTACTGGATGCAGGTAGGCCACCTATTAGCCATGAAGCGTGAAGACGGCAGTGGAATAATGCGTGTTGATATCGCAACAGGCAAAGCATGGGGCGCACTCGGCATGGGGGGTTCCAGTCGTACCATTCGTGATCGACTAGCAAACCGCCCTTCTTTCCAAGCCTCATTAGGCAGTGCATCACAAGGTCGTTTTGTGCCTGTTCCTGGTGGCGTGCTTATTTGCAATGCGAATCAAGAAGTCATCGGTGCAGTGGGTGTGAGTAGTGACGCGTCAGATAAAGACGAATACTGTGCCATTACCGCCATCAACCTTTGCCAATTAACCTCTCACCCAGAAAAACCTTCTGAAAGTTGGTCACAAGCAGGTCTTTAAACAGTGACATTGTTTAAGAAGGCACTAAACCACCATAGCGACTAAAGCTCTGGTGGTAACCTTGATATTCAATTTATTTAACGGCCTTGCCTTAACGTTCTATAGCTTACTACAAGGCCATTTGCCCTCTCTTCCCCAGAGAGATGACCTGAAAATAATTAAATAACCTCCTTTGAAATAATCGATATTTTGTTTTTCTTTGTGATTTTAGCGATATTATTTGATTTAAAACTCTTAAACCGCTACTTTTAGTTTATTGCATCGAGTCAAAAAACCTTTGCTCACGATGCAGTGTCGATAACAAAAATAATAAGAGTGTATTGCCCTAGCTTCATTTATAAACTGAGATCCCCAATAAAATGGCGAATCTCAACACAACAGCCAAAGCTCGAAAAACAATTTGGCTATTGCTACGGCCAATACCTCTATCCAAAAATGTGGAGGGTCAAAATGTCACGCTGGACGAATATTATTGAAGACTTGCTGTCTCGGGTAACTGATATAGGCAATACAATACTCGTTAACTCTAATACCGATTCTGAGACACTGTCCTTGTCAGAAAAATGCAAGGCTCTGCTTTCGAATGTGGGTGAAGCAACTGGACTAGCACGCTCCCGAGATATTTTAGAAGACTATAAAAATTTAGATAAAGCAGAGCAACTTGCTTTCTTCCAACAAATTTACGCAGACTGTGGTGTAAATGAAGATTTACTACGCAAATCGGTCAGTGAATGGCTTAAACATCCAAGCAAAGTCGAAGCAAGGTACATTCATTCGATTTCAGAGCCACGCTCCCAAGAACTTATTCGACGACTCAATCTTGCTTACGGCGGTACCGCAGCATTGGTTAAAATGCGCGAAGACCTGCTTCAACACACAAAAACAGACCCGAGTCTTGTTGCCCTAGATAAAGACTTTCAGCATTTATTCACTTCTTGGTTCAATAACGGCTTCTTACGCTTAGAACGAATCAGCTGGTCAACACCAGCTTCTATTTTAGAAAAAATTATTGCTTATGAAGCGGTTCATGAAATCCAAGGTTGGGATGAATTAAGACTCAGAGTCGCGGCTCACGATCGTCGCTTATATGCTTTTTTCCATCCGTCATTATCTGATGAACCACTGATTTTCGTAGAAGTTGCCTTAACCGATGACATGCCAGATAACATTTCCAGCATTTTATCTGGCGACAGAGAAACGCTTGACCCGCATCTAGCCAGTACCGCTGTGTTTTATTCCATCTCAAACTGCCAAACCGGTTTGCGAGGTATTTCATTTGGTAACTTTCTTATCAAGCAAGTGGTTGAAGAACTCAAACGAGAACTGCCAAATTTAAAACGTTTTGTGACCATGTCACCGGTTCCAGGATTACGTCGTTGGATAGATTCAAAACCAGCCCTCGAACCAACGATGCAAAAACTCGTAGACGAGTTAACGCCGCTGCATAACAAACCTGACAAAGTTTTTATCGAAGAAAACCAGCGTCTTCTGTACAAACTCGCAGCTCATTACCTACTCGAAGCAAAGCATAAAAACGGAGGTCCATTTGACCCTGTTTCTAAGTTTCATTTAGGCAATGGTGCGAGGCTTGAACAAATCAACTTATGGGCAGATGAATCGAAACGAGGATTCGCTGGATCTTGGGGCATCATGGTGAATTATGAATATGATCTCAACAGCATCGAAATAAACCATGAACATTTCTTACGTGAAGGCACCATCAGTACTTCACCAACCGTTAAGCGTTTATACACAAACTCATAGTGGAGAAGAACATTGTATCAATCTAATTATTTAGCTAACCAACTTAGCAATGCTTCTGAAAACAACAAGCAAAGCGTATTTGCTATTTTACCTGATCATTCAGAAATCACTTATGCAAGCTTATTTGAAAATGCAGAAAAAGTCGCAGCCGCTCTAGTAGAAGCGGGATTAAAGTCAGGTGACCGAGTCGCTGTTCAAGTCGACAAATCCATTACAACCATTCAGCTTTATTTAGGTTGTGTGATTGCAGGTGGTGTTTTTTTACCACTCAATACAGATTACACCCCCTCAGAAGTTGAATATTTTCTAGTGGATGCCAGCCCAGCTATTTTCATTTGTGATCCGACAAAAGAAGCATCACTAAAAGCGGTTGCTGATAAAGCCAACGTCGCCCGCGTTCTCACCCTATCAGCAGATGGCAAGCAAGGCTCGCTTATCGAAGCCATCGCTCGCCATAAAGCAGGTTTTGAAGCAGTACCACGAACGGCGGATGATCTTGCTTCAATTTTGTATACTTCTGGCACAACAGGCCGCTCTAAAGGCGCAATGTTAACGCACAAAGCCTTAGCGTCAAACGCTCAAACCTTAGCGAAAGCTTGGCACTTTACATCGAATGATCGACTAATTCATGCCTTGCCTATTTTCCATATTCACGGACTTTTCGTTGCCATAAACGTTACTTTGAGTGCTGGTTCGTCCATGTACCTGCTTCCTAAGTTTGATGTAGAGAAAATTATCAATTTATTTTCTGATTCTACCGTTTTAATGGGTGTACCAACTTTTTATGTGCGCCTTCTTAAAAGTGAAAACTTGAACCAAGACCAAGTTCAAAACATGCGCCTGTTTATTTCAGGTTCTGCGCCATTACTGAGTGAAACTCACGCCCAATGGCAGGACAAGACAGGTCATGCGATTTTAGAGCGTTACGGCATGACAGAAACAAACATGAACACATCAAACCCTTATGTAGGTGAACGTCGCCCAGGAACCGTTGGTAGACCGCTTCCAGATGTTGAAGTAAAAATCACCCATCCAGACACAGGTGAAACCTTACCTGTTGATGGCATTGGCCACATTCAAGTTCGTGGACCGAACGTATTTTCCGGTTATTGGAAAATGCCAGAAAAAACAGCAGAAGAATTGAGTGCTGACGGGTGGTTTTTAACAGGAGACATTGGCGTATTGGATAGCAGTGGTTATTTATCCATCGTAGGACGATCTAAAGACTTAATCATTTCTGGTGGTTACAACGTTTACCCGAAAGAAGTCGAATTAGTCATTGATGACGTCGCCAATGTTGTTGAATCCGCTGTAATTGGTGTGCCTCATCCAGATTTTGGTGAAGCCGTTGTTGCTGTCGTAATCACCAAAGGCGAAATAACCAAAAGTGAAATGACAGAAGACGCGATTAAAACCGCGACTAAACAGCAATTGGCAGGCTACAAACAACCTAAAAAAATCATCTTCTTAGATGAACTCCCAAGGAACACAATGGGAAAAGTGCAAAAGCTGGCCCTAAGGGAACGCTTCAATGATCTTTACCCTAAAAAATAATTGAGCCACAGAAGCCGCTGAACCACGAAAAACACAAAAGCCGATTAACGTCATGTTAATCGGCTTTTTGTTTTAACGAATTAAGAGTGAGTTAAGAACCATTAAGAGTGCATTACAAATCCAACATTTTCTTTTTCAAACGCGCTAAGCCAATCTCACTTGTGCGTACCGTCAGCTTAATATGATCAAATTCATATTCTTCTTTGGTCACGCTCATGCTATTACGAATTTCACCGACAATACCGTTAGCGGTATAAGGGATAACAATCTCTTCTTGAAGCATTCCTTCTTCGGAAATACCAACAATATACTTATGCAGTTTAGCAATATCTTTAGGGTCGCGAGCGGAGGTTAGCATGGCCTCTGGAAACTCGATCATTAGCTCAGCTTGTTGTTCAGCGCTTAGTTGATCTGACTTGTTTAATATCAGTAACTTCTTACTGTCTTCAACACCCACCTCTTCCAGTACTTCGTGTACTACATCGAGCTGTTTACGAAATGAAGGATCAGAGGCATCAACCACGTACAACAATAACGATGCATCGTGTGCTTCGGCTAAGGTTGAATGGAACGAAGCAACTAAGTCATGTGGCAGTTTTTTAATAAAACCAACCGTATCAGACACCAATATTCTTGGGTGCGTGATTGGAAACAAGGCACGAACGGTGGTATCTAGCGTAGCAAACAGCTTGTTTTCACCTTCTACATCACTGCCCGTAATCGCACGCATCATCGACGACTTACCCGCATTGGTATAACCCACCAAGGCAACACAAAAATTCTCAGAACGTTGTGTACGGCGGCCTCTCATTTCTTCTTGAACACTGACAAGTTGACGTCTTAATTCGGCTAACTGGTCTCGCACATTACGGCGGTTTAGCTCTAGTGTTGTTTCACCAGCACCTTTACCCATTTGGTGTTCTCTATCGCCTGTAGAGGTTTCACGTAATCTTGGTGCGACATAATTAAGGCGGGCAATTTCAACTTGCAATTTAGCCGTTTTGGTACGCGCATGACGGCTGAATATCTCGATAATCACGCCAGTGCGATCATATACTTCTACGCCTAATTGGTTTTCAACATTACGTAACTGAGAAGGACTTAAGTCACAATCAAATACCACTATGTCAGCACAAGCTAATGGCAAGTTATCCGACGGTACACTGGTAATGTCTAAGTCGTAATCCAGTTCATCTTCGTCTTCTTGTGCTTCTATAACACCTTTGTTACCGGTAAGTTGCGCTATTTCAGCCAACTTGCCTAAGCCTAATACATTCACTCTGTTCGTTGAGCTCTGGTTTTGCGATTGAGTGCCGACGACTTTAAAGCCTAAAGTTGTTACCAAACGCGCAAGCTCGGCAAGCGACTCTACGGCCTCTTCCCCTCTGAATTCAGGAGTACAAACAGAAATAAGTAACGCGTTATTAAGTGATGGTTTTGCTGTTAACTGCATAAAAGATTTTGATTCATGCACTGTTTATTTGAAGTGTAAAAATAAACAGTGCAAGCCTAATGATAAATATGGGTAGACGACAAGTTTACGTGGTTATAGAGGAATAAGCATTAAAAGTCGGAGGTCATAAGCTCTACCTAATTTCAAGTTCGAAGAGTGACTCTTTTCATTACAGGAAGCTAACACAGCGATAAAAAATAGAAAGGCGCTTAAAGCGTCTTTCTATTTCTCTTATATTTGACTCTTGTTTATTCTTTATGCCATCGCTTGTGCTGAGTCATTCAGCAGTTTCGCATCAAGGTATAATTGCCCTGAGCTACTACGTTCAAGGCTGGTTTGAACCTTATACGCCTTCCCTAATAACGGCATCGCCAAGACATTATGGGCATCGCCTTGAGTCTGTATCGAACCTTTATCAAGCAACATAATTTGATCGCAAAATTTAGCGGCTAAATTAACATCATGCAATGCTGCAACCGTAATAAACTCTCTCTCTATGGTTAGTTTTTTAATAACAGTTAAGATAGAAAGTTGGTGATGTAAATCAAGTGCGCTGGTTGGTTCATCCAACAAAATAACTTTGGGCTTAACCACTAAAATACGAGCCAAAGCTACGAGTTGTTTTTGCCCACCACTGAGTTCACCGATATTTTTTGCCGCAAGGTGCCCAATATTCAGCAACTCTAATACTTCAGCGACTTTCTTTATGTCTTCAGGTCTAACTCGCCAACCAGAATTTTGCTTGAGAGATACAAGTATTGATTCAAACACCGATAAAGCGAGAGTGCTGTAAAGAGCTTGAGGTAAGTAAATGACATCACGGGCACGTTCCATTTTTGAACATTTTTTCAGGTCTCGACCGTTTAGGCTGACTGCCCCGCTCTTTGTTTTAATTAAACCTGCAATGGATTTAAACAGAGTCGATTTACCCGCTGCATTTGGACCTAAAAGCGCTGTAAAACTGCCTTTTTGTAAATCTTCAATATTCAGCTCATTCAGTACAGTATGATCACCGTAATTAACCGTTAAATTGGTAACAGATAAACTCATACACTCTGCTCCTTAGAATGTTTCAAAATGATGGCTAGAAATACAGGCACACCAATCAAGGCAGTTATAATACCAATAGGGTAAATAATGCCAGGGGTAATTGATTTACTCACAATAGAAGTAACGCTTAACATTAACGCGCCCAGCAAGGCCGATAATGGGATGAAGTAACGTTGATTTTCACCTACTAATAAACGAGAGATATGCGGACCAACTAAACCTACAAAACCAATCGTACCCACAAATGCGACACCTGTTGCAGCGAGTAACGAAATACAAATAAGTATTTCAACACGCAAACGTGCAATGTTAATCCCCATACTCAAGGCACTCTCTTCGCCTAACCTTAGCGCGGTTAATTGCCAAGTACGCATCATGCAGAAAGGTATAACAACGAATAATAAACTGATGCCTAAAAGTATTTGCGTCCAACTCGCTCTGGTCAAAGAACCTAGCATCCAAAAGACAATACGCTGCAATTCTGTTTCAGAAGCACCGTATTGCATGATGGCTAATAACGCATTAAAAGCAAAAAATATGGCGATACCAAAAAGGATGGTTGTTTGCGTACCGACGCCTTTTAAACGCATAAGCAGCAATAACAAACCACAAGTACCTAAAGAAAAAACAAATGCATTCAGTGTGACCAATAAAGAACCGATATTTGCTGAAAAACCAACACCAAACACAATCGCCAATGCGGCACCAAAACTCGCCGCTGATGACACTCCTAGAGTGAAAGGTTCAGCCAAAGGATTGTTTAATAATGTCTGCATTAAAGCGCCAGCCACACCAAGCATCGCCCCAACAATAACAGCTGTTACCGCAATGGGCATACGATAGTCCCAAACAATAACTTCTAGTTGAACACCATGAGATGCTTTATCCCAAAGTACGTCAATAATGGTAGAGAGTGGAAAATTACCTGGACCAATGCTGATATCTAATAAAAAACTAATAACCAGCAAAACAACAATCAGCATTAATATTTGAACTTTTTTACTTTCACTGGCCACAAAACCATGAATTAAATCGTTTTGTTTTTTCAATACACTATGACTTTCTATGGTGAGTTGAGTTGCACTGTCCATAAGACAAACCTAATCTAAAAACAAAATTGAGAATTTAACGAAGATATTGAGGGTATTGAAAAGACATCAAAAAACGCTCCCCCAACACTTAAAAGTCCCCTTCCACTAAAGCCTTAATAAAGCAGGCTGTAGGGAAGGAAATTGACTTAATATCTGACTGTATTTACTTCAGTGTTTGCCAGAAAACACCGCTGTAATCAATAGGAAGGAAACGGTCATGTAACTCTACGAAATTTGCTTCAGTATCCAAATCTTTAAAGTCATCAGGATAGAACCACTTAGCAAATGTTTGCAACGCAATGAAGTGATATGGGCTGTTATAAAACTGATGGTAAACAGAGTAGAAATTCTTCGATTTAACGGCATCTAACTCTGACCACCCTTTGCGATCGGCCAATGCTTGTAAGCGTTCTTGAGCAAGTTCAGATGTGGCTTCATAACCTAAAAGTACTGCCGTTGTATTTGGATTGGCTTCAGACCAATTCGCGCCAGTACCAATGATATAATCAAGCTTTTCAGTTAAAATCACTTCAGGGTTCACTTTTCCACTAAATCCCGAAATTTTACGACTACCCCAATTAATGCCGCCCGCTTCATCTACTAATCGACCTAAGTTAGCAGCACCAAATGTATTACAACATTTATCTGGATCATAACCTGCTGCACTTTCGATAAATACAATCGGACGCTCTTCTTGTTTTTTAGTTAATACAACCGCGCTTACTAATCGCATTTGTTCAACGTAATAATCAATAAACTCGTTAGCTTCTTTCTCACGGTTTAGTACTTTACCCAACATCAACAAACTAGGAACGGTATTTTGTGTTGGTCTTTGGCGGAAGTCGACAAACACAACTTTAATACCCGCTTTCTCAAGCTTCGTTAATAAGCCGCTCTCTTGTGCTTGGAGCAAGTTCCCCAAGTTTAGAATAAAAAGATCTGTATCAAGAGTAATGATTTTTTCTAAACTGTAATCACCAGAATAAGGACTACCAAGATTTTCAATATCTGCGATTTCAGGGAACGCTTTCAAATATTTACGATAAGCATCAGGGTCGTATTGAATTAAATCGTCTTTCCAGCCAACCACTCTTTTAAGTGGATTACTTTTATCCAATAACGCTAATGAATAAGTTAAACGTCCTTCACCCAAAACAATATTTTCAATTTTTTCTGGGTCTAGGCTGACTTTACGACCGGCGATATCCGTGACTTCAATAACAGCAGCAGATGCACTAAAAGCAGTAACTAACAAAGCAGGCGCTAATAACTTTTTAACAAACGAACAATTTAGACTCATCTCTTTTTCCTTAACGAATGGATAATTTCGAAAGGAATCCTACATGCTAAGTATAAACATGTAAATACAAACAGTAACCATAATCATTTATATTTACATCCGGTGCGTTACTTATTTTAATGCACCTTCATTGTTTTTAGTCCTAAAAAAGCTCTCAATTTACTGACTTAAACGCAAAATCAGAATTCCCGCGAGTGCTGCGATCAATCCCAAGATTTCTTGACGACTGAAGGTTTCTTTAAAGAACTCTCGTGAATACAACAAAATGATCAAGATATTCATTGCTGCGATGGCAGAAACCAAGCCTGTGGTACCAATAGCAAAAGCAGATAATATCGCCATCATCCCTGCCACATTTGTTAAACCAACAAGCATGCCACAACCGAATGTTTTTACACCGTATCAATGAGGAACAACATCCTTGCCATCGTAATCTGTGATTCGATGATGCTTCAACCAGCTCATGGCAAATAAGAAACTACAAAAGCCAAACATAAGCGTTAATGTCGCGAACATATCAGCATTAAGACGAGTTAATTGCTTACCAAATAAGTCATTTAAGGCAATGGAGCATTTATGGGTAATGAAGTAGTTTTAGCTAATTCACCAATTTCAGAGTTACCTCCTGATATTGCTTGTAAGATATTTTTTAACTCTTCTGATTTATCTGGATCTAAAATTCCATCTTCAAGCATAACCACTACTTTTTGGAGTAAGTTATCGATTATAGGATTTCCTGAATCAGGTTGGTTTTGAATTAACCAAGATAAAAGAAATTTAGCTTCACTTTGATTTACAGTTCGATCAGCTACTAAACCTTTACTTAAGCCAATTAATGTATCGACTTGTCGATCTTCGATATTTTTTATTGAATCGTGTGAAAATCTCCATATTCTCTCCAAAGTTGAGATTCACCTAACATTATTTAATATAGTACGTATGCACGTTTACACATTTTCAAAACTCTCTAAATATCTCTATAACCAACTGAATTTAAGTTTTTATATAGCTATCCACAAAACCGAAATTTGGCTATATGAGCGTGCGTGTTATCACTTCTTTCTAAATTAAAAAAACCAGCACGTTATCTCTACACTGAAAACCCTTATCCATTGATACAAAGAGACTTTTTATTTATCTACCAATATAAACGCGCAAAACATTGATTATTTTTTAGACAAAACAAGCAATCTCTTCATCACAATGGGTCAAAGCCCTTTTTGATAAGGCTGTTATATCAAGAAGGTATTCTGGTCAAAAAGGGGTTCGACCCTTGGCTACAGTGGGAACAAGGAAAAATTAAAAGCCATCTTAATGGCTTAAGATGGCTTTGTTGTTTTCTGGATTAGGTTACAAGCCAATTGGTCAATACGTTTCCATTTCTTCAATCAGTTTACTGACTCTGGTTCCCGCTGTGCCAGCCACTATTTTTTCTAAATCCTCTAACGATCCAATGGCCGCGACTTTACCTGCCTTTTCGGTAAATTGACAAGCGGCGCTGACTTTTGGGCCCATGGAACCCGCGGCAAATTCATATTCTGCTAAATGGCTTGGATTGGCACATTTAATCCCTTTCTGCTCAGGTGTGTTCCAATCAAGAAACACAGCGTCAGCATCCGTGGCCATAATATATAAATCTGCACTTAATTCACGCGCTAGTAATTCACTGGACAAATCTTTATCTATCACGGCTTCGACGCCCTGAAGCTGGCTATCGGCATCGTACATAGTCGGTATTCCACCACCGCCACTGGCAATCACTATGGTATTTTTTTCTAATAACCAGCGAATCGGACGAATCTCAAAAATACGTTTTGGTAAAGGCGAAGGCACAACACGACGCCACTTATCACCATCAGGTTTTATACTCCAATGATTGTCTTTGGCTAATTTTTTGGCTTCTGCTTCTCCATAAACAGGACCAATGAATTTAGTTGGATTACTAAATGCAGGGTCTTTGGGATCAACTTCAATCATGGTCAACAGGGTTGCTAAAGGTCGTTCGAATGGCACCAAATTACCCATTTCTTGTTCTATCATATACCCAATCATCCCCTCGGTTTCTGCACCGAGGACATCAAGAGGATACAATTCATCCGGCTTATAAGCGTTGCCCTGTAGAGCCAATAAGCCGACTTGAGGACCATTGCCGTGGGTAATAATCAACTCGTTATCCATGGCAATTTTTGCCAATGCCTGTGCTGCGATTTTAATATTGTCTCGCTGCGTTTTCGCGGTTAATGGCTCGCCACGCTTGAGCAAGGCGTTACCACCCAATGCGACTACGATTCTCATATTAACGCTCCTATTTAATTACCCAGTGTCGCTACAAGCATCGCTTTAATAGTGTGCAAACGGTTCTCTGCCTGATCAAACTGAATGCCAGCAACTGACTCAAATACCTCTTCAGACACTTCCATTTCAGTAATACCAAATTTTTGGAAGATTTCTTCACCTACATCCGTATCGCGATTATGGAAAGCAGGCAGGCAATGCATAAATTTAGTAGCACTATTGCCTGTGGCCTTCATTAAGTCACTGTCCACTCGGTAAGGCGTTAGCAGTTTGATTCGCTCTTCCCAAACAGAATCTGGCTCTCCCATAGAAACCCAAACGTCTGTGTGAATAAAGTCACAGCCTTTAACCGCTTCTTTAGGGTCTTCCGTAATGGTGAGCTTTGCGCCGTAACGTTTTTCTAACTCACGTGCGGGTTTTAAAAACGCCTCGCTTGGCCATAATGATTTAGGCGCGGCAATACGTACATCCATGCCCATTAAACAACCTGCGATCATCAATGAATGCCCCATATTAGAATGAGCATCACCCACATAGGCGTAACTGATTTCACTTAGTGTTTTACCACTGCTCTCTCGCATGGTTAACAAATCAGCCAGCATTTGAGTTGGGTGGAATTCATCCGTCAAACCGTTGTATACAGGTACGCCAGCGTATTTAGCTAACTCTTCTACTACGTCCTGACCAAAACCACGATATTCAATCGCATCGAACATACGGCCTAATACACGAGCCGTATCTTTCATGGACTCTTTCTTACCGATTTGTGAACCCGATGGTCCTAAATAAGTCACCTGTGCACCTTGGTCAAAAGAAGCCACTTCAAATGCACACATAGTACGAGTCGAGGATTTTTCAAAGATCAAACAAATATTTTTACCTTTTAATCCCTGTTGCTCCATTCCGGTATATTTTGCGCGTTTAAGATCTCGAGCTAGATCTAATAAGAAAGTCACATCACGCTGAGTAAAATCTAATAGTTTAAGAAAATTTCTATTACGTAAATTAAATGCCATGTTTAAATTCCTTGAATAGAATCAACTGAATTCTAGCCGTAGAGTTTTAGAAATAAGGTTCTAGAGAGAAAGTTCAGTTGATTTAAATAATTTCTATGTGAATGAAATTAATATTTAGTCTTTAATATTCAACTGGATCACGCCAAACTGGACACGTCATACAATGACCGCCACCACGTCCTCGACCTAATTCAGCACCACTAACGGTAATAACTTCTACACCCGCTTTACGTAACAAAGTATTGGTATATGTATTACGGTCATACGCAACAACAACACCTGGCTCTAATGCCACAACATTATTACCGTCATCCCATTGTTCTCGTTCTTTTTGATAACTATCTCCACCAGTTTGCACGACATTAAGTTTTTTAATGTCTAAACATTCCGCTGCGACGTCAAACAAATGTTTCTTTTCTTTACGAAAATCAATGTTGTCAGCATTATCATTTGGTCTTAAGCTATAACATTCAATTTCATCACAGACATCGGTAAAAGCAGTAACGACATCTCGATTGCAGTGACTAAACACCGTATCCAAATGCATGGCTGCACGTGATCGTGGCATTTGACAGGCAACTACTCGAGTCGCGGCGCCCTCTTCAAACAATTTTTTAGCTATTTGCCCAACGGCTTGAGGCGAAGTACGCTCTCCCATTCCTATCAATACACTGCCATTGCCCCACGCCATGACATCTCCGCCTTCAGCGGTTGCTGGGCCATGGTCTTGGTCTGGATCACCCCACCAAATTTTAAAATCCCCATTATTAAACGCCGGAGCAAAAGCTGGGTGAAATCTGTAAATTGCAGTGACTAATAATGTTTCTGGTTTACGAGCTGACCAATACATAGGATTGACTGTCACCCCATTATAAATCCAGCTGCTGTTATCACGAGTAAACTGCGTATTAGGCAATGGAGGGATAACAAAACCATCCTTTCCAAGATAATTACCAAACATGCCGTGAGGCTTAAATGGTAATTCATGCGACGCAATACCACCGATTAAATACATGGCCAATTGCTCAGCAGGCAAACCATCAAGCCAACTCCGCAACTCATTTAACATACCTACACCGACCTGATTTTCATTAATGCGTCGATTTAGAATCCAAGCTCTCGCCTTTTTGTTCTGCACTGTTTCTTTTAATAACTGACCGAATTCAAGTACCTGAACGCCTCGACTTTCCATTTTCATGCAAAAGTCCATATGATCTGTGCGGGCCTGTTGTACCCACAAGACATCGTCATACAATAATTCAGCCGCATTACCTGGTGTTAGACGTGAATGGGCAAGCCCCGGCTGACATACGATGACTTTACGCAATTTACCTACTTCAGAATGAACGCCAAACTCAATCATTTTCGTGTCCTTATTATTATGTAAAAAAGCCTCATCGCTACGCAGAAATACAACTAAACAGAGGCTAAGAAAATATGACCAAACTACTATTTATGCAATGAATGCTTATGCAATGAATGCCGCAACACTAAGAGAACCCATAATAATCAGGCAAAGAATTAACAATAATGGCCAAACAAAACGTAACCATCTTTCATATGGCACTTTAGCAATAGCCAGCCCACCCATTACTACGGCAAAAGTAGGGTTAAATAAATTCACTAAACCGTTAGCAGACTGATAGGCCGTTACGACCAATTCTCGACCCACACCAGAAAAGTCGGCTAATGGTGCCATAATTGGCATACTCAACACTGCCAAACCGGATGAAGAAGGCACAAAAAATGACATAAGAACTTCAATACCAAACATCGCATTAATAAAAACGACTGACGATAAACCACTTAGTGTTTCTTCACCTAGGTGCAAAATGGTATCTGTCATATTGCCGGCATCCATGACCACAACGATGCCTCGCGCAATACCAATAATAATAGCGACACCTAATAGATCTCGAGCACCATTAATAAAGACTTCAGTAAAACTTTTTTCCCCCATTCGGGTCACAAAACCGATTAAAATAGCAGACGCAATAAAGAGTGCGCCCATTTTCGCCATCCACCAGCCTTGGCTTGATACACCCCAAATCATGACGGCAAACGTTAAGGCAAAAATCACCAACACAATTTTATGAGAAAGCGTTAATATCGATTCATTATCAGCATGCATTTCTTTACTGAATTGCGCTTCAATTTCATCTCGATGATCGGCAACAATAGAGAGAGAAGGATCTTTATGAATTTTTTCGGCATAACGCATCACATAAATAACACATGCTAACCAGCCACTAAATAAGATAAACAGACGCAAGCCAATACCCTGAGTAAAAGGAATATCTGCCGCATTGGCAGCAATGACGGTTGCAAATGGATTAATGGTGGAACCAAGACAACCAATCCCAGCCCCTAAAAGAATGATAGCCACCGCCACTAAAGAGTCATAACCCGCTGCGATCATGATAGGAATAAGCAAAGCATAGAAAGCCAATGATTCTTCTGCCATGCCATAGGTACTACCACCCAGTGCAAATAACGCCATCAGAATGGGAATCATCCATTTTTCATGGCCTTTAAATTTCACCATCGCTTGCGAGATACCCGTATCAATAGCTCCAGTATTTGTTACCACACCTAAGAAACCACCAATAATCAACACGAACAAAGCCACATCAATTGCCGCCGCTTCGTAACTGTCTGGATTATAAAAACCAGCAATCGGTGCAAGAAGTACATCAACCACCCCTTGAGGGTTAGCATCAACTTGTTGATACGTTCCCGGAACCGGGATTTCCTTTCCTAACACTACGTTTTCAACGCGTTCATACTGTCCTGCGGGCACAACCCAAGTGCCAGCAGCAAGTAATGCAATTAATAAAAATAGAATGGTATAAGCAGTTGGAAATTTAAAAGTCATTATTAGCGTCCTTTCCCAATAAAGTAATTTTGTTTGCTATTTTTTATTTTTAACAATACCTATTCGAAATCAACCTATAAATAAAAGTATAAATATGTATTTTTATTTAAAAATTTTATAAATAACTGAACCCATATCACAAAAATATTATGCATCTTTTTAATAGCATTAAGCATTGTCTTAGATCAGTAAATAATCATTACTAGATTTATTTAAATCCGATGGAAGATGTAAACAATTTCTTTTTCCTTATCTTTTCAACAACCTAGCTAATAGCTTGATTATTCGGTTTGTATTAATTTAAATAGAGGATTGATAAAGAATGCTTCTACTAAAAATTAAATCGAAAACATAATAAAGTGATTAGACAACTAGCCCGGAGCAAAAAAACTAATTTTGAGGATTCCAAATGACTTCAATATCAACACCTCAAAGAGACGCTTTGAAATGCGACCTTCATTCGTCACGTAGAGACGAGCAACTGTTGCACGCCCTACTCACCACAAATCAGATGGCGGAAGCAGACCGATTGACTATCGACTATGGCATCACTGCAGAGACCTTAATGGAAAATGCGGGCCGTGCAGTAGCAACGGCTATTATGAATCGGTGGAATATTTGTCCTGTAGTGGTGCTTTGTGGTCCCGGTAATAATGGTGGTGATGGCTTTGTGGTGGCACGACTCTTAGCAGAAGCAAACTGGCCAGTACGTGTGGCTTTGCTTGTTCCTTTAGAGAAAATTCAAGGCTGTGCGTCTTATCATGCTGCACGTTGGAATGGGCCAATAGACACCTTAACCACGGCAACACTAGAAGGTGCCGAATTAATTGTCGATGCACTCTTTGGTGCGGGGCTAAGTCGTTCTTTAGAAGGCGTTGCGGCCCAAGTATTAACCGCAGCGTCGGCGAAAAACACACCGATTATTGCTGTCGATGTTCCAAGTGGATTAATGGGCGATACAGGCGAAAATATGGGAGCCGTACCTTGTGTATTAACCGTGATGTTTTTCCGAAAGAAAATTGCTCATCTACTGCAACCGGGGAAAAGATTGTGCGGAGATCTAATCGTAGCAAACATAGACACCCCCTCTTCAGTGTTCGACTGCATTTCTCCAGATTGCTATGAAAACCACCCTTCTTTATGGGTGAACGCCTTGCCTATTCTTAATGTTGATAGTCACAAATACAATCGTGGTCACGCTTTGGTTTGGGGTGGTTGGCCGATGACAGGAGCGGCTCGCATGGCCGCACTTTCTGCCGCTCGTGTTGGCGCAGGGCTGACGAGTGTCGCAGTGGATACCAGTCAAAATGACATCGCATTATCTGTCTATGCGATCACTCTCACCAGCATTATGGCCAAGCCTGTTACGACTCAGCAAGATTTAGACACAATTTTGTCCGATAAACGCATTACCGGACTCCTTATAGGTCCTGGCGCCGGTGTGGGTTCTGATACCAAACTAAGGGTCTTGTCCATGCTAAAATCAGGGCAAGCGACGGTGCTTGATGCCGATGCTCTTTCATCATTTCAACAAGATCCTGAATCCTTATTTCAGGCCATTAATGGTCCATGCGTACTGACACCACATGAAGATGAATTTAGCCGTTTGTTCGCAGATCTCGTTCCTACCAGTGACAATAAACTCGCTCGTGCTCGCGCAGCAGCAAAAATAAGCAGAGCCATTGTGATATTAAAAGGCAATGATACCGTAATCGCGGCACCGGATGGTCGTGCCATCATCAATGCCAATGCACCATCGACCTTGGCAACAGCAGGGTCAGGCGATGTTTTGGCGGGGATTACACTGGGATTACTAACGCAAGGAATGGAACCCTTCCTTGCCTCTGCAGCCGCGGTTTGGTTACATGGTGCAGCCGCAACACATTTTGGCTTAGGGTTAATTGCTGAAGATTTACCCGATCAATTACCCGCTGTTTTAAAACAATTAGTACAGCTTAAAAAACAACCTGATACTTAATTAAGCACAAACTTAATTAAGTATTTCAAAGCCCGAAATCACATCAAACAATTCTGCATCAATACCACTTTGACGCAAGCTATGAAACGTTCTATTTAATTCTTCTTTCAGCTCATCAATATTCTTTTCAGCCCGTTGCATGGCGGCTAAGCGACTGGCATTTTCACTGGCTAATGACTCAGCACAGGCCCTAAAAAGACTCACAAAAAGATATTCTCGTACAAATGCTCGTAACGTTTGATCTTGTTCAGGCATCACTTCAGCGAGATTATTCGTCGGCCATTCAGTGTCTGCTAGATGATTTTCCCAAATAGCGTCTAGAGGTAATAGTTGATGACTGACAGGCCGATAAATAGAGCCTAATTCAGGTCGATGATAAAAAAGATACACTTTATCAATCGCTCCACTCTCTCGTTGTGCTTCCACTTCGTTCAAAACCTTTCCCACTAATTCGGTAATAGTATTAATAGAGCTAGGTAGAACAAAGCTTTTGCCTGTTTTCAATTTTGTATCGAGCAAACGAGATTCTATCCGTTCACCTACTGCCCATACGATTTTTTCAGCGGGTAAATTAGCTAATGATTCGACAAGAAATTCGACCATGACCTCATTAAATTGGCCAACTAAGCCCTGATCAGAACCAAAAACAATAACCCCAATTGCGGGTGGCTTTTTCAGGGATGAGTTGATCGCGACTGGAGGCAAATCAAGTGATGATTTAATTCGTTGATTACTCGCTGATAGACAAGCCACCAGCCCAAGCTGTACCGTTTGATAATAATCATCCAATGAATGCACCGCTTTTTCGTATTGCCCTATACTCGAAGACGCAATCGTTTTCATACTGCGCACAACAGATTGAAGATCTTGAGCACTGTTAATTTTATGGCGCAAACTGGCAATACTATCTCTCATATAGCGTCACCAGAAGTCTGATCTTTGACGACCAAATCAGATGAAAACGCGATAAGAGCTTGGCGTGAAAGCGTGAGGATAGTGTTTTTATCTTCTTCGTTTAATTTATTGACGCTATTTAATCGTTCAATCAGTTCATCCGAAACGTTAACAGCGGCATCACGTACTAATTTCTCTGCCGCTGGCATATCCTCTAAGATGATGTCATCGAACAAGTCGGCCGTCAAAGCGACCAATACAAAAATCTGCTCCACCATGGAAACCGGTGCAAATTCTGGTTGCATCAAGCAGGCTCGTATACGTCGACCATGCTCAATCATTTTGAGTGTACTGTCGTCTAACCTTGCACCAAAACGAGCAAACGTTTCTAACTCTTCAAATTGCGCATAGGACAATTTAAGATCGACGGTTACACCTCGGTACGCCGCTCGTTGAGCTTTACCACCCACACGAGATACAGATTTACCCACATCAACAGCAGGCAAAACACCCAACTCAAACAAAGCAGGTGAAAGATAAATTTGACCATCCGTTATCGAAATTAAGTTAGTTGGAATGTAGGCAGAAATATCCTGAGCTTCCGTTTCAATAATCGGCAAAGCCGTCAAGGAGCCGCCACCAAGTTCCTCACTTAGATGTGTCGCACGCTCTAAAAGCCGTGAATGAATATAGAAAATGTCACCGGGAAAAGCTTCTCGACCCGGAGGACGACGTAACAATAAAGACAGTTCACGATACGCTCGCGCATGATGAGTCAAATCGTCATACACGATTAATACATCACGCCCCTGCTCCATGAAGAATTCCGCAATACTTGTGGCCGCATAAGGAGCAAGATACGCAAGGCCTGGTGGATCATTGCCTTCTGTTACCACCACAATCGTGTATTCCAATGCGCCTTGTTCGCGCAATGTCGAAATTACTTTTGCAACACCAGAAGCGCGTTGGCCAATAGCACAATATACGCACAAAACATTCTTGCCACGCTGATTCAAAATCGTATCCAACGCAATGGCCGTTTTACCCGTTTGTCGATCGCCCAGAATTAATTCTCGCTGCCCAAGTCCAACCGGAATTAATGCATCAATGACCTTAATCCCTGTCTGCAAAGGCACACTTACCGCGGCTCTATCCATTATGGCGGGAGAGGGTCGCTCTACAGGCCGACGCTCCGTCGTTACCAGTTTTCCTTTACCATCTAGTGCTTCTCCGATCGGATTAATAATTCGTCCAATCAAGTTTTGTCCAACGGGCACATCGACAACATGACCCATTCGTTCAACTTCATCTCCTGCTTGCAAATGCCAATAATCGCCCAGCAGAACCACGCCGATTTCATTTTCATCTACATTAAAAGCAATACCATAAATCTCACCAGGGAACTTAAGCAGCTCTTCATAGCCAACACCCGGCAAACCAGACACTTTGGCAATACCAGTCGCAATACTCGTGATAACACCCACCTCACGGGGTGCTAATTCAGGCTCAAATGATTCCCTAGCCTGCGTTAGTCCTGAGAATAACTCATCAAACATTGACTTCATGAGACTGTCTCTTTGTTCTGATCTTTTTCAGATGAATAGTCTAGATTCTGAGCTTCATTACGTGATTCAAGCACTTCATTTACATGTTGCGTCAATGTCGTGAGGTACTCCGCGATACTCCAACCTATTTTCTGACCATTGGTATTAATCTCGATACCACTAATTAGCGTTGGCTCAATAGCAAACTGAATCTCAACTGAATCGCCCACAATGGCGTGAAGCGCCTTTTTAACAAGTTCACTTTGCTCTTTTGGTAGTTCAAATGCGGTATGAACAATTAAAGGCTGGTTAACCTCTTTAAAGGCATTCTTTAACGTGTCTTTTTCTTCCTCTTTTAAATCAGCCAAGCGCTGGGCAAAAACAATTGCCATACTCGATTCTAAGCTAGTTTCAGCAAGATCATTGAGTGTTTTACGAACGATCAAAAACACCTCTTTTTGCGCTCTCTCACTGAGGGAACCCTGTAAGCTAAGTTGTTCTTGTTTCAATGCTAATTCAAGCTTGTTACGCAGTGCATCGGCTTCATGTCGTACTAGACCAAGCAGGCGTATCTTTTCAATTTTAGCTTCTGCTGTCGCTTGCGCCATATTTGTCGCAGCGTAGTTATCGAACTCAACATTCTTCTGTTGAAATAAAGCACGTTGCTGCTCGGCTTCCACTCTTTTTTCATCCGCATCAGCAAGTTCATCTGCAATATGTTTCTCACGAGCATCAATCGCATCAAGAATAGGACGATACAAAAATCGCTTCAACAACCATACGAGAACAAGAAAGTTGATAAGTTGCGCGATAACGGTAAACCAATCAATCAGCATAATTTATTGACCTATAGCTTGGGCAACGCCGTAGTTCCAGAAAGGGTTGGCAAATAATAAAATCATTGATACCACAAAACAGTAAATCGCAGTGGATTCAATCATTGCCAAACCAACAAACAAGGTTCGTGTAATGGTTGCTGATGCATCTGGCTGTTGAGCCAATGAAGACAGCGCAACGGCAACAGCTCGACCTTCTCCTAATGAAGGACCAATAACGCCAATCGCAATAGTTAGTCCTGAGGTAATAATTGATGCCACCGCAATAATCGTCATGTAATCCATAGTCACTCCGTAAATAGTCATAAAGTTTCACTGGGCGTAACTGCCGCAGTTTTTTGAGTACTCGTAGCCGCCGCGATATACACGGTTGCCAGAACAAAAAAGATATAGGCCTGCACAATACCCGTTAATAAACCAAGTAAAGTCATTACAACAGGAAATAAGAAAGGGGTAATGGTAAGCAGGATCGCAATAATCATCGCGCCACTCATCATGTTGCCAAATAAACGTACCGCCAACGCCAAGGTTCGAGATACTTCGCTGATAATATTAAAAGGCAGCATAATGATGGTTGGTTTGGTATAGGAAGCAAGATAGCGCCACAAACCTTGTTCTTGAATACCGAATAACGGCACAGCCACCAAAACACATAAGGCCAATGCCGCTGTGGTAGAGAGGGAGCCCGTCGGTGGCTCAAATCCTGGAACCACCGTACCAAGAGCACATAACGCAATAAACAAAAATAACGAGCCTAAAAAACCAAGGTATTTATGAGGCTGACTTAAACCGACTTCTTCAATCTGTTTATTAATGGTGATCACCACGACTTCCAGCACGTTTTGCCAGCGAGAGCGTTGTATACCAGAAGATAACTTTCGCGTAATTAACATAGAGCCCAGTACTAACACTAAAATGATCAACCAAGTAAAGACAATGGTGGCATTTAGTTTTAGAAAACCCATTTGCCAGTAGAGAATTTGATCCGGACTAAGGTGCATTATGCTCTACCTCTTGAGTTGTGACCCTAGGCTCTACCTTAATCAAAGTATTCTCCTTCGATTTAATGAAGCGCGTAGCAAATAGCCGCAACACCATAAACCCAAGCAAACCTAGCAGTAATTGCTGCCAACTATTTCCTAGCAACACATAAAAACCAGCGACAACAACACTAATACGAAACAACATACTTACTAGGAATAATAAGGCAACAGATGGACTGGTACTTAACCGACGTACCGTCAACCAAAGACCTCCAAAATAAAAAGCGCCTAGAACTAAACCTACAAAAACGGCAAATACACCACTAACCCATAGGTTATCGCCAAAATTAATTAGCATCATCATTCCCCTCATCTTGATGAATATCTTTTTCTTCCTTTGCAACCCAATGCCATGCATTAAAACAACCAAGACAAAGACCAACAACCAGCAACGCGAGAGTCCATGAACGATCTTGCGGATAAACATCATCTAACCAAATACCAAGCGCGGCACCGAGTAAAGTAGGTATCGCTACAGACCAACCCACTAACCCCATCATGCCTAAACCAGACCATACGGTTTTAGTCACATCACGTTGTGCTTTGAGTTTACGCTCGGCCATATCACCGACATGTTGACTGTAGTTTTGTTGGCTATCACTACTGCTCGTCTTGCTTTCATGTTTAAGGTCTTTTTGTTTAATACCTTCTTGCTTAAGATCTACATTTGGCTCTTCTTTCATAATGCGGTTGTATCCTGTTTAAAAGCGGCTAAACGTTGGACAAAACTGCCTTCCATTTTGGTCAAAACAGAGCGCAATTTTTTTTCTTGTTCGTTGAGTTGCATAAATTCTTTCTCTACCGCCAATCGTAATTCATCCAACCCCATTCCACTCATGGCATTACGTACAGAAACCCGCACATCCAATCCCGCTTTTATTAACACACCTTCATCAATAGCGAGATACACTTCCTTTTCATCTTTTGTTTCAAATACGAGTATCCCCGCAGACAAAGAAGCCACACAATCCAATCGATGTGGCAATATGCCAAATGCCCCTTGATGAGTCATGGCGACAATCCGCAAGACCTCATGCTCTTCAGCAAACACTTTATAAGGTAATAAAACCTTAAGCGTCATGTACGCTGGTGGCATTTTTGTCCTCCTCAACGGCTAGCTTTTTATGCGCTTCATCAATCCTACCTATCATATATAGAGCACTTTCAGGATAGTCTTCAAATTCATCATTCAAAATTCGTTCACATCCGTCCAACGCATCCTCTAGGCTAACCAATTTTCCAGACATACCCGTGAATTGCTCAGTCGTAAAAAACGGTTGCGTTAAAAAACGCTCTAATCGTCGTGCACGACCCACCACCTTGTGATCTTCTTGGGATAATTGCTCCATACCCAACATAGCAATAATGTCTTTTAGTTCGCCATATTGCGCCAAGGTACGACGAATATCTTGTGCAAGGTCATAGTGCCTTCTGCCGATAACGCTGGGCGTTGCCATTTTCGAACTTGACTGTAATGGATCAATGGCTGGATAAAGCCCTTCGCTGGCGCGTTTTCGAGATAACACAATAGAGGCAGAAAGGTGCGAAAAAGTATGTACGGCTGCAGGATCCGTAAAATCATCGGCAGGCACGTAGACGGCCTGAATTGAAGTAATTGCACCACTTCCTGTATTGGCAATTCGCTCTTCTAATTGAGACAACTCAGTGCCCATAGTAGGCTGATAACCAAGTCGTGCTGGCATTTTCCCCATTAATCCGGATACTTCCATTCCTGCTTGAATAAAACGAAAAATATTATCCATCAATAGCAATACATCACGCTGTTCATCGTCTCGAAAGTATTCCGCCATGGTTAATGCCGCATGTCCAACTCGAAAACGTGCTCCAGGTGGCTCATTCATTTGGCCAAACATCATGACCATGTTGTCCAATACGCCAGCGTCTCTCATTTCACGGTAAAGCTCCTCGCCTTCTCGGCAACGCTCACCAATACCACAAAATATACTGACACCCGCATGTTGGCCGACCATGTTATGAATCATTTCAGTCAGTAATACTGTTTTGCCAACCCCTGCGCCACCAAATAGTCCGGCCTTACCGCCACGTTCCAGAGGCATCAAAACATCAATCACTTTAATACCAGTCTCAAATACTTGAGTTTTAGTCGAGCGTCTTTCCAGTGCTGGTGGCTCATTATGAACAGAGCGCCATTCGACATCAGTCAGCGCTGTTTTTTTATCGATGGTGTTACCAAACACATCAAACATGCGTGACAAGATTTCTTTTCCAACAGGAACTTGTAGAGGCTTGCCTGTATCTTCAACCAACATACCTCTTGCAAGGCCTTGTGTTGGCGTCAGCGCAATACCACGAACTCTCTGCGTATCTAGTTGAGAAAAAACCTCAATGGAAATCTGATTATCTGCGCCGGTTTGCAATAAAGAACGGATAGGAGGCAAATATTCTTCGAATAATATATCGACGACACTACCGCGTATTGAGATTACCCTACCCGTGTTATTCGACCTGATTGCTGATGTCATATGCTTCGACGATCCCTTTTCAATGGCCCTTTATTGCAAGGGTTACGGTTATTGGAGAGCTATAAAGATCTAGTTCTCAAAGTAACTGATTCTTGAGTACAGAAATGTGCTTTTGTAATCCGTCGATCTCATCCAGTAACTCTAAGCTCAAAGCAACGCCAGACAAGTTCAACTTAAGTCCATCCATCAATCGCTGTGCACGCTGTACTCGTACTAAAGCTTGGCTATTAAAATACCAAATATCGAGTAATGGCTGCTCAATCGGATCAACGATTCCGTACTCCACCATTTCAATAATCATGTCGGTATGAGCACCACAACGCTCACATACTTCCGCCAAGGTAAATAATAAATGCTCATGCTGAGAATTAATCACTACTATCTCTGATTTAGACATCATTATTTACCTCTCAAGAATTTGACGTGGATTAAAGTTGGATTCACACTCAGCCAGTTTCTGGTAGAGCGCCTTAGCGTCAGCGTTGTGCTCCTTAGGCAAATTAACTTGTAAGGTGACAATCTGATCACCAGATGCTTTTTCACCCTTACCAACCAAACCTTTGCCTTTAATACGCAATTTGTTTCCACTATTTGAAGCGGGCGGGATTTTTAATTTCACTTTACCGTTAATAGTCGGCACCTCTACCGTCGCGCCTAATACGGCTTCCCAACAAGTGACTGGCAATGTCAGTAAAATATTCACACCATCAACGGCAAAATAAGGATGCGGTGCAAACTCAATTTCTAACAGTAAATCGCCTGCTTTGCCTTGACCAACACCCAACTCTCCCTGCCCTGCCAAACGGATATGCTGACCTTCTATAACGCCAGCGGGGATTTTTACATTTAGTGTCTTGTCTCTTTGCTTTATCTGGCCATGTTCATCAGGTTCAGACACTCGTAATGATATTTGTCGCTGGCAACCTTGATAAGCTTCTTCGAGAAACAAAGCAATTTTATAGTATAAGTCTCGTCCTCGGCGATTCGCATTTCCTGAGCGTTGAAAATCATCAGATTGATGAAAACTTGCACCATTAGCACCAAAAATCGAATCGAAGAAATCACTAAAATCACTGTCCGAATGTTGGCTGTGTCCACCACCCGCATGAGAAGATTGCCAATCAGGAGGCGGTTGATATCCACCACCAGATCGATACGTACCTTGTGCTCGTAATGCATCGTATTCAGCACGTTTTTCTTTATCTTTTAAAACAGCGTAAGCTTCACCTACGTCTTTGAATTGCTGTTCAGCATTGTCGTCTTTGCTGACATCAGGGTGATATTTTCTGGCAAGTTTACGGTAGCTTGCTTTTATTGCGGAAGCGTCGGCTTTTTCAGTGACGCCCAGAATTGTGTAATAGTCTTTAAACTCCATACAACCCCACTTAACATCGTAACCAATTTTTCGAATTAGTTAATTTGGTGTATTAATCTTACAACCATCATAAACCTTTCTTTATTAATTACTGTGCAATATCAAATAAAGCTGATCTAGATCTAAAAAATACATGACCTTCTTCTTTTCTCATAGTATCGAGCAGTGGTGTAACTAGCGAGTTACACAGGCCCTTTAACACCATGGTTAATGAAACCCTTACGTTTCTACCTCATATCATCTTATGAAGAGCGAATTTTTCTTATACCAGTGGAAGGCGTTATTCCCCAAATCGCCTTGAAAACTTTATACATTCCTAATAAAAATAGGACAGGGATCAACATGGTTTTAAAGATGAATAAGGCCATAAGATTCAAAAAATTATCCATCGCTAAATTCAGAGAATCAACAAAACCAACAATCTTGTTTTTCGCGGCAAACGCTAAGTTATTAAAACCATTTTTGATGTTCTGAAATGTGCTGACATTGTCATTTTCATACTGTTCTTTAAGGGATTCATAATCACCTCGATGGTCATCTAGGTCATTTTGAAGATCTTCAATATCCCCTTCTGTCATATAAAGTTCATGACGCAGTAGACTACTTTTTTGTTGTAACTGTTTTAATGCATCGGAAGGGTTAAGCAAATTATTGATGACCGAGGTCTTGGCTGATTGTTCCTCAATTCGACGTTCCGTCTCAACAAGGTCAGATTCGATAGTGCGTTTTTCTTTTTTAAGTGTGTTTATATCAATAGAAAGACGCAATGCTTGCTCTTCTTCATGGTCCATATCCAGCTTGATTTGCTGTTTAATTTCACTGGTCAAATCAAGGTTCTGATTCAGCTGTGAAGAAGAAATAGGAAAAGTATTCAGAGTTTTGTTTTCTTTTTCTATCGAGTCATTTAAAAACGCACTGTCCACGAAACTCGTCGCTATTGCCACCAGCGCAATTGAAAACTTACAGGCTAACGCGAACACAAAGACCTTGTAACTCAATACTCTGTATTCTCTAAGCATGTATTTTGTCGTAATAAAAACCAAACCTGAAAGCGTTAAGAAGACCTTGAAATGAATCGTTTGCAGTATTTCAACAATAAGTTTTTGAATTAATAAAGAAGAAATGGAATATTTCATAATGGTAGAAAAATCTTCTACCAAATCATTCAAGGGATCAAGCAATTCACCAATTTGTATAGAACCCACAAACGGCGCTTGCAACGTGATCGTCGACAACACAGAAACCGTCGAGTTAAATGCCTTTGCAATCCCAAATGACACCAAAGACGTCGCGATAGAGGCATTAATGTATTCCTCTGCGTATTGGTCAATAAAACCAAACCAACAGATAAGAATCAAAAACATCACCGCCAACATATCTCGGTTGCTCTTAACGAATTTCATCATCTTTACTGTCCTTAAAAATAAATACTGCCATCAAACACGTTACCATTGATTACTGCTTATTTTAAACTTTTGTAAAGTATAGCGGAGGTTTCATCAATCTCTGCTGTAAAGCTGACATTGAATAAATGTGCTTATTTGCTTGGAATGAAAGGTGTCGCACTTTGCGACTTGATTCAGAGATAACTAAACCGTTATCTAAATGAACGACAAGATATAAAAAGTAAAAAAAAGCCTGATATCAGATCAGGCTTCATGTTTTCAGTCCTAAGAAAAAACTCTCAATTTACTGACTTAAGCGTAAAATCAGAATTCCCGCGAGTGCTGCGACCAACCCCAAGATCTCTTGACGACTGAAGGTTTCTTTTAAGAAAACTCGTGAATACAACAAAATGATCAAGATATTCATTGCTGAGATAGCAGAAACCAAGCCTGTGGTACCAATAGCAAAAGCAGATAATATCGCCATCATCCCTGCCACATTCGTTAAACCAACAAGCATGCCACAACCGAATGTTTTTATATTAGACCAATGCGGAATCACATCATTATTATCATGGTCCATCACTCGACGGTTTTTCAACCAGCTCATGGCAAATAAGAAACTACCAAAGCCAAACATAAGCGTTAATGTCGAAAACATATCGGCATCAAGACGAGTTGATTGCTTACCAAACAAGTCATTTAAGGCAAAACATATTGCTGCAAGTAACCCCCATTGCGCGCCTTGTAAGTTACGAAATGAAATATCATTCGAATAACGTATGGTATAAAGCCCAACAAAAATAACAACGAAACCAATTAGCTGTTGAGTGGTTAGCGTCTCACCCCAAAATAAGAAAGCAAGCAATACAACAAAGAGTGGTGGCAACCCTGACAAAATACTGATGAGAGAGGCTTTACCGACTGAAAAACCTTTGTGTAACGCCGCATTAGCAGCAAAAGAACCAAACCCCATTGCTAGACCGACTGCAACATCTGTCCATGCATACCACTGCTGATCCAACACTAGCATCGCAATAGAACTAATAACAAAACCAACAAAAAACACACCGAATAACATTAAGTTTCGGTTAATATTTTTTTGCGATGTCCATTGATACATCACCCCCCTCATGCCAAAAAATAGAGCCGCTAGTAACGCATAGATAATCCACATGATTGATTCCTTATATTTATTTTTAGATCACTTTGTACAGGTTGCAAGTATTAAGCACTCTCACATTATTAGGTAGAGTGTATCCGTTGGTTTTAAAAACAAAGCGCCATTGTACATAGTTATTTATATAATTCTGCATACTAAGCGTTTTTTGATATTAAAATCATACAAATAGAAATATCACATGGAAATATTCAATAGAGTGTTACGTCATTATGAGATTACTGGGAATATAAACATCCCAGTATGGTTGATTATAAAGAAAGGATTAAATCACGCCATTGCTGACGATAAAGGTTTAATAATGGTTTTATTTGGGCATCGCATATAGCCAGACTGAGACGGCCCTTAAGTTTTAAACTTTTATTAGAGAGTAAAGCTGCACCACCAGAGGTTCCTGTTACATCACGAGATGCATAGATTTCATTTTGACTACGCATACATGCAAGTAAGGTAAGGAAGTTTATGTTATTACTAAAGGCTCCTTCAACAATCACTGTTTCACTAGTGTCCATCAGATCAAGACAATAATCCGTCATCAAGGCCACATAAACATCCGCCAAAGCCGACTGCTGGGCTGACGTCAGCTCCATACCCCGATCAATAATACGCCCCTCATTATGAGCAAATGGTCCACCACCTTTAGCAAAGGCTGGAATAGCCAGTATGCCATGCTCCAAAATAAAACTTATATCACTCAAACTTGCCTTGGCATCACTACGAAGTTGCTCCCACTCACGCCCCCCCATAAAGCGGATTGTGGGTGTAGCACGACCAAGCGCGTCAACATTGGCAAGCATATCCTTGTCTTCCCGTAATAAATCCAACTTGCCATTAATGGTGGCTATGACCGTCCAGGTACCACTTGAGACAACCGTAAGTTTTTCCATCGGTTGCCCAATGTAAGGTACAAGTGAGGCATTGGAATCATGTATACCGTTAAAAATAACACAGCTGGGTGGCAAGCCTATTTCATCTGCTAATTCAGGTAATATCACTCCAAGTTTAGCACCAGTTTCCATAACTTCAGGAAAAAGTCCCGCCCACTTTTGTTGTTCACAAAAACCAGAAAATTGACAACTGGTTGGGTTCCAAAGATCCGTATGACAACCTAGTGAAGTGACTTCTGATACTTTATTGCCACTGAGTTTAAAGCCCCAATATTGCGGATATAAGAGTAATGAATCAATCGTTTCAAATTCAGTCGAAAATCGTTCTTGCTGCCAAAATAATTGCGCGCCCAAGTTCAGCCCTTGAGGTAGCCTTGGACTAAAGGATTCACTGAAAGCAGGACGCACTGTATCGTATTTTTCTTTAAATTCGGACACACCATCGTATTCATAATCCAAAATTGGCAGAGCCAATTTGTCGCCACTCATACAGGCGATGGTGGCGCCATGAGTTGTAATAGCAATGCTGGTAATGAAATACCCTTGTGCTAAATCAGCTAAAGTATCTTTGATCCAACGCCAAATAGAATCCTCATCTACATGGGGATAAGGTGGAGCATCGATAACGACATTTGTACGTTTTGCAATATGTAATAACGCTCCCGTTTGTCCATCCATCAAACATATTTTGATGTTAGTTTTACCAATATCTAATACAGCGACTACTCGATGCTTATCAGGTTGCTCAATATTAAACTGAAAGACTTCTTCTAAAACATCAGCCACGGGTTCAAAGGATGGTACCTTGGTTTCCATAATATCCGCCATGTACTCCCACCAACGCTGCATAACAGGATGGCTAGCCAAGGCTTCAATATCTAGATCATCCGCATCGAAAGTAGCGTAAAGCCGATTCTCATTACGATCCAAATGAATATAATAATTGCGAATACCATGTTGTTTAAGGTGCTTAGCCAATTCTGGCCATAAATCACTATGGCGTTGCCTATATTCCTCTTCACAACCCTCATGCAAATACATTACCGAGGCGTATCTCATAACACTTTCGCCTTCTTGCATTTATACATGGTAATCAACACAGGTAAACTCACCACAGTAATCAGCATGACACCAACAATAATGGTCATTACAATGCCTGGAATATTCAGTAGCCCCATCCCAAAGGTTACTAATCCCATTAAGATTACAGCCAAAACAACGCCAGCAATGGTACCGCTTCCTCCCAGAATACTGACACCGCCCAATACGACCATGGTGATAATGCTTAACTCCCACCCCATGGCAATGCTTGGACGTGTGCTTCCTAAACGAGAAGTTAATAATACGGCTGCAACTCCAGACATAGCACCAACCAAGGTAAACAGAATCAAACGGTGTTTATCTACCTTAATACCGGAAAAATAAGACGCGTCTGGATTATTGCCGATCGCATAGGTATAACGACCAAAAGTGGTTCGATGTAATAGCCAATAAAATACTAAGGCAAAGAAAGCAAAAAGCACCAATTCAAAAGAAAACACCCAGTACACATAACCTTGGCCAAAAAACTCAAAGCCGTCTGGGTAGTCACGAACCACTTGATCCCCCAATAGAATATAACTAATGCCACGAAATAAACTCATCGTACCTATCGTTACCACAATTGAAGGAATCTTAAAGCGCGTCACTAAGAGACCATTAACCAAGCCACAAACAGCACCAACAAAAACACCAACCAAAACCACCATATAAATCGGTGCGCCCATTTGCGCAACCAATCCCATAAAAGTACTGGACAGTGAGATAATAGCAGCCACAGATATATCAATTTCTTTGGCTATAATCAGCATTGCCATTGGCAAAGCAATTAATGCTTTTTCCGTGAAATTAAAAGTCGCATCCGACAGATTCCAAGGATCTAAAAAGTAAGGTGATAAATATGAATTCATCACAAAGACGAACATGACAATCAGAATTAAAAAGGTCTCCCAACGAAAGAGCTTCTGCAATTTACTGGTTAACAGTACATCTGGTGTGGCTGTTTTTTTTATTATTGTGTCCATGAAAGCCTCTTAATTGACCTGTGCAGAGTCGGCTGACTCATCCGATTTACGAAGAATAATGCGCGCTTTGTTTTTGTCTGAACTCGCATTAGCAATGACGGCTATAATAATCACCAATCCTGAAATTGCCATTTGCCAAAAAGGGGAAACGCCGATAATAGGTAAAGCATTATTCACCACGCCAATAAATAAGGCTCCAATGACGCAACCAACAACCGTCCCTACACCACCCACAATGCTGATCCCACCGATAACACAAGCGGCAACAACTTGAAGTTCAAAACCATTGGCGACATCCACATAAGCCACAGCAAACCGTGAAACCCATAAATAGCCACATAAACCAGCTAGTGTACCGGACACTAAAAAAGCGTAGAACTGTACTTTTCCGACGTTTACACCAGAATAAAATGCTGCCATCGGATTACCACCAGCGGAATAAAAGTTACGTCCCCAGACACTGAATTTCATCGCCCAAAAGACAATAATGATAGCGGCAATCGCCATCCAACCAAGCACAGGCATAGACAGTATTTCAAACCGAGGAAGCGCAATAAAAGAGGCACTCATTTGATGAGAATTCACCCAAGCACCGTCAGACAGTAAAAATGTCGAACCGCGATAAATACTCATAGTGCCAAGCGTAATGACAATGGAAGGTACTTTTAACAACCAAACAAACAAGCCATTGATTGCACCTAAAAACGCGCCAATCAATAACGACAGTAGAATCAAAAATGCCATATTAATATCAGGAAAATATCGATTCACCATCGCTACCACCATGCCGGTGAAAGCTACGTTGGCAGCAACTGAAAGGTCAATACAACGGGTTAAAATAACCATCATCTGACCCAACGCCAGCATAATCAAGATAGAGGTATCATTGAAAATACTGATGCTGTTAGACAAGCTAATAAAATCAGGGTTAATCGCTCCTACACCAAAAAACATTACTAACACAATCAGGCTTAACACACCTTCACGGGAATAAATAAAATGTCTTAGCATACAACTATTCCTCCAGTAGCCAGAGAAACAACCTTTTCTGGTGTCGCGTCAGCACGTGACAACTCTCCAACAATTAAACCTTCATTCATTACTAAAATACGATCAGACATACCAAGAATCTCTGGTAATTCAGAAGACACCATAATCACCGACAAACCAGAGTCCACCAATTCAGACATAAATGCATGCACCGCAGATTTAGAACCAATATCGATACCTTTTGTTGGTTCATCCAAAATAATAACTTTAGGATTGGTCGCCAACCATTTTGCAATAACCACTTTTTGTTGATTACCACCTGATAGGTTCATTACTTTTTCATTCCAACTAGAGGCTTTCACTTGCAAACGTTCGCAATATTGACGTGCTAGTGTCATTTCACCTTCTTGGTCAACTTGTCCATTTTTCGTCAAACGCTCTATTTGTGGCAAACTGACATTTTGGTAAATCGGTAACTCCAATACGATACCTTGTTTTTGTCGCTCTTCTGGCACATACACAATACCGTTATCAATCGCCTCTTTAGGAGAGTGAATAGTGACTTCTTTACCCTCCATTTTTACAGTTCCAGTGACCTGCTCTGAAGTACCAAACAAGGCTTGCATGACTTCGGTTCTTCCCGAACCGACCAAACCATAGATGCCTAAAATTTCGCCTTTCTTCAAACTAAAACTGATATTGGCAAATTCAGTGGTATGACATAAGTTCACCACTTCCAATAAAGTCTCACCAATATTAACGTCCTTCTTCGGATAGGTTTCATCAATGCTACGCGCCACCATCATTTCCACCAGTTGCGCTTCATTTACATCTTTAACAAAACCTTCACCAACATAACGACCATCACGGAACACGGTATAACGATCTGCCAAAGCGAAAATCTCATCAAATTTATGAGTAATAAACAGAATGGCTTTGCCTTGTTTTTTTAATGTATTGACCAGTTCATATAATTCATGAATTTCATGATGGGATAAGGCGGCCGTTGGTTCATCCAAAATAACTACTTTTGCGTCAACCGATAAAGCACGAGCAATACCAACCATGTGTTTTTGGCCAATGCTTAACTCGCGCAAAATTTGATTTGGGTTCATAGGTGCATTAATTGACGACAATATTTCTTGTGACCGCGTCACCATTGTCGACCAATCAATTGAAAAATATTTAGTCATAGGGTAATTACCCAAAAAAATATTCTCAGCGACTGTCAGATCATCAAATAAAACCGTTTCCTGATGAATTGCGGTAATACCTAAGGCATGAGAATCATGCGGGGAATGAAACTGTACAGGTTTACCATTAAAAATAATTTCCCCACCATCCGGCTGATAAATGCCAGTCATGGTTTTTACCAAAGTCGATTTACCTGCGCCATTCTCTCCAATCAAAGCCGTCACTTGTCCGGGATACAAATGCAAATCGACAGCATCAAGAGCCTTCACGCCAGGAAAGACCTTACTTACTTTTTTTAAGCTAAAAATCGCATTATTTTTCATAACGTTGCTCTTATTTTTATTCATTATGAGTCTTTTTTACACTCTAAAAAGGGCGTAGATGGGCCCAAGCTAAATAACTTGAGCCCTTTTATCACTAGATTTACAAGATTTTTTTAGAAAATAGAAGAAAATTCATCTACGTTAGACGCATCATAGATAAACGGTTTTGCCATAGCGCCGTCACCGTCTTTATCTAGCTGAAGTGTGCCCATACGACCCATTGGAACCTCAGTTTTCGTACCTTTTCCTTTAACAAGATTGTACGCCAACATAGTTGCAGAGTAACCAAGGTCTATCGGATTCCAAATTGCAAAGCTGTGAATAGCACCGCTGTGTACATGGCCAGCTAATTCAGAAGGCAAACCCAAGCCAGTCACATAAACTTTCCCTGTTAAACCAAGGTCACTCACCGCTTGTGCCGCCGCTAAAATACCGACTGTAGTTGGCGCTACGATAACATCCAAATCTGGATGATTTTTAATTAATGCCATAGCCTCACGGAAGCTCTTATCAGCTAAGTCATCACCGTAAACGGTATCAACCAGTTTCAAATTTGAAAATTTACTAAGGGATTTTTTCATTTCACCAATCCAAATATTTTGGTTGGTCGAGGTTGGTGTGGCGCTTAAAATCGCAAAAGTACCGGATTTTTTGCCTTTAGCTTTAATCGCATCAGCAGCAAGCTGAACGTTCATCTCACCAATTAAGCTATTACTAGACGGGTTTAAATGGATTTGACGACCTGCTTTACCTACGCCGGAATCCCAAGAAATAACTTTAATACCACGCTGCTGCGCTTTTTTCAAAGATGGTACAAGTGCGTCTGCATCATTAGCAGATACAGCAATCGCATCGACACGCTGAGCGATTAGGGAATTGATTATTTCAATCTGACCTTCCGCTGTGGTTGATGTCGGCCCTGTATAAATAATTTCTACATCACCCAACTCTTTCCTAGCCTCTTCTGCACCACGATATGCCGCTTCAAAAAAACCAATACCTAACGCTTTAACCAGTAAAGCAACTCTAACTTCATCCGCTGCGTAAGCACCAGAAGCAAATAAAGTCGTAGAAGCCAACACACATGCTGTGATGAATTTATTCTTCATAATTATCTCCAAGAGCGCGCTCATCATCACACAACAAAGAGTTGTCATATCAGAGACGCGGTTTATTGTTTTTGTTTTTCTACAATGATTAAACGACACCCTGCCGACTCAATCACTTCTTTACTCTTGTTATCTATTCCGTCATCAGTGATGACAATATCTATCTGTGATAAAGGACAGATGATCATACTTTATCGGTTTTGAAACTTTGTACTATCAACCAAAAGCACCCGCTGATCGGCTCGATTTATTAATTTCATTACCGCTTGTACAATCTGTGGATCTGTCTCCATCACACCATGAGAACTCACACCATAAGCACCAATAAAAAGAATATCAGCATAAGTATGATTGGATATATCATTCGGAAACGGACTCAAAATAATATTCTGCTCCCGATGAATTTTCCCACTCGGTACTGTTACACTGCATTTACTCTTTTTAATCAATTGATCCGCAATAGAGAAGGAGTTAGTTAATACTTGTAGCTTTAAACTACGCATATATTCCGACATAGCCGATGTTGTTGTGCCGCCGCTGATCATAATCGACATATTGTCTAATAATAGATCCACCGCCGCTTTCGCAATATTCCGCTTCACGTCCGTATTAATCGTTTGATTAACCGAATAAGGTCGTCCCAACAAACTCACGTCTGACGGAGGATTGATCGCTTCTGCGCCCCCTCTTACTCGACGAAGTTTCTCCTGCTTATCTAAAAAGCTAATATCTCGTCGTACTGTTGCTTCTGAAGCACCTAACACATCTGCTAGATGCGCTACAGTAGCAATAGGGCGAGCATCCACTTCCGATAAGATCACTCTATGCCGTTCAATTTCGTGCATATGATTCATCCTCGATAATCAATATAAGTACTTTTCAATCATTATCAAGCACTATCGATCAAAATATACCAAAAAAGATAAATAATGCTTGAATATGATTGATTTTGTTTTAACATGAAATCTATCGATCATTCTAACCCGCTGATTGCGCATAACAAAAATAAAATTGAAGTCTTTAATTCTCGGCTTACGCTTTGTTAAAGACGGACCTTGAGGTTAAACAATGTCTAAGAACAACTCACTACCCAATCTTTGGAACGACACAGAAGCGTCGCGTCTAAGTGCTCCAGAATTATTACAATACCGATCAAACCTACTAGGTTCTGATATGCGTGTTACCAATTACGGTGGTGGGAACACCTCTGCAAAACTCGAAATGGACGACCCTCTTACAGGCAAAAAAACATCCGTTCTGTGGGTAAAAGGTTCCGGTGGCGATATTGGTTCAATGGGGCTAGATGGTTTTTCGACTCTTTACATGGATAAGCTTAATCAACTCCCTGATTTATATCGTGGCTTAGAACACGAAGATGAAATGGTCGCTTACCTTCCTCACTGTACGTTCAATTTAAACTCTCGCGCAGCCAGTATTGATACGCCATTACACTCCTACCTTCCTTACATGCATGTTGATCACTTACACCCTGATGCTGTTATTGCCATTGCTGCTAGTAAAAATAGTCAGCAACTTACTCAAGATATCTTCGGTGGCGATATAGGCTGGTTAGCTTGGCGTCGACCAGGCTTTCAACTTGGTATGGATCTACATAAAATCGCCACTGAAAACCCACATTTAAAAGGTGTCATATTAGAAAGTCATGGTTTGTTTACCTGGGCTAATGACAACAAAGAATGCTATTTGAATTCGATAAACATCATCAATAAAGCTCAAACATGGTTAGAAGAAAAGAGTAAAAACAAAGCTATTTTCGGTGGCGAACGTTTTAACTCATTACCTGGAGACAAACGCCAATCAGTAGCTTCTCGCCTTATGCCTTTAGTACGAGGTAAATCCAGCGAAAAACAACGCCAAATTGGCCATTTCAATCAATCTAATGAAGTATTGCAGTTCGTTAACTCGAATGATCTTGATCGTCTTGCCAAACTCGGCACGTCTTGCCCAGACCATTTCTTACGCACTAAAATTCGTCCGTTTGTGGTTGCTTATAACCCTGAAAAAGATAATCTAGATGAAGTTATTACTTCTTTAGACAAAGACATCGCTGATTATCGCGAAGACTATGCTGGTTATTATAACCGCTGTAAGCGCCATAACAGCCCCGCGTTGAGAGACCCTAACCCTGTTATTTATTTGATTCCTGGTGTTGGTATGTTGTCATTTGCCAAAGATAAAGCAACAGCACGTATCGCTGGCGAATTCTACGTAAACGCCATCAATGTAATGCGTGGTGCAGACAGCGTCAGCGAATACGTTGGGTTGCCAGAACAAGAAGCGTTCGACATTGAATACTGGCTTCTAGAGGAAGCTAAACTGCAACGTATGCCAAAACCTAAGTCCTTAGCCGGTCATATCGCTTTGGTCACTGGTGCAGCGGGCGGTATTGGACTTGCCACCGCAAAGCGTCTTGCGAAAGAAGGCGCAAACATTGTACTGATGGATATAGATGAAGAAGCTTTGGCGACTGCTCAAACAAATCTAACGAATGAGTTTGGTAAAGATGCTGTGTCCAGCATTAAAATGGATGTCACCAATGAAGACGATGTTATTCGTGCCGTTAACCATTGCTCAGTAGCTTTTGGTGGTTTGGATATTGTCGTCTCTAATGCTGGTATTGCTTCTTCCGCCCCACTTGAAGAGACCACTCTTGCTTTGTGGAATAAGAACCAAAGCATTTTATCAACTGGCTACTTCCTTGTTGCGCGCGAAGCGTTCGCCTTGCTCAAACAGCAAAACATGGGTGGCAACATGGTATTTATCGCCAGTAAAAATGGTCTCGTAGCATCAGCTAATGCTAGCGCTTATTGCGTTGCCAAAGCCGCTGAAATTCAGCTTGCTCGATGTGTGGCATTAGAAGGAGCGCCGCTTGGAATTCGTTCTAACGTAGTCAACCCAGATGCCGTTCTTCGCGGTTCTAAAATCTGGACAGGTAAATGGAAAGAAGAAAGAGCCAGTGCCTACAAACTTTCAACTGATGATTTGGAAGAACATTATCGTCAACGTAGCATGCTGAAATTAAATGTTTTTCCTGAAGATATCGCTGAAGCAATTTACTTCTTTGCTTCAGATGCGTCATCTAAATCAACAGGCAACATTTTAAATGTTGATGCTGGACATGCTCCATCATTTACCCGTTAATGAGATGATAAAGATCATATACAAAAATAATAAAGGATTCGGTCATGACACAATTAATTGATCAAAATTTTCTGCAAGAACACAATACAAAACAAGAATCAGCACTGACTAGTGATTACAATGCCCTAGCCGAGAAACTTGATCGTTCCGGTTTTAACATTGACTCTATTTTAGCGCAGGCGAAACAATTTGCAGTAGCTGTCCCTTCTTGGGGTGTTGGTACAGGCGGGACTCGCTTTGCTCGTTTTCCGGGAAAAGGCGAACCTCGCAACATTTTCGAGAAACTCGATGATTGCTCTGTGATTCAGCAATTATCCCAAGCAACACCTACCGTGTCACTTCACATTCCTTGGGACAAACCAAAAGATCCAAACGAGTTACGTCAATATGCAGAACAATACGATCTTCGTTTTGATGCAATGAACTCAAATACCTTTCAAGACCAAATAGGTCAGGAAGAATCGTATAAATTTGGTAGCCTTGCTCACAGCTCAAAAGCAGCACGTGATCAAGCTATTGCTCACAATATTGAAGTTGTAGAACTGGGTGAAAAACTTGGATCTAAAGCACTTACGGTTTGGGTTGGTGATGGTTCAAATTTCCCCGGCCAACAACATTTTAAAAACAGCTTTACCCATTACTTAGAAAGCATCAAAGAGATATACAACAGTCTACCAGACGACTGGAATATGCTGCTAGAACACAAAATCTTTGAACCAGCCTTCTATTCTACTGTGATTCAAGATTGGGGCAGCAGCTACCTTGCAGCAAAAGAAACGGGCGAGCGTTGTTTATCCCTTGTGGATTTAGGACACCATGCACCGAACGTCAATATTGAGATGATAGTCAGTCGTCTTGCGCAATTTGGCAAACTCGGTGGATTCCATTTCAACGATAGTAAATACGGTGATGACGATCTCGACAGCGGCTCTATTAATCCTTATCAATTATTCTTAATCTTTAATGAATTAACGGATATTCGTAGCCAAGATACGACGTACAACCCATTCTACATGTTGGATCAATCCCATAATGTTACCGATCCAATTGAGAGTTTGATGTACAGCGCAGCAGAAGTACAAAGGGCCTTCGTAAAGAGTTTATTAGTGGATCGTGAAGCCTTGACAAATCATCAAAATACAAACGATGCAATGATGGCTCAAGCGACGTTAAAACAGGCTTATAACTTAGATATAGAACCTATTTTGCAAATGGCTCGTTTACAAGAAGGTGGCGCAATTTCACCAGTCGCTTGTTACCGTGCCAGTCAATATCGTCAAACATGTGACAAAAACAGACCAGCCGATCCTAACAAGACTGGCTCAGGTATTGTTTAACGCTATAATTTTCAACTATTTTTGAGATTTATAGCACTTGACTCTTTCATGAAGGAATTAGCCTTATAATAGGCTAATTCCTTCTTTTTGATAAAAAGGTAATAAACTAAAAGTGCAAAGTTAACCTCGCACTTTGAAAAGTTATTTATCAAAAATGATTGTCTAAATTGTATCAAACCATAGCATTGCTGTTGCAAGGTCTTCAATGGATGAGCCAACCGCTTTAAAGACTGAAATATCATTTTCAGGATCGTTGAATTGCTGGCGCCCTGCATGATGACCACGACTCAAACTAAAAAAGTCGCCGATGATATGATCTTCTGTTATTGCGCCACTTTTGATTGGCGAAATAAAATCACCCGTTTCCGTTAATGCCGCTTCTTTGAAGTCAGAAAATACTTGGGCTTTTTGCATTAATGCATCATCGGCTTCACGCATATTAGGAGTGAAACTGCCAATCAAATCCACATGAGTACCCGGTGTCACCCATTCGCCAAGCACCAAAGGCTCTTCGCTCAACGTCGCACAACTGACAATATCAGCCCAAGCTACAGTGCTAGGCAAATCATCTTTACTCACAACGCTGGCTTTAATGTTCATTTCTGTTTGGATTTTCTCAACTAAACGAGCCGCTGACGCTTCATAAATATCATAGACTTTGATTTCTTCTATATCTCGTACCGCAGACATTGCTTCCACGACTTGACTTGCTACTTTACCAGCGCCAATCATTAATAAGCTTTTAGAATCTGGTCGAGATAAATACCTTGCTCCTAACGCTGCGGCTGACGCTGTTCGTCTTGCTGTAATGATGTTTCCATCAAATTGCGCAAGAGGCTGGCCAGTTTTGGCGCAACTAAGAATGTAAATGCTATTTAAGCCGGGTAAACCAACTTCACTGTTACTAGGGAAAACACTCACTTGCTTTACCCCCAAATACTGGCCTTCTAACCAAGCAGGCATTAAAAGCAATGTGGCATCTTTTTTACCCGGCACACTCAAATGATGGTGATGTCTAATTGGGCAATGAATATCTAATTTAAAAGCATCATCAAGTGCTGATATGACTTTTCCGTAAGGTAGGCAACCTTCTTTGTATTGTACGAAAATATTTTTCACTTTAATTTCCTAGAATTGTTTTTCACTCGTCAATTTTTCTTTAAGACATTCTTAGCTCTCAATAACAATCGACACGCTTGGTATAGATAAGGGAATCAGCTACCGATAGGCTTCAAGTTATTACGATCCTCACCAACCTTCCCTCAGTCCCTACAAAGTAAACAAAAATAGAAAAGTTTCTTACACTTTTTTTGCAAAAACCGTGTTTCTCACAAAAAGATCAAGCTTTTCGACAAGTTGATTCACTAGAACTCCCCTACAATCGATATGGTTCGAGTTGAGAAGAAGATTCATTTGTGATGATGACAACACACTCGATGTAATTAGAAGCCTAGATTTAATGTCGTTAGCGAGTGCAAAACCCTAACCTAGGTTCCTGAAAGTATTAGGGCAATATCGACAGAAACAGACTCATTAAGATTTTACAGCCACAATTAAATGTTAAAGATATTAATCATCATGGCTTAAATAATGCAGACTTGAATTAACAAAACACGCTATAGAAAGACAAGAAGAATTCGGCACATAAGCCAATGTATTAAAACAATAATATGCTCAAGGACGATATCAATTATTAGCACGGACTTTTCTCTAACTTCAGTGATCCACTGAAATAACAAGAAACAAAGGAACGAACATGAACTCACTTAAAAAAATATTATCCACTACTCTAATAGCTACTGCAGTTATCACTGCTAGTGCAAATATCACTGCAGCTGAACAAGAATGGCGTATGGCAACGCCATGGTCAGGCGGCCCTTGGCTAGAGCGTGATGCCCAAAACTTTGCTGATCACGTTAAAACAATGAGCAACGGTGATTTTGATATCAAAGTATTTCCAGGTGGAACCCTAGGCAGTGCGTTAAAAGTTACTGAAACGGTCAAATCTGGCGTAGCGCAAATAAGCCACAACTATATCAACTACGACTATGGCGTAGACCCTACTGCAGCATTGCTTGCTGGACACTCAAGCGGATTAACTCCAGAAGAGTTTATGCTGTGGATATACCAAGGCGGTGGTCTTGAACTATACGAACAATTCCGTCTAGAAAAATCCAAAGTTGTTGCCCTACCGTGTTCTGTTTTAGGCACTGAAATTTTCCTTCACTCAAGCAAAAAAGTACAAACCTTTGAAGACTTCCAAGGCTTACGTCTTAGAACATCAGGCGCATGGGCTGAAATCGCTTCTCGTCTAGGTGCATCAACGGTTGTTATGGCTGGCAGTGAAATCTACAGTGCTCTTGAGCGTGGCGTAATTGACGCAGCAGAATGGGGTAGCCCTGAAATGAACAAGCCAACTGGTTTCCATGAAGTAGCCAAGTACGTAATGGTTCCTGGTGTACATCAATCTGGTGGTGTTCTTGAATGTCAGGTGAATAAGCGTGTATGGGATAAATTAACCGACCAAGAACAAAATATGTTGCGTACTGCTGCTAAACTGTCTGTGTTCGATTCATGGCTTGCCTCTTCCTATGCCGATCTAGCGGCTTATGAAGAATTAAAAAGTGGTAAAAACGAAATCGTTAATTTAGATCCGAGCTTTATCACGAAA
The DNA here is from genome assembly GCF_000521805.1 of Marinomonas ushuaiensis DSM 15871. Classification (GTDB taxonomy): domain Bacteria; phylum Pseudomonadota; class Gammaproteobacteria; order Pseudomonadales; family Marinomonadaceae; genus Marinomonas; species Marinomonas ushuaiensis. The sequence goes on from NZ_JAMB01000002.1 coordinate 183,660, forward strand.
GTTCTTGAAGAAACGACAGCATGGGAAGATGAAAACGCAACGAAAAATCCTTGGTTTTCAAAAGTACTGACTTCTCAACGTCAATTCAAAGCAGAAATGACAAACTGGTCAGAATACCGCCTAACAATTGGTGAATCTGAACTTTAATAAATGAGAAAAGAGGCGAGAAAATCGCCTCTTTTTCTTCCGTTTTCCTCCTATTCAGATCTGTCTTATCAGGAACACAATGATTCTTATTAAATTATTAGAAATGCCAACACGTTTCTTCGGTGGCATTGCCGCACTATTGATAATACCGCTTATCGGGGCATTGATTGTCGAAGTATTTAGCCGTCATATTTTAGGTACGCCAACCGTTTGGGCATTTGAAATCAGCTATATGGTTATGGGAACACTTTTCGTGCTTGGAATGGCAAATGCTTTGCGCCTTAAGCAGCATGTGAGCGTAGATTTGCTCACTATGAAAATGTCGCCTAGAGTAGCCTCAAGCATCCGAGTCGTTTTTTACATCATGTTATTACCAATCATTATTTGGCTAACGTGGGAGCTGGCTCATTATTTTTATGAAGCCTATGAAAGTGGTGAACGCTCTGGACGCTCCGCATGGAACCCTATTGTTTGGCCTATTTACTTTACTTGGTTCTTAGGTTTTCTATTGCTCGTGATGCAACTTGTTGCTGAGCTCCTTAAAGCCATCCTTACGATGATCAGTGGAAAAGAGGATGACTTTGCATGAGTGATTTCCTGTCTATTTTTATGTTTCCTGTACTCATCCTATTTATTTTCCTAGGAGTGCAGATTGCCTTTGCCATGATACTGACAGCCACGATCTTTGGCTTAATGATGTTCGGTGACGTAACGGCGTATCAACTGTTAACAAAAATTGAAGAAACGGCCTCTAATTCCATATTAGCGGCGGTTCCCCTGTTTATCTTTATGGGGGCTATGTTGGAGAAATCTGGTATAGCAGAACGACTCTTCCATGCCATTCACCTATGGACAAAGCGCCTTCCAGGCGGAATCGGTGTCGGTACTATTTTGCTTGGCGCGATATTCGCAGCATCAAGTGGTGTTGTTGGCGCAACCGAAGCCGTTATTGGCTTGCTTACTATTCCTATCATGCTCAAACACCAGTATGACAAACGCTTACTGTCAGGTGTTATTTGCGCAAGTGGCTCACTGGGTACGGCGATTCCGCCTTCTATTACCGTTATTGTATTAGGACCCGTTGCAGGGATATCGGTTGGCCAACTATTTAATGGCTTGCTTATCCCAGGTCTATTAATGGCTGCTTTGTTTATTATTTATGTGATTGCTTTGGCGTATTTTAAACCAAGCATGGCACCACGCGAGGAAGGTGAAGTCGGCGTACCGCTGGCTGAAAGATTAAAAATTACAGCGACGGCTATTTTACCAGCGGCGGCTCTGATCTTTACCGTATTAGGTACCATTTTATTAGGTCTGGCGACACCAACAGAAGCTTCTGCTTGCGGTGCCTTAGGCGCGGTTATTTTGTCTATCTGCTACAAAAGCTGCAAATTGACAGTATTGTGGGAATCCATGTTACGTACCGTCAACATCACTGCAATGATTTTGTTGATCGTGATGGCGGGTAATATGTTCGCGGGAATATTCTTTGCGACTGGTGGCATGCAAACAGTTCAATCATTACTTACTGGGTCTGGTTTCAGTCCGCATACAGTACTTGGTTTGATCTTGTTTATCGCTTTCATCGCAGGCTTCTTATTAGATATGATGTCGGTTGTGTTGATCATTATTCCAGTTGCCATTCCTATTGTGCGCTTACTGGGTTTTGATGACATTTGGTTCTGTGTGGCGTTCTTGGTTGTCTTGCAAACCAGTTACCTAACACCACCATTGGCACCGTCAATCTTTTATTTAAGAGCAATTTCACCACCAAGTATCACCTTAAAACATATGTACGCCGGTGTAATACCTTTCATCGCCATACAATTACTTGTTTTGTTTGTCATACTTATTTACCCAGAAACAGCGACCTGGCTACCAGAAGTACTGGGCGCTCCAAACTGGTAATTTATTGAGCGAAGCAAAATCCCTCGTACCTTCCCAAGACATAACCCAGTAGAATCCTTTCTCTGGGTTATGCAGTGAAGACAAGAAATGGTCTCAAAAGAGGTTAATTCCAATCCAGTAAGTGGTAAATTTTATTGACTTACCTAAAGAAAATGTAACACTGTTATTATATTGACGAAATATTAGGTATGAAATGCATATTCGAAACATTATTTTGCCGAACGCATGCGATCAACATAATCACAATCACCATCAACTCATTCTCGCTGTAAAAGGGCATGCATTATTTGAAATTGACGGAAAAGGAGGTGTCGTAAATAGTCACACTGGATGTCTAGCTCCAGCCAGCGAAACTCATTTTTTTGAAGGTATTGGTGACAATAGCCACATCATTATCGACATTCCGAACATACAATTAAACAGCCGCTTAGAAAACCTATTTGAACAACCTCGTTACTTCTCTATTGATGACAACCTAAAGCTGCTTATTTCTTATTTAGATAAAGAATCCAACAATTTCGACTTTTTCCCTGAAGCTCTAGACGGCTGCACACTTGGTTTTATGGCTTCATTGCACCATCGAATTCTTGGAGACAAACCTGAGAACAAGATCCGTTCAAAACTTAATATTAACTCAATCACACGTTTTATTGATGAGAACCTTGATCAAAAACTGTCCGTAACACAACTAGCAGAAATGCATCATGTCAGCTCTGGTCATTTCAGTGAACTTTTCACCAACGAAACCGCTATCACCCCTTATCAATTTATTTTGAAAAAACGCTTAGAAAAAGCTTATGACTTAATTATCACAACCAATAAACCACTCTCTATTATTGCTGAAGAAACAGGATTTAGTAACCAAAGTGCGATGACACACTCATTCCAGCGCAATTATGGCCACTCTCCTAAACACCTTCGAAAATATTAGAATATTCACTTCTATAATGATCATAAAACAGCTCTTTCTCTCCTTCTTTCCAAAGTAACGACCACCCCCTATTAGAATTTATGTAATTTTATGACATAATCACGCCATCAGATAAACAAATGCACTAACACTCAAGTGCTGAAAAAAATAATGCAGCCTTTCTTTTAGCGCTAAGCCACCAGAAACATCTAATTTCGATTATAAAAGACTAAATTAATGACAGACGAAAAAGTCATAGAAAACAGTTCAAAGCCTTTAAACACAAGCAACACACTTGATCGACGCTTTTCTATCGCACCCATGATGGAATGGACTACATCCGATTATAGAGTCTTTGCGAGAACATTAACCAAGCAAACCCTGCTTTACACTGAGATGGTAACGTCCAGTGCCTTGTTACTCGGCAATCACCCAGAACGTTTTTTACGCTACGATGAATGTGAGCACCCTCTTGCTTTGCAGCTTGGTGGTTCTGATGCAAAAGATTTAGGTAAGTGTGCGAAGATGGCGGAACAAAATGATTTCGATGAAGTTAATCTAAACGTCGGCTGCCCAAGTGATCGCGTTCAAAACAGTTTGATTGGTGCCTGCTTGATGGCGCACCCTGAAAAAGTCAAAGATGCGATGAAAGCCATGCAGGATTCATGTGCTCTTCCTGTCACCATTAAGCATCGCATTGGTTTGGACGATGAAGAATCTTATGACTTTGTCCGCGATTTTGTTGGCGAAATAGCAACCACTGGTGTAACAACTTTTATCGTTCATGCGCGTAATGCGATTTTACAAGGCCTAAGTCCGAAGGAAAACCGTGAGGTGCCTCCGCTTAAATACCATTATGTGCATCAATTAAAACAAGACTTTCCTGACCTTGAAATCATTATTAATGGTGGCATTAAAACCATAGCAGAGAGTCAAGAGCAGTTAACCAAAGTAGACGGTGTCATGATGGGCCGCGAGGCGTATCACAACCCTTGGTTATTGAGTCAAGTAGACGAACAAATATTTGGGGGGCAAACCCTTGTTACCGATCGCTATGCGGCGTTGGAAGCGTTCGTTCCTTATGTGGAACGTAAATTAGAGGAAGGTGAGCGACTTATGCATCTAACTCGACATATTTTGGGTATTTTCCAAGGAGAAGCCGGCGGAAAACAGTTTCGTCGTTACCTTTCTGAAAATGGTCATAAAGCCGACGCAAAAATACATGTATTATTAGAGGCCATTGATTTGGTCAAACATCATCAACACAAAGGATAAGAGCAATGAGCAATAAGTTATCTCAATTAAAAGAGTTCACAACCATTGTGGCCGATACCGGTGATATCACGGCGATTAAAGACTTTTTACCAGAAGATGCAACAACGAACCCGTCTTTGATGCTAAAAGCAGCACAAATCCCTGAATACGCTCCTTTCCTAGAACAAGCGGTTGCTTGGGCGAAAACCCAAAGCAATGACAAGGAACAACAAATCCTAGACGCTGGTGACAAGCTAGCGGTGATTGTTGGCACTGAAATTCTTAAATACGTTCCAGGCCGTATTTCTACAGAAGTGGATGCGCGTTTGTCTTTTGATAAAGAAGCAACCCTAGCGAAAGCTCGTAAACTGATTGCACTTTATGAAGAAGCTGGCGTCACTCGTGATCGTGTATTGATCAAGGCAGCTTCTACTTGGGAAGGCATCAAAGCAGCAGAAGAGCTAGAGAAAGAAGGCATCAACTGCAACCTAACTTTGTTGTTCTCTTTTGCTCAAGCGCAAGCCTGTGCTGAAGCCGGTGTTTACCTGATCTCACCTTTTGTTGGTCGTATCCTTGATTGGTACAAAAAATCCACTGGCCAAGAATACACAGCAGAAACAGACCCAGGTGTGGTTTCTGTGACTGAAATCTACAACTACTATAAAGAGCACGGTTACAAAACAGTGGTTATGGGCGCGAGTTTCCGTAACCTTGGCGAAATCGAGCAGCTTGCTGGTTGTGATCGTCTAACGATTAGCCCGAACTTGCTTGAAGAATTGAAGAAAGACGAAGGCAAACTTGAGCGTAAATTGATTCCAACAACGAACGTAAAAGCCGCACCAGCTTCAATTACTGAAGCTGGTTTCCGTTGGGCAATGAATGAAGACGCTATGGCGACTGAGAAATTGTCTGAAGGCATCCGTAACTTTGCTGTTGATCAGCGTAAGTTAGAAGTGACTTTGGCTTCTATGCTGTAAGCTTAGCTTTCATTAAGAAGTGCTATTGATATAAAAACGCGGCTCACCTGTAGAAATATAGGAAAGATGCCGCGTTTTTTATTTGAGCTTTTTATTTGAGCCTCTTATTAAAATAATAGGAACTGACATGACTGAATTCGAAAAGATGATCCGTGGTGAATCTTTTAATGGCATCGACACCGACCTACGCTTACGTAGAGAAGCGGCTCGCCTTGCTTGTGCGAAGTTTAATGCGCATCCGAGTAAGGGAAACTTGCGCCATATTACTCGACTTTTTGCCGAATTTGGTAGTCTGGTGATTGAACCGGGTTTTCAGTGCGATTATGGATCACAAATCCACATTGGCGAAAACGTATACATTAATTTCCATTGCGTTTTTTTAGACAGCGCTACGATTCATATTGGTGACAATGTTCTGATTGGCCCAGGGGCTCATTTGTATACGGTAGATCACCCAAGAGAAGCCAACTTACGCGCCGCTGGTGAATGCTTCTCTCGTCCCATCACAGTTGGCAATAATGTTTGGATCGGAGGTGGCGCTAAAATTTTACCCGGCATCACAATTGACGATAACGCCATTATTGCAGCTAACACAGTTGTGACCCGAAATGTACAAGAAAACGAGCGTTATTTCGGATAACTTTGATCGTATTTATTGTCCTCTTTTCATCCGTTTTCCATTTCATCTCATTTGTTATTTCCCTGTCATTTCTCTTATAGTTTTTTTTGCAAGATAGAGGTAGAACCACGTCTTTTTATTCCTTAATGAACATTTATTTGAATACTTCATTCAACTAGGTAAGTAATCAGTAATTGCAAAGGAAGTCCTGCTCCACACCCTATTTTCTCTGTGTTTTTCGCTATACTAGATGCATAAACATTCGCGGGAGAGGTCGCCTTATGAAAAATTGGATACTATTTTTAGCCAGTCTCATGGTGCTAAACGCTAACGCCTCAAATGCTGTCATTGTTGACGATTCACTGAATATTAAACAAGTAACGCAATTTGATGGCACGCCATGGGGTATTGCGTTACTTAATGATCAAGAAGCCATTGTCACCATTCAAAAAGGTGACGCTTATCGGGTTAATTTAACCAGTGGAGAAAAACAGCCTCTTACTGGATTACCAAATATCGACAGTAAAGGCCAAGGTGGTTTATTGGATGTGGCAAAATCACCAGAATTTGATAAACAGGCTTGGTTGTATTTCACCTATGTAAAACCATCTGCTGAAGGTTCACGTACAACATTAGCAAGAGCTCTTTTAGTCAATAACGATTTGACCCAATGGGAAGACTTGTTAGTGACAGAATCAGCATCGCCCTACACAAAGCATTATGGTGGTCGTATTGTTTTTGATGATAAAGGGCATGTGTTTTTCTCTATCGGTGATAGAGGTGTTCGGGAAAATGCTCAGGACTTAACCAATCATGCTGGTTCTATTATTCGTTTAAGTTTAAACGGCCAAGTGCCTGCTGATAACCCGTTTGTTTCTCATGCCAATATCAAAAATGAAATATGGAGTTATGGACACAGAAACCCTCAAGGCTTGTTTTATGATCAAAATACTCAAACACTTTGGTCAAATGAGCATGGCCCAAAAGGCGGTGATGAGATAAACCTAATACGCCCTGCTGCTAACTATGGCTGGCCGATCGTTTCTTACGGTAAAGAATATTCAGGCGCAGCGAGCATTGGTGAAGGTACAACAAAAGACGGCATAGACAACCCAGCTAAGGTGTTTATTCCTTCTATCGCACCAAGCAGCCTACTACGTTACCAAGGCATGTTGTTTTCCAATTGGAATGGCGATTTTCTATCAACCGCATTGGCGTTAAGACATTTGAACAAGGTGAAAATTGCCACAGACGGTAAAACCACTGAAACTCGTTATTTAGAGAATCTGGCTGAACGTCTTCGTTCTATTGCACAAGACTCTAAAGGCGCGCTTTATATTGGCACAGATTCTGGAAAGCTTCTCAAAATAACATTAGCTGTACAAACATCTCTTCAATAAATAATTAGACGAAATACAGATTGAGAAAAACAATAAAGGCTCATTTCAGCTATAAAATGAGTCTTTTTTTCGATCAATTTTGATATCCAATTTTATGCTCGTTTTAGTGATGAATTAAGAAAAAACTTATTCCTCCCAACTATCGGTGGAATCATCGCCCCAAGAATCCTCAAACTCTGATTCGTCACCCCAAGAATCCTCTTCTTCACCCCAGCTGTCATCACCAAAACTGTCATCCTCAAAGCCTTCACCCTCTGATTGATTTTGGTTGTCAGGAACATTGCCGTCGTACACTTCAAAAGCTCGGGTCTGTAAATACACATCTCGAATAAAAGTGTATCGATCACCAAAAATTAACGACTCAGCGCTCAATAGTCGAGCACGAGTTTCCACAACGTCTAATGCAAGTGTGGCAAGGTATTCTTCATATGTTAAGTCCAACAGCAAGTCTTCGCCACTATCATAGGCGGTATAATCCACCACCAATCCAGCACCGTCACGTAAAGTAGAAGGACCAAAGAAAGGCAACATCAAATAAGGCCCAGATGATACACCCCAATATCCTAAGGTTTGTCCAAAGTCTTCGTCGTATTCTTTTAAACCAAGTTCACTTGCCACATCAAAAATACCCAACCAGCCAGCGGTACTATTAATAATAAAGCGCCAAGTTGAAGACGCAGTGCCATCCCACTTGCCCTGCAACAGATTATTAGTGATATTGCCAATTTCACCAAGGTTAGAGAAAAAATTACTCACGCCTTTTTGCACGGGTGTTGGTGTTACCGCTTTATAGCCTTTTGCGACCGGTTTCAAAATAGCGCCATCTAACGTGTCATTAAACGTCAACATGGAACGGTTAAATCCTTCCCATGGATCTTCTTTGGTTTCTACCGGCACATGCGCACAAGATTGCACAAGCAATAACATAGAGCCAAAAAGTAAAGTGCCTATTACTTTAAACATTTTCACTACCCTTAACTTGTAAAACTTCACACACAGAGTTTGGCTAGAAAGCCAAACCCTTATCTATAAATTAAACCAATTTTTTAACGTCTTGCCACTGCTTAGAAAGACGTTTATCCGAAATAGGCTCTAATGTACCAACGGATTGAGCAAACAAAGAAATACGATATTCTTCTAACATCCAACGGTACTTCACTAGCTCTGGGTCGTATAGTGTTTTCTCGTCGTGGGCTTTCTTCTGTCTGGTATAGGTTTGCCACAAACCTTCCAATTCAGACACATAAGCATTTTCTTTGTTCAAATGATTTTGAAAACGCTCTAAACGCACTTCAATGCCTTTGAAATAACGAGGCAATTGCCCCAGCCAATACAGTGGCGTATTGCCTATAAAACCGGGGTAAATAAGCTGCCCAAGTTGAACCTTGATGTCGCCATAAATTCTGGTCCAAGGCAATGGAATGCTTCCCTTCATCTTTTTAGCAACACCCTGATAAGAAGAAAGCACTCGGTAAAGTTGTTCTGCCATTTCATTTGCCACCGTGATTAAATGCGGCTTATGGGTCAATACAGTCTGCTCGAATTCCGCCTTGGTACGAGGCAAAGCACGCCCATCTAAAAACACCTTATCTAATACCGCATTGAGCAAATCATTCAACAAGGTTTCTTTATGGCCCAAAGGTGAAAAGATCAACATCGACTCTTTTAGATGAGGTAAGTTCTTTTGTAAATAACGCACTTCTTTACTGAGCGTTAATTTCAATAAGGTAATCACACCTTTTCGGTGTGTTTCGATGGCGGTATTTCGGTCATCAAACATCTTCAACGAGACTTTGTCACCGTCTGCGACTAAGGCAGGAAACGCCGTCACTTTAATGCCTGCTTGTTTGATCTCTTGGCGCTCAGGAATGTCTTGGTCTGGCCAACCCGTTAAGCCTTCTTGTTCATGTTGCTTGGTTCCAAACTTGGCAAAGCTTTCTTGCACAAGATCACTAAACTGAGTTTGTAATTGTGCAAGGTCTTTACCAACACCAAGAATTTTCCCACGCTCATCAACCACTTCTAAATTCAAAGTAAGGTGAGAGTCCAATTTCTCTGCATTCCACTCGTTTAATGGAATATCGATCAGCGTTTCTCGCTTGATTTGCAAACTAAGCTGCTCAAGCAAGTCACCTTTGTCTTTTGAAAGGTTAGGATAAACACGATCAACAAATTGAGGAATCGGCACAAAACGCCGACGCAAGACTTTAGGCAAACTTCGTAACAGCGCCTCGCAACGTTCTTTAATAAAGCCCGGAACTGCCCATCCAAGATCGTCCAAACTCAACTGACGCAACAAACCAACAGGCACTTTTAGTGTCGCACCATCAGTTGTTTTTCCCGGATCAAATGTATAATCAATGGGTAAGGCGACACCATTTAAACCAAAGGAATCAGGAAACGCTATGTCATCCACATTGACATCTTGATTGATTAGATCTTCCCGTGACATCAACAAAACATCAGGCGATTGCTTAACAAAATACTCTAGGCTCTTTAAGTTACGAACATCCGCTGGCAGACGCTTGTCATAAAAATTAAATACGGTTTCATCGTCGACTAAAATATCGCGTTTTCGCAATTTCGCTTCTTGGGTTTCTAACGATTCAATCAGAGCTTTATTCTTACGAAAAAATGCCTGTTTGGTACGTAATTCGCCTTCCACTAGCCCAGAACGAATGAAGATTTCACGAGCTTCTTCTGGATTAACATGACCATAATCAATGCGGCGTTTAGCGACGATCACCAAGCCATAAAGCGAGACCTGTTCGCTCGCCATAATGCGGCCTTGGTTACGCTCAAAATGCGGATCAAAGTATTGGCGTTTGACAAACGGTGCAGCGTACTCTTCAATCCAAGCAGGGTCAATTTTAGCCGTTACTCGGGCATAAAGTTTACTGGTTTCAACTAACTCAGCCGCCATAATCCATTGCGGCGGTTTTTTGAATAACATAGACGCAGGAAAAATAGACAACTTGCGTGACCGACAACCCAGCATGTCTTTGCTGTCTTCCATTTTGTTGGCAACTTGGGTAAACAAGCCTGCCAATAAAGACCGATGAATGGCTTCGTAATGACGCTCTTCATGGTCGACTTCTTTGAAGCCAAGTTGCTTACAAGCAATCGTGATCTGGCGATGAATGTCACGCCATTCTCGCATTCGCATGAAATTCAAAAATTGCTTACGACAATATTGACGTAAATGATTTTGCGATAATTCTTGGCGTTGGACTTCGTAGCGTTCCCATAAATTCAAAAAAACGGCAAAATCAGAGTCTTCGTCTTTGTCGACCGCATGCGCTTGGTCAGATTGGGTTTTCTTATCTTGAGGACGTTCACGAGGATCAGGAACCGATAAGGCACTGACAATAATCGCCACTTCTTTTAAAACACTGTGCTGCTGAGCGGCAATCAAAATCCGACCTAATTTAGGATCAATCGGTAATTTAGCAAGTTGACGACCAATTGGTGTTAAACGCTCTTTATGCAAAGCACCTAATTCTGTCAAAGCGCGATAACCATCGTTGATCATGCGTTTTTCAGGCATTTCAACAAACGGGAATTTCTCAACCGCACCCAAACGTAAGTTTGCCATCTGCAAAATAACAGAGGCCAAATTAGTACGGAAAATTTCTGGATCGGTAAATTCCGCCCTCGTATCAAAATCCGCTTCATCGTATAAACGAATACAAATACCATCGGCCACACGACCACATCGCCCTGCTCTTTGATTGGCACTGGCTTGGCTGATCTTTTCAATTGGTAATTGTTGGACTTTAGAACGAACACTGTAACGACTAATACGAGCCAACCCCGGATCAATCACATAACGAATACCTGGAACCGTTAACGAGGTCTCCGCGACGTTGGTCGATAACACAATACGACGACCTGAATGCGATTTGAAAATTCGTTTCTGCTCGCTAGCGCTCAATCTGGCATACAAAGGCAAGACCTCAAGGGATCTTAATTCTGCTCGGCGTAAAATTTCAGCGGTTTCTCGAATCTCACGTTCACCAGGTAAAAACACCAAAATGTCGCCAGCACCGCGATAGCCAGATTGTCGCTCTTCCGCAATCAATAATTCAACCGCATCAAGCACGCCTTTTTCCATACTTTGGTCTTCGTCTAACTCTTCGGAATCTGATTTGCTCAATAAAGGCTGATAACGTACTTCTACAGGATAGGTTCGACCAGACACTTCAATCACAGGCGCGTTGTCAAAATGAGCTGAAAAACGTTCTACGTCTATGGTTGCCGATGTGACAATGACTTTTAAATCAGGACGAGCGGCCAGTACTTGCTTCAAATACCCCAACAAAAAGTCGATATTTAAGCTGCGTTCATGCGCTTCATCTATGATGATGGTGTCGTATTTATACAGCAGATTATCCTGTTGAATTTCTGCTAACAAAATACCGTCTGTCATCAACTTAATCAGGGTTTCTTCGGTACTTTCGTCACTAAAACGAACCTGAAAGCCTACTTGCTCACCAAGGCTAACTTGCAACTCATCACTGATACGTTCTGCTACGCTTCGAGCCGCAAGTCGTCTTGGTTGAGTATGACCAATAATACCGGCGATACCGCGACCAGCTTGCAGACACATTTTGGGCAATTGTGTGGTTTTACCTGAACCCGTTTCACCCGCAATAATAATGACTTGGTTATCTTCTATCGCCTTGATAATCTCATCCGCACGCGCGGCAACCGGAAGGCTTTCGTCGTAGGTGATTTTTGGCATACGAGCCATCCGCGCTTGATACAAAGCACTGGATTTTTCGACCATAGCGTCCACTTCGTTCACCATACGATCACTGGGTAAGCCGTCTTTTTGACGTTTCGCGAGTTGTGCTTTTTTACGGACAATAAGATGACGGTCTCGTGTCATCACAGCATGATTTTCCATGGTATCTAAAAAGGTATCCTGTCTAATGGGCGCTTACGCCGCTGATGCGTATTTTTTCAAATAACAAAAGCGGTGCGCGTATCTTCTATCTATATAGTTGGAAATTCTAACATTAATCCCCATCAAGAGGTTATAGTGAAACGTATACAGTAATGATAATCAGCAACCAATTGACCTAAAAAGGAAATGGCATGACTAACCACGTATTTGAAGATAACTCCCTTACCATTGGCAACACGCCACTTGTCCGTCTAAATCGCATTGGTAATGGTAATATCTGGGCAAAACTTGAATCTCGTAACCCTGCATTTTCTGTAAAATGTCGTATCGGCGCTAACATGGTTTGGGACGCAGAGAAAAAAGGCATTCTAACCAAAGGCAAATCACTGGTAGAAGCGTCAAGCGGTAACACAGGCATCGCCTTATGTTTCGTTGCCGCGTCTCGTGGTTACCCTATTACCATCACTATGCCATCTAGCATGAGCGTTGAACGCCGCCAAGTAATGAAAGCTCTCGGTGCGACCATCGTATTGACCGAACCAGCTAAAGGCATGAAAGGCGCCATTGCCAAAGCAGAAGAAATTGCACAAGACGACAACTTCGTACACCTTCAACAGTTTGAAAACGCAGCCAATCCAGAAATCCATGAACAAACTACAGGCCCAGAAATCTGGAAAGACACAAACGGCGAGATTGACGTTTTGGTTGCTGGCGTAGGCACTGGCGGCACAATCACAGGCGTGAGTCGTTATATTAAAAATACGCAAGGCAAAGCCATCACCAGTGTTGCTGTAGAACCAACAACGTCTCCTGTCATTACACAAACAATGAATGGCGAAACACCAACACCAGCACCTCACAAAATCCAAGGCATCGGTGCGGGATTCATCCCGAAAAACCTCGACCTTTCTATTATTGATCGCGTTGAACAAGTCTCCAATGAAGACGCCATCGCTATGGCAAAACGCTTAATGCGCGAAGAAGGTATTCTATGTGGTATTTCTTGTGGTGCCGCCGTGGTTGCCGCAGAAAAAATGAGCAAAGAAGCCGAATTCGCGGATAAGAAAATCGTCGTGATCTTGCCAGACTCAGGCGAACGCTACTTGTCTACTGCTTTGTTTGAAGGTGAATTCTCAGACAACGAATTGGTTCAGTAATAAATAACCATAATGTAAATAAATCTAATAAAAATCCCGCTTAAGCGGGATTTTTTTGTTTTTTATAAACGAATGTATTTCTGGTATCGGTTAATGTACTTTCTTCGTACCGTGACGAACCATGTCTTTACCATTTTCATAAACGTCTTGGCTTACCCAACGGCCTAAAATCAACTGCTGCTTATCATCCAATACCGCAATAAACGGACGACCATCCGTATTATTTGTCGCCAATGCCACCCCTTCTACATTCGCCAAACCAAGGCCACCCGTTTCAATCGCATACAAAAAGGCTTCAAGTTCGTCTAAGGTTTCAATTACATCATTGTTATTAATCATTTTACTTTCTCTGTAAGGTCTTAAATACGGCAAGGATAGCAGGAGTATTCGTGGAGTTGAAAGTGACGATTAAATCGAGACCCTTAATCTAAGCAGTGTAAATTTATTTTTACTATTTTCTCTCGAATGGCATCACACACAAAAGTACTTAAACTTTGCCCTTCAGTCGCCAGCGCAGTTTACTCAACACAACGCCTCATTAGTTTTAATATTGAATGAACCTTTGCAAGATTTTTGAAACGTGCAATTCGGCTCTTTATAAGACAAAAGATACTCATCAACCGAACGGCGACATTCAATATTAGGCTATTTCAGTGGCATGGTGTCATAGATCACAGCATCACGAATAAAAGCAAGTTTGCCCTTGTACTAAAAATGTACTTGCGATTCTGTTATTTCTTTCTTCTCATAACCAAACTACGTTAATAACCTGACTAAGCCTCTCCAAGAAAATTTTTTTAGCAGATCCATGCCTCTCTTACTTGCACTCTATGTCTCTTTCATACTGAAAACAGTATGAAAGTATTGGTGTTATTTTGAGGAGCGTCTACAGCCCAAGACCCAGAACCGAAAATGGTTTTTAAACCGTATTTAAGACTGCTGGATCGTCTAGTCGACGATCGAGCAGCCTTGACAATTTAAGTGGTTCGACTCATCAGCTTTGTTCAAAAATTAGGCTCCTGCCCAAAATGCATCAAAAAACAAGCAGAACCGTTGACATCGCATGGTTGACATCGCATGTATAAGTCGTATAGATTGTTTTTACACTAACAAACTGCTGGCTATAGATGAAGACAATGTTGAGGACGCGAAACCACATCAGCTTCTTATCATATTGGTTGCAAAGACGAAGCCCCGCACATCTGACCAAGAATGATTAAAACAAGCACTTCGCACTATGTGGGGTGCCTACGATCGGAGGATTGTTGATGACAATCGTGAATATAGGCTCGATAAATAGAGACTTGACTTTCAAAGTACCGCACTTCCCTGTTGCGGGAGAAACAATCACGGTTGAGAGCTGCGCGTCTGGTTTAGGCGGCAAGGGGCTCAATCAATCCGTTGCAATCGCACGTGCTGGGGGGAACGTCATTCATGCAGGCGCTGTCGGCGAGGATGGAACGCAACTGCTGGAGCAGATCGAGAAGCTCGGCGTAAACGTTGATGCGGTTTCAGTTTCGGCTGAACTCGATACAGGCCTAGCGAATGTCTTTGTTGATCATAGCGGTGACAATGCGATCGTGATCAGTGCAGGTGCGAATGCGGGCATTCCTTACGCCCCACTCATGGAAATCTTGAAGCAAGTGGGCCACGGAAACTGGCTCTTGTTTCAAAACGAGGTCACCTTGTCAGAAGAGGTTCTTGTTGAGGCTAAGAAGAACGGCTTAAAGATCGCATATTGCGCGGCCCCCTTCGACAGCGAGACCGTCTCCCCTTTACTTAAACATATCGACATATTGTCAGTGAACGAGATAGAACTCGAGCAACTTAAACAACATTGCCCTGAAGAATTGGCAAACTGCCAGTTTGATTTGCTGGTTACGCTAGGTGAACGTGGTGCATACTTCCGCTCTGGAGAGATTACGACAAAGGTTGTCTCTCATCGCGTGAGTGTTGTTGACACAACTGGCGCTGGAGACACTTTTTTCGGGTATTTTTTGGCACATTATACGAATGGCGTTGACGTGGGTTCATGTCTGGAAATCGCCAATCGTGCGGCGGCTATTCAGGTCACACGATTGGGTGCTGCCGATAGTATTCCGACCGCTGCGGAAGTGGACGCATTTTCCCCAAAATCCCCTACGAATGAGAGTATTCTTTGATGAAATATATTATCGACACAGATCCTGGGCACGACGATTTTTTTGCAATCTTATACGCGATACGGCGGCTCGACGTAGTTGGGCTAACAACTGTTTTCGGTAACTCAACAGTCGATAACACGACGCAAAATGCTCTTCGCATTTGTGATTTGGCTCAGTCGGATGTGCCCGTTGCAATCGGCGCAGGTAAGCCAATTGTTGGAGATTTTGTTGTTTCCGCGATCCACGGCAATGACGGACTGCAAGGCGGAAAATCTATTCCCCAGACAGAGCGAAAAGCAGATCCACGCAGTGCCGTTGAGTTTCTCATTGAAATGGGACGCGCACATGCCGGGTCGCTTTCGTTGATCGTTCTGGGCCCGATGACAAACATCGCCCTTGCGCTGCGCATTGAGCCCAAACTGGCGGACTGGATTTCTGAGATTTCCTTTATGGGCGGCGCGACTGCGACCGGCAATGTTGCGGCATTTGCAGAGGCAAATGTCTGGAAAGATCCAGAAGCGGCACAGATGGTTTTGAGCTCTGGAATTCCTTTGCGGATGGCAGGGTTGAATTTGACCAATCAGGCCCGCCTGTCGCAAACTCAGGTCGATCAGCTGGCAAATGCTGGGACGAAAATTGGCCAACATGCGTCCGAAATTTTGGCGTTTTACCTCAAACAACATTCCGCACGCTATACGCACCCTGACGGCCCAATGCATGATCCTTGCGCTGTTATATCATTGGTGCACCCTGAACTATTCAAATTTCGCGATACCGCAGTCTCTGTCGAGCTTGCCAGC
Organism: Marinomonas ushuaiensis DSM 15871; assembly: GCF_000521805.1. GTDB lineage: Bacteria > Pseudomonadota > Gammaproteobacteria > Pseudomonadales > Marinomonadaceae > Marinomonas > Marinomonas ushuaiensis. The sequence goes on from NZ_JAMB01000002.1 coordinate 199,885, forward strand.
CCCCAGCTTCGTGGGATGACAATATGTGACATGCGTGAAATCGCACCGTTTCCAGGCGAAGTCTTGCCCGAGCCGAATGTAAAAGTCGGCGTGCAACTTGATGGCCCCGCCTGTGTGGACGCAATGATCGAGGCTATTCTCGAATATCGCTAACCACATACCTACGTTAAAAAATGCCCCACAGAAGGGCCTGTATCCGTGCAGATCGCGGCTTATCTAAAAAGGAATGAAAATATGAAACATATCAAACACATTACGTTAGCAATGGCGGCTTCGATGTTTGTCGCTGGTGCCGCAACTGCCGATGATATTGAACTTAGCACTATCGGTCTGTCCTTTTCGGACGGCGCCTTGGCTGGCCTCTTGAGCGATGCTGCAGCCACAACGGACGGCATTACGGTTACAAGCGAACAACTTCCGTTTGGACAATTGTTCTCAGCGATCGAAGTTCGCCTGCAGGCGCGCAACGAAAACCCAGATTTGTTCTTTGTCGACGGCCCAATGACCGCATCATACACGATGCGCGGGCACCTTACCGCACTTGACGACATCTTGCCGGATGCGTCCGAGATTTATACTTCGGCGGCGCTACAACAAGGTATGGTAGCTGGAAAACTGATGTCTGTACCGATTGAAAGCAGCACGGTTGTCATGCTGGTGAACAACTCTTTGTTCGAAGCAGCAGGCATCGAGGCACCAACCAACGATCCAGCAGACCGTTGGACTTGGGAAGAGGTCCTTGCGGCAGGGAAAACAATTTCCGAATTGGACGAAAGCACTTGGGGGTTCAACTTCCATTACAGTGACAGCCCTTACATGGCGTTGGTCATGCCGCAGTCCAATGGTGCGACGTTGATCGGTGAAGACGGGGTTACAGCAACAGGTTACGTTGACAGCCCTAAATTTGTCGAAGCTATGTCTACTTATGCCGAACTCTACAACACTGGGATTGCTCCTGCTGGCATGTATGACTACAGCTTGGCATTGGAACTTTTCCTAAATGGTAAAGTGGGCATGTTTGCTGGTGTTGTGTCTGACGCAATCGCAGCTGAAGGCCGCGACGGTTTGGATTTCACAGTCGCGCCTATGCCTTACTTTGAAGGCGGCACACCTGTAACACCAACTGGCAGCTGGCATGTTGGCATCAACCCGCGCACAGAGCACCCAGAAGAAGCTGCAAAATTGGTGCAGGCACTTGCGAGCCCTGAGTTCATCTCGGCTTACTTTGACAAGCGCGCAAACCCACCTGTTCTCACTGAAGCTTGGGATAGCATGAGCGAAAAGTTGGACACGCCTCTTTGGACATTGGCTCGATATGAGATTCAGAACACAGCAATGGCACGTCCATCTATCGGCGGCTGGCTTGAGTATGACTCAATTTTGCGCAATGCGCTTCGCGAAATCCAAAGTGGTTCTGACGTTGCAGAGCGTCTGAGTGCCGCTGCGGTTGAAATGAACCGTGAACTGAAGAAGTACGCAAAATGATGACTAAAAAGCCCGACACACCAGTAGCAATCCCTGCTGCCAATCGTTTTTCGAGGGCAGCACGAAAAAAACCAATTCTTGATCCACAAAGGCCAAGCTGGGCGACACTCTTGATGTTTCTGCTGCCGGCAGTTGCGCTTCTCATTGTATTCCGATTGACCCCGATCGGAATTTCGATCGGGGGCAGTTTCACCAGTCAATCCCTTCTGGGGGAGACTGCATTCGATGGTTTGGGTAACTATAAAGAGCTCTTTTCGGACCCAAGTTTTTGGAACTCTGTTTACGTAACGTTGTTGTTCAACGTCATCATTAACCCGCTTCAGATTTTCGTAGCATTCATCATGGCACTTCTGGTCTTTGCGCCAGGTAGGTTCCTAACGTTCTTCCGAGTTTCCTTCTTCTTGCCGATGACGATGTCGACGGCCCTTGTGGCTGTTATGTGGAACTTGTTGTTCGACCCGAACCTTGGGCTCGTAAACTCAATTCTTGCGCACACATCGATGGGGCGTCAGGGGTTCTTCTTTGATGAGGATCAGGCGCTTGGTTCGATGATCTGGATTTCAACGTGGAAAGGCGCCGGCTACTACATGATCTTCCTTCTTGCGGGCCTGTTCCGTATTTCCGAGGAGTTGTACGAAGCTGCGCACGTCGATGGAGCGAGCTCTTGGCAGCAACTCCGGTTTATCACATTGCCGCAAATGAAGCGCACGTTCCTCTTTGTGTTTGTGGCCGATACCACCGTGAACCTTCTCTTCTTTGCGCCTGTTTTCATTATCACACGCGGCGGTCCGAATGGCGCCACCGATACGCTGATGTACAGAGCATACGAAAGTTCTTTCACGTTTGTGGATTGGGGCCGCGCCCTTTCATTATCTTGCATTCTTTTGGCTCTCGTCGCGATCGTGGCCTGTGCTCAGATGCTGTTTTTTAAACCAGGAGAAGGCGAATGAGCGATACAACCCGCCCTGGCTCAAATAGACCTATCTTACATTTCGGACGCTACACTCTTATGTGGGCTTTGGCCGTCCTCGCACTGGCCCCGCTCCTTTGGATGTTCTTGTCCTCCCTACGCCCGACACAAGAAATGTTCGCGCATGCGAGCAGTTTTTCATGGCATACAATCTGGCCTGAAACGTTCACGTTCCAGAACTACACTGCTCTTCTTGAAACAGGTTTTCCGCGTGCCATTGGGAACTCGCTCTTCATTGCTGTCGTGACCATGGTGGTTGGCGTCTTCGTCAATGCGGCTGCTGCATTCGCCTTTGCGACCTTTGATTTCCGGTTTCGCGGACCGTTGTTTTTGTTGGTCCTACTGACAGCCATGATGCCTTTCGAGGCCATCGTATTGCCGCTCTACATGTTGGTAAACGCACTTGGTATGATCGACAGCTACTCGGCCTTGATCGTTCCGGAATTGGCAAACGGTTTTGTGATTTTGATGTTCAGACAGTTCTTCGCGGCGATTCCGCGTGAATTGTACGAAGCAGGTCGCATCGACGGTGCGTCGTGGCTCCGGATTTTCCTGACCATTGCATTGCCAGTCTCATGGCCTGTTATTCTCACTGGTTCCATTATGATTTTCATCACCCAATTCGAAGCGTTCTTCTGGCCGCTTGTTGCTGCCCCGTCAGCAGAATTGACCGTGGCACAAGTGGAAATTGCAAAGAACATCAGCCTTGAAGGCGCAAACTGGGGACAGCTGTTCTCCTCCATGAGTATCGTTTGTGTAGTTGCAGCACTTCCGTTCCTTGTGTTCCAGCGCTTCTACATCCGCAACGTCGCTTCCAGCGGCATCAAATAAAAGAAGGCATACCCAAAATGGCTCAAGTAAAAATAGCACAGGTCCGTAAGGCGTATGGTGACAATGAAGTCCTTCACGGGGTCGATATTGATATCCCCGATGGCAGCTTTACGATCCTCGTAGGACCTTCGGGTTGTGGCAAATCTACACTGTTGCGCATGATCGCAGGTCTCGAAGCAATCAGCGACGGTGAAGTTATCATTGGCGACAAAGTTGTTAATGACATCTCGTCCCCGGAGCGCGACATCGCAATGGTATTCCAAAACTACGCGCTCTACCCACACCTGACTGTGGCTCAAAATATGGGTTTCTCGCTCAAAGTCGCTAAGGTTCCTAAGGCTGAGATCGAGACGAAAGTAAAAGACGCAGCGAAGATGCTCGGATTGACGGAATACCTAAATCGTCGCCCACAAAAGCTCTCCGGTGGGCAACGTCAACGTGTTGCGATGGGCCGCGCCATTGTGCGAGATCCGTCTGTGTTCCTTTTCGATGAACCGCTCTCCAACCTCGATGCCAAAATGCGCGGCCAAATGCGGACAGAGCTACGATCCATGCACCGCCGTTTGGGCTCGACTATGATCTATGTTACGCATGATCAAATCGAGGCTATGACGATGGCCGATCAGATCGTTGTCATGAACGGTGGTTACGCCCAACAAATTGGTGCACCGTTAGACATTTATGACCGCCCTCAAAATTTATTTGTCGCAAGCTTTATTGGCGCACCGGCGATGAACTTTTTGAAAGCAAAAGCTGAAGGTGGTCAGGTGCATCTGACCGACGGAACGCTTGTAGATATGAAGGTCTCCGACACTGTGACTGGCGATGTTATCGTCGGCGTTCGTCCTGAACACTTGACCCTAGATCCCAATGGCGCCCTGCAAATCACAGTTGATGAAGTCGAGCCGACTGGTTCTGAAACTCATATCTCGGCGACAACGGCTGCTGGGATCGCTGTCAAACTGGTGACGGCTGAGCGCGTAAGTGCGGAGTCGGGTGCAGCGCTAAAGGCCGCCTATCAGGCTGACAAGCTACACTTGTTTGACGCAGAAACGACTAATCGCATTGAAACGCTGTAATGCCGCTCTGATAGCGCCGTTCAGGCGTTGATCACGAGGGGGGCAGATGGTTCCGACGAAAAGAAATTCAATGATTGTTTTGGAAGTTCGTCGAGCTAGCCCCCCTTCCCTACGCGGGCCCAAACGTAAATTTCGCTTTGGGTTCTGCGTGCCATCTTTTCTTACAGACTAGGAATAGCGGAGCACGGCACCCGTAGTGCTAAATGGTAGGCTCAGATATTTTTTTCAGGAGGGACTGCAACATGTCCGCCTCATCCGCGCTAAGCGGCGCAAGGGTCGCATTCGTAATATCCCGTCCAACAGGGATCATGTCATGCATCGCCGCAAGCGCGTCTTCCGTTGGTTCCAACAGCACCATTCGCTTGTCGGTCGGGCTTGGGCTTTTTTTGATATATCCACGTTTGCTCAATCGTTGCACGACGCCATTGATCGTCGCTTGGTCCATCCCAGCTTGGCGTCCCAATTCGTTTTGAGATATCTTACCCATCTGTTTCAGTCGCACCAAAACCGTAAACTGTTGTGGCGTTAAGCCTTCAAGCATGCGTTCCGCGAAGATACTGACATGGCGTTGCTGCGCGCGTCGCAAAAGGTAGCCAATCTGGCTGTCCAAGTTATAGTCGTCAGATCGATCTTCGGTGGAGCTCATGCGATATCTCTCAAAATTACGGGCCGGCCCACGTATCCTAATCGATATCTTAGCTATTAGCCAGCGAGTGGCACTGTCAAAGGATTATACCCGTAGACCCATGCTGGATCTTCAGGGTTCTTCAACCAAGTGTTCTTATTTGATTCTGTTGAGATCTTAACAGGACACACACATTAAAAATCACATAAATCATAAAAAAAATCGAAGCGTAATCTTTTCAATAATTTGGTTACATTGGATTTTTTCTTCACTTATCGCGTAAGAAAACATATTTAAGACATTAAAAAGCCCAAAATCTGGTTTAGTGGAAATTCAAGGGAAGGAGATTAAATAGTGTTATTAGCTGAGAAACTGACGTCTTTTTTGACTTGGCTTTCGCTGCCTGTGATTTGACTCGCAGTAATGAACGATTGAATATTCTTTTCCAACTACGCCGCCAGTTCTTTTTCCAAACTCTGTCGTAATACACCCGAATTTAAGTCTCTTCTACTTGTTTTATAAGCACTAAACCCCTTTCACTCCTTGATTACTTCATTCCGTTATTCTTTTAGGAACCTCTTTTCATTTAGTGCCTGACTCCTAAAATGACCAGCGTGTTTTTGCATGGTGTTTTAATAGTCAACCAAGCCAAGATGTTCATTCTAATAAGATTTTGACGCCCAAAAGAGTGACCTACATGACCCAGAGATCACGCCAGTCTAGTGGTTTAAAGAAAATCAAAGGGAAATAACGACAGAATCTCGTTGTGTAATACAAAAGTCAGGATCAAAACTTTTGACGCCGTCTTTTATGTTTCGAAACCTGGGGGCGGAAAGGATTCAAGCCTTTTACCGTTTACCTTACAAAATGACTTATTTACTTAGTTCAAAACGATCTTCATATCATCTTTAATATTCTTTAAATTTATATATAATTCACGCTTAAATTTTAATTTACTGGAGTGCTCTAATGCGCCAATTCGTAACTCTCATGGTTTTGTTTTTATCTGGCTGGAGTAGTTTAGTCGCCGCTACCGACAAATCCCTTGAAATTGGCTACATGCCCATTATTCCGATTTCCCAAGCCTTTATTATTTTGGAAGATAATACTTTGGAAAGCGCGGGAGTTAGCGACCCTGAGTTGTTTCAATTTCAAAATGGCCCAGCCATTGTACAAGCGCTTTTGGCCGGTCAGTTAGACGTTGCTTATCTTGGTATTGGGCCCGCAATGGTTGCCCGCGCTAAAGGTGCAGATATTAAAGTAGTCGCCTCTAACATTGTTGAGCAGATCAGTATGGTGGCGTTAGGTAGCTTGTCACCTTACTTTGATAACGGTGATGCAAAAACAGCGTTCGCTCGTTTCAAAGCAGACAAAGGTCGTAAAGCGGTCATTTCCACTTTCCCTAGAGGCTCTGTGCCAGAAACGGTGTTGCAGTATTGGTTGCAAAAACAGTTAGGCATGAGTCGTGATGAAATCAAACAAAATATCGACATTATTTACCAAGGCGCGGCTCAGGTTCAACAAGCCCTAATGACCGAGGCGGTAGATGGCGCGGCAATTTTAGAGCCTGTCGTTAGCATCATTCGCGACAAAAAATCCGATGCAAAAGTTGTCGCGTCTGGTTCTGGTATGTTTCCTCATCAACCTGGTGCTGTCATGGTTGTACGTGAATCACTAATTAATGAACATCCTGAGCTAGTAAAAGCGTTAGTGAAAGCACACATCGCGGCAACCGACCAATTACGTAATGATCCAGAAAAAGCAGTGAAGGCCGTTGGTAAATACGTCGGTGGTGGTCGTTTACCGAAGAAGATTGTCTTGAATGCATTAAAAAATTCACGTAATCAATTCGAAGCTAACCCGAATGCCATTATTGACGGCACTCGTACCATGCATGATTTTCAAGCTAATCAGGGCACACTGAAAGTAAGTGTTGATCTTAATGCCTTGTTTGATGTTCGTTTTTATAACGATTTAGTTAAGGAGTAATAGCCCATCATGGCATCACAGGCTCACCCTTTAACACGATCCCGATTAGGGCGTGCTTTATTGGGAATCATCGGTGTGGCGGCGTTTGTCATGCTCTGGAAATATGCCCAGTCAGCAGGTTGGGCAGCAGCAGGAACCATACCAGACCCCTTTAAATTACCACAAGCACTGGTTGATGAATGGACATCTGAACGTTTATTACCAGCGGTTCTTTCTAGTTTGGTTCACTATGCTTGGGGCTTGGCGATTGGTACGTTTCTTGGTTTTTTGGTCGGTACCTTAGCCGCCTCGTCGTCTTTGCTAGACGCATTACACGCTTGGTTGGCGCGGATTCTTCGCCCTATTCCACCTTTGGCTTGGGTTGTCTTTGCCATTGCTTGGTTCAAAGTTAGCCATGCAGGAGCTGCCTTTGTTATTGCGATAGGCGTGTTCTGGGTAAATTACTTTGCGACTTATTCTGCAGTGCGTAATGTGGATTCCCGTTTTTATGAATTGGCTCGTGCTTTTGGTCAAAACGGACATTTTCGTCAAGCGCTTCAAGTGACCTTGCCGGGAGCCGCAACGGGGATTTTTTCAGGCATACGTACCGGTATTGGCCAAGCTTGGATGACATTAATCGCTGCTGAATTGTTGGGCGTTCCAGGAATGGGACAAGAAATGAATTCAGCCGCAGGCGTTGGTGCTTACGAAGTGGTTGTGGTTTACATGCTAATTATTTCTCTGGTTTACACCTTGAGCGATACCCTGTTTGGTTTTATTGAAAAGCGAGTACTGACATGGCGTCCATCCTAAATATTGAAGACTTAAGCTACCATTATCGTAACAGTCCAGATCCCGTTTTTGCTGATTTGAATCTTCGGATGGAAGATGGTGAGTTCATCGCTGTCGTTGGTGGCTCTGGCGTTGGCAAATCGACTCTATTACGTTGTGTTGCCGGCCTTACTACAGCGAGTCATGGCAGCATTACTCTTGATGTTGAGGAAGATGATACCCGACGTTCTCGCAGTGTTGTGTTTCAAGATGGTCGTCTAATGCCTTGGCGTCGATTGCGTAGCAATGTAGCTTATGGACTAACAGGACTCAAACTCACAGCAGAAGAAAAACGCAACCGAGTAGATGAAGTACTAAAACTGACTCGTCTTGACGAGTTGGCTGAGCGTTGGCCACATCAATTATCTGGCGGACAAGTGCAGCGCGGAGGCATTGCCAGAGCCTTAGCGGTGCAACCTCACTTGTTATTGATGGATGAGCCTTTCAGTGCGGTAGACGCGATTACTCGTCAACATTTACAAGATCAGTTGCTAGCAATCTGGGAACAAACTCGTAAAGCAGTGATGTTTATCACCCATGATATTGAAGAAGCGGTATATTTAGCGGACCGTGTGGTGGTACTGTCTGGTTCACCTGCGAACATAGTGTTAGATAAGCGAATTGATCTATCTCGCCCACGTCATCGTGGTACAGATGGATTACAAAAAATCGCTCAAGAGATTGCAAACGCACTTTAATTTTTAAGAGGATATCGCTATGGCAGTTACTCAATTGTTGATCCATGCACCAACAGTAGATGCTCTAAAACGAGCTCAGAATAACGCACGTAATTTACTAAAACTAGAACCCGATGCTCAAATAGAAATCGTCGTCAATGGCCCAGCGGCAGCATTGGCCGTTACCTTTAGTGACGAGGATATTTTAAATAGATTAGTGATTTGTCGTAACAGCCTACAAGCGCAAACACTTTCCGTCCAAGCTAACGTGAAACAAGTCGATGCAGCGGTTCAGTACATTGCTCATCAGCAAATGAAAGGTTGGTCTTACATGCGAGCGTAAGACCTTTGGTCTGTGAATAGTGATGCGGGTAAGAGAGAAGAAAGAAGAGATAATATATAAAAGCTAGGGAAGGCTTTAATTATCTAAACGATGTAAACCCGCCATTTCTTTCTTTTCATAGCCAAGTTGAGTTAACAAACTGAGTTTACGACGCTTAAGGGTCTGTTTTGATTTGGCAGACAACTTCACCACCATCAAACACACACAACTCCCCTTCTTCCATTTGTTCCCATTTCTCATCTTGGGTTAGAGGTTGTGTCGCGATGACGGTGACGACGTCTTTGTCTGTGGTGACTTCTTTGAAGTCGATGATGACGTCTTCGTCCGATAAGGTCGCTTTTTTAAAGGGTGCTCGGCGGGTGATCCAATGAAGTTTGGTGGTGCAAAAGCAATATAATTTGTCGCCATCTGACAGCATCATATTGAAGACACCACGAGCTTTTAGTTGCAACGCCAGTTCAGATAAAGCGCCAGAGAGCATTTCTAGAGAAGGTTCATTTTCACCAAATCGCGATTGCAGCTGCTCAATGATCCAGCAAAAAGCACGTTCTGAATCTGTGCTACCAAGCGGGTGATGAACAGAGACTGGCAACAAAGCCATTGCGTCTTCAAGTTGTCCATTGTGAGCGTATGACCAAGTTTTCCCCCAAAGCAAACGGCTAAAAGGATGCGTATTTAATAAACAAACTCCTCCAACATTGGCTTGGCGAATATGGCTGATAACAATGTCGCACTTTAATGAGGTGCTGCTGATGATTTCTGCCATGTCGGAGTCGGCGCTGGGTCTTGGGTCATGAATCGACCAAACATCGCCATCGCGGTACATGGCCATTCCCCAGCCGTCTTTGTGTGGCCCTGTTCGACCGCCACGAGCGCGTAATCCTGAAAAACTAAAACATATATCCGTTGGCACATTCGCGCTCATGCCTAATAACTCACACATCGTTTACGTCATCACCTTTTGCAGATTTATTTTTCTTCGACAATCGGTACAAGAATATACCTCCGCCTATTATTAAAAGACCACCTAAATTCAGCGCAGCATACATTATCCATTCTGTGGAGGATATGCTCACTTCTTGCTGTTGGTTAGCCGCTTTTTCTGGATTAAGCGGTAAAGTTCTATCTGGAATGGCCTCTTCACTTTCTCCCACTTCATTAACGATAGAAATAGCAGGCGGAACCAAGACTGGCATCAGATCATTATTAGACGATGTGGTAGGCGTCAATAAAATATTCACTGGTACCTCTTCACCTAGCATTACTTTTACATCTCCGTCGCCTTCGCGCGAGTAGCTCCAGTAAGGAGTCCAATAATCAAAACGCAACCCTGTTTGTGTGACGCCAACTAATTTTGCTCGTACTTTAACGCTGTCATTAGAGGAAACTGGAATTATTTTTTCCCAATGTCCTTGACCAACAAGAGGCATTTCTTCAACTTCAACCGCACCGCTGTTATAAGTAAATTCAAGCCTCATGTTTGAACGTAAAATATTTAGTTTCAAGTTTACGGGCTTTGCTGAAAAAGCGACTAGATTACCTTCGGGATTGCTTCCAGAAAATTCAACCGCTGGATGAACGGTAAAATATTGGCTCAGTTGGCGTGAAAAGGTTTTCCCATCAATCAAGCTAATAAGTTCATAGTTACCCGGCTCTGTGATACCTGCTACACGCTGTTTAAATTGGCTGTTCGATTTGGTCATTTCATAGGAAAAAATAGTTTCTTTTTTCTCTCCGTTAAGGCGTACTAAAGTTTGACTAACGGTCAGTAAATTTAGAACCTTATCGTCTTTGATTTGCACATCTCTTTCAAACAATCCAACGGTGGAATAAATCATTTCATTTACAAAAACTATTGGCGATATTGGTGTGGCTTGGGCGCTTAAGTTCGTAATAATACGAATACTACTACGTTCAAGGTCAACATTATCGACTTGCCATTCGCCAGAATCCGGCTTGCTGATGGTTATTAGAGTGTAATGATCAGACGCCGATACGGTCGCACTGGTTTTATTCACCAAGGACAAGACGTTACCATTCGGTTTTATAATATGTGGCTGTATGCCATTTTCGTGAAATACGACCAACGTAAGTTCATCAATCGCATCATCAACAACAAAGCGGTTGCCGTCAAAAGGCAATTCATCCGATGGCGATGCTTGAGAAAAAATACGATCAAATGTCGCGAGTAAATCTTCTGGAATGGCAACTTCTGTATGAGTGGCGCTGGTTCTAAGGGAAAGAGATTCAAGCAGTTCTTTGTCGGTATAGCCTGTCATTGAAATGGTATGCAGATGAATACCGTTTTCTTCTAGCTTTTTCGTTAAATCATTCAGGATACGATCTCGCGATGCTTTATTGATTTCCTCATCCAAACTGATATCAACCATGCCATCGGTCACTAAAATCCAATGACGATCAAAACCTTGGTCTAAATCACCCGCATCTGGCGTTTCTAGAAGCAGTTTCATAATAGCTTCTAAATCGGTTTTTACATCTTGTGTTACGTAGCTATTAACATAATTAGCGAGCTTGGCTTTGGTGTCTTTATTAACTGGTGCTTCAGGCAATAAAACACGAGGTGCTTCACCAAATAACCAAATACCAAGTGTGGCTTTTTCTTCTGGCGCAAGATTTGAGATAAGACGCAGAGCCTCAGCGGTGAGTTTATCAGGGTCACTGATCAACATACTGCCGGAAGCATCCACAATAACGCGGAATTGAGTATCCGCTTGACTCAGTGGAGCCAAGAAGAATAAAACGGCAGATAACAACACAGTATTTACTTTCAACCACTTCACGTTTGCGAACTCCTTGAATTACTTTGCTGACATTAGCCACTGCTTTCGATCAAGTTACATCATACGGCTCTGGCATACCATGCACCCACTTTATGATGTGAATGTCCCAATCTTCTTCGTCCACTGTATTCTCATTCACTGCATAATGTCGAACGGTTAATCCTTGATTCAACATTTCTTGATTGTTACCTACGATCAAAGGATGCCAATTCGGTAGGTTTTTCGTCTCGTGCAACACACGATAGCTACAGGTATCTGGCAACCAATGAAATTCATCAATCTGATCTGCTGTTAACGTAATACAACTTGGCACTTCTGTTTGTCGAGTTTTGTATACTTTGCATTGACAGGTTGCTGGATTAAGTTGATGGCAAGAAAGGTTCGTATAAAACACTTCTTCTGTTTCATCGTCCTGCAACTTCTGCAAGCAACATTTACCACAACCGTCGCAAATAGATTCCCATTCGACTGGAGACATTTGCTCCAATGGTGTGGTTTTCCAAAAAGGTTCTGTACGCTTTGCAATCATAGATCTTTAGCAACCATCGTTCGTTAGTAAACAGCTTGTGTTGGTGTTTTATAAAGATCTAATAAATATTCATCTTTAACTGGCGGCAATTGCAAATAAAAACCTTTCTCTCGAATACCTTTCGTCACGTTTTCCGGTGTTGCTCGAGCTAACTTACTTTCATTCGTTAATAACATTGTCATGGCACTAATACCTTTTCCAAAACGCGCCATAAGCTCTTCTGGAATTTTTTTAAGACCAATGCTTTTTTCTACATACAAGTACATTCCATCATGTTTTGAAGAGCGAAAAACTTCTACGATTAAGTGCTGTTTCATAATTTTCTCAAAGCGATTTTCTCGCTGTATTAAAACTTTTAAACTTTGATTTTTAGTATATTTCCCGAATTAATTTTTTTTAAACTTTTCCAATACGGGATCAATAATGGCATCACGTCGCCAGCCATTCATGGCTGGATTTTTCCAATCAATTTGGGTGCCATCGTACAAATAACGTACCAAAGGCTCTAATAACTTACGCTTCATCATGGCTTCTGGTGCAATATTCAATGCGGTGGAACGCTCACGAACAAAAGATTTAATCGACTTGCTCAAATCTCCTGTTTGAGAAGGCAAAGGAATTTCCAGTGGCAATTGATATTCATCTGCAGACAATTCGTCAACCAACGCCATTTTTTCTAGGATCACATCACCGTATAAACGATGCTGTCGACCGGTTAATTCTTCTGCTTCAGAAATGGCTTTATGATGAGTCGGTAAGATTTTAGATAAAGACCACAATGTACGATCCTTTAATATCTTTCCTTTTGGTACATCTTCTTTACGCGCTTGTTCATCACGCCAAATAAACAACAATCTCAGTAAAGTCAAACCTGCTGGAGACAAACGCCAAGCCGTTTTTACGCCAGCCCAGTTTTGCTCTGGGTCTGAGTTCATTTGATATTGCCATTTCAAAGATTCACAATCTTCTAATACCCAATCAAGCATGTTTTTTTCAGCTAGACGAGCAATTTGCAAAGGATATACTTTGGCTAAATAAACAACATCAAGAGCGGCATAACGCTTTTGTGCATCCGTTAATGGACGTTGAACCCAATCAGACTGAGTTTCATCTTTGGCCACTTCAATCTTTAAGTATTCATGAATCAGCTTAACGTAACTTAACGACCATTGGCCTGTTGCATACGCTTCACCGATTTGTGTGTCATAAAATGGTGTTGGTAAAACACCTAATAGACGATCAAAAACATCTAAATCTTCAGAGCAAGCATGGAACACCTTCATCACAGAAGGATTTACCATAAGAGCGCGCAACGGATCCCATTCATCGATATTAAGAGGATCAATCAGTACAGCTTTGTCACCTTCACTAATCTGAATCAACCCTGTAATAGGAAAATAGGTTGTGCGACGAATAAATTCAGTATCAACAGCAATCACTGGCAATTGCGTCCAGTAATCACACCAACTTATCAGTGATTCATTGTCGGCAACCCAAATAATATTCAGAGGCTCATCTTGGTCATTCATTTTAGAGTGTCTTCCGTCCCTCTAACGCTAACGCCAGAGTGTTTCCATCAACGTATTCAAGCTCGCCACCCATAGGAACGCCATGAGCAATACGGCTAACATTGATGTTCAATGTTTTTAATTTTTCAGCAATGTAGTGACAAGTCGCCTCGCCTTCTACTGTTGAATTCGTGGCAATAATCGCCTCTTCAACATCATTGTGCTGAACCAAGGCTTCCAAACGATCTAAGCCTAATTCTTCTGGGCCAATTCCATCAATCGGAGATAAATGCCCCAATAAAACAAAATAGCGACCAGTGAAAGTACCTGCTGATTCAATCGCTACAACGTCTGCTGGTGTTTCTACAATACACAAACGCTTTGGATCACGCTCCGGGTCTTGGCAAAGCTGGCACTCTGATTCTTCGGTCAGAGTGCGGCAACTTGAGCAACGCCCGACTTTGTCGAGCGCTTCACGTAATGCGTTCGCCAATCTATCAGCCCCTTGATTATCACGTTCGAGTAAGTACAAGGCCATTTTTTGAGCCGATCTTGGCCCAACACCTGGCAAACAACGCAATGATTCCATCAACTCTTTTATTAAGGGACTAAACAAAGCAAACTCCTAGAAAGGCATTTTGAAGCCTGGTGGCAAAGACATACCTGCCGTCGCCGCTTCCATTTTTGCTTTTTGATCAACTTCAATATTACGCACGGCATCGTTTACTGCCGCTGCGATTAGGTCTTCTAGCATTTCTTTATCATCAGCAAACAAAGAATCATCAATTGAAACACGCTTAACATCGTGACGACCTGTCATGACGATCTTAACAAGGCCTGCACCGGCTTGGCCTTCTACTTCCATATTGGCAACTTCTTCTTGCGCTTTCTGCATGTTTTCTTGCATCTGTTGCGCTTGGCGCATCATGTTACCCATACCACCTTTAAACATAACTTTGCTCTCCAATTAAGCTTTAACTTTAACAGTATCATAAACCAATTGTGCGCCCATCGTCGCCGATAAGGCCTGCACAACTGGGTGTGAATTTAAATGTTCAATTGCTACCTGCAAGGCGTCTGCACGCTTACTGGCGGCAAATTCTTCTGCGGTCACACCGCTAGTGTCTTCCACGGTATCTATTATGAGCGGTACTTCCATATTGAAGAAGCCACCTAATGCACCTTGAATTTGTTCGTAGCGCATTTGATTCAACATGTGACCATATTCCAAAGGCACCTCTAAACGAATGCCTTGATCGCTCGCATCAACCAAACTGGAATTCATTAAAATATTTTGCACTAAGCCAGTCAAAGACAAACGTGGCGCAACCAACCACCAATGTTTCATGGTCAGTTCATTATAATGATTGAGCTCTGGCATTGGCATGCCTAAAGCGGGCTGAGCAATTGTATCTGGAATTTTTGACAATCGTGTGTCTGGCTCTTTCTCATCTTCTATAACCGGCAACGCTTCAGCGTCGGCACTTAATGCGCTTACTAAATCTGCAGCTGGATTAAAAGGATCGATTACGTCCGCTATTGCACGTTCTTCTGCTTCATCTTCATCTTCATCTTCTTGAGCGTCGTCTGAGAATTCTGATTCAGCAACAACAAAGGGTTTGTGCTCACGAAGTGCTTCTGATGTTTCAACAACTTCTGGCGTCTCAACGACCTTTTCGGTCTCAGTGATTTCAGGGGTTTCAACGAATTCCGATGAAGCCGTTTCTGGCTCAACCTTTCTTTCTATTTCAACTGTGTCAAGAGCAGTAATGTCAGGATCAATAGAGTCAACTGGAATATCATCTTCACCAGACAACTCAACGTCAGTATCGGTTGAGTCATTCGCTGTTATTTCAGGTTCAATACTAACGTCAGGATCAGCATTATTTATTGACGGATCATCTTCCCAGGGCGGACGCTCTTGAGAAGACAAATATTTGGACTCTGCCTCTTGTGTTTTTTCAGGCGTTTTTTCAGGCGTTTTTTTAGGTGTTTCTTCTGAATTAGCTTCTTTCTTTTCTTCTACCTGATCAGAGATTGGTGTTTTTTTTTCCGTTACTTCCTGTGGAGCAGTGACAACAGGTGGAACATCATGACTCACAACCATTGGCGGAGTAGGACGAAATGCAATCAGTCTTAACATCAGCATTTCAAAACCAGCACGAGCAGAATGCGCAAGGTGAAGGTCTCGACGCCCTATCAACAAATTCTGATACATGACTTGAATTTCTTCTGAACTCACACTCGCAGCAATACCTTGTATACGAGCCAAATCACCAAGCTGATCAAGTAATGCACCTGACACTTGCTGCTCGATAGCAACACGATGCAGGCATTCTAGTAAGCTGCCGCAGATAGCGGTGAAATCCGGCTGATAATCAGCAAGTCCTGAGATGCGAGACAATACATCGGCGGCATTTTTGGACACGACACTTTCTAATAAATCCAAAACTTGGGCTTGATTAACCAAACCCAACATGGCGGTCACACCAGATTCAGAAATCGTACCATTACCAAACGCAATCGCCTGATCCGTTAAACTCAAGGCATCACGCATACTGCCATTGGCAGCTTGGCCAATTTGCCAAAGGGCTGGTTGATCAAAATTAATTTGTTCAGATTTCAATACAGTTTGTAGATAATCCACTACGCGCTGCGGGGACATATTTTTCAAATTGAACTGCAAACAACGAGACAGAATAGTCACTGGGAGTTTTTGAGGATCAGTTGTTGCCAATAAGAATTTAACGTGTGCTGGCGGCTCTTCAAGGGTTTTCAATAACGCGTTGAAAGAGTGTGTCGACAACATGTGCACTTCATCTATCAAGTAGACTTTAAAGCGACCACGAGTCGGTGCGTATTGAACGTTTTCCAGCAGCTCACGAGTGTCTTCAACTTTGGTTCGTGACGCGGCATCGACTTCAATCAAGTCAACAAAGCGACCTTCAACAATTTCTCGACAGCTATCGCACGTTCCACAAGGTTCAGGAGAAATACCATTCGTTTCACAGTTTAGACATTTCGCAAAAATACGCGCTATGGTGGTTTTACCCACACCGCGAGTTCCGGTAAATAGATAGGCATGATGTAAACGCTGTTGGCGCAGAGCATTAACCAACGCTTGAAGTACATGATCTTGCCCAGCCATTTCAAGGAAAGTCTGCGGGCGCCATTTACGTGCTAAAACTTGATAACTCATGATGGATACTGGCTGATAAAAAGCGATTTTTTATTGTACGGTAGTCGGAGCAATTTCGAAACCACTCTTCGCGTACTGGATGGTAGGTATTCAGATAAATAACAAAAAACTTCGCCATAAAGATCAATAGCTTGGATTTACAGAAGCATTTCGCTCGACAAAGCCGAACGAAATACTTTTTAAACAGAGAAAGTACTAGTTTGTTTTTGCTTTATTTAGTTACTTTCACTTACGTTACTTTCACGAACTTGCCGTTGGCGTTCTTTTTCTAGTGCTTTTTCTACACGGTGTTTTTCAACTGCATCAGAGACTTCCGCACCGATATGCTCTTCACCACGAGAACGAGCCAATTGAACTTGACGTTCACGCTCTACAAAGCGCTTGCGTTGTTCATCGGTGAACTTGTCTGCACAATGCACACAGCTTACACCTTGGATGTAACGCTCGTCTTGCTTCTCTTCTTCTGTAATAGGCATACGACAAGCATGACATTGGTCGTATTCGCCTTTTTCTAAGTCATGATTCACAGACACACGATTATCAAAAACAAAACACTCACCTTCCCACATGGTTTCTTCTTTTGGTACTTCTTCTAAGTACTTCAAGATGCCGCCTTCAAGGTGATAAACTTCCTCAAAGCCTTGTTCTAGCATATAAGCGGTGGATTTTTCGCAACGAATACCGCCAGTACAAAACATGGCCACTTTCTTTTGCTTTTCTGGGTTCATGTTTTCTTTTACATACGCTGGGAATTCACGGAAGGTATCGGTCTTTGGATTGACTGCATTTTTGAACGTACCAATTTGCACTTCATAATCATTACGAGTATCAACCAATACAACGTCTGGATCAGAGATCAAATCATTCCAATCTTGTGGTTTGACGTAAGTTCCAACCACACGTTTTGGGTCGATGCCTTCAATCCCCATAGTGACAATTTCTTTTTTCAATTTTACTTTTGTGCGGTAGAAAGGCATGTCTTCGTCGTATGACTCTTTGGTCACAATATTGTCCAAACCTGGCAGCTTTGAGAGCCAAGCCAACATTACATCAATCCCTTCACGGGAACCTGCAACGGTTCCGTTAATCCCTTCACTTGCTAATAACAAGGTGCCACGAATTCCATTATCTTCTAATGTTTTCTGAAGTGGTTCACGGATGGATTCAAAATGAGGAAGTTCAACAAATTTATAAAGGGCACAAACAACAACTTTAGACACACGTAATCTCCTATGCGATCTGGAACGTAAAACCAGAGCAATTAAACAAGGCGCGCATTATAGAGATTTATCAGACATTTTTCGAGTTTGTTTTAGTAGAAAAAACCACCTAAATCACAGTATCAAAAACAAATACCTCTAAACTATTGATCTGGATCAAGCGTTTTTCCTGTGGTGTTATTTACTCGAAACCAACCCGCCACACTGTGTCGAGTCTTTTTTGCCACAAGTACTTCATGATAAAAACACTCGCTCAAGAAAATAGCCAATCGCCCTTTAATCGGCGAATAACGCCCCACTTCTATTTCGGGGTTATGTTCATCATAAATAACCAACTCACCACCATCTCCGTATTCCCAGCTCTCATTTAAATATAAAACGGTGGAGAGGATACGGTTACTTTCTCCTTTAAAAGCGTCAATGTGCTTTTCATAAAATGCGCCTTTTTCGTAACGTGCGAAATGCGCTTCATAATCAAACAAACCTAAAAATAAACGACGATTCAATGCCACTCGTAGCGTTTCCATCATTTTTAAAAAGTCTTTTTTAATTGGTTTGTCAGGATCAATCCATTGAATGTAATCGCGACGCGCGTCAAGCACCACTTGGTGATCTTGCTTTCTTCCGACACCGGCTTGTAGCATGTAGGCGTTTTGAATATTTTCTACCTCATCCATTAACGCTTGAGTAAAATCAGCTGAGAAAAAATCATCCTGAACGCTCCAACCTTTAGTTTGTAAATCCATCAATAGGTTCGAAAAAGGCTCTTCTCGGGTAAAGGTGGGAATGGAATTTTCAATATAAGGATTTTTTGTTAACCAAGCGTCGAAAGACATAGATAGATTAATCACTTTTAAAAGGGCAAAATCACCAAGGTCGTTATAGTACTGTAGCCACTCACCTAACACACCAAGAATTCAATACTTATGATCCAGCCTTTTATATTACGAGACTATCAAAGCCAAGCCGTTGAGGCGTCGCTTACTCATTTTCGTAACAGCGATGACCCTGCTGTGATTGTTTTGCCGACTGGCGCAGGTAAAAGCCTTGTTATTGCTGAGTTAAGCCGGTTAGCAAAAGGTCGTGTCATTTGCCTTGCTCATGTAAAAGAACTCGTCGAACAAAACCATGCTAAGTTTCTTGCGACTGGGTCATCTGCTGGTATTTTTTCTGCGGGTTTAAGTCAGAAAGACAGCTCAGAAAAAACCACTTTCGCCAGCATTCAATCCATTGCGGCAAACCTAGATGTTTTCCAAGAAGCCGTAAGCTTAATCATCATTGATGAATGCCATCGTGTCGGTATGGAAGACAGCGGGCAATACAATAAAACATTGGCGCATTTTCGAGCTCTGAACCCTAAAGTAAAAATCCTCGGCCTAACAGCCACGCCTTATCGCTTAGGCAGTGGCTGGATCTATCAAAACCATTATCATGGTTACACACGTCAATGCACCAACAACCTTTTCAAAAAGTGTATTTTTGAATTACCACTTCAACACATGGTAAAAAACGGCTATTTGACGCCTCCTATTCATTACGATGCTGCGATTGCCCATTATGATTTCAGTCTATTAACCGAGAGCTTAGACGGTGAACAAAACACAGACGACATCGCTTTAAATGAGCTCATTCATAAATATCCGCGCGCCACGAAAGCCGTCACCGAGCAAATCATGCAGCTCAGCCAAGCACGTCAAGGCGTAATGATCTTTGCCGCAACGATAGATCACGCCAAGGAAATCGCCAGTTATTTGCCCGTTAATGAAACAGCTCTTATTACGGGAAAAACAAAACTCAAACAACGAGACGCTTTAATCGATGCATTCAAAGCCAAAGAAATTAAATACCTTGTTAACGTTTCCGTTTTAACCACAGGGTTTGATGCCCCTCATGTGGATGTGATTGCGATTTTACGACCGACTCAATCTATTAGTTTGTTTCAACAAATTGTAGGTCGAGGTTTAAGGCTAAGCCCAGAAAAGAAAGACTGCTTGGTATTGGATTACACAAATAACGGTTACAACATATTCCAACCAGAAATAGGCGAAAAAAAACCAACACAAGACTCTGTTGCCGTTCAGGTTCATTGTCCTGAGTGTGATTTTGCCAATACGTTTTGGGGAAGAAAAGACGCTGAAGGAAACATTCTTGAACATTTTGGCCGTCGTTGCCACGGTTTAGTCGACTCTCACGAAGGCGAAGTTCAATGTTCTTATCGCTTTCGCTTCAAACGTTGCCCTGTTTGTAACGAGGAAAACGACATCGCCGCCCGACAATGCCAACATTGCGCAGAAAAACTTATCGACCCTGATGACTTGTTAAGAAGCGCCTTAAACCTAAAAAACAACAAGGTATTACGCTGCTCCGACATCACACCAGAAATAATTTGGAAAGACAAAAGCCTGAAAATTACTTATCACGATGAAGATGGCTTAACGCTATCTGAAACCTTTCGATTCAATTACAAAAAATCACGACAGTCTTTTAATGATTTGTTTGGTAGAAGAGTGGTAAATGGCAGTCAATCCATTCAATTTGACACATTAGAAGAAGTGGAGAAGTTTCTACCTTATCTCCCCACACCAGACTTCGTTATCGCTAAAAAGCAAAAACAACACTGGCAAGTTACAGAAAGATTATTTGATTACCAAGGACCTTACAGAAAGGCAAACGAGCTTCAATAAAAGCTACTTTATTGCATTTTTATAAGACGCTTCAAAAGGTAGATTTAGACGTTTTAAGTGGTTTATAGATTCGTCGCCCAAAACACCTTTAGGGACGCCATTCAGCAATACAAACCAGTAATTAGCAATCATGTTATCAGTAAAGATACCGGCTGCTTTTTCGTCTATACCAACTTGCCTAAAACGTTTCTTAATGCCTTCTGAAATCACCGCCATTTGCTTAGTATGAAAGCCACCGTTAGCCAAGCTATCCAATAAAACCTGTCGTGTAAATTCAGCGTAAGCGTCATAAAATTCGAACAGCATTTGAGCCGTTTGCAGTAAATAATCAATGGGAGAGGTACAAGCCTTTTGCGCTAAGGCTGCCGCACGTAAAGACACATCCATTTCATCAAAAAAGATGTCTTTTACTAAAGAGAGTTTATCTGGAAAATGAACGAACAATGTCCCAACAGCAATACCAGCCTGATCACTTAAATAACGGGTGCTAGTTGCTTCTATGCCTTGTGACAAAAAAGCTTGCTTAGCAATCGTTTTAATTTTTGACCGTGTATTGGCTTTTTGTTGCTGACGAAGACTCACCTTAACACTCCCTTAAATAATATATTTACAGAGTCTAGCCTGTCTTTTTTCGAAAGACGAGCGTTTTCAATGGCGAGCATTTTTAAATACTAAAGAGAATATTAACGAGCAGAATTAACCTTAGGCATGGTAGAGCGAACCAACGACTTAGATAAATCTGTCATAAAAGCTTCAACGCGTTCAGCATTCAAACCATAATCGCCACTGCCAATCCTTGAACAAGAGCGCATATCTATTCGAACAGTATCCTCATCCACCTTCATGACTCGAATAATAACATCGTCACGGAAGCCAAAAATAGGCGTTCTAGCGGTAGCTTCTAAAAGACCCGCTTGAGAGTATTTAGCAACAACCTCCCATCCGCGCTGCTCAACCAATGCGCTAACAGTTTTATATACATCGTCTTTCTTCAACTTAGTGAAAATAGGCTTAATATCTTGATAATGCTCATGCTGAATAGGAGCATTATCATAATCATAAGCAAGGTCATTTTCATTATACATACGAATAAAGTTTACATTTAAAAACGCTGGCGGCATTTCTGTGTCGGTTGTCACATCATTAATTCTAGGCAATCCTGCTTTTTGAATATAAAAAGCAATCCACATCGAACTGTAAACAACAGAAACAGTTAAAACCAAAATAAAGAAACGCTGACTCGCAATATTTCGCTCTTTACGACAAATACCTAAAGATAAAATAGCAAGAACAGACAAAATCAAAGAAGCAAAGACACTTTTTCGTAATATAGAGAAACCTGTTAAAGGCTCAAAAATACCAACTCGAACACCAGCAATAGAGATAAAAGCTACGCACCCTACTAACATAAGGAGAACGTATAACACTGGAGAGATATAACGACTCATAGACAACTCATAGTACAAAAAAGAATAAAAGACACAATATCGTGACTAGATGGCAACGAACAGAAACAATAAGCCGATTTCAACTCATTCCTTTATATTTGCATATTTACCCCAAATCAATCCGCAATACATTCAAGATAGAACGCATAAAGAGTTAATGATTCTAAATATTTAGCCATTATTAAGATGTTATTTCATAACGCAAAGCAGGATAATAATTACATTCAAAAAATAGAACACAGAAGCTATGAAACTGACATCGAGAAAACATTGCGTAGATACTCTCCGCGAGCAATGCAAATTGCAATCTATGAGGCCGTTTATCGCAAGAGGTTCCAATGCCATTCGATGCTCACATTGTTTGATGGCGGAGTTTGCGTGTTTTTGTCATCTAAGGGAAAGCAATGATTCTCCGATTAATTTCATTTTGCTTTTCCATCGAAATGAAATACACAAGCCAACCAATAGCGGCCGACTCATTGCGGATCTCTTTCCTGACGATACTCAAGCTTATCTTTGGAGCAGAACAGAGCCACAACAAGACCTGCTCGATCATCTCAAAAGCCAGCAGGGAACTTGCACCCTATTATTTCCTCATACAGAAACCGCCCAAGCACAAAATAGGCAACCACGAACAGAGTTTGCTGACGTCTACGGCAATAATAAAAAACATACCTTTATTATTTTGGACGGAACATGGAAACAGGCAAGCAAGATGTTTCATCAAAGTGAATGGCTGAAAGACATACCTCATTTTGAAATAAACAGTGAGGCACAGCGTTCATTTTTGGTTCGCCATTCTCATCATAAAATGCAGTTTGCAACTGCAGAAGTGACTGCAATGCTACTTGATTCATTAGGTCATAACATCGCAAGCCAAAAGCTATTCAATTATTATCAGGCTTTTAATGAGCACTGCCTCGCGAGTCGAAAACGAGGCAGCAAAACCGATTAAATTTGTAAAATAAGACAGACTAAAATTCGTGATTAAGTTTTTTCTACGAAGGCTTTTGCTGAATGGATAAAGGCTTCAACGCCTTCTTTTGGCGTTCTAAATGATGTCACTAAACGCACCACACCTTCTCCCCAGCGACCACCGTAAAAGGTAAAATCTTGCTCCGTTAAATGTTCTGTCATGCCTTTTGGAAAGGTGCAAAATACCATATTCGCTTGAGCCGGTGTATTAATTTTTACACCAGGAATGGTAGCCAAACCATCTTGCAACAACGCCATCATGCTGTTTGCTTGCTCGGCATTTTTACGCCATAAGTCATCCGTCAGGTACGCTTTCATTTGAGAAGACAACAAACGCATTTTTGAATGCAAATGACCGCCACGCTTACGACGAAACGCCAAATCCTTCGACAAACTCTTATTGAATACAACAATGGCTTCCGCCGCCATCGTACCGTTTTTCGTTGCCCCAAATGACAAAATATCGATACCTGCTTTCCAGGTCATTTCTGCAGGAGTACAACCTAAGGCAACCAAAGCATTAGCGAAACGAGCACCATCCATATGAACCGGTAAACCCGCTTCTTTTGCGATATCGGTAATAGCGCGTAGCTCTTCTAAACTATAAACACTACCGACTTCTGTCACTTGAGAAAGACTCACCGCAGAAGGTTGGCAAGAATGCACATCACCTATTTTGTGATAAGTCAGTGCTTTCAATTTAATTGGGTCGATTTTTGCGTCTTGGCCATCGATTCCAATCAATCGCGCCCCACCTGTATAAAACTCAGGCGCAGAACATTCGTCATTTAAAATATGACTTTCTGAATGACACAACACACTGCCCCAACTTGGCGTCATAGCACCAAGGCTCAACACATTTGCAGCGGTTCCTGTCGACACCATAAAAACATCAAGATCACACTCAAACAAAGCAGACAACATTTCTGTAACTTCCGCAGTTACCTCATCGTTTCCATAAGGCATTGCGTCGCCTTGCGCCGCGTCCATCATTGCTTGAAAAACAGACTCTGACGCGCCCGCTGTATTATCACTGGCAAAAGTAACCTTCATTCATTTGTCTCCGTCTATTTGTTATTCATCATTGTCTAAAACTATTTATTAGTAGTAACAAAAAAACGCCAAACAGGACAGCTCCCACTTGGCGTTTTTTCAATCATAACTTTGTATTTCAATAAGAAAGACTAAGATTCGACAGTTTTTACATGAAAGGCACCGACTTCGGCATCAATCACTTCAACACGAGTGCCCGCTTCAATTGGCGCAGTACAAATCAACTTCCAGTTCACACCAGAATAATGATAAGTCACTGGTGCTGTAGGCGAAACAGACTCTTGTAACATAAATTGATGGCCGACCAAATCACCTTGTGCTTTTTTAGGACTCACATCCGATTGCATGCGCTTCAATGGCTGCCAAAGCAACCCAGCAGCAACAAGCGTAAACACACCGGTACACAAAGACGCACCCAGTACACTGTCTGGTAACAGCCCGGCATACAACAAGATACTTGTTGTAATCGCGGCGACACCAACAAAAAACAGTACAAAGGTCGCAAAGCCCAACACAACGACTTCGACAACCAGCAAGATCAAACCAATAATAAACAAACTTTCCGCTAGGTTATTGGTTAATAAATCCATGGCTAGCTCCCTTTTGACATTTTCTGAATAATTGTCATTGCCTGAGCAACAACAGAAGCGGCATCTGTACCACCATCAGGTAACAAGACAACAGAAGATTCTTTCGCAATCGCATGTTTCGCTTCAATGGCTTTCGTCGCCAAATCCAGCTGAATGGCTTTTTGGCCTTCCTCTGTCGCTGCTGCTTCACCGACTTGACGCAATGACTCTGCTTGAGCGGTAGCAACGGCAACAATCGCCTTCGCTTCACCTTCGGCTCTCAATACTTGTTCTTCTTTGTCAGCTTCCGCTGCCAAAACAACAGAGGCTTTTTGACCTTCAGCACGGTTAATCGCTGCTTGGCGATCACCTTCTGATTCCAAAATCTGCGCACGTTTCACACGTTCCGCTTTCATTTGAGCTTCCATCGCCTCCATAACAGATTGCGGT
Organism: Marinomonas ushuaiensis DSM 15871; assembly: GCF_000521805.1. Taxonomy (GTDB): domain Bacteria; phylum Pseudomonadota; class Gammaproteobacteria; order Pseudomonadales; family Marinomonadaceae; genus Marinomonas; species Marinomonas ushuaiensis. Next base: position 225,130 of record NZ_JAMB01000002.1, read on the forward strand.
GGAATGATGTCTTTAATTTCGTAACGTAAAACCTGAATACCCCAAGGACCAGCCGCCTCATTGATCGCTGCAACGATATTGGTATTCAAAAGATCACGTTCTTCGAATGTTTTATCCAACTCCATTTTACCCAATTCAGAACGCATTGTTGTTTGGGCTAACTGAGTCACAGCAAAAACATAATTATCTACGCCATATGTCGCTTTGTATGGATCAAGTACGCGAAAATACAATACGCCATCAACATGCAAAGAAATATTATCTTTGGTGATAGCACTTTGTTCAGGCACATCAACAGCCTGTTCTTTTAGAGAACGATTTGCAGAAATACGGTCGATAAAAGGGAAGATGAAATTCAGTCCCGCTTCTTTCGTTGATTGGTACTTACCAAAACGCTCAACCACATACGCCTGATTTTGCGGCACAAACTTGATCGAATTTTTTAGTGCTAACACAACCAACACTAAAACTAATGTTTGGATGCTTAACAAATAGTGAAGTATTTCTTCCATAAACCTAACCTTTATTCATTGTAAGACAATATCAAACTTGTATCTTGTGAAAAAAACATCCAAGAACACAAGAAAAAACGATTCATAAATCGCTCCCCAGTAGGCACTTTTTAACATCAAAAGTCACCCATAAAAAAAGATAATTTAGCGATTATCAATAGCATTTAATACAAGAGTCGCCTGTAAACGACTTTGACCAAAACGAGACATTTTCTCAAACTCATCCCGGGCGATTGGAACATACTGACAATCCAAAGGGTTTTGCGTGTTATCTTTAGCTTCATAGTCTGGATCATGTACCAAAATACAATGCTCATCGTAGCCTGACATCACTACCCAGTGAGGCGCTTTTTTATCATCCATACGAAACGTACTGATCAAAATAATCGCCAACGATCCAGAATAAAAAGCGCCAATCAATTGCTCTAATGGCATTACAGAATAATGAACAGGAACCTTTGATGTTTCGCATTGCTCAGTAAAACTGTCATGCACTCGTGTGATTACTTCTTTTTTCAAATCATCGCGCACACTATTCACAAACAAAGGCCCTTCTTCACTTAACCAGACTTGTGCGGATAAACCACGTTTTTGTGCCGCCAAAGCCAATCCCATTGGATGACAACCACCATGGCCTGATGTCATAAAAATCGTTGTGGCTTCGCGCCAAATCTCCAACTCATCATTGGGTGTGGCTTGATACTCCGGATGCAGCGCCGACAACACCATTTGCAGTGACGCAGGCCCACAGGTAAAAGGCGTCCCTTGTGCCAACCAAGGCAAAGGTCGAGCCGTTTGCTCGCTACTCACATGGCGCAACGGCTTTTGCATACGGATCGCGTCTGTTTGGTCTTCGTAATACGCGTCATAATGACCAAACTCGCGGTATCCCATTGTGCGATACAGAGTGATGGCGTTTTTGTTTACGTCACTGACTTCTAAACGTAGTAAGTTTTTACCTTTTTTAATGGCTTTTTGTTCGCACGCTTGAATCAAGGCTTTACCAATCCCTAAACCACGCGCCTGAGGCGATACAGCAAGAGAATACAAACGCGCCAACCTTGTACCTTGCCTAAGATGCAGTAAAGCGTAACCAAGCAAACTCTGGCCTTCTCCAGCCGCCACCAACAAAGACGACCCTGCGCTGCTAATCGCCCGACGAAAACTACGACGACTCAAACGGTCACCAGAAAATGCACTTTCTTCCAACGCCAACAGAGCGTTTACATCCTCTATTGTCGCAGAGCGAATCTCTAAGTTCGAAGTCATGGAATTAGAAACTGAATTGCCAGTTATTGTATTGCTTACGGCCGTGTTGCTTGTTGTCATTAGATCGCCTCAGAAAAGGGCAAAGAGTCGCTAGAATCGTTCCGTTAAAACATGGAATAAGTCGGAAAAGAACGATAGAAATTTTCGCGCATTTTAGGACCAAACTTCATAAAAAGATAGCTTAATATTTAATCAAAAAAATATTTATTTTTACGATAAAAACGATTGTTAAAAGAGAGAAACAAGCGCAATATCCGCTCAAATTAAAAGCACATAAAAACGGCTGAAACGCCCTTCAACAAGGCAACACAAGCAAATCAAATAGATTCTATTGAGAAGGAAAAGCAAAGCCAATGTCACAGACGTACATTGTTGTTGATCAGGCCAAAGATTGGTCAGCGTTTTTACCCAGTGATCGAGTGATCACCTTTACCCAATACTTAAACTTGGCGACCAAAAGCCAAGGACGAACACGCATTATCAACCTATGTAAAAGCAGCAAATATCTGTCTGATGGATATTACTGCTCTCTGTTGGCAGAAAGCCGTGGTCATCACGTTATGCCTTCTGTTCGTGCCTTAAACGACATCAGCAAAAAAACACTGTACGAAATGCAAGTCGCGCAATTATTGCCTGCGCTTGCGCAAAAATTGGGCACACCAGAAACGCCAACCGAACTGAGCTTCCACTGTGTATTTGGCAAAAGTACGCAACCAGAGATGAAAGAATTCGCACGTAAAATGTTCGAAGCCTTCGCCTGTCCAGTGTTAGAAGTGAAATTAAAATTCCGTAAAACCTGGCAAGTGAGTGATTTGCAAATCACTTCTCACAAGAATTTAAACGACGAAGAAGAAACCTTATTCGCAGAATCATTAGAAGCCTTCAGCACTAAGGTATGGAACAAAAGCCGTGCCTTGCGTACCGCGAAATTTGACTTGGCGATGCTGGTAAACCCAGACGAAGCAATGCCGCCAAGTGACGCACAAGCGTTGAAAAAATTCGTACAGGCAGGCAAACAACTTGGCATCCAAGTCGACATGATTGGACCAAAAGACATCATGCGCTTGCCAGAATACGATGGCCTTTTCATTCGTGAAACCACCAACATAGACCACCACACTTACCGCTTCGCGAAAAAAGCCGAAGCCGCAGGTTTGGTCGTCATGGACGACCCGCAATCTATCATGCGCTGTACCAATAAGGTGTACTTGGCGGATCTATTTAATACCCATAAAGTACCATGTCCAAAAACACGCATCGTACACAAGGGTGAAAAAGACGTAGAAAAAGCATTAGAAGCCGTCATCAACTACCCAATGGTAGTAAAAATACCTGACGGCGCGTTTTCAAAAGGTGTGATCAAAGCGGAAAACCGCGCGGCGCTGACAGAGAGTCTAAACACGCTATTCAAAAAATCGTCTTTGTTATTGGTACAAGAATACCTTTACACCGAATTCGACTGGCGTATTGGCGTGTTAAACAACAAACCCATCTTTGCTTGTCGTTATTACATGGTGAAAAATCACTGGCAGATTTACCAACACAGTGAAACCAAAAGCCAAAGTGGTGGTTTTGATACATTACCCACCTTTGAAGTGCCAAGGCGCGTCTTACAAGCCGCGATTGCTGCAACCAAACCGATTGGCGATGGTTTATATGGCGTTGATGTAAAAGAAATTAATGGCCGTGGTTACGTTATCGAAGTAAACGACAACCCAAGTATTGACCGAGGCGTAGAAGACAAATACCTAGGCGACGAGCTCTACATGCACATCATGTCGGAATTCTTACGTCGCATGCAGCTGAAACGCAGCGACACACTAAGCTAACGTCTTAGTCTTTTGAAAGAAACAAAATCAAAAACAAAAAAGGCGGATCATCAAAAATGAGCCGCCTTTTTTACTGTAATTAAGGTTCCTATGAACCGATCGAATCATCAATTACAGGTTCGAATTACTTCTCTAATTTAGTGAAGTAATCGAAAACAACTGGTACATCGTGCTGACCTAAACCTGCATCAACTGCAGCTTGTAGACCTTTAGAAGTACCTTCAGCGATTAAAGATTCAGTGCCTAAGTCTTTAACCATTTCTAGGAAGTAACCTAAATCTTTGTTTGCATTCGCAATAGAGAAACCTAATTTCTCTTCGCCATCTACAGCGTAAGCTTTAGTGAACTGCATGAATGGTGAGTTAGATGGACCAGCAGACATGATGTCGAACAATTGTTGGCCATCAACACCAGCAGCTTTAGCAACAGCAAATGCTTGTGACATTGCAGTAACCGTCGTCATCCCCATGAAGTTGTTGATCAATTTAGTCGTGTGACCTGCACCCAACGCGCCAAGGTGGAAAACGTTCTCGCCTTGCTCGTCTAGTACTGGCTTAACTTTGTTAAACGTCTCAAGATCACCAGCCGCCATAATGTTTAACAAACCATCTTTAGCATGAGCAGGAGTACGACCCAAAGGCGCGTCGATCATGCCAACACCTTTAGCAGCAAGATCAGCACCAATTTTGCGAGTAGAAGCTGGGATAGAAGTACCGAAGTCGATTAAAACAGAACCTTCTTTCATACCAGCCATAACACCGTTGTCACCGTAAACAACAGCTTCAACAACATTTGAAGTAGTAAGAGCAAGCATTACGATGTCGCTTTTTTCAGCTAGCTCTTTACCTGTAGCGGCTTCAGTAGCATTACCACGAGCAAGAACTGCCGCAACAGCATCTTTATTAAGATCCATTACATTTACTTGAAAACCACGCGTCTGTAGGTTTTCAACCATGTTGCCGCCCATAAGGCCTAGACCGATAAAACCGATAACTGGCTTTGTCATAACTAACTCCTAGCTAAATTTATTGTGTGTGTAAGTTAATGGTGCGATAAATTAACCTAAATCTTATTGTATTACAATTTAAAAATATAAAGCCCACATATTACTTACTAAAAGATAATTTTTAAAAAAGCACAAAAATAGCAAGAAATAAGGATTGAAAACAATAAATTGTCAGTACAAAGCAATATGATAGGTGTATCTAGGAAATGATGCTTTATTTAGAGCAATGGAATGGTGTTAAAACAAGGAATATAAAAAGGTTTTGTATGATAAAAAAGCAATGAATCTACAAGGAGTTAGAGACTTAAACGGGTACTTTATTAAAAGATAAAAGATAAAAGATAAAAGATAAAAGATAAAAGATAAAAGATAAAAGATAAAAGATAAAACACAATAAATAGTAAAAACTATAGAATTGTTATTTTTAATCGATTTAACATTTTATATTTGTTGCTCTAATGTAAACCCATCACACAATAAACAGGTATAACACCATGAAGAAAATAATTCAAAAACTACAAAAAAAGTATGCACTAAAAAAAGTCCATAGAGAAAAAATTACTGCAGAGACAGTCTGTAATTACAGTAATAACTACTATGGCGATAGAAATTGTACAAAATAGACTACAGCCTTAGACCACACCTGATAAGAACAAATGTGAAAACACTGTCATTGAAGGGATGACGTTTTTTGAAATGTCATGGGGTAAATCAAAAAATCCTCGTTAACTTTTATTAACGAGGATGAGTTTTAATAGTCACAAGCTAGTTAGCTTAACATTTAGTCATTACGACTGAATGTAGACGACATGCGTACTGGTGTATTCATACAGACCATGCTTACCATCTGCACCACCAATACCTGATTTTTTAACACCAGCGTGGAAACCTTGCATCGCCTCAAAATTCTCGCGGTTTATATAAGTCTCACCAAAGTTTAGCTCTCGCATTGCTTGCATGGCTTTGGATAAATCACGAGTATAAATTGAAGACGTTAGACCATATTCACAATCATTGGCATGGGTTATAGCTTCATCAAGGCTTTCAACCACTTGGATAGGCAAAACCGGACCAAAGGTTTCTTTACGCATTATAGTCATCGACATATCACAATGACTCAAAACAGTAGGCTGGAAGAAATGCCCTTTACCAAGCTCAGCAACTTTACCGCCACACTCTAATTTAGCACCCTGTTTAATGGCTGTTTCAACACTTTGCGCTATTTTTTTCAGGCTGGTTTCATTAATGATAGGCCCCATCACAACATCTTTTGTCTGTAGTGGATCACCATAGGTCACCTGCTCCATTTGTTCAGTCATGCGTTTAATAAACTCATCTGCTATGCCACTTTGAACATATACGCGTTCTGTACAGTTACAGACCTGACCTGAGTTAATCACTCGAGAATCACAAATCGCTTTTACGGCTAAGTCTAAATCAGCGTCATCTAACACGATGGCAGGCGCTTTACCGCCAAGTTCTAGATTCACCTTAGTGATATTCTTAGCCGCTGCCGCCATGATTTTTTCACCTGTTGAGACACTTCCGGTAAAACTAATCATATCGACATTAGGCGACTCACTCAGCTGTGCCCCAACTTGTCCAGTACCACAAACAAGATTAAACACACCTTTAGGCAGAGATGTTTCCGCTAAAAGCTTAGTAAATTCATGACAATTATTCGGGGTTTCTTCACTCGGCTTAATAACAATAGTATTACCTGTTACTAACGCTGGCGCCATTTTTCGTGCAATCAAAAAGAATGGAAAATTCCACGGTAAAATACCAGCAACAACACCAACGGGTTTACGTAACAAAAATATATTTTCGTTCTCTCTATCGCTGGTGATAACTTCACCTTCAATACGTCTCGCCCATTCAGCCATGTAGTCTAAATAATCTGCGGTGAAATTCACCTCGACTTCTGCAAGAGGAAGCACTTTACCTTGCTCTTCAGAAATCACTTTTGCTAAACGAGGTACATGCTCGCGAATTTTAGCCGCTATTTCTTTTAAATAACCAGCTCGCTCTATAGCGGGTTTACGAGACCATGATAACTGTGCCTTACGGGCTGCATCGACAGCACTATCAACATCACTTTGTGAAGACGAAGGCGAATAGGATATCAAGGCCTCTGTAGAAGGGTTTCTCACTTCGATATGAACATCAGTATGACAAAACTCACCATTAATAAAATTTTGATGAGTAGGAACATTATTTTTTTTCATCTCTTCACCTTTTTTTGATTTTTAATAGGGTTTATACGATTACGACACTTAGAAGTTTAGAAAAAATTAAGCAGGATTTTTATCAGATATAAAACTTTCTTGCTTAATTAATAAACTTTAACACTATATAACAAGCAAAGCTAAACAAGACAAAATAGGCAAAAAAGCAGAATTTACGGAGTATCTATGAGCATTTCGAGTCTATTTTCACCAAAGTATTAACAAGCACCGTTGACGTGTAAAAGATCTCAATAAGTGATGTTAAAAATAATAATCTTTTCTACTCACAAGCGTGCTGACCTACATCAACTTGATAACAAGCAGTCTTAATTTATGGCAAGATGCTTGAGCGATAACCTTGCTGGACGGCTAAAGATACAGTTCAACAATGACGAAAAAGAATTAAACAATGTATTTATGAAATTATTAGGTCAAATCAAACCTATTAGCTATTTGAAAGCTCATACCGCTGAAGTCGTACGCAACCTGTCTACTCAAACTCAAAACGTTGTGGCCAAGGCGGTTACACAGTGATAGCAACACCTTCTTCGCTTTCAACCTCTTCAATAATTGCATCATCCATTGCGGTATAAGCAAAATAAGACCATATAAGTCCAATGAGTAGAAAACATAATAGCGGCTCTAATCATCTCCCTGTCATTGTATGTGATGAGAGATTAAATCAGCTTGCTCATCACTTATTAGCCCGTCCGAATGATCGACAAACCATTTCACAATGAGCTACTCGATGAGTGAAAGAACTTTTACGCGATTGGTTAAAAAAATATCGGTACAACGTTTGGTCATTGGAAACGCCAATTGCATCTTATTTTAGCATTACAAATGTTTAGTGAGAAAAAAACCAGTACAAATAATCGCAGATGAATTGGGTTATTTTTCATAAAGTATATGCATGAAAAAAACAACTTAAATGGGAGTTTCATGAGCTTCTTTGAGTAAATTTGTTAAGATAGTACAAACCTCTACTAACCAATTATTCATGGTGTTTACTAAGTTGTGTCCATTAATAACGCTTATATTAACGGTAAGTAAATAATTTTTAACGAAGCATTAACAGGCACAGAAAACGTGCAACCTATTCAATAGAGGGTTTTATGGTAGATAAAATAAGAATAGACATTGTGTCCGATGTGGTTTGCCCTTGGTGCATCATAGGTTACCGAAATTTAGAAAAAGCCATTGAAGAGCTTGGCATCCAAGACCAAGTAGAAATTGAATGGCAGCCGTTCGAGCTTAACCCAGACATGCATTCTGAAGGGGAAGTGTTAAGCGCTCACTCCGCTCGTAAATATGGATCAACACCAGAAAGCAGCGCGCAGTTCAGAATGGAAATGGCCGCTCGTGGTAAAGAAGTCGGTTTCAGTTTTGACTACTTCAAAGAAATGAAAATAGTGAATACACGTGATGCCCATGTATTACTGGAATATGCTAAAGAATGTAATTTACAAACCGAAATGAAATTACGCCTTTTCACCGCCTTCTTCACCGAACACAAAGACGTCTCTGCTCGTGAAGTCTTGATAAAAGAAGCAGAGACCGTTGGTTTAGATATAAACGAAGCCACAGCACGATTAGAAGACAAAAACTCAGCCAAACACATACAAGATATAGAAGCACAATGGCATCAAATGGGCATATCCTCCGTGCCAACCGTCGTGATTAATCGCTCAAACGGAATTGCCGGTGCGCATCCCGTAGAAGCCTTTAAACAACTGCTTCAATCGGCGCTAACAGATTAAGAGACACGTATTGTCTTGCAAAAAAAGCTGACGTTGGAAAACGTCAGCTTTTTTATTTGATAAATAAACAACCACAAGCCAATTAAAAGCTTTAAGATGCCTGTCCTAGTTACCACTGCCCTACCATCCATTACGCTACTGCCCCTTAACCTATTCTCCCTTACTAATTTCTAACGCGATTTCCCAGTTATGGATAAAGCGTTTTTGCTTTGCATAATCTCGTCCCACTAATAACTGTTGATCCAATTCAATCACACCAGTTGGTCCTGGGGCATCCACTACATAAGGATCATTTGGGTTATTTAAATCTGGTCGGATCGGGAATAATAACCCCTGATCTTGCATCATTTTTTGTGCTGTATCAGACAACAAAAAATCCATAAAAATACCAGCATCTTCTGGGTTCGGAGCGTTTTTCGGGATCAAGGCCGCGCGCATTAACATCAAGGTGTAATCTTTCGGCAAGATCATTTTCAGCCTATCATCATCACGGGCTCTTTGTGATGCGTAAGAACCAAGCAAGTTGTAACCTAATACCAGTTTTCCGCTGGCAACGTCGTCGATAATTTGATGAGTACAACAATAAGTTTGCACATCATGACTACCAAAGGCTTCTAACAATCGTCCCCATGTTGCATCAGCTTGGCGAGCATCTTGACTGGCCAATAAATAACCCACACCACTTTGGCGAATATCATAGGTGCCAATGCGCTTAGTTATATCGTCGCCGTTTTGTCGTATGGTCTGCAATAAAGACTGCCTGTCTTCTGGCAAATTCCCAGGAAACGCTTGTTTATTGACCAACATGACGATGGGTTCCAGCGAAAATGCAAACAATTGATTTCGCCATTTAAAATTGTCTGCCAGGCGATCAGTAAAACTAGATTGGTAGGTTTGTGCATAACCGTCATTGACCAATTTTAGATGTAAGTCCATTGCACTGCTGATCGTCAAGCTGGCAATTGGATGCGCTTTTTTATCAATACTTTGTTGTTCAACCGCTTGTTGCTCAATCGTAAGGAAATACAAATCAAGGGTATTAACATCTCGGTACGCGATTCGAACATCAGGGTGAAGTGCGGCAAAGGTATTTAAGATAGGTTCAAACGAGGCCAAATCTAAGGCAGAGTTAATATACAAAATCCGTGATGCATTTTTATTGCCAAACCACACTGGCTCTTGGGCCCAAAGCTTGGTACAAAATACACTCATCATCAGCACTATCAATACAGCCCCTGTTTTAAAGCTAAGTGACTTTAGACTAAACAGTTTTAAAGTGAAGTGCTTCATACTAAACCTTCTTTATATTTGTATTTGGCAAAATCCACCTGAAATGTGGTGCCTTTTGGTTCTGTGTCGAGTATGACAATTCGAGCACCATGATGGTCGATAATATCTTTTACCATGGCAAGTCCTACACCACTTCCTGCGATATCGTAACGGCCTCGGTAAAAACGTTCGAAGACACGCCCTTTTTCTACATCAGGAATACCACCGCCATAGTCGATCACTTTAATACGATAAAACGTTTCAAATTCGCTCACTTGCACAATCACTTCAGTAGCGTGTTCAATGTCTACACCACTATAACGGACGGCGTTTTCAATAAGATTTTGCATCATTTGTTGAATTGCGAAACTATCACCCAAGATCAAAGTTTGCTTTAAATCACACTCTAACGAGAGATGAACGCCTTGATGCAAGGCCGTTAGCGCTTGCTCTCTACAGGAAGCAGTAATAGGTTCTAGCAAATCGATTGATTCCAAACGGTGAGTTTGCAAACGATGGGAAACAACCGCTTGATTCAATAACAATGTGACGGTTTGGCTCAAACCATCACATTGTTTAATAATATTATCTAACGCTTGATACTGTTTTTCTGGCGAGCTTTTTGATTCTCCCTTACTCAAAGGGAGACTGTTTGAAGGCTGGCTACCTAAAGAGTTTTTGTCGGCAAAAATATCATCTCGGGCGTTTTCTGCCAAAGCGCGCAAACTTGCTAACGGTGTACGTAATTGATGTGCAGCATCTGCGGTGTAATTTTCAAGCTGCTCTAAGTTCTTTTGAAGTCGCACCATGAAATGGTTAATAGCGACTTTAAGATGATGCGTTTCTTTCGGTGTGTTGATGTCAATTGGGGTTAAATCGCCCATGGCGCGTTCTTCTAACGCCCCTTCAATCCGATGTAATGGACGAAGCACAAGATGACTACCAATGATGATAAGCGTGATGGCAACTAAGGCAATAAACAATACAAATTGGATCGCTTTCTGTGTAATTGCAGAGGCCATTTCTTCTCGAGAAAGACGTGTTTGTCCTAGTACAATTCGAACTGTTTGCGCCGTTTCAGGATCCGTAAGATGACGTTCAACCCAAGCAAAACGTACCATCTCACCTGAATACTCTTGGTTATAGAATTGTACCTGATCCAATACTGGCGGCTTTGGCGGGAGGCTATTTAAATCTTGATAGCCGGTGATAAAACCCTTTTCTAAACTTTCTACCTTGTAAAACACACGGTCTTCATCAGCTTGTGCCAAGGTGGCAAACGCTGACCAAGGAATATCGATACTGACTTCATTTCGAATTAATCCGATATTTTCATCCATTTGCAGCAAGGCACTGCGCAGTAATCTATCATAGGATAAATCCGCCAATTTTTGGCTGTAGTCAAATATCAAATTCACAGCAAGGGCCGCAATCACACCAATGACTAATGTGCCGGTTAAAATAAAACGAAAGCGCAGTGACGGTGCTTTTTTTAACGCTTTCTTTTCTTCTTCCTCATTAATGTTTAGTGATTTCTGCCACATAGCCAATTCCCCTCAAGGTACTGATCACTAAATCCCCTTGGATCATCTTTTTACGTAATCGCCCCACATAAAGTTCAATCGCGTTAGGGCCAGGTGTCTCGTTAAAATTAAACAAATGATCGGTAATTTCGTCTTTGCTTAACACTCGGCCAAGGTGCCCAAGAAAAATTTCTAACAAGCGGAACTCTCGATTGGTAATAGCAGTAAGTTCACCATCAATAAAGACTTGTCGGCTGTCTCGATTAACTAAAATATTGCCATGTTCTGTGGTGTTTGCTGCGTAGCCTTGTTTGCGACGTAATAATGCTCGACAACGGGCTTCAAGCTCGCCAAAGTCAAACGGTTTGGTAAGGTAGTCGTCTGCGCCTGCGTCAAGGAGCCGAATGCGGTCTTCAATATTATCCCGTGCCGTTAGGATTAATACTGGCGTGTCATCGTCACGCTGACGAAGCTTTTGCAGTAACTGCAATCCTGATAAACCGGGCAGATTTAAATCCAATAAAATCAAGTCGACTGGTTGATATTTAAGTAATTCATCGGCTCGCTTACCATCTGCGATCAAATCTACGCCATGCCCTAAACTTGTTAATCGGTCACAGATCGCTTGCCCTAAAACTTGAGTGTCTTCTACTACCAAAATTCGCATATTAGATCAGCCATATTATGATTAGAAATCTTCACACAACAGCGTTATTTACTAAGGCGTTAAGCAAAGACCTCGATTAATTATTATTTTTAATAAGCTATTTGGTTCTACTATAAACGAAAAAATTCGAACCGCCTAAACGGTTCGAATTTATAATCAAATAAACCTAGAAAGTATTAATCTTCTTTCGTAGCGGCCTTCGATTTAGACATTTTCGCACGTACGATTGGGCCAACAATGATAGGTAATACAAGACCTAAAATTGCGACAGTCCAAAGTCCCATACTCAAACCACTGTTAAACAGTGCCGTCCAATCACCATCGGAAAGTACAAGAGCATGACGAAGGCTTTTCTCCATCTCAGGCCCAAGCAACATACCTAAAATAATAGGAACTAATGGAATATCAACTTTACGGAAGATGTAACCCAATACCCCAAACCCCACCATGAAGTACAAATCCAGAGCACTGTGGCTAACGGAATAAATACCAACCGATGCAATCAAGGTGACAACTGGCATCAAATATTTAGGTGGAATGCTTAGCAATCTAACAAAGATGCCAACCATTGGAATATTTAGTAGCAACAACACAAGGTTACCAACAAACATCGCGGCGATAACACCCCAAACTAGGTCAGCATTTTGTTGGAACAACATAGGACCAGGTGAGATATTCAAAGAGATCAACATCGCCAACAATACAGCCGTTGTACCACTTCCAGGTACACCCAAAGTCAACATAGGAACCAAAGCACCGGATGCCGCGCCATTATTACCTGCTTCTGGAGCCGCCACACCACGAGCATCACCTTTACCAAATGTGCCGTCTTTGTCGGATACACGTTTTTCCAATGTGTAACTGATAAAGCTACCCAAAGAAGCGCCTGCGCCTGGAAGAACACCTGCAACAAAACCTAATACCGCACCCCGGAAAGAAGCAGGCAGGACTTTGATAATGTCTTTTGGAGACAGTTTTAGTTTATTGATTGCTACTTGTTTTAAACCATCACCCGCGTGACGTTCTAAGAAAAACAACAATTCACTGATGGCGAATAAACCAACAATAGCGATAATGAAATCAACCCCTTCAAACAACTCAAGCGTGTTAAAGGTAAAACGTTGCACACCGGTTGAAATATCAATGCCCACACTGGCGATCATCAAACCAATCGCTGCGGCCATTAATGTTTTAAACTGGTTTTTTCCGGTAATGCCACCCAGTGTTGCGAAAGCAAGGGCGAACAAGGCGAAGTATTCTGCAGGGCCAAACTTCAAAGCGAACTTCGCTAAGATCGGCGCCAGAATAACCAAACCAATCGTCGCAATAAAACTGCCGATAAAAGAGGCAATTGCGGAAATCGCTAATGCTTCAGCCGCCTTGCCTTTTAGTGCCATCGGATAACCGTCTAAACAGGTCATCATGGCAGGCTCATCACCCGGTATATTCAATAGAATAGAAGAAATACGACCGCCGTACATGGCACCTGCGTAAACAGATGTTAATAAAATCAATGACGATGTTGGCGATAAACCCAAGCTGAATGCAAGAGGAATCAAAATAGCCACACCATTGGCAGGGCCAAGACCCGGCAAGGCGCCAATCAAGGTACCCAAAATGGCACCGATCACCGCGAACATAATGCTTTCAGGAGTTAATGCAACGGCAAAACCGTTCATTAATAAGCTCATAGTATCCATATTAAAACTCCAATAGACCTAGAGGCAGTGCTAATTCAAGCACATTATTGAATAGGAAAAAGATGATGATAGAGCTTGTCACACCAGTGATAAAACTCTTAGCAATACTTGCACCCATACGCCAACTTAAGAAACTCACAACCAGTGCAGCAGCAGGCATGAAACCAATTGGTTCAATCGCCCACGCAAAAGCAAGCATGGCAAGAACGACAACACTAAGTTCAATTAGCATCGCCACTGGCGCCCATTTCTCATCTGGATCAGGGCGAACAATCATGTAAATAGAACTAATGCCTAAAATGATAGATAGCATGATAGGAAAAGTTTCAGGTCCAACACTTTCGTGTCCACCAAAAGGAATGGGGAACTGGGTTGCTTCCCAGCCGTATGCAACGGCAAGAATCAACATCAGCATGCCAAACACACGATCATTTATACGCATGTCTTTGCTCCAAATAAGTAAATCGTAGGGATGAAAAGAAAGAAAACGGGAGGGGTTGCCCCCTCCAACAAATAGCGGTCCGATGTAACTAAGACATTATCCAGCTAATACGTTATTAAATTAAGCCATTACTTAATTAAACCGATGTCTTGAGAAAGAGTACGGATTTCTAGTGTTTGATTTTTTACGAATTGAGTAAAATCAGCACCAGATTTGTGGAATGGGATAAGACCATTTTTAGTCATAACATCTTTCCATTCTTGAGTTTCGTACAACTCATCAACTGTGTTTACCCACCAATCGTAGGAATCTGCACTCGCATCGCCTGGTACGTAAAATCCACGCCAGTTAGGTGCGATAGAGTCAATTCCCTGCTCCATAGCCGTTGGAATAGCATCAAACGGTGCTGGTAAACGTTGCTCAGAAAGTACGGCTAGAACACGTAAATCGCCAGAGTCCATGAAACCTTTAACTTCAGAAATATCGCCAGTGAAAGCATCTACGTGACCACCAACAACTTGAACCAATGCTTCAGAACCACCGCTGAATGCTAAGTAACGAACTTGAGGCAGTTTTTCTACGTTGGCTTTTTGTGCTGTCATCAAAACTTTCAAATGATCCCAGCCACCAGAAGCACTACCACCAGCAAATTTCACAGAGCTTGGGTCTTTCTTCAAGGCTTCCATTACTTGAGTAAGAGAGGTGTATTTTGAATCTTTGCCTACTGCGATGATGCCGTAGTCTGCGCCCAATGTGCCAACCCATTTCACTTGGTCTGCATTCATTCCTGGGAATTGGCCTTGAGCAAGGCGAGTTGTTGTCGCTGTACTAGCGGCAACAATTAGGTTGTCGTCTTTAGCACGTTTACTGATTGTGTGAGCGAAAGCAACACCACCACCAGCACCGGACATATTCACGGTTTGAACGTTACCTTTAATATAATCTAGATCTACTAATACTTTACCTACACTACGGCAAGTAAAATCCCATCCACCACCTGGGTTTGCTGGAGCAATACATTCTGCACTGCGAGCTGGTTCGTAGGCGTAAGCCTGTCCAGCAATAGTTAGCGCTGCTGCGCTAGAAATAAGAACAGTCTTTAAAGAAAAGGTATTAAGCATGGTTATCTCCTGCTTGTTATTTTTTTTGTAAGATAATCAGATTACGAAAATGAGGATTTCAGTAATACAAGATTACATAAACCATAACCCTCAAACCTGTCACCACCCTGTCATGGGGCATTTTTTCTTACTTAATCATGACAAAACCCTTTTATGCACCATTTTAAAGCAAAAAAAATGCCTTCCACCCTATTAAAGGAGGAAGGCATTCCGATTTAACTCTGTCTCAAATAACGTTTGAAAGTTCGTTATGCAACTTGATACAAGGTACGTGGCACCTTTTGTAAGTAGGATTCCATTTCTGCCATACCGTTAGGTTGATCAACTTTTATACCTAAATCGCGCATTGTACTGCCAAAAGCGTGCAAAGTACGGAACAAATTATGTTCGCGGCACTGTTCACCCATTTGACCAATACGAACAATTGGCTGACCGAATGAACCGGCAATTTCTACTCGATACAC
This sequence comes from Marinomonas ushuaiensis DSM 15871, assembly GCF_000521805.1. Classification (GTDB taxonomy): domain Bacteria; phylum Pseudomonadota; class Gammaproteobacteria; order Pseudomonadales; family Marinomonadaceae; genus Marinomonas; species Marinomonas ushuaiensis. Next base: position 240,920 of record NZ_JAMB01000002.1, read on the forward strand.
ATCAGAAATGTGACGGCAAATTTGCCCTGCGGTTAAACCTTCAGGAATATTAATACCAACAACGGAATTCAAACGAGCTTCAGTTGGAATAAAGAGCTCCAACCCCATACCTTCAATACCGGATTGAAGGGCTTTCGAACAACGTAAATGACGAGCAAAACGGTTCTCTAGGGTTTCATCACACACTAATTTCAAGGCTTCATGCAACGCCATAATGCCAGAAACAGGTGCGGTATAATGGTAACCATCTTTATGCCAGAAATTCTCTGCCAATTGGATATCAAAACACCATTGTGCAGGTGGCTTTTCACGGTCTTTTGCGGCTGCCCATGCTTCATTTGAGAAGGCCAAAAGAGAGACACCAGGAATAGAAGATAAACCTTTCTGACCACCTGTAATCACAACGTCTACTTGCCATTCATCCATTTTCAACGGCATGGTGCTTAATGTACAAACTGCATCAACAACCACTAAACAGCCATAAGATTTAGCAATTTTAGTGATCTCTTGAAGGCTATGATTAAACACTGTGTTAGAGGTTTCACCTTGCACCATGGTTAATACTTTAGGACGAGTTTCTTCAATGGCTTTTCGAACTCGTTCTGGATCAGCCGCTTCAAGAACACCCACATGCAATTCATGTACTTCAGCACCAACACGCAATGCCATTTCCGCCATACGATGGCTAAAGAAACCATTGTTGATACATAAAATACGTTCACCTGGCTGCATCAAGTTTGCTACGGCCATTTCCATCGCGGCCGAGGCCGGACCGGCAACGCCAATCACCCATTTAGATTCCGTCTGAAAAACATAGCGCGCCATGGCTTTTACTTGACCAATTACTTCGGCCATTACGCTACCAAGATGGTTAATAACAACCGAGTTGGCTTTGGCGACACGTTCTGGGATAGGGACAGGGCCCGCGCCCATCATCAACAAAGGTTCGTGAGGAAGGATTTCATCTAAAGTTTTCACCTGGGGACGAGGAATACCCATTGGCGATGAAGCAGTCATTTTATGCAGCCTTATTAGCAAGGATTGAAGAAAACATTTCAACTATGAAAAACAGCTATCAATCTTTTTTCAGCAGACTCTTTATAGTAGAAAATGTCGTTTTTTAGATTTTAACGAAATAATATTTTGAAATAGTACAATATTCTTATCAAGAATAAGAGACAGTAAAGCGAAAATAGTGTAATTAACCATAAGCTTTCCTTTTCACCTTAGATCTGACTCGTTTGACTATTAACATGCAGTACTTTTTACTCTGCGCGATCTTGTAAAACTATGCGATAATGCGCGAAACCACCCTATTCAGGATCTTTTTATGATTACTTGCGGTATCGACATCAAAGGCAGCGAAGTCATTCTTTGTCTTTTGTCTAAAGAAGACGGACTTTTTCAGATAGCAGAATGTCGTCAAATACGACACACATTAAGCAACTCAAACGACACAGACAGCGTGCGTAAATTTCAATTTATGCTTAAAAAGCTGTTCGAAGATTATAAAGTGCAGAAAGCCGTTATTCGTGAACGCCTAACCAAGGGTAAGTTTGCAGGCAGTTCTGTCGGTTTTAAAATTGAAGCAGTAATCCAATTAATCGATACGGTTGAAGTTGTTCTTTTCAATAGCACCAAAATCAAAGATATCATTCAACGTAATCCAATGCCGATTCCATTTAAAGCCACAGGTTTAAAAGCATTCCAAGAAGGCGCTTTCACAGTTGCTTATGCGGCGTTGTCTGAACATGTTGTTGAAGAGTAAGCTCTAACTCTTTACTTAAGAACAATATAAAAAACGGAGTCAGTATTAACTGACTCCGTTTTTTATTGTGTTTTATCTGAGCGCATAAACATTAGACAACACAGTTCAGCTTATTTTCCTTGCTCATCAAGGAAACGAATGACTCGCTCCTCTATAAAATACGTTGGCTTTAAAGGAGTACCACCAACAAAACCCACATGCCCGCCATATTGCTGAATACTAAATTCTACACATGATGGCATACCATCATTTTTTGCGTTTTGCTGTATTCCCTCGATAGAACCAAGCACCCTATTTGGTAATACCACTGGCGTCATAAAAGGATCGTCCAGTGCGTGAATAATAAGTGTTTTGGTTCTAATAGTCGGAAGGAATTGCTGGGCACTATTTTGTTCGTAATAGTCTTCCGCGTCTTTAAAGCCATTGATTTTCGACGTATAAACATCATCAAACTCACGAACGGTTTTAATGTTTTTCACTTGAGATAAAGACTTCCCCAAAAGTGATTCCATATCATGTTGTTGATATTTCTCTAGCAGCTTTTGTTTTAAAGGCTTCAATAAATATTGCTGATAAACACGCGCTGTGCCTTTGGTGATTGTCTCTGCGCTATTCGATAACAACATCGGTGCGCTGATGGCTACAGCGCCTTTTAACAAACTCTTTTCGCCAGACTCCCCTAACAGTTTCAACAACATGTTCCCGCCGAGAGAGTACCCAACCGCATACAGAGATGATTCAGGAAACGATTCTTCAAGATGAGCAAACCACGCATTTGCATCGGCCGTGTCACCACTGTGATAAGAGCGTGGCAAACGATTATTTTTACCGGAACAACCGCGAAAATGCATCAGCACACAAGCATAACCGTTCGCCTGCAATGCCTGCATCATTCCTTGAATATAAGGCGATTCATAAGAGCCTTCTAAGCCATGAAATAAGACAACAATCGGCGTTTTGTCTCCTTGTTTAGGTTTATCTAACCAGAAACACTCAACAAAATCCCCATCGCTGAGTTCAAACATTTCACGCTCGATGTCCAGAGAAATAGGCTTTCTAAAAAACGTCGCATACATGGTTTGAACATGTTTATTTCGTAATAAAAAATGAGGTTTAAATGTATCCAACCTTATCCCATCCATTTACTTCGCCTGCTCAAACTGTAACTCACACAAGCGCTGATAAAGTGGTGAACTAATCAACAAAGACTGATGCGTACCCGTATCAACTATTTGCCCTTTGTCCATCACGACAATCTTATCGGCATGAATCACAGTGGCAAGTCGATGGGCAATAATAATCGTCGTACGATTCACCATTAATTTATTGAGCGCTTCTTGCACATAGGCTTCACTCTGCGCATCCAGTGCACTGGTAGCTTCATCTAATAACAAAACATCTGGATCTTTCAAAATAGCGCGGGCAATCGCGATGCGTTGTTTTTGGCCGCCTGATAATCGCACGCCTTGTTCGCCTAAAAAGCTCTCGTAGCCTTCTGGTAATTGTTCAATAAACTCATGGGCATTGGCGCGTTTCGCTGCATCGATAATTTCGTCTTTTGACGCCTGAGGTTTACCGTAACCAATGTTGCGCATCACATTCGTGCTAAACAACACAGGTTGCTGTGGCACCATGCCCATCACGTCACGCAGTTCAGAGAGTGACAATTGCTCAAGAGATATGTCATTGAGCGTGATATTGCCTTTCTGTGGATCATAAAAACGCTGCAACATTTCAAACATAGTTGTTTTACCAGCCCCCGAAGGCCCAACTAAGGCAACCGTTTGTCCATGCTCAATAGTGACGTTTATATTTCTGAGAGCCGCCACATCAGGGCGAGAAGGATAATAGAAATCAAGGTTATGAAAACCAATCGCTACCCCGTTTTTACGATCATCATTCTTATGCGGAAGAGGTAACGGATTGATAGGCGAGGTAATCGCGCTTTCAATGTCTAACAACTCCAACAAACGCGTGGCAGAACCCGCTGCGCGCTGTAATTCGCCATACACTTCGGCTACCGTTGCCATCGACATGGCAACCATGATGGCGTAAAAAATAAAGGCACCGAGTTCACCACCCGTCATTTTCCCAGCAATCACGTCCGTACCGCCAACCCATAACATCACACTGATCGCAGCAAAGGTTAATAAAATCACTGCCGCAAACAAAAACGAGCGTTGTTTAATACGCTTCTTCGCCACATCGAAGGCTTTTTCTACTTCTTGACCAAAGGCGGCTTGTTCAAGAGTTTCATGGTTATAGCTCTGTACAACTTTGATATTTTGAATAATCTCGCCGGCGTAAGTACCAATATCAGCAATCGCATCTTGGCTACTGGACGCCAAACGCCTGACGCGGCGTCCGAAAATCACCATAGGAATTAACACAAGCGGAACGCAAATCACCACAATCATAGAGAGCTTTAGATTGGTGATAAACAACATAGCCAGACCGCCCAGCAACATAAAAAATGAACGTAGCGCCATAGAAAAAGACGAGCCAATAATGGACTGCAACAAGGCGGTATCTGTGGTCAATCGAGACATCAACTCACCACTGCGATTCTCTTCAAAATAACTCGGATGCAAACGAACAATCTGGTTAAACACCGCGGTTCGAATATCCGCACTCACCCGCTCGCCAAGCCAAGACATAAGATAGAAGCGAAAAAAAGTCCCGAATGCCAACAAAGAGATCATCGCAATCAATATTAAAATGGTGCTCGTCAGCTGATCGACAGAACCAGAAATAAAGCCGCTATCAATCACCATCTTCACCCCCTGCCCCAGCGATAAACTCACCCCAGCAGTGAACATGAGGAAAAACAACGCCAACGCCACCGTTCCTCGATAGGGTTTAATAAAGGTAAAAATAGGGAATAAACTTTGGTATGCGCTTGTCGGTGTTTTGGATTCTGAGGAATGTGGCAAAGAAAAGGCCTTTTACGTGGAATAGATTGAAGTAGGCTACATTGTATCAAGAAAGAAAAGAAGAAATAGCAAGTGTAGACCTCTCATGCAAAGATCTCTTTTAGTACCCCATTATTTTTAGACTTATGTACGGCATAATAATGAAGATAGAGATCAGCGTTTTATAATTCGCTAAATAATTAAAATAAATAATTGATAACTCACTTTTTTGAATACCAAACATCTTACTATGTGTCGAAGTGATCAACGACCTCATAGAAACCAGTGCGATGCTCGCGAAAAGCAACACGCCAATGTTCAAAAGTGACGCCCATCCTAGTAACTCTGTTAATTGTGAAAGTGTTATCATCGTTGGGCTCCTTATTGTTGATTGAAATACACTTTAGCCCATCACCGTAACAGCCCATAATGTTTCTCGTGCTAATCACTTAAGTCATGACTTATGACTGGGTTTTAAGAAAGTGAGCTTGGTAATCCAAAATCAAATCTATGGCACTTCAGACTGAAATCCTGGTATTTAATAACGCCCTCAGCCATTAAAAAATCAGTTTGAAAGGTAAATCCCCGAAACCCCATATAAATGTACCTGTCATTAATAAAATACCTTCGTGCTTCATGGTTTTCTTTTCTAATCCATTTTTGATTTCGTCTTCTAATTCTTCCGCATTTTTTTTCCAAATTTTAACTTTCTTTTCTTCAAGGTGTTTATGTTCATGCTTAATATCTGCGTATAAATTCGGAGCCTGACGCTTGAGCGTTATGTGATCATATTGATGTTCATAAAACTCTAAAATAGTGTACAAGATACCCATAACGACAATCATAGAACCGCATCTTGCCAACCAATCCGTGTCATTCAGGAACTCAATGTAAGACAGAAACGTTCCTAAAAGCACCAAAATAACAGCTGAACCGTAAGTGATAAAAATATTCATGCAGTAATAGGATCCTCTGTGTAACGTCGCTAGAACAGGAAAGTTTATGATTGATTTATTGCATTCTAGAGTAGCGCCAAACCACAAAACGAGCAACGGGAAAGCGCTCACGGTTATTACCTGAATTTAAGCCTACTAAAAACCTTCCTGAGGATATTGCCTAAAGACACAGCGTTAATACGGTTGAGCAACCTTTGAGCGTCAACAGGATAGGTTGAGAATTTCGTTTGTATTTCAGATTTCATCGGATCTCCAGTGTAAAGTGATCTTGAAACAGTAAACCAACGTATCATAAATAGAAGATTACCAATCAACAGCAGAGAGACACCACATGCCCACTCAACACTTTGACCTTCAAAGCCTAAACGAAATGACATCACGTTATCGTGCGCAACTCATTAACAGCTTATCCGGTTTTAAAAGTGCGAATTTAATAGGCACTTGCAACGCTCAAGGACAAACAAATCTAGCCATCTTTAGTTCGATATTTCATTTAGGCGCGTCACCCGCATTAGTTGGTTTCATTATGAGACCTGACTCAGTTTCTCGCCATACGTTGGAAAATATAAAACTCACAGGCCAATACACGATCAACCAAGTCAGTGAGGATTTTTGGCGCAAGGCACACCAAACGTCAGCCCGTTATGACGGAGATGAAAGTGAGTTTGAACACGTTGGGTTAACGCCAGAGTTTATTGATGATGTCACCGCACCATTTGTTAAAGAAAGCCGTATAAAATACGCATTAACCGTAAAAGAAATCACGCCAATTAAACTCAATAATACCTTATTAGTTATTGGTGAAATCACCCATATCATTTGTGAATCGTCTGCTATTAAAAGTGACGGCTACATTGATATTGAATCAGCCAATACAGTCGCAATATCTGGCTTAGACAGTTACCACTCAACCACCAGACTTTCACGTATTAGCTACGCCAAGCCTCATAAAGAAGCGCTCGATATTCCATTACATGGCCCAATTGAGTAAGTTGTAAATGAAGTATGGGCAAAAGCTTAAAGATCGCGAAATATACATTACGGAATTACTGGGTTTTAAAGGTCCTATTAACGCCAAAGCCATCTTTCGTCTCCTCCCCCTTGCAGAGAGACCAAATCCATTACATGAGATAAAGCAAAGCCGATGAACAAGATAGAACGACTATCTAAAAAATTAATATTGAGTGAATGGGTTTGGTGATCGTTGAGTTAGGTCGTTGGTGATGAGATTTTGATGCCCTGAAGGGCGACCTACAAGGACTCATTGAAGTGTCTTTTTTGATGCGTTACAAATATAACGCACCAAAAAAGCGCAATTAGTGAACTTTCTTTTTACCTAAGATGACGAGTAATACGCCACCTAATACGCCGCAAGTGGCGATTATTAAATGTAAAGTTATGGCTTCACTGGCAAATATGACACCGCCGATGGTGGCGATTATTGGGACAAGTAATTGTAGAACTGCCGCCATGGAAGCACTAATAGAAGGCAGTACCGCGTACCAAAGTGCGTAGCCAATTCCTGACATTAAGGCACCGGAAACAACGGCGAAAAGAATTCCATCAAAAGTGCCTCCACTGATTTGGTATTCACCATTTAATCCAATGATGATTAAGGTCACTAATAGGATGGGCAAAGTACGTATAAAATTGGAGGTGGTGGCGAACAAGGGCTTCGAGGAAATTTTCCCGCGCCATGTGTACAAACCCCATGCGATACCTGCAAATGTCATCAGGATAAAACCGATCAATGACGGTGATGACAACGTTGGAAACACAAGGTAAACAAAGCTGGCGAAGGCAAGGGTTAAGCCGAGCCATTCTAAGGCGCGCAGTTTTTGTCCTGTTGAAACCGCCATAAGTATGAGTGTCAGTTGCACCGCGCCAAATAAGATCAAGGCGCCAATGCCAGTTTCTAAGGTAACGTAGGCGTACGAAAAACCAATGGCATAAATAAACAGCGAAATAGCTGATAACCAGCTACCTTCTGACCAGACTGTTTTTAATGAGGTGTCTTGTTGTTTCAGAGATTTTAAAAGACATAATAAAATCAAGGTTGCCGCACCGCTAGCTAAACGCCATAGGGTAAAGTTTGCAGGGTCGATCAGTCCGCCATCCAATGCAACACGACATAAAACAGAATTAGCAGCAAAGGCCAATAAAGAAACAGCGATTAAGACACACAAACGTAGCGAACTTGTCATCAATTTGTTTAAAAGCTCAATTAACCTTGAGCTGTTACCTCGGTAATCCAAAAAAGCCAGTTTCGGGCACTGGCACCAGATTTGCAAGTCTATTACTAACGCAGATTAATAACATTTTGATCTGCCTATATACGGAACCTACATGACAAGTCTTTTAGTGTTTTCAGATTTAGATGGTACGTTACTCGACCATCATACTTATAGCTTTGACGCTGCGCGTTCGGCATTGCAGTCATTGAAAACGTTTTCTATTCCTTGTGTGATCAATACAAGTAAAACGTTTAAAGAGCTTATTATCCTTCGAGATGAGCTTGGCCACCAAGATCCTTTCATAGTGGAAAACGGTTCTGCTGTTTATATTCCAAAACATTTATCTCTTTTTATCGATGAGCCTTTAGAAGATTGTGGCGACTATTGGTTAAAAGCCTTCGGCCCTACTCGTAAAACACTCATTGAGCTAACCAACGACCAAACTGAGAAATATACCTTCAAACGTTTTAGTGACATGTCTTATCAAGACTTGATGTCTATCACAGGATTGGGTGAAGAAAATGCCAAGCTGGCTATGCAACGTGAGTTCACCGAGCCTATGCTATGGAATGATTCGAACCTTGCGTTAAATGCGCTTCGTCAACACCTCGATCAGTTTGATGTTCAAATTCAAAAAGGCGGTCGTTTTTCTCATTTAATGGGTAAACACTGCGATAAAGCCAACGCTATGCTGTGGCTAACAGATGTTTACGAAAGCCAAGCAGATGAAAAAATCACCACCATGGCACTAGGCGATGGCGAAAATGACATAGGCATGTTGAGCAAAGCGGATATTCCCGTTGTGATTCGCTCTCCCGTTCATGCGCCACCAGAAGTACCAAATCGAAGCGACGCTTGGTTAACTGATGCTTATGGTCCTGAAGGTTGGGCTCAGGCGATTAATTTAGTACTCAGTAAACAAGGGATTAGTTAACACGTACATTTAAATACTTAAGAAACACAAAATATAAAAAATAATGACACCACAACATTAGGAGAATTTTATGGGTGACTTTCATCAAAACGGTATCATCACCACACTTCATAATTTGGCGCATCGCCCGTTAGAAGAAATGGAAAAAGAGCTGTGCGAATTTGCTAAAACCCGCCCAATGTCTTTGATTCTCCCTTGTCTGTATTCTGAATTAGAAACAGACGCAATGCCGAATATTCTGAAACATCTGCAAGAGGTTCCTTATCTATCTGAAATCATCATTGGTTTGGATAGAGCAACGGAAGATCAATACAAACACGCGCTAGAGTTCTTTAGTGTTTTGCCACAAAACTACAAGGTGCTGTGGAATGATGGCCCGCGTTTAAGAGCCATCGACAGTGTTTTGAAAGGCGAGCATTTGTCGCCATCTGATCCGGGTAAAGGTCGTAATGTTTGGTTTTGTATGGGTTACAACTTAGCCGCAGGCAAAGCAGAATCCATCGCAATGCATGACTGCGACATAGTGACCTATGATCGTGAACTATTGGCACGTCTTATTTATCCAGTTGCTAATCCAAACTTTAACTACGAATTCTGTAAGGGTTTCTATGCCCGTGCTGCCAATGGCAAAATGAATGGACGCGTCAGCCGTTTACTAGTGACGCCGCTGTTGTATTCATTGAAAAAAGTCTTCGGTCAGTTAGATTATTTAGACTATCTGGACAGCTACCGTTATCCATTAGCTGGTGAGTTTTCTTTCCGCCGCGATGTAATGACGGATTTGCGCATTCCCAGCGATTGGGGCTTAGAGATTGGCGTATTGAGTGAAATGTACCGTAACTTTTCTACCAACCGTTTATGTCAGGTGGATATTGCGGACATTTACGATCACAAGCACCAAGATTTATCCGCTGACAATGATGATGGTGGTTTATCTAAGATGTCGATTGATATCACTAAGGCAATCTTTAGAAAGCTGGCGACAAATGGCACCATCTTTAATCACGAAACCTTCCGTACAATTAAAGCGACCTATTACCGCGTCGCGTTAGATTTCATAGAAACCTATCGTAACGATGCCGAAATCAATGGCCTTAAACTGGATGTTCACTCTGAAGAACAAGCGGTAGAGTTGTTTGCTAGTAACATCATGAAAGCGGGTGAACAGTATTTAGATAACCCAATGGAAACACCTTTCATCCCTAGCTGGAACCGCGTACAAAGCGCATTTCCAGGTGTAATGTCACAGCTGTCAGAGGCCGTCGAATTGGATATGGCAGAATTTGGGCCTAAATGAAAAGTCGGGCCTAAATAAAAAGTCGGGCTTAAAAAAATCAGGCCTAAATAAAATCTGGGGCTAAAAAATAGTAGCGCCTAAATAAACAGTTCGGGGTGCAATAAACCGAGCTCTAAAAATCGATAAGCAACGACCTGTTAATTGAGCTAAATATGGATTCGTTGCTTTCACTCACTCATTAAATAAGAAAGGTAGGTGAATATGGAAAATGTACCTTTGTCGCACCTGGAACAGCGACTCATCGCCCATTTGCAATTGCTTTATCCCGACCTAGATAATGTGGAACTCGCTAAGAAATGCTTAGCTACCTTTCATTTAGACCCGATGACAGAGACGCCCCGCCCCCATAGAAATATATGGGATCAGTCTGACATCATGCTAATCACTTATGCAGATACTTTGCGTCGCGAAGGCGAAGCGCCTTTAGAAACCTTGCATAAATTCGTTAAAAACAAATTATCCGACTCGATTTCTGCCGTGCATTTATTGCCGTTTTTCCCCTACAGTTCAGACGATGGTTTTAGCGTCATGGATTACACCACGGTCAATCCATCTTGCGGTAAATGGGATCATGTCTCTGCTTTATCAAAAGACTTTAAAGTCATGGGTGATCTGGTTATTAACCATTGTTCAAGCCGAAGCATGTGGTTTGAGAATTTCAAAGCCGGTGTTGATCCAGGTGCGTCTTTCTTTTACGAAGCCGATCCAAACGCAGATTTAAGTGCTGTGGTTCGCCCAAGAACATCGCCATTGTTACGAGAAGTACAGACAAAAAACGGTGAAAAACACGTCTGGTGCACCTTTAGCCACGACCAAATAGATTTGAACTTCGAGAATCCGAATGTTCTTTTAGAGTTCTTACGCATTATTCGATTGTATCTTGAAAAAGGCATTCGCTGGTTTCGTTTAGACGCCGTGGCGTTCCTTTGGAAAATTCCGGGAACCACTTCGATCAACTTGCCGCAAACTCATGAAATGATTCGCTTGTTACGACTCATGATTGAGCATTACGCGCCAGACGCTGTGATCATCACAGAAACCAACATTCCGAACCAAGAAAATTTAACCTATTTCGGTAATGCCAACGAAGCCCATTTAATTTACAACTTCTCTTTACCGCCTTTGTTAATTAATAGCTTGGTAACAGGCAATTGCAGCCATTTGAAACAATGGTTAATGAGCATGCCACCCGCTCAACAAGGCACCACTTACTTAAACTTTTTGGCTTCTCACGACGGTATTGGTTTACGCCCTACTGAAGGCTTACTGTCTGAATGGGAATTGGAAACGCTCATCAATACGATGAAACGTTTTGGGGGTAAGCTTAGCGCTCGTACTACGCCACAAGGTGAATCCAAGCCTTATGAAATTAACATTAGTCTTTGGAACGCTTTGTCTGGTTCAGCTCAACAGGGTCCTGATCAATGGCAGTTTGCCCGCTTCCTTTGTGCTACTGGCGTGATGATGGCGCTAGAAGGCGTTCCAGCCTTATATATTCATAGTTTGTTTGGAACAGAGAACGACATGGAGCGTGTTTCAAACACCGGACATTTCCGTTCAATCAACCGCCACATTTGGGATATGGAAGACTTGGATCATGCGTTGAATACCAATACGCATCATCAAAAGGTCTTTCAAAGTGTGACGAAACTTACTCAGATTCGCCGAGCACAACCCGCTTTCCATCCAAATGCGACACAATATATTTTGCACATGGGCGAAAACCTGTTTGCCTTCTGGCGTCAGAGTTTAGATAGAAGGCAAAGTTTGTTCGCGGTCTACAATATGACCGATCAACCACAGAGTTTTAACCTTTCAGAACTGAATTTAATTGCAACAGACGTGTGGATGGATCTTGTAACAGAACAAATCTATGAAGATCACCTAGGCAAGGTTACTTTAATGCCCTATCAGTTCGTTTGGCTGGCGAATAAAAAAGGCAAGATCAAAATCAATTAATCTGATCTAAAAACAAAAAACGCGCTTAGAATCTAAATACTAAGCGCGTTTTTTATATACTTTAAAAAGTAATGCTTTATAAAAAATTAAACTATATCAATGACTAACGGTTTTGGAAAACACATTAATCACGACGACACCAGCGACAATCAGAGACATACCAATACAGGCTGCAGCATCTAATTTTTCATTGGCAAAAAAGTAACCATACAAAGAAATAAGAACCACACCTAAGCCAGCCCAAATAGCGTAAGCCAAACCTGTCGGCATAGAGCGCATAACAACACTCAATAGATAAAAAGCAACGGCATAACCAACGACCAAAATAATACTGGGTCCCAGTTTAGTAAAAGAGTCCGACGCTTTTAATGCTGAGGTAGCAATTACTTCTGCCAGTATGGCCAAACATAAAAGTAAGTAAATCATGTACTATCCTTAAGGCTAGTTATTTATCAAATACGTCTTCAGCTTTGTCTATCTTACGTTTCGACATCCCTTAGTTTTCTAGATCTTTATTTTTCTAGATCGTCACTTTTTTCTAAATCAATGTCTTCTGCTAAGAAACCACCGGTTTGATGCGCCCAAAGTGATGCATAAATGCCAGACTGCTGAATCAGCTCCTCATGACTGCCTTGCTCTACTATGTTGCCTTTATCCAAGACAATCAAACGATCCATCGCCGCAATTGTAGAAAGACGGTGAGCAATGGCAATAACCGTTTTACCTTGCATCAATTTATACAAACTGTCTTGTATGGCAGCTTCCACTTCAGAATCCAATGCAGATGTTGCCTCATCCAAAATCAGCAAAGGTGCATCTTTTAATAAAACTCTCGCAATGGCGATACGTTGACGCTGACCGCCTGAAAGTTTAATGCCTCGCTCACCCACCATGGCATCGTAACCTGAATTACCAAATGGATCTGTTAAGGTTTGAATAAACTCATGAGCCTCGGCTTTTGTCGCCGCCGCAATCATTTCTTCTTCGGTGGCATCAGGACGACCATACATGAGATTTTCTCTAACAGTTCTGTGCAGTAAAGACGTGTCTTGCGTCACCATACCGATTTGTGCGCGCAATGAATCTTGTTTTACCGCACTGATATCCTGCCCATCTATTCGTATTTGCCCAGATTCAATATCATGGAAACGCATTAACAAATTCACTATGGTGGATTTACCGGCACCAGAACGACCAACCAAACCAACTTTTTCACCTGCGTTGATCGACAAGACAAGGTTTTCAATAACCTTGCCATTCGTCTTCCCATAATGAAAATTAACTGCGTCATAGTTGATTGCACCTTTTGATACCGTTAACTTTGGCGCATTAATTTTATCTTCAATTTCAATCGGACGAGACAATGTTTTCATGCCATCGTTTACCATGCCTATGTTTTCAAACAAGGCACTGACTTCCCACATAATCCATTGGGACATGCCATTCATTCTAAGAGCCAAGCTGACCGCAATGGCGATGGCACCAACACTGATAATACTGTCTGTCCATAACCAAATAGATAAGGCTGCAATAGAGAATGTGAGCAAGTAATTACATGTGTGCACACCAACACTTAACATAGTCACAAGGCGCATTTGTTTATAAACGGTTTGTAAGAAACCATCCATACCATCTTTTGCGTATTCTGCTTCGCGTTGATGATGTGAAAATAACTTAACGGTGGAAATATTGCTGTAGCTGTCAACAACACGCCCCGTCATGGTTGAACGAGTATCCGCTTGTTCTGCCGATATTTTTTTCAACTTGGGAATAAAATAAAGCTGCAATCCCACATACAAAACCAACCATCCCAACATAGGTAGCATGAGTCGATAATCAGCATTGGCAATCAACACCACCATAGAAACAAAATACACAGCGATGTACATAAGCACATCAAGTAATTTCATTACGGTTTCACGAACCGCAAGGGATGTTTGCATCACCTTAGTAGAAATACGACCTGCAAATTCGTCCTGAAAAAACGACATACTTTGACGCAAAATATAATGGTGCGATAACCAACGAATTCGCATTGGGTAATTACCCAATAACGTCTGATGAATAATAGCGGAATGTACAAACGTCGCTAACGGCATGGCGATGAGGATCATCAAAGACATGTAAAATAAATGCCAACCTTCTTCTGCAAGGAAAGTATCTGGGTTTTTATTAACCAGCCAATCGACTAGTTGCCCCATAAAACTGAACAATGTCACTTCTAAAATGGCAATAATGGCTGTTAGCATCGACATTAAAATAAGCGGTACTTCTACGCCTTTCGAATAATAACGGCAAAATGCAAACAGCGTTTTTGGGGCTTGTTCAACTTCTATCTCTGGAAAAGCAGACACCCATCTTTCGAAAAAACGTAACATAATATTCCTTATTAAACCTTAACGCCGAACTATAAAAAGAGGTAACAAAACAAGAGGCGAAATTGAAACACGTTCTATAATTGAAAACCAGAAAAGATAGGGGTCATAAAATTATCCAGCCTCTTTACTTAGTGTTTGCATAATTTATTCTGATAATAAGGCTCAAAACTATTATAATTTGAACCTGTTTTTTGTCTTTGCTCCAATGAAGCCCTACTTACTTCTTTTATTAAGCGACCATAATGAAGCCTACTTTCTCTATTATTTTAGTTCTCGGCCTGCTGGCTGGGCTCACGCCATTAGCCATTGATGCGTATTTACCGAGTCTCCCAACCATAGCTGAAGAACTGGATACCAATATTGACCTAATACAAATGACAGTCAGTATGTATTTATTGGTATTTGCTTTTATGCAAATCCTCTTCGGACCTATTTCTGATGCCTTAGGTCGACGCTCGGTGATTGTTGGTGGCTTGACGGTTTATGCAATAGGTAGCCTAGTATGCGCATTCGCGCAGAATTATGAGGTTCTTCTTATTGGTCGAGCGGTACAAGCGCTGGGTGGTGCAGCGGTTGCGGTATGTGTTCCAGCATTAATAAAAGACGGCATGTCGGTTAATAAATTTGCAAAAACTATGTCTATGGTAATGCTGGTAATGGCCATTGCTCCGTTAATTGCACCGATTCTTGGCGGCGCCATTTTAACTATTTGGAGCTGGCATTATATTTTCGTTTTATTAAGTGTCATGGCTATTCTAGCGATGGTGTTATTTCTACGAACTATCCCTGAAACATTACCCGTTGAAAAACGCACACCTTTTTCCTTTGGTAATGCCATTCATAATTACCATATTCTGCTTAAAAACAAATTAGTAATGGGTTATCTCGTTGCCTCTGCTTTTTATTTTGGCGGCATGATGAGCTTTATTACTGGCGCATCTTTTGTCTATATCGAGTTTTATGGTGTTAAACCAGAGTATTTTGGTTTTCTAGTAGGAGTTAACATCATTGCTATGATGATCGCATCAACGATCAATGGTCGTTATGTGGAAAAACTCGGTACAGAAATAATGTCAAAATACGCCTTTTATATTCCGCTAACCGCATCATTATGTATGTTGGTACTTACCTTCTTTGAAAACCCACCATTAATATTAATCATCATAACGAGCACATTATTTATGGGACCACTGGGGATTCTAGGAAGTGGGTTGATGGCCGGTGCACTGAATCATGCAGGTAATCATAATGGTAGTGTAACGGCTCTAGCAGGGACATCACGCTTTGCTTTTGGTGCATTAGGTGGCGCGATTGTCAGTATTTTCCATGATGATACTTTTGTCCCAATGCTAACGACCATTGCGACTTGCGGAATCATTGCGTTCATTTGCTTTAAAGTCACAACCAAGTACGCTAAACCAATCTTAGAAAGCACTGAATAGACGTATTCAATACCAACATTTTTATCAGAATTTGGAGTTCCAATGCTAAGCACGCAAACACTTATTGAAAAGATCAAACAGTCACCAGAACAAGTGCAATTTAAAGAAGTTATTGACGTCATTGAACGTGAATATGATTTTACACCAACGGCTTTTCTCAACGGCCAACAGAATAACGCTGTAAATGAAAACAATGGCTCTTGTAAGATTTTTTCTTTCGCGACAATTAACAAATTAACAGAAGCAGAAACTCTGCATTTGTTTGGTGATTTCTACCGTGTAGATGTTCTTGGAAATCCTGAAGCAAGTGATCACCAGAACATACGCCAATTCATCCTAAACGGTTGGTCTGGTATTTCTTTTGGTTCATCTGCTTTAGTCAGCAAACACTGACGCATCAATCACTATTTTATTAAATAATCACCAGCGGTTGGACTCACTATCCACAAAGTGCGATAGTGCCAAACACCATGAATATGAGGTAGTTATGGAATTAGTTGCATTTGATCTCGATGGCACTCTACTGAATAAGCATCAGCGACTTTCTGAATACACAATAGAGACTCTCGAGCGTTTAAAGTCCGCAGGGGTATTTTATACGGTCGCCACAGGCCGAACTCACTTTGCAGCTATGCCTTGCATCCAAGGCCATGACTTTCCTAACTGGCAAATTTTCAAAAACGGTGTTGAATGGTGGAACCCTGAAAGCAGCCAGTATCGTCATAGAAGTTTGCTATCTCAAAGCCACATCGTAGACCTTCTTTCTTCTTTTGAAGAAAATGAAGTAACACCTTTCATTTTTTGTTTAGAAGACGATGGCTCACATCGAGTTTTCCATGCACCCTTAAATGGGCATATGAGCGACCACATTGCGAATGAATTAGGCAACCACAAACATATGAGCCTCCACCCTTTAGCAGAGCTCTCTCACAATGCCAGAATCACCAACATAAGTGCTATGGGAAACCCTGGGTTAATCAACAACATCATTCAAGAAAGTCATAAGCACGAACATCTCACGGCCTATTCTGGAGGTGGAATTTACAATCCTGATGCGTATTGGTTAGACATACATCATAGTAATGTGTGTAAAGGCTCAGCATTGAAGGAACTAAAGGATGAAATTGGTGCCGAAAGAATGCTAGTGTTTGGAGATGGTGATAACGATCTTTCCATGTTCAGTACGGCTGATGAAGCTTTTGCTACGGAAAATGCCTCTCTTCATGTGAAAGAAGCGGCAACCAATGTCATTGGTCATCATGATGAAGACGGTGTCGCAAGGTACTTACGAAAGCGTTACGACCTTTAATATTTTATAAAGGGTTGATTTTTAACCATTACCCTCCATTATTATCAGGGTGACTGATTATTTTCAATTTGCTTAATGGAAACTTTAAGAAGACCGCTGTTACAAAATGTGACTTTACCGAACGATCATAATAAACCATGATCGTGACAATAATAATTAGTTTGGAGAAACGCCATGTTTGAATTTTTACTGTTCGTAGCTGCTTGTGCGGTTATTGCTTTCTTGGTAACCAATACTCAGAAACTTGTTAATCAGCCTAAAACAAAGCTGCAGCCTATTAAAATTGAGCGCGAACAAAAACGTCGCCTTGCGCCTCGTCAAAAACGCCCTTACTAATTCGCTTTCATTTAGTAGACGTGACACCTAATTAATAAGGTTACTTTTCTCTATTTGCCAGATTGAACTCTTGTTTCAATTTGGCATTTTCGATTCTAGCTCACGGTTCCCCTTTTACTTTCAGTACATTTCCCTGTTAAGCGCTAATACCATATTCTTTGAGTTTATTCGCTATCGCGCTGTGGCTCATTCCGACCGCTTTTGCCAAACGCCTTGTACTCGGAAACCGTGGATACAACTGCATGAGCAATTTTGCCTCCCACTGCTTTACCGTTTTATCCAAAGAACCATTAATCAGCTCAAGGCTTGCTGAACTATCACACTCTATCAAATGTATGTCATCTGCTTGCCATTCTTTTTCTTTCACTACCAACAGGGTTTGTAGACAGTAATTTTGTAACTCTTTCAAGTTTCCCGGCCACGCATGCAAAGCCAATTTAACAAGTGCGCCTTTTGAAATAGAAGGCACGGGTAGTCGATAACGTTCAGATTGTGCTAAAACAATTTGCTGGACCAACCCTTCAATGTCTTCTTTTCTTTCTCGTAATGGCGGCATGGATAAGACGAGAGTCGCCAAAGAAAAATAAAGCCCTTTATATAACCTTGGACTATCAGATCCCTCCTCTCCACTGGATAAGGTTTTCGCATCTAATGAAGAAATGCTAACTAAACGCACTGATGGGTTAACGCTAGAAACAGAACTTGACTGAAGACTAAGCCAATTAGCCAAATCCAATTGTACCGAATCGTCTAAACATTCAATGTCCTCTATCACAAACCAACCAGATGCTTTATCCAATGCAATAATGTCTGCTTGAGTTAAGTCTTTAGCATGACGAATCACAAGTTGAGCGTCTCTGTCCGCTTGTCGTTTATGCCAATA
This sequence comes from Marinomonas ushuaiensis DSM 15871, assembly GCF_000521805.1. Taxonomy (GTDB): domain Bacteria; phylum Pseudomonadota; class Gammaproteobacteria; order Pseudomonadales; family Marinomonadaceae; genus Marinomonas; species Marinomonas ushuaiensis. Next base: position 259,328 of record NZ_JAMB01000002.1, read on the forward strand.
TTGAAACAAAGCTTCGATGAAATCACGCTTGCCAGTGCCAACTTCGCCTTGAATAAATAAGGGCATCGTCGCTTCGACAAAAGCGTTGGCTGCGGTTAAGGTCCGCGCCATAGCGGCGCTTTGAATAACACTTGGTTGAAAGTAGGTTTCTAAATGTTTTTCAGCATTCGGCGCTTGCTTTAAACTTGCCGCTTGCCTATCAAGACGTAATTCAGATTTTAAATAAATGACCGTGCCCGCAGGGTTTTCAATACCATCATCATCACAGACAAAAATGGGCTTCATTTCAAGTAACAAGGCTTTGTTACGAACTCTAATACGTTTACTAATGCTTTCCTGAGGATTGCCCCATGTTTCCTTAGAAAAGCTAATGCCTTTAATAATCGACGACAAAGGTTTGTGCAGTAGATCTGCGACAGAAGTATTTAAATCTTCTGCTGCAAGTTCTGTAACCATGGTGATATTGCCTTTCAAATCGACTGAAATAACACCATCTGGTAAGGTTTCTAACAAGGTATAAAGCGCGTTATGTTCACGTTCAAATGGCGTAAACATAACAGTCTTAACGTCTTCTACACTTTCTAAACGACGGATCTCAGCCAATAAACGCTGTAACTGAGAAAAAGGAATATCAGGAAAACCACAATAAATACAACGCCGTTTCGAATCCATTTCCACTAGCCGCATATCGATTTGATGTGGAATAAACAAATCAAGGATCTCACGGATCATGCCGACTCGATCTTCGCACTGTATTTCTAATCTCATGTTTTTCTCAAGTTATTAACGCCAATCATTGGAAATGCTGTTTTATTTCGAGCTTTTTCCTTTAGACCCTTTTTCTTTTGAACTTCTCTCTTTTGAACTCAACAATAATAAATTCTGTTGCGGTGCAAAGGTTTCATAAAGTGGTAAGACAGCCGCCCCTAAAACCCCTGCAGTATAACTGGTTTGAGCAATACGAATCATAGGAACAGGCAACATACTGTGGGATTTTAAGGTCAATTCAATATGTTGGATAAGCTCTTTTAATACCGCTTCAGGTAGACGTCCGCCAATCAAAATTGCTTCAGGATCATACAAGGCGATTACAGACGCCAATGCATATTTTACTTCTGCCGCAACTTCCCTTGCCCATGTGGAGATTAATTTTGCGTATTCATCGCCTAACCATGCTTCTTCTGATGCGGGTAAATCCGTCTGGTTTGCAGCAAAGAAACGTCGTAAAGAAGAAAGCGACAGCGCCTCCAAAATCCATTTTCCGTGTTTACCTGTGGCGGAAGGAATCAAACCAAAGCTGCCTGCCTTACCATGCCCACCAGAATAACATTCGCCATTTGCAACAAAACTACCACCACAGGCGGTACTAACAAAAAGATAAAAAAAGTCACGTTGAGGAGAATCCCCCAATAACAATTCACTGGTTGCTGCAGCAACCGCGTCGTTTTGACAATAACAATGAGTACCCGTAAAGTCAGCTAACCAGGCTTCAAACGCATCCGACTGCCAATACGCCAACGCTGCTTTCAAAGCGGTTAGATCGGCTCTTTGATTTGAGTCAGTCACCAATGTATCAAGCCAAGAATCCATATAATCCGGCTTAGCAAAGCCAATACCTTGAACCTTATCCCAATCATCTCCCAATGTGTTTTTTACTTCTTCAATTAAGTCTTGAGCAATGTTTTTTGCTAACGCTTCAGAAGGAAAAGAAACAGAGCGCTCTAATAACAAAACACAAGCACCACTGAAATCCAACAGCGCCGCACTAATATGATCACGATCGACATTAATGCCTAATCCATAAGCCCCTTTTTTATTGATGCTTAACTTGATAGAAGGCTGTCCACGACGGCCTTTCACCTTCCCCGTAACACAAAGAAGTTGCCGTTCCAGTAATGAAGAAGTAATGACTGAAATCGTTTGGGCGCTTAAGCCTGTGAACTCAGCAATGCTAACTCGAGAAATTTCAGGATGCTGTCTCACCAGGTGAAGAATAATACGCTCATTGTAGATACGACTTTGCTCAGAGGTGCTGCCTGATGATTTCATATAACCTTACTCTATTTTGAAGTCTGTAAACTAACCACTTGGATTTAATAAATCTAATTGATTTAAAACTATAACCTCATTATCATGAAATGACGATCAAAAAAGTATCAATAAAAACAACAAGGCTTTCTGCTCTTAACTTTCCGCAACAACTAAGAAAGCAAAGCCAATAATGAAGGACAAAACATGCCTGCGTTTCAATCCCCTGAGTTTCTAAAAAAACACATTCAAACTACGATGAATTTTTATCATCCGCATTGTATCGATCCGGATGGTGGTTACTTTCAATTCTTTAAAGACAACGGCGACATTTACGATAAGGACACTCGACATCTGGTAAGCAGCACTCGTTTTGTTTTCAATTACGCCAAAGCCTATGAAGCCGAAGGAAACCCTGCTTATTTAGAAGCAACTCGACATGGCTTGAAATACTTGCGAACACGTCACCGTCGAGACAATGGCGGCTATGTTTGGCTACTTAACAAAGATCAAAACCTTGATGAAACCAACCACTGCTACGGCCTTGCTTTTGTACTACTCGTTTACGCTACAGCTTACAAAGCGGGAGTAGAAGAGGCCAAACCTTGGATCAAAGAAACGTTTGATTTGATGGAACAACATTTCTGGGATGCTGAATCTGGTCTCTACAAGGATGAGATATCTGGAGACTGGCAGCAGGTGTCTTCTTATCGAGGCCAAAATGCCAACATGCACACTTGTGAAGCACTTCTTGCTGCTTATGATGCAACACAAGAAAGTTATTACTTAGAGCGCGCAACCTTACTGGCTGAACATATTTGCCTTCGCCAAGCAGAACTCGCGAATGGCGAGATCTGGGAACATTACTCTGAAAACTGGCAAGTAGATTGGGATTACAATAAACAGGACCCTAAACATTTATTTCGCCCTTGGGGCTTCCAACCAGGCCATCAAACTGAATGGGCCAAATTGTTGCTACTAATACAGCAAAGATCACCGCTTGATTGGCTGATTCCAACAGCGAAACAACTCTTTGATCAAGCATGGGATAAATCTTGGGACAAGGAAAATGGTGGTCTTTGTTATGGTTATGACACGAAAGGTGAAGTCTGTGACGGCGATAAATACTTCTGGGTTCAAGCCGAATCTTTTGCTGCTGCAGCGTTATTAGCGGTCATGACTCAAGAAGAACATTATTGGGATAAATATGATGCCCTTTGGCAATACAGCTGGTCACACATGGTAGATCATCAATATGGTGCTTGGTTCCGTATTCTTACTCAAGACAACAAAGCATTTGATGACAACAAAAGTCCTGCTGGCAAAACAGACTATCACACCATGGGTGCCTGTTATGAGGTGATAAGCTTGCTCTCTAAATAACGTCAACCCATTACAGAATTAGGGGTTGTCATTCTATTCGCAGATAAAATGCAGTATGATGCAGCCCCTACGCTAGTGGACACGGGCTTCTTACTTTATGCAGTTAGACAAAATAGATCTCAATTTACTTCGGTATTTAGACTCCTTACTCCGGGAGCAAAATGTCACTCACGCCGCCAATCAACTCGGTATTACACAGCCAGCAATGAGTAATGGCTTACGACGTTTACGAGATTTATTTCACGACCCTCTATTAGTAAGAACCAGCGATGGCATGATGCCTACCGCGCTTGCTATTCAACTCCAGCCACGAGTACAAAGTATTCTTCAGGCAGTTGATGAAGTTTTACACCTGGGACAAAGCTTCGAAGCCGAATCTAGCTCTCGTGTATTTCGGATTATGGCAAGTGACTACGCTGAAGCGACACTCATTCCACCTTTGATGGAAAAACTGCAGGCCGAAGCGCCAAACGTCATTTTAGACGTTATGAACCCAAGTGATGTTAGCTTTCACGATGTAGAAAAAGGCAAAGTTGACCTGGTTATTAACCGCTTTGATATACTACCGCAATCTTTTCATCAAAAATCTGTTTGGGTTGATCACTTTTCATGCCTTGTTCCAGCTAACTCGGATATTGCCAAAAACTTCAACTTAGAAACCTATCTGGCGTCACCACATGTTTGGGTAAGTAAAACAGGCTTTGGTGTTGGTGTTGGTATTCAGCCAGAGGAAGTACAAAAGCTAGGTTGGGTTGATGCCTCTTTGTCTGATTTGGGGTTCAAACGTAACATTCGCTTATTTACTCGTAACTATAATGTTGCCATGCGAGCAACAGAGCAGTTGGGATTAATCGCGACTTTGCCATCTTTGGCGACACGCCTCATGAAAGACAATGACAATGTTGTGGTATTACCTCCGCCATTCGACATACCGCCAGTAGAGTTAAAAATGCTGTGGAGCCCTCTACTGCAACATGATCCAGGCCATATTTGGCTACGCTCTACCATTGCAGGTTGCGCGAGAACCATCGCTAAAAACAACAACCTGTAATCCAATTGCAAAGAGTACGAATCATTCAAAAACAAAAAAACGAACCTAGGTTCGTTTTTTAAAATACCATTTTGTGGAAATGCTTTAATGGCTAAAGCCTTTCTACATATTGTTCAATCTTTCTGTCGACTCTTCCGCATTAGACACGGTAACTTCTAAATCTTTGATGTGACCGTTTCCTAAGCTATAACACCAGCCATGAACATGCAGTTCCTGACCTTGGCTCCATGCTTTTTTAACAATACTGGTTTGACAAACGTTTGCTACCTGCTCAACAACGTTTAATTCACACATACGATCAAAGCGAGCATGCTCATCTTCTATCGAATCAATTTCTTTTCTGTGTAAGCGATAAACATCTTTAATATGGCCTAACCAGTTATCAATCATGCCATGTTCTTCTGTACCCATTGCCGCCTTAATACCGCCACAGCCATAATGCCCTACTACCATGATGTGCTTCACTTTTAACACATCTACGGCGAACTGAATGACTGACAAGCAATTCAAATCAGTATGAACCACAACATTTGCAATATTACGATGAACAAACACTTCACCTGGTAACAAGTCTATAATTTGGTTTGCTGGAACGCGGCTGTCTGCGCAACCAATCCAAAGATATTCAGGGTTTTGTTGTTCTGACAATGTCGAAAAAAATTCAGGATCGTCTGCTGTTACTTTCGACGCCCATTCTCTGTTCTTGTTAAAAAGCTCTTTTAAATGATTAGACACTATGTATTTCCTTTCTTTTGGTACCAGCGAAGTTTAATGTCCGCTGTCAGTCTAATGGATTCAAGCTGCTTCACTTCCTCTTTGCCATCGTAAGAGGCTTTATGTATATGAGGCGTCATACTTAATAAATTTTGGATTTCTGCTTGGGAATTCAATGTAAAATGGAAGGTTTTCGTTTCCTCAGAAACCATCTCGAAATCTGCCACTCCATCGCTGTGGGTTTGCTTATAATCATGAATTTGTGGATACAAAATTTTCCGCAGTTCAATCAAATGATCTGGGCCTGACTCGACAAGAAGAAGCAAACCAGAGTCTGTAAGCACTCTAGAAAATTCATGAAAAATAGGAAAGCCAAACAAACATAAAATGACATCGAAACGTTGATCCGGTGTTGGTAAACTTGCATTACTTCCCACCAACCAACTGATATTTTTATCTCGTTTACTGGCGGCTGTTATTGCCCATTTTGAAATATCTAAGCCTGTCAGTTCCGTCTCGACATGTCGATCCTGTAACACTTTACTTATTTCATTAAGGTAATAACCTTCACCACAACCTGCATCTAATACTCTTACACCATTAATTAAACTCTCCTTCGGCCAAGAAGATAAAATGGCCTCAACGATAGGATAATAGAAGTGTTGATTTAAAAACGCCTGACGAGCAGCGACCATGGATTTGCTATCTCCAGGGTCTTTAGAACGTTTATTTTGTACGGGTAAAAGATTCACGTAGCCAGTTTTGGCTAAATCATAAGTATGTCCGTTTTCACACTTTAGACTGCGCCCATCACGACTAAGTGACAAAGAGTCTATTGGACAAGATAGGTTTTCGAGGGTTGACACAAGGCATCCATAATTAAATACGATTTTAGAATTGTCGCTTGGACAGGAAGAATAACCTATTCACCCTAAACAGAATATAAAAAAGTCCAATACAGTGAAGATACTCATATTTTTAAAAAATAGTTACTCACTCACCATGAATCAGGAACAACAAACACACTGTTATTGAATTGCTTTGATTCAATATCATACAAAAACACATGTTTAGGTCTATCATCTTTTAGAAAATCACTGACTAAATGACCTGCAGATTCAGCTGAAAATACAATAAATTGGTCATTCAGGTTTGGAAAACTCATCCAGTGGGGTTTATCTAACACATAAAAATGAGAAAAAGACGTCATCAATAAAGTGAAATCGGACTCTCTAATCCAGCCACCACGTTCATCTTGATCCAACCACGACGCTATATCCTGTTGATTTTTTAATGCTAAATACAAACGGCCAAAAATCAATAAAGTTGATTTAGGCACTCGGTTTTTCGCAACATGCTTAATCGCGGCAAAGCCAGCTTCCGTGTGTAAAATCGACAATTGATGCTCTCTGGCTCTTGTCACTTTCTTCAATAAACTGTCATTTTTATTCGGGCCAATCCAATCATGGGGATACAGATCTGGCCTTTCTAGATAAAACTTAATCGCTATTTCAAACTGATGAAGCTCCCCTTCTGGCGTTTCCACCAGCATATCCACTTCACCTAATGTTTTACCCTTGCCTTCAATTTGAAAATGCTCAAGCACCACACTCAAAGAAGATAAATGCTCTATCGCAAAAGAAAATAAAGTTTCGAAATAACTACCAAGGAAATGTGATTTACACGCTGAGACGGCGTTTATCAGTAAAGCAGGATCGGAATCCAATAAAAGCAATCGCTCTTCAACATCAAAAAGCCAATACAATCCTAGGTCAAAATCTTGCTCGATATAATGCCCTTCCACCAGCCAAGCGAGGTCTTTTACCAAAGGATGATGAATACGATCTGAAATCACAAAGTGCCGCTTAGGTGCTGATCAATTCGATTTAAACAGGTTACAATATTACTCACCACCGCTTTCGGTTTCATCTTGAAGGCTTCTTCCGCCATTGGGGAAATATGACAACGAACGGGCAATTGACCACCTGATGCCAGCAAAAGCTTAAAGCGCTCTATCATCACGAACCTCAACCACTGTTCAAACGCCATGGTATCAATACAAAAAGGTTCGACACTTTTTAACGCTTCTTGAGTGGGTGCTTCGCAATCCCAAACACCGCCATTTTGCATGGCGACTTGTAAATCCATCAATAAATCAGCCAAGGTATGATGGGCAGAAAAGGCTTTTTTCAACCTGATTTCTCCTTAGAAAAACGGTAAGATACGGCATCTTTTTCAGACCGATTTTTGTTCAGACCAAGAACAGTACGCAGGTTATCTTATCGACAACGCGACGACTCGGCAACTTGAGCAACGGTTTAACATCAGTAACGACTAACCATGAGTACCATTAACCATGAGTGACATTGAATCCCTTTCTGACTTATTTGATATGGTCGGCTGTGATGTAAACTACTACGACCTAGGTCGAAACATCACCAAAATCACCCCACAACAAGCCATACAATTTGACCGAAAACAACAAGCCTACCCTTTTCCATTTCGTCAAAATGCATGGCTCGCTTGCCTATTAAAATCGAAAGACGCATCAAAAGAAGACATAGCAAAACAAGGCGTGGTTTGGTTTCTCAAACTGCCTTTAGATGAAGCTGGATGCTTAAACTTAGGCACACGCGATCATTTCATTAAAAGCATCGTTGATAAGATTCTCCATAAAGGAGAAGAAGCCGGTTTATCCGAAGCCCTGGAAGACAGCCCTTATGTGTTTAAACCAGATCAGGAACGCATGGCAAGCCTACACGCCATACTAGGAAAAGACTTACACCAAGAGCCTTCCGAATATTTCCATGCGGTTGTTGATTACTTATCAGCAGATGTAATAGAAGAAGATGACCGCTGGCAAACACTGGGACTTCAAGGCATCGCAGAACTGGCCGCCAGAGCAAACGAAGCGCAGTACGAAACTCTCATTGATAAAGCCATCAAACAGGCTGCCAAACCTGTTGTCAGCGCCCTATGCCATGCGTTAGAACACGAAGGCATTTCAGAGACATTGCAAAACACCTTGATCAACCAGCTACAAACAGAACAAGATCCATTAATACAAGCAAGCTACTTACGTGCCCTATCAAGATCCGATCTTAATGACGATTTACTCTTACCCTTGTTTGGTTTACTCGGTAGCCTGACCCAATGCCATGACGATGATACCCATGCCATTGCAGCCTTAGCAGCAAAATGCCCACACTGGCTCGGCCAAAACCCGCAACTACTTCGTATTATTATGGAAAAATTGGCCCACAGAGAAGATGGTTATATTGCTTTCAAACAGATAACCGCAGAACTAAGCCAACACCCAGAAACCAAACAACCGCTTTGGACACTATTACGCAGCAGCCATGTTAGCCCTAAGCTTGCCCAAGCCGTGAGTTACCTCTTTACTGAAACACCAACATCGCTGCATTAATACCATTTACACGCCTCGTTCCTCATCGATCAGACAAGGAACGAGGCGTGATCTAACATTGAAAGCGCAGCTTTCACTTGTAAATCGTTATCGTCGTGTCACTGTGCTGTGGCTTGTTATGCTTATAACCACCGCCTAACTTTTTGGCTGTATGAGATGTAAGAACTCCCAAATAACTTTGAAAGAAATTCTTCTTCAGGAGATATTTGATATTTATTCATGTACAAAATAAATAAAGCGATAAAAATAACGTTTAAAGGGTTAGCCAAATAAATAACGTAACCAATTAAGACGGATAACATACCAACATACATAGGGTTTCTTGTGTATTTATATATTCCAGAGTTAACAAGAGTTGATACATTATCAGTATTAACAGGGTTCACAGTTGTTTTATGTTTTTTAAAGGCTACCACTCCGGATAAAATAAACAGCAACCCAATGAATAAAAAGATTAAGAATGCAACCAAGTTGAATGAATAGAATAAGGTGAAATCAATACAAGCCTTAGCAGTAAAAAACATGCATGTAGCAAAGATAACAACAAGAATTAATGGTGGTATTTTTTGCTCAAGTTTCACGAGACTATCCTTGTAAGCATAACGCCGTTTAAAGCGGAAAATTGCCGTTGGCTAAAATAAGTAAGGCACAAACAAAAAACCAACTGTAATTTGTCTGACTTGAAAACCCTTGTTAGAGAGCTACTTACGACTAGGCTCAAATGAGTCATATCTTGGTAGCTGAACATCTAGTTCTTCCCAGTTTGCTTTTGATGAAACAAAGTTATGAGAAATAGGCCTTTCAATAATATCTGTATCTAAAATTCCTAACCTTATTCGATAACGGTTAGGATCTTGTTCATTTGAACTGTAAACAGGTGAACCACAACTAGTACAAAAATGCCTATTCCGGCCGGGTTTAAAAGAAAACGTACTTAAATTATTTTCACCTGAAGTAATTTCAAATTCAGAAGAGTTTATAAAGCCGTTAGTAGCAAAAGCAGTACCGCTATTTTTTCTACACAAAGAGCAATGGCAGTGAATAATATCACTGATCTCACCTTTGATTTTTATTTCCACGTCACCGCACAAACATTTTCCGAGGTACATAGTTTGATATTACTCCTGCTCTACTAACGCCTCGTTAAGAGGCAATAAAATAGCTGGCTAAAATTAGCGAGGAACGAGCAAAAGCCAACTGTTTTTTGTCCGTTTAAGCAACTTACTGGTAATTTAATAAGCTCAGTTTTTCTTTTTTACAGACAGAAATAATTGCTTCATGCTTTGCTAAATTACAAAGATATTTCGATAGATTATCGAATGCTAAAGGTGGCTTTTTGAATTCATCAGCCCATATAGCCAACATAAACAAGAAAAAGTCGCAAACAGTAATCGTGTTACCGACTAAAAAATCTCTATTATGTAATTCATTATCTAGGATTTCAAACATCTCGGTTATTCTATGTTCTTGTGTCTTTGCAATATCGGAAACTACATCTGAATTACTTGTATGTTTTTCTGGATACAAATGAACCATCAGTTCAGCTTGAATTGTATTCGTTAAATACATCATCCACTGAAAAAATTTAGGCCTATTCTTAGAGCCAATATCAGGGATAAAATTTGCCGATGGATTCGACTCCGCAAGGTGAATGCAAATTGCAAGGCTTTCAAAGACCACTAGCTCACCATCGATTAAAGTTGGAATTCTTCCAGAAGGGTTTAACGCCAAGTATTCATCAGACTTTTGAGCATTATTTTTTCGATCAACCAATATTAATTCAAAATCAACTTTCAATGCCTCAAGAACGAAATGCGGTGCCATACTGGCATTTAGTGGATAATAATATAACTGGTACAACTGTCTCTCCTTGGTATTGCTTATAACGCCGTTTAAAGTTGAAATTTACAATGGGATATAATCGCGAAGCGATGGCCCGCTGTGATTTTTCAACTTGAAAACTCTTGTTATACGTATTTATAGCCAATTGCCTTGCTCACTTAGCAACACTTTATTTTTATTTTGAATAACTTCTAATAAACCATCTTGATGAACATAATATGTGATATTTCCATTTTTAAATTGGTAGCCTAAAAATCGACACGGAGATCCATCTGCGCATTTCGTATGCCAACTGCTACCTTTTAATTGGATCTCGCTTCCACTTTTCTTGCTCATTCCTTTGTAGATATAGTTTGAGCAACTAACTTCACCCTCCATACATCTAGATTCTATGGATACCCTATAGTTTTTCGTTTCTAGGACTTCAGTAGCAAATGAAGGTAAAGTTACAAATAATAAAATGAGATATAAGTTTTTCACGAAACTCTCCATACGTATAACGCCTAATTAACAGGTAAAAAATTGTTGGCTAAGATAAGTGAACGGAGTGAACAAAAAGACAACTGTTTTTTGTCCTTGTTTAAT